>CACYPF010000003.1 GCA_902776195.1 uncultured Prevotellaceae bacterium | reverse complement strand
ACGATGGCATTGGCTCCAAGAGCCTGAGCACGCTGTATCATCTCCTGCATGGAGGTGTCCTTGGCTTCGGAAAGCACCTTCTCGTAAGCGCCAGCACGGCCTCCTACGATGTCGCGGATGCCTGCAAAGAGGTCTTTGAACATGTTGGCACCAATAATAGTCTCACCTGTCACAATACCCTTGTACTCGCGGATGGTGTGACCTTCAATCTGTGGGGTTGTTGAGAGTATCATAATCGTTATCTTTTAAAAGTTTCTATCTGTTTGACGTAATTCCAGAACAAAAAGTTGCAATCATTCTTCTTTTGTTAATCTGTAGATTGCCCACGTTGGTAGGATGACCACTAGCAGCAAAGCAGTCTCGACAAAGATATACGAACCGAAATAGTTAACCAAAGTCTGAAATTTCAGTACTCCGTCAACTAAAAAGACCAAAAGGCCAAACCAGCAGAGGAAGAATATGGCCGAATTAGTCAATCCGATAGCCTCTGTAAACTTATCTACGATGCGAGCCAGATGGTCGAAAGAGTAAGTGAAGTGTTCACGGTCAGGGCTTTCCGTTTGTCCGAAGGCAGGGAAGTCGGGAGCTATCAGATGATATTCATCTGCTAACTCTGGCATCAGTTCACGAAACATTTCATATTGTTGATATTTTCAGCCGATGCTCTTTCCTAATTCGTAAGCCTCTTGCAGTTTGGAATTGCCTTCAATCTCGCGGGCATCGTTCACACCACCGCAGAACAGCGTTCCTGCCAGGCGACTCTTCGGATAGCAGTCTATCCAGCCCGTCAGTCCTATCTCTGCACGCTTGGGCGTTTCGGCTTCATCCTCTGCTGCTGTGGTCAGCAGATAGACATCACGGAACTGATAATCCTGCTCGTACATGGCGTTCATGCGGTCAATGAGCGTCTTCATCTGACCGCTCATCTCATAATAATAGACAGGTGTGGCCCAGCAGACGACATCAGCCTTCAGCACCTTGGCCATGATGTCGTTCGCATCGTCCTTGATGACGCAATGTCCCAGTTTTTGGCATCCCATACAGCCCTTGCAGAACTGGATGCTCTTACCCACAAGCGAGATTTTCTCAACTTCGTTTCCGGCAGCTTTTGCACCTTCCACAAACTTCTCAGCGAGCATATCGCTGTTTGAGCCATGACGCAGGCTCGTTGATATAACAATGACCTTTTTCATATTCGTATTTGTTAGTTCTGTTCTTTAATACCACTTATATCCATGCTCCTTACAGTAGTCGATGGCGGGCTGGAATCCTTGAAACGTTGCCTTGTGAATCCACTTCAGCCCCTTGCGCTCATCCTTGGGAACGCCAGTACCCGTCATCAGGAACCAACCAGTGGCAAACTGTGCCTGGGCATCGCCACCGTTGGCGGCAAGCTCATACCAGAACACACATTCCTCCAAGCTCTTCTCCACACCATCGCCGTTCCAATAGGCTGCACCCACATTCTTTTGACTGAGAATATGCCCTTGGAAAGCAGCCTCACGATACCAGAGGAAAGCCTTGTGATGATCCTGCCCTGTGCCGTTGCCGAGATAATAGGCGTTGGCCACGTTGACCTGTGACTGCATATCACCCTTGTCTGCGGCTTTCATGTACCACTCAAAGGCCAGCTCTGCATCCTGCTCCACACCCTTGCCGTGATAGTAGCACTCGCCAACGTTGAAACAGCCATAGACACCGCCCTGCTCCGCTGCCTTCATATACCACTCGAAAGCCATTTCCAGATTGACCTTTACCCCAGTGCCACGTTCGTAGCAGACCCCAAGGTTATTCATCGCCTTGGTGTCACCCTCGTAAGCCTTCTCACGATAGCCGTCTGCTTTGTTCCTCTCCTTTGGCATGGCTAATCTCCTAAATAATGTTGCAAAATTAGTCATTTCTGATAAATTCCCGTGAATATTGCGTAACTTTGTGCCTGATTTTAGGATGTTTTATGAATATTAGCATGACACTCAGGGAACTGTTACAGTCAGTTGATGCAGAAGCATACGCCAACGTTCCACTCTTCGAAGAACTGCTGAACACGAAGCCTGAATATGGCTCTGGCAATCGTATTAAGGTGAAACTCATCAATGGCGAGATTGCCGTTTCCAATGTGCATGTCGGTTCATTGGGCGACATCGTGGCATGTCCTATTGATGTGGCACCAGACCTTCAGGTGACGAAGATGCAGCTCTTGGACTCTATTCTCAAAGAAATGTCACATGAGGGATTCACCGATGCAGATGCTGACGACTTCTGGGATGACATGATGGATTTACGGAAAGCAAAGAATATCAGATGATGGAACTGTTTGACGAAGAAAACGCCTATACCGCTCTTGCAGAACAGTGGGAGAACTACGGGACGCTTAACTATATAGAGAACGATGAGCGATTTTATACAGCATATCATCATTGACGACACATTAAAGAGGATTGGTGAAACAGCATTTGCCGACTATCTTTGTCATGCCTATTGCTACGGAGGACATTGCACTTTTGAACGCAATGGGCAGACATTCCGCTTCGAGGCGGGCGACTGCATGATTATTGCCAGAAGAGGCGACTTGGTGATGAACCTACAGGAGAGTAACGACTTTCAAGTGGATGTCATCTACGTGACACAGAAGTTCATCGAACTCAGCACACCGCAGTCGAACTATGGTATGCGAGGGCAATTGTCGCTGTTCCAGAATCCCATCATGAAGTTGACACCTGAGCAGCAGGCGGTGTGTCGCATGAATTTCGAGGCTGTGAAGCGTAGGTTGGCACAGACTGGACATTGTTTTCGCCACGATGCACTCAGGAATGCCATTGAGTGTATGATCATCGACTTCTTCGACTTCCATGCCCAACTCTATCCGGCAGACAAGATCAGCAGCCAGCAGCATCAGCTGATGGAGGAATTCATGGCGATGCTGGAACGTGGGGACTTTCGCCAGAACCGTGACATCGGCTACTATGCCGACAAGCTCTGCGTCACACCGAAATATCTGAGCGAGGTCTGCAAGAAAGTGAGCGGGTTGCCTGCTGCGTTCTGGATTACCCGCTACACATCACTCGACATTAGCCGACTGTTACGTGATCGTAGTCTCTCGTTTACTGACATCAGCGATATGTTTGGTTTCTCGTCGCTCTCACATTTCAGCCGCTATGTCCAGACAAATTTAGGAGCGAAGCCATCAGAACTGAGGGAGTAGCGAGAGCAGAGACATGCTTGCATGGACTATGCCGAGTCACGAGCGAAGAAGACGACAGTCAGTTCAGAGAATAACTGCCCTGTATCGAAGCAAAAAGGTACGAAAGTCAGAATTTGGTAAAATCCCCCGCAAATTGTGTAACAGCAGTTTCCGGGGATTGCCGTACCTTTGCACCGTAAAACTTAAAATCGAAAAGATAATGGAATTCAGAATGCAAGACCGCATGGAGTTGAAGGCGTTAGTTGACTTCTATGCAACCGAGAGTGACAAGAACAACCAGGACTGCTACGTGGAGATTTTCCGTCCGGACATCAAGCTTGACGTGTATTTCGGTGACAAACTGGGTATGCAGGCCCGCGACGTGCAGGACATGATCCGTCAGTACAAGGCATTCGGTGCCGCCAAGGTGTCGTTTCACATGAACGGACAGCAGAACGTGGACTTCGCGGACGAGACTCACGCTACAGGAACATGTTACGCTCTGGCTACACTCGTGACAGAGCAGGATGGAAAGGACGTGCTGACTACCCACGCCGTACGCTACTACGACAAGTATGTGAAGATAGAAGGTCGCTGGTGGATTGCTGAGCGTGAGCAGCACTTCGAATGGTCAACGAATCAGGCTCTAGGATAAACAGCTATGGGAAAGACACTGATAGCGTACTACTCTCGTCGCGGAGAGAACTATGTGAACGGAAGCATCAGGAACTTGAAACTGGGTAATACGGAAGTGGTGGCTCAGAAGATTAAGGCTTTGCTGCCCGATGCAGACATGTTCCAGATTGACACGACCTACGAGTATTCCAAATCCTACATGACTTGCATCGAGGAAGCCAAGCAGGAACTACATGACCAGGTTCGCCCTGAGGTGAAGAATCCTTTGGAGTCGATAGATGAGTACGACACCATCATCCTGGGCTATCCCAACTGGTGGGGCACGATGCCGATGGTGTGCTACACGTTCCTGGAGTCGTATGACTTCACGGGCAAACGCATCATCCCCTTCTGTACCAACGAAGGCTCAGGTATGGGTAGTTCGGTACGCTTCATCAAGAAGCTCTGCCCAGGGGCAAATGTAGAGGACGGAACTCCCATTCATGGTGCCGAGGCCGCCAATGCCGACAGCGAGGCAAGAGAAATAGCAGCATTAGCAAAATAAAAAGACTTTATGAAGAAGAAGAAGAAGGTAGCAGTATTAGTAGGTGCCGGGAGCATCGGACAGGCGATTATCCGCCGAGTGTCAGCTGGCAAGCAGGTCGTACTGGCAGACTACAGTTTGGAGCATGCGGAACAAGCCGCTAAGACGCTGGAGAACGCTGGCTTCGAGTGTTCCACCATGAAGTGTGATCTTGGCTCAAAGGAAGACATTCTGAAGTTGGTAGAATTGGCCACCAACAAAGGTGAAGTGACGAACGTGGTAAATGCGGCAGGAGTATCGCCCTCACAGGCTCCTGTTGAAGATATACTGCGTGTGGATCTCTACGGCACGAGTGTACTCTTGGAAGAGTTCGGGAAGGTGATAGCAGAAGGAGGTTCGGGTGTAATTATCTCCTCGCAGAGCGGCCATCGTCTGCCGGCACTGCCTCATGAGCAGAACGAGGCTTTGGCTACAACACCTACGGATAAACTGCTAGAACTGCCGTTCTTGAAGGAAATCAACGACACGCTGAAAGCCTATCAGTATTCGAAGCGTTGCAATGTGCTCCGCGTGATGTACGAAGCCACCCGCTGGGGGCGTCGCGGAGCTACCATCAATAGCATTTCTCCCGGCATCATCATCACGCCTTTGGCCAACGACGAGCTGCACGGCCCGCGCAAAGAGGGTTATCTGAAGATGATTGAGGGAATGCCCGCCCGTCGTGCAGGAACACCCGACGAAGTGGGTGACTTGGCAGAGTTTCTGATGTCAAGCCGTGGACGCTTCATCAGCGGTGCCGATTTCCTCATCGATGGCGGTTGTACCGCTTCTTATTGGTATGGCGATCTTCAATATTTGAAGGCTACGCATTAAAAAAATCAAAATATGAATACTATCAAACTAACAAACGGAGTAGAGATGCCATTGCTGGGCTATGGCGTGTTTTTGGTGCCGCCGCAGGAGGCTGAACGGTGTGTGACGGATGCACTCGAAGTGGGCTATCGGCTCATCGATACGGCGCAGGCCTACTATAATGAGGAGGGTGTGGGTGCTGCCATCGCGAAGAGTAATGTGAAGCGTGAGGACATCTTCCTCGTGACAAAGGTGTGGATTTCGAATGCTGGAGAGGAGAAGGCCGCACAGAGCATCGACGAGAGCCTGAGCAAACTGAAGACCGAATACATCGACCTGTTGCTCATCCATCAGGCCTACGGCGACGTGTTCGGTTCGTGGCGGGCTATGGAGAAGGCCTACAAGGCGGGTAAGGTCCGTGCTATCGGTGTGTCTAATTTCCAGGCCGCAAGATTCTTCGACTTCACCCATTATGTAGATGTGAAGCCGATGGTGAACCAGTTGCAGTGCAACCCAATGATTCAGCAGACGAGCATCGAGCCGCTGCTGGCAGAGACCGATACGAAGATGATGGCCTGGGGCCCGCTCGGCGGTCAGGGCGTGGACGGCATCGTGAAGAGCAAACTACTGGCTGAAATTGGCAGCAAGTATGGAAAGAGTGCCGCACAGGTGGCTCTCCGTTGGCTAACGCAGCGCGACATCGTAGCCATTCCCAAGTCGAGCCACAAGGAGCGCATGGCGCAGAACCTCAACATCTTCGATTTTACGCTGACATCGGAAGAAATGGCTCAGATAGCCACCATGAACCAGCATGATACGGGCACGGTGAACTTCCAGGACCCGCAGTTCGTGAAATATCTTATCGAGACCTACGGATGAAAATATTTGCGGCAGCATGGCTTATGATGGTCATGCTGCCAATTTTATCAGATAAAGCTATGGATGATAAGCAACAGATAGAAGCCCTCTATCGCGAGATGTATGAGGCAATGGTCAGGAAGGACACGGCTACGCTGAACCGTGTTCATGCCGATGACTTCGTGCTGACCCACATGACGGGCATGCACCAGTCAAAGCCGGAGTATATCCAGTCAATCGCCAACGGCACGCTGAACTATTATTCTGCAGAGCATGAGCAGATGGACATAAAGGTCGATGGCAACCATGCCACTCTCACGGGTCGCAGCAGGGTTAATGCTGCTGTTTATGGTGGTGGCCGTCATACACGTAGTAAAAAGAAAACACCCAACTTTACATTTTGGGGTGTAAAATTGGGTGTAAATCTCATAAATCACTGATAATCAAGTGATATTGCGGAGAGAGAGGGATTCGAACCCCCGGTACCTCTCGGTACGGTAGTTTTCAAGACTACTGTAATCGACCACTCTACCATCTCTCCAGTGCTCTACTTGTCTCGAAAAGCGGTGCAAAGGTAATGGTATTTTTCCAAACTTGCAAATTTTTGATGTACTTTTTTGTCAGATAGGGGTAAAATGATTAAATTTGCAGCATGATTTATCCGAAGAACTTTGAGACTAAGATTGGCTTTGACGAGATACGCACATTATTAAAGGCTCAGTGTCTAAGTACATTGGGCAAGGAGAAGGTGGACGAGATGGCATTCTCCGATGACGCACAGACCATCAATGAATGGTTAGAACAAATACGGGAGTTCCGTCGCATACAACAGGAGGCAGAGACTTTCCCGCTTAACTACTTCTTTGATGTCAGGGAGTCTATTGCCCGCATCCGTTTAGAGAATACCCATTTGGAAGAGAATGAGCTCTTCGACCTGCGCCGTTCATTAGAGACTATCACGCAGATAGTAAACTTCCTGAACAAAAACGGAGGCGACGAGGAGAATCCAGAATACCCCTACCCTGCCCTGCATCGGCTTGCCGAGGACGTGCTCACATTCCCTGCCATGATCCGACGTATCGACTCTATCCTCGATAAGTTCGGAAAGATCAAGGACTCTGCCACAATGACTCTTGCTGGTATCCGACATGAGATTGCACAGACGGAGGGCAGTATCTCACGTACATTATATACTATATTACATGCCGCACAGCGTGACGGTCTGGTTGATAAAGACGTGGCTCCCACCATGCGTGACGGCAGACTAGTAATACCTGTTGCACCCGGACTGAAACGTCGCATCAAAGGTATTGTTCATGACGAGAGTGCAACGGGTAAGACGGTATTCATTGAGCCCACCGAAGTGGTAGAGGCTAATAACAAGGTGCGTGAGCTGGAAGCTGCGGAGCGTCGTGAGATTATCCGTATCCTGACGGTTTTCTCAGACGAGGTACGTCCTCATGTCCAGGAGATTCTTGACTCCTACCTGTTCCTTGCCCAGATTGACCTGATACGTGCCAAGGCAGAACTGGCTCAGGAGATGCAAGCTTTCGAGCCACAGGTGAAGCCAGAACCTTACATCGACTGGATTCGTGCCATCCATCCGCTGCTGCAACGCTCGCTTTCCAAACAAGACAAGAAGGCTATCCCACTCGACATTATCCTTACCAAAGAAAAACGACTGCTCATCATCAGCGGTCCTAATGCGGGCGGTAAATCTGTATGTCTGAAAACTGTCGGACTCCTCCAGTATATGCTGCAATGTGGACTGAGCGTCCCACTTGGCGACCGTTCGACAGTGGGTGTCTTCCACCATATCATGATAGACATAGGTGATGAACAAAGTATTGCTGATGACCTCTCGACGTATTCCAGTCACCTGCTGAACATGAAGAACATGATGAAGCAATCTGACTCTCGTACCTTATTATTAATAGATGAGTTCGGAGGGGGAACAGAACCTACCATCGGTGGTGCCATCGCAGAGGCTGTGCTCAAACAGTTCTGGCAGAAGCAAGCGTTCGGAGTCATCACCACCCACTACCAGAACCTGAAGCATTTCGCTGAAGACCATGAGGGAGTGGTGAATGGTGCCATGCTATACGACCGTCATCAGATGCAGGCACTCTTCCAACTCGCCATCGGTCAGCCTGGCAGTTCCTTCGCTATTGAGATTGCCCGTAAGACAGGTATTCCTGAGGAAGTCATCAAAGATGCCTCTGATATCGTAGGCTCTGACTATATCCAAAGTGACAAGTACCTGCAGGACATCGTTCGTGATAAGCGTTATTGGGAGGGCAAACGGCAGACAATCCACCAGCATGAGAAGTCTTTGGAAGGACATATCCAACGCTATGAAACAAATTTGGAGGAAATAGAGCGTGAGCGTAAGGCTATCCTTCGTCGTGCCCAGCAACAGGCAGAGGAACTGCTTGCCGAGGCTAACCGCAAGATAGAGAATACCATCCGTGAAATCAAGGAGGCACAGGCAGAGAAAGAGCGTACCCGCCTTGTTCGTGAGGAACTCCAACAATTCCGTGAGCAAGTGGTCAATGACGACACTCGTGGCTTGATGAGTGAAGAAGACTTCGCCAAGAAACTGCGTCAGATGGAGGAGCGGAAAGCCCGCAAGGAAAAACGCAAAAACGAAAAAGCTCAAAAGGAGGAACGTGCCGCAGCTCATTTGAGTGCTGTCGCTAAAGCACCTTCCGAGCCACATACTATCACCGTCGGCTCTACCGTCCGCATGAAAGGACTGAACACCATCGGTAAGGTCGAGAATATCTCTGGCAAACAAGCCACCGTCGTATTTGGCGAAGTACGCACCAAAGTCAAGTTGGAGCAATTAGAATATGCGGAGAAGCCCAAAGAAGAGAAAAAGAAAAACGACCATTCTGATCTTGCCATCCAAACGACCCGTATCACCAGTGCCACTATCGAGGACCGTAAACATAATTTCCATCAGGACATTGATGTGCGGGGCATGCGAGGTGACGATGCGATTGATGCCGTGATGCACTTCATCGACGATGCTATATTGGTGGGAATGAGCAGAGTGCGCATTCTACATGGTACTGGCTCTGGCATCCTACGACAACTCATTCGTCAATACCTGCATACCGTTCCGAACGTCAAGAGTGCCAAAGACGAGCACGTACAGTTCGGCGGCTCAGGCATCACTGTTGTGGACTTAGACTAAAAACAAAACGATATGAAAAGCAAAGCATTCTTATTAATCATGTTACTGACCCTGTCTTTGGGTTCTACCGCCAAGGACTATACCGTCACATCACCCGATGGTAAGTTGCAAATCACTATCCATGCCGATGCCAACCGGTTAACATGGGAAGTACAACAAGGAAGCACCACCGTACTGACTCCCTCTGAGATAGGACTCAATGGGGCTTTCGAGAAGATGAGCGGCAAAGTGATGAAAAACACTGCTGTCGTCAGAAACAAACAGTATAGTGTGGAATTCCGTGCCGATAACGATGCTGCCGCCTACCGCATTAACATATTAAACAAGAAAGGTATCACTATCAATAAGGAAACGGCAGAGTTTAACTTTGCAGGAGATTACAACGCATTTATCCCATACGTTAACGACAACCGCGGTGGAGAGCGCTATTGCTATAGCTTTGAGTCCTATTATGATGAGCAACCCTTGTCGAAGATGTTCACTGACTCACTTGCCATCAATCCCCTTGCCGTACGCCTTCCCCAAGGAAAACTCGCTGTCATCGCCGACATGGGGGCTGTCGACTATCCAGGTATGTTCTTGCTTAAGAATGGGCAGCATGGCTTGAAGGCTACTTTCGCACCCTACCCCACCAAGTCAGTCATTGGTGGTCATGCCCGTCTGAACCTCGTACCTACAGAGCGTGCCAACTATATCGCAAAAGAGGTAAAAGATGCCTTACCATGGCGTATCGTATTGGTGACCGAGCAGGACAAGCAGTTGCTGACGGCTAATCTTCCTCTACGTTTCGGACCTAAATGCCAGATTCAAGACACCTCATGGATCAAACCCGGTAAGGTGGCTTGGGACTGGTGGAACGCAACCATGCTGACTGGTGTTCCTTTCCATGCCGGAATGAACACTGACACCTATAAATACTATATTGACTTTGCGGCAAAGAACCACTTGGAATATATCATCATCGACGAGGGATGGAGCACGGATGAGTCGCTGCGCTCTGAACTGAACCCGGAGATTGACCTATTGAGTCTGCTTCCCTATGCGGAGAAAAAAGGGGTAGGCATCATCCTATGGAGCTCGTGGCGTAACTGTATCAACAATACGGAGGAGGACTTCAAATACTACGCCTCACTGGGTGTGAAAGGATTTAAGGTGGACTTCTTCGACCGTGATGATCAGGAAGTGATGCGCTCTGCTTGGAAAATTGCCGACTGCACTGCCCGCAACCACCTGTTGCTCGACTATCACGGTTATCGCCCTACAGGTATTCAGGTCGCTTATCCCAACATCGTCAACTTTGAGGGAGTCAAAGGCTTGGAGAACTCCAAGTGGGAGCCCCGCGTGGGAGACGGTCCTTTGCATAACCAACCTCGTTATGATGTCAGCATTCCTTATCTGCGTCAGCTGGTAGGTCCGCTGGACTACACCCCGGGAGCTATGACGAATGCCACTCGAGCAGAGTTCTTTGGCAACAACGATCACCCGATGAGTCAGGGCACACGAGCCCATCAGGTAGCAATGTACACTATTTTTGACGCCCCTCTGCAAATGCTTGCTGACGCACCAACGAAATATGAGCGTGAGCAGCCTACCACGGATTTTATCGCCCAGATACCTACCGTCTTTGATGAGGTCGTTGCCCTTGACGGACAATTAGGGGAGTATGCCGTCATCGCCAAACGTAAAGGAACGACATGGTACGTGGCTGCGATGACCGACTGGACGGCACGTGACCTGACGATTTCCCTTGACATGCTCAGCAACGGCAACCACCATGCTGAGATATTTACCGATGGTGTCAATGCCGACCGTGATGCCAACGACTATGTGAAGACATCACAACGGGTAAAGAAAGGCGACCAGATCAAGGTGCATCTGGCTCCTGGAGGTGGTTGGAGTGCCATCATCAGATAGAAAAACGAAAAGATTCCCTTTTGGACTTGACATCACCAAAAGGGAAAACCAACGACCCCGAGATTACAAATCACGTGCTCTGGCCAACTGAGCTAAAGAGGCGGGTGGGCAAGCTGACTGTATCGCGCCGCTACAACCAAGTACCTTTGCTACGTTCCCGTCCTGGAGGATTCCGAGGGAGCTGGCCGTACAGGACTTGCCCGTTTTGCGGCTGCAAAGGTACAAAGAAAAATGATAAACACAAAGAAAAACGACTTTTTTCTTTGCAATTCGCTCGAATTACAGTAACTTTGCACCCAATATGACACCACAAGAATATGTTCAACTAAAAGCTTTTGCACGACAGGACGGGGCACTGCTCTCCTTGTTGTGGATAGGTGGTTTTGCATGTTATATCCTCGGATTATCGAATCCGATGCTGGGACTTGCCGCCATGGTACTGATCTGTGCCACTCCTTTCTTTGCTGCAAGCAGACTGCGCCATTTCCGTGACTATGGAAGAGAGGGCATCATCTCTTTTGCACGTAGCTATGCTTATACCATACTGATATTCTTCTATGCCGGCGTGCTCCTTGCCATCGCCATATACCTCTACTTCACCTTCATGGATCATGGTTTCCTGATGGGTAAGATCATCGAGGCGACACAATCACCTGAAGGACGGAAGATGATTGAGTTATATGGCATGGAAGCTGAAATGGACGAAAACATCAAGTTATTAGCAGGAATGCGTCCCATTGAGTTCGCATTGAACATGCTGACTATCAATATAATTACCGGATTTATACTTGGTATTCCCATTGCAGCAATCATGCAGAGATCAACTGCCAAGTCTGACTCCCCAAAACCCTAAACTCTAAACTAAAAAATATGGATATATCAGTTGTAATACCTTTATATAATGAGGACGAGTCGCTGCCAGAACTCTACGACTGGATAGAGCGTGTGATGGCTGCCAACAACTTTAGCTTTGAGATTATCTTCGTTAACGACGGCTCAACGGACCGTTCCTGGGATGTTATTTCAGAACTTGCCGCACGCTCAGAACATGTGAAAGGTATCAAGTTCCGTCGTAACTATGGTAAGAGCCCTGCCCTTTATTGTGGTTTCAAGGAAGCACAGGGAGATGTGGTCATCACCATGGATGCCGATTTGCAGGACTCTCCCGATGAGATACCAGAGCTTTACCGGATGATCAAGGAGGATGGTTACGATCTTGTCAGCGGCTACAAGCTGAAACGTCATGACCCACTGTCGAAGACCATACCCACTAAGCTCTTTAACGCCACAGCACGTAAGGTCAGCGGCATCAAGAACCTGCACGATTTTAACTGTGGACTGAAAGCTTATCGCAAAGAGGTGGTGAAGAATATTGAGGTGTTCGGAGAGATGCACCGTTTCATCCCCTACCTTGCCAAAAATGCTGGTTTCGACAAGATCGGAGAGAAGGTAGTACACCACCAGAAACGCCAATATGGAAAGTCGAAGTTCATGGGTTGGAACCGTTTCGTCAATGGTTACCTCGACCTGATGACCCTCTGGTTCCTTGGCACCTTCGGTAAGAAACCGATGCACGTCTTCGGATTCTTAGGAACCCTTGTGTTTATCATTGGCTTTTTCGCTGCTTTCTTCTTGGGAGCAGAAAAGGCATGGGCACTCTATAACCATGTTCCCATGCGACTGGTGACCGATTCTCCTTATTTCTACATCGCATTGACGATGATGATGATTGGTACGCAACTGTTCCTCGCCGGATTCTTAGGCGACCTCATCAGCCGCAACAGTGCCGGACGTAACGACTATCAGATAGAGGAGGAGATCAGATGCGGAAAATAATAGGCTTCATTTTCACTATAATGGTCATTGGTGCTTGCACAAGCATCGACTGCCCAGTGCAGAACAAGGTGAGTACCATATACTATCTGAAGAAAGCCAACGGCTCGACCGATACGCTGACCGTTGACACACTGACCATTATGACGAAGACAATTGACAAAGGGGATACTGTCACGTTACTGAACAGCACCACTGGGGTTACCTACTTCGATGTCAGCATCAGCTACACCCAACCAGAGGACGTGCTCTATTTCATCCTGTGCGATACTTTAGGGAATACCTATCGTGAC
Organism: uncultured Prevotellaceae bacterium; assembly: GCA_902776195.1. GTDB lineage: Bacteria > Bacteroidota > Bacteroidia > Bacteroidales > Bacteroidaceae > Prevotella. Next base: position 193,412 of record CACYPF010000003.1, on the reverse strand, counting down.
ACGGTCCGTGTCGAGAAAGAAAACTATCAGCACTTTGAGTCTGTTGATTGTCAGCCTGCTTATTTCCACCACCTGACTAATGTATCCACGACACACCATATCATCGACTCCATCGTGATTTCTAAATCAACCGTCAATTATGATGACAAGAACGAACATTTCCACATCTATTTCAAGGCTCGTTATTAGTCTTGCACTGCTCGTTGCGGCATCGACGACAGCCCATGCACAGAAATTGTTTCGCATGGAGAAAGACTCGATACCACTGTTTTGCGGGTTCTCTGTCTCTTTTGACCTTGTGGGACCTGCCATGCTGATGTTCAGCGACCATGGTGAAATTGAAGGAGCCTTGCGCATCAACCTGCATGACCAGTGGTTCCCTGTTGTGGAGATTGGCGTGGGAAAGGCTAATCACGAGAAGGACGAAGTGACTGAAATCGTCTATAAGACAACTGCTCCTTATTTCCGTTTGGGAATTGATCTCAACCTGCTGAAGAACAAGCACCAGCCAAACCGTCTGTATGGGGGCATCCGCTATGCCTTTACCTCTTACAAGGCTGATATCACCCGTAAAGGACTCGTTGATCCCGTATGGCAGTATAGCACAGACTTCGGCGTGGAAGGGATGAAATGTAATATGCACTGGCTGGAAGTGGTATTAGGTATTGACGCAAAAATCTTCGGACCCTTACATCTGGGATGGGATGTCCGTTACAAACGGCGTATCTCTCATAAGGAAGGGGACATCGGACAGAGTTGGTATGTCCCTGGCTTCGGCATCAATGACCAAGATACTTTTGCTGCTCATTTCAATGTTATCATCGATTTATGACCAAGAAGAAACTCATCTGGCAATTACCATTCCTTCTGCTGCTCATCGTGGGTACAATCCTCATTATCCGCCAACAGCAGGCAATGCCCTATCAACTGAACAAAGGTCCTGTCTTTGGAACTTTCTATACCATTAACTACCAGTCGGACAAAGACTATCACGAAGAAATCAAGGCAGCACTGCAAGACGTTGACGACGCCCTCTCGATGTTCAATGAGCAATCTATCATCTCACATATCAATCGTGGGGATGACGGAGAGGCAAATGACATGTTCATGGAGGTATTCAACAAAGCGATGGAGGTATCAAAAGAGACAGATGGTGCTTTCGATATCACGGTGGCTCCCTTGGTCAATGCATGGGGCTTCGGTTTCAAGAATGGTGAGATGCCTACCCGACAGCAGGTGGACTCTATCAGACAGTTTATAGGATGGAAGAAGGTCACCGCAGAAGGTAAGACTATTAAGAAAGCAGACCGCAGGGTCATGTTAGACTGCTCGGCAATCGCCAAAGGCTATGGTGTGGATGTGGTGGCACGACTGCTGAAAGACAAGGGTATCACTAATTTCATGGTTGAGATTGGTGGCGAGATTATTACTAAAGGAATCAGTCCTAAAAGGGTACCTTGGAAAATCGGAGTCATCAAACCCACAGAGGACTCTCTGCAGAACAGCGGAGAATACCAAACCATTCTGAACGTAACGGATAAGGCGATGGCTACCAGTGGCAATTATCGAAACTTCTATTATAAGGGGGGAAAACGCTATGCCCATACCATCGACCCCAAGACTGGATATCCTGTCCAGCATAACATCCTGTCGGCTACCGTTCTGGCTAAAGACTGTGCCACCGCCGACGCTTATGCCACTTCTTTCATGGTGATGGGACTAGAGGGGGCGAAGGTTATTCTGGAACGACATCCGGAACTGATGGCATACCTTATATATAATGATCAAGACAACAACCTCGCCGTCTGGTACTCACCTTCTATGAAGGATAAGATAGAACGATAATGTCAGCACTTCAAATCCACGATAAACTCCTGCAGTTTACACTCTTTCAGGGTATGAGTCATGCCGACTTGATGGAAGTCGTGACTCATACTAAGATTGGTTTCCATAAAATCCCCAAAGGTAAGTGTCTGGCTCGTGCCGGAGAATCTTGCGACCGACTCTCCTTTCTGATTAACGGAACAATACAGGCTGAACGAATGAGTGACAATAACACTTATCGTGTCGTAGAACGGCTTTCCGCTCCCTTTCTGCCAGAGTCTGAGCGTCTGTTCGGCATCCAGCAGAAATACACCCATACCTATACGTCTCTCACAGATGTCAACCTGATTACTATCGACAAACAAGAGGTGATGTTGCTATTAGAGACACAGCTGGTATTCCGCCTTAACATGCTTAACCTGATGGCTACAGAGACACAGCGATTACTGCACCATCCATGGCGAACAAGTCCTAAATCACTTAGCGAGCGCATCATCCATTTTTTCTTTGCCCACTGCCTGTATCCTGCCGGACATAAGACTTTCTATCTGCTGATGCGACAACTTGCAGATCTGCTGAATGACAGCCGATTGGACATCTCCATTGCCCTGAACAAAATGCAGGAAGACGGACTGCTCACCCTTCACCGGGGCCGTATCGAGATACCTATGATTGAGAGGTTGTTGATGTAATAAACATTTTCTTATAATTAAAACTTGCAATAACAATAAACTATTATGGAATATATGTCCCAAGAGGGCTTCGACAAGCTCGTTGCAGAACTCCGACAGATGGAGAACGTAGAATTGCCTCAGGTAAGGGAGGCTATCGCGGAGGCTCGTGACAAAGGTGATCTTAGTGAGAACTTTGAGTATCATGCCGCTAAGCGTGAACAAGCCCGTCTGTTGGGAAGGATACGTTTCAAACAGCGTGTACTTGCCAACGCAAGGGTTATTGACACTTCACGACTCGGTAGCGATACTGTGCAACTGCTATGTAAAGTCGAGATTACCAATCTTTCCAATAATAACAAGATGACTTACACCATTGCCAGTCCGCATGAGGCAAACCTCCGAGAAGGGAAAATATCCATAAAGTCACCTATCGCTGAAGCCCTTCTTAATAAAAAGGTGGGGGATGTAGTGGAAGTCCGTGTCCCTGCCGGCACACTCAAACTTCGTATTGAGAATATCCAGCGGTAAAGGTCTCTATCCATAATACCCTTCAAAAATCATTTAATCGTAAACGATTATTTTATTAAAATATATTAAATTATAAATATGTTTTTATTCAATTTCAAGAATAATTCATAACTTTGCATCGTAAACGATTAAAGAAGTGGTAATGGATAGTGAGAACTTAAAACTGAACCGACAAGGTTGTTTCCGCCTTTACACAGCGGCACGATTGTTGATACAGGTTTACCAACCATGGTTCGCTCAGCTGGGCATCACCTATACACAATATCTGGTGCTGATGGTACTCTGGGAACAAGATAACCTGCCCCTGAATGCTATCTCACGACGACTCTATTTAGAGAGCAACACCCTCACACCACTTATCAAACGCATGGAGGCAATGAAGATGGTGACGCGCAAGAAGAACAAGAAAGACGCACGCCAGACCATCGTTGCCCTGACAGAACACGGACGGGCGTTGCAGCAACAGGCGACCACCATACCGGACTGCATGACCTCTGTGCTACATGAACGGGGAATGACTGACGAGGAGTTTGCAACCATCATCCCAACGCTCGACCATCTGATAGAAGTTCTTTCAAAATAACACACTATTATATAATCACTTAAATTCTTGCTAATTCTGCAAAAACTTGCAAGAATTAGCAAGAATTTGTCGGCTTTAGGAGTTGTAGCCCAAGTTCTCGGCAATCAAATTGACGATGGTCTGTGGTAATAGGAGTTAATGAAAATAATATTACTTGCTGCCACTTATCTTGAGGATATAACAGGCGATGGTGTTGAAGAGCGAATAGATGCGAGGGTGGGATATGTATAGTTTGTAGAGGCTGTTATTCAGCAATGCAGTCTCGCTGCCAGCTGCTATCTGATTGGGGATCAAGAACATCTCTTTGGCCCGGTCTATCATGTCGGCTATGTGAGCGGGTATGTCTCCCTCCTTGCGGATGTCGAGCAGCAACTGCTTGTCGTGGAAACGATATGGCTTGGCTGCACGGATGCTGGCGAACGACATGAAGTAGTGTATAATCTTTGCACGGTTGAGGAAGGGTAGTCCGTTGTTCATAATCTGACAATTCCACACCCCGTCCAACTCGGTAATAAGATGCGAAGTGACTTCGTTGGCATATGCTAGCGGTATCTGGTCGAAGTGTATGCCGGCTATTTCGACGTTGTTCTTCCATTTTTCATGCCAGACTTCAAAGAGACGACGACTCTCCTCGCAGTCCTTGACGTACATAATGCCGCTGTTGTAGTAAGGCATCTCAATGTTCCAATCCACGTCGGTCGCTTCCAGTCGCCGACGGACAGATTTGGCGTTATAACGTTGCTGGAGCGATACGTGGTAGTCGAGAACCATCATCACGTTACCAGTTAACGAGTCGGCTTCTGCCAAGCTGTCGGTTACGATAGTATCGGAGTCGATAAACAGAAAGTCTCCCTCTACCGTCTGCCGCAGACTGGTCTTTAGATAGCGTGATGTCTGCACCTTGTTGTAATGACCGGGCACGTTGACCACAGTCTTCTTATTGACATACTTCAACATCTTTTCCCTGTCGCCCTTGATGGTTGCATCAGTTTTACTGTCAACCACCAATTCCACGAAAGCATCAGGATTGTGGCGCCGAAGAGAATAGGTGGAGAGGAACACCTCTTCCATGTAAACATCCTTTTCATCACTCACTACGGCATAAACTATCTTTGTCTTCATCTGATGATATTTGTTATTTCCGAAAAAAGCCCGCACAAACACTTGAGTTATACGGGCTTTCTTGATTTTTGATATTTAGCGTTGCCTTACTTCACCTCCTCGAAAACGACTTTAACTGACTATCAATGCGTTAGCACCGGATGTTGCACACATGTCGCAAAAACGGGAATAACCATTGATAATCAACATGTTACATAATCACTGCAAAGGTACAGATTTCTCCCCAAACAACCAAAAGAAAACACAGAAAAAATCACAAACCTGCCACATTTTCTTGATTTGGACTACCTTCTTCAAGTTTGCCTATCTTATATTTCTGCCAATGTTGCCACTTTTTTAATTCAGCCCATTCTCCTTTATATCCTTCAGATAAACAAAGAGAATATTCCCCCAATCGATATTCAACCCATTTTTAAGTTCGATTTTTGTAGTTTTCTTGCAAAAATCGAACTTAAATCGCAAAATATATATATTTCGCTTGTTCCCTACTGAATGGATGTTCTCGCGCTTGGCTTTGACGCCTTGCCAAGCAAAGAACTTTCTTTGCTTCCATCATGAATGGGGATTGCACCCAAGCTATGCAACAGATAATGGCGGTAAAAATGGCGGTAAAAATGGCGGTGTCCCTAGCTTGTCCCCAGCTTTGTCACAAGTCTTGTCACAAGACGAAGAAAAGGATGCAAGTATTGATGCAAAAGATGCAACCTCCAGTTCAAAGGTTGCAACCTTGGATGAAGAGGCTGCAAGTTTGGAGCCAAAGGATACAAAAGTGAAGAAAAAGGCATAAAAGTGATTGTATTTTGCAGAAAAAATGATTTTCCTTCGTTATTTCGTGGGAAATTAGCTAATTTTGTATGCGTAAATTATAATAAGGTACAACCTCAGCACAATAAGAATGGAAAATAGAATCAAAGTAGTTCTCGCGGATAAGAAGAGAACAAATAAGTGGTTATCCGAGCAGTTGGAGTGTGCACCGACTACCGTGAGTAAATGGTGTACCAATGCCAGCCAACCACCTATGGAGACATTCGTCAAGATTGCAGAACTCCTCGAAGTCGATATAAACGAACTGTTGAGGATAGAGAAAAGCAAGTAATCGTATTAAAGGGTAGATGGTGTATACCTTTAAGTGGTAAAACTGTAAGAAAAGCAAGCATGGATAAAATAGAATCAAAACCAATGCCACATTTCAAGAAAGGCGATGCTTTTGTAGAAAGCACTCCGCACCCTCTCGTTTTCATGGAGGTTAACGAGGTGGAAGTGGGACCTGGCGATAAAGACTTCTGCATTGTAACATGGTACTCTCTTAACGAAAGTGGTCTCAATGCTCAGCGTCGATTCCCTATGGTTGCTGTTGATGGTGAGTTCTGTAACTTCAAGCCAATCTCTCGAAACCTTCTCAAAGAGGCTAAAAGCTTGATGCACCAATACGATGCAGAAGTCAGACAACTGACGGATAAGAAAAAAACGAAAGCACTATGCAAGGAATATAATCGCAAGTTGACAGAGATGCTCCCCGATGCCGAAGAAAGACTAGCACTTGCACAGCAAATTGAAAAGGAGATTATCACAAACAAATGGCTCGACTGTGAAGAAGACAATTACTGGGTAGAAGATTCTGAACAAGGTAGCAAGTACATTACTCTTGTCAGTGTAGCCTCGGAGTCATACGATGATAAGAATGACAAAACAATTACCGAGCAATTCATCTACCTGCGTGATAACTGCCCATACGGTTGGGGCACACTTGTTAAAAGTGGGGCTAAGTATATGGTGATAGAAAAGCCAAAGAAGTAGAATCAAATAAACAGGGCGAATGCCTAAATAACAATATGGAAGTACAAATAAAAGACAACAAGATATACGCTCCTCTTAAAGATAAGTGGCTTGTCGTAAAACCAGAAGAAGAGGTACGCCAAAGGTATATTTGCCGCTTGGTAGATAGCTATGGCTATGACTTAAAGCAAATGGATCAGGAGTTAGATATTGTTATTTGGAAATCGGCTAAAGATAAAACAGACAGTAAAAGTGCCTTTATAGTGGTTGAATGTAAAGCGGAAAGCGTTACTATCCGAAAGGAAGATTATTATCAAGGCTATAACTATGCTGCATGGGCTGGTGCGGATTTCTTTGTTACGACCAACCTCAAGGAAACTCGTGTCTTCAAAGTTGTGAAAGGTGAACTTCCCAAGAAACTTGAGGAGATAGTAGATATTCCAAGTGCAGAGATAGCGACAGATGAGAAGAAGGTGAAAGAATTGTTGAATCAGACGAAAGCATTTACCAGAGACGAATTCTCTCGCCTACTTTATAAATGCCATAATATCATTAGAAATAACGACAAGCTATCTCCAGAAGCGGCTTTTGACGAAATTAGTAAAATTCTCTTTATTAAGATTCGTTACGAGCGGGACAATACTGGCACTCAAATTTTCTCAAAGGATGCATTTGTAAAGCTTAAAGATGCTTACAACAGCATGAAGTCAAAAGATGCTCCAGAGTTTTATCAATTCTTGTTTGAGAAAACCAAGGAAGATTTTTCTAAAGACAATCTGTTCGATCCAAATGAAACAATCCGAATTCGAGAGACAAGTTTCGAAAAGATTGTTGAGGAACTTCAGGTCTATAATCTTTCTACAACATCTGATGATGTCAAGGGTATTGCATTTGAGAAATTCTTAGGACGTACATTCCGTGGGGAATTGGGCCAATTTTTTACGCCACGAACCATTGTTGAGTTTATGGTGTCAGTCCTTGATCCTCAGGAGGGTGAATATATTTGTGACCCATGCTGTGGCAGTGGAGGCTTCTTGATTCGAGCTTTTGAGTATGTACGTGAGCAGATTGAATCCGAATTAGAACAACGTAAAGAAGAGGTAAAAAAGCAACTCATTCCTGGAAATTATGATGATCTGAAACCCAAAGAGCAAGAAGCTATTGATGCCAAAGTATCTGATGCCTTTGCTAAAATGAACTTCGAGGTCGATGTCAATAATCCGAAAGGTAGATTACGTAGCTTGTCTTTTGATTGCATTTATGGTACCGATGCTAATCCACGTATGGCACGTACAGCCAAGATGAATATGATAATGCATGGTGATGGGCATGGTGGAGTGCATCATCATGATGGTCTTTTAAATGTCAATGGTATATGGGATGGTCGTTTTGATGTAATTCTTACTAATCCTCCATTTGGTGCCCGTGTAGATAAAGACATTAAAATCACTGAAGCTGATAAGTTTACAGATGAAACTAAAATCAAAGCTTATGTTAAGCGATATGGCGAAGAATACCTTGCTGCTCTTAGGCAGGTGAATGATCATATTGGCGAATCACTTCTTGACCAATTTGGAGTTGGCAAGATGAGTGGACTTACAGAGGTTCTGTTTATAGATCGATGTTTGAATTTGCTTAAGCCTGGCGGACGTTTAGGCATCGTTTTGCCAGAAGGTGTGCTGAATAATACCAATCTGCAGAATGTGCGAGAATACTTTGAGGGTAGAGCTAAGATTCTACTGATAGTTTCTATTCCACAAGATGTATTCATGGCAGCTGGTGCAACAGTAAAACCAAGTCTCATGTTTTTCAAGCGTTTTACGGAAAAAGAACAGGCACAATACAATGGTATAAAAGTCAAAGCATTCGCAGAAGTTAAAGACAAATATATCGAGGAATTAACTTCGATAGAAAATGATTTGGCTAAAAGAGGAAAGGATGCATTGCCTGCTGCAGAGAAGAAGACTCTTCGAGCAAGGAAAAAAGAAATTGAAGCAGCGATTGATCAGGAAACAAAAATACTTGTCAAGCAGCGTTTTGATTATGTGATTCCAATCGCCGACATTAAACGTGCGGGCATCAACTCTATTGGAATTAAGATAGAAAACGATTTGGAACCTCTATTAGAAGAGTTTACTAAATATCGCAAGGAAAATAATCTTTGGAATAAACGACATGCGAATACATCATATCAATATAATGATGGCAAGATGACCCGTATACAAGAGGTCGATGGTATAGTCTGCGAACCCGAGGTGTTTTATGGTAAAGATTAGTACGACATGGTAAATATGATATATAAGTATCTACATCTTGCAAACTATAAGGACATTCCTAATTGGAGTGTCCAGTATGCTGATGAAGAAGATCTGGGATTTACAAGAAAATATCCAATGGCAAGGATTGGGTCGTTTCTTACACGCAGAAAAGAGGCTATAGTTATTCAAGACGGAATAATATATAAACGTGTAACAGTAAGCACAAAAGGTGGTAACATCACTATTAGAGATGAGAAGGATGGAAAATTGATTGGTACCAAAAAGCAATTCGTTATACATGAAGGTCAATTTCTTCTTTCGAAAATCGACGCTCGCAATGGAGCTTATGGTGTCGTTCCTGCGATAGCAGAAGGTGCGATTATTACAGGTAATTTCTGGACTTACGATGTTGATTATAAAAGAATAAATCCTCAGTTTTTGACGTTAGTTACAAAAACTCAACAGTTTCTCGATTTTGCAGAAAAAAGTAGTAACGGAACAACAAATAGACATTATCTTCAAGAAGATGCTTTCCTCAATCAGCAGATTCCATTGCCAAGTTTAGAGGAACAAGAAATAATTTTGAAAGATTATTATACTAATTATGATGCATTCCGAAAGTCTCAAATAGAGATAAACAAAACAAAGTCTATAGTTGAGAGATATGTTTTTTCTGCTTTGTCTATACCGCAAAAGGAATCTGAAAATAAGAATGATGGATTTATAAAATTTCAACATTTTTCTAGACTTCTATCATGGAGCGTGAACAGTTCTTATAAAAAAGGCATACTATATTCTACTATGTATGAAAACAAATTGTTAGGTGAAATTGTTGCTATTAATCCTCAAACATCTTTTCGCCATTTGAAAAATGAAGAAATGATTTCTTTCATACCGATGCAAAGCATTTCAGATGAGTTTGCTTGCTGGATGGGTAATGACCAATGTTCTGTATATAATAGCAAGGGGTATACAAAATTTAAAGATGGTGACCTTCTTTGGGCAAAAATCACCCCTTGTATGCAGAATGGGAAATCGGCAATAGTTCAAAATCTAACAAATGGTTTAGGCTGCGGTTCAACGGAGTTTTATGTAATACGCAATTTAACTATAAAAATAGATTTGCGATATATTCATTGTCTCCTTCGATTAGAAACGTTATTAAATGATGCAACAAAACACTTTACAGGATCTGCTGGTCAACAACGTGTTCCACTGTCTTATTTGAAGAATCTATTAGTTCCAGTTCCCCCTATAGATATTCAAAAAGAAATTGCTAATCACGTTCAGAAAATATATGATGATGCTGAAAAAGTTAAAATGAAAGGATTGAAGTCCAAAAATGAGGCTGAACATAAATTTGAACAATTGATATTTGGATAATTATGAAATTGTGTTCGTTAGATATTGATAGTTATAAAAATCTCAAAGGTCTATATTCCTTCAATAATAATGGCTATATAGCCATGATCGGCCTTAATGGTTCAGGCAAGAGCAATTTGCTTGAAGCTATAAGTATAGTTTTTGATGGAATAGTCAATAAGAACGGCTCAGGAATTCCTTTCGATTATGAAATTGAGTATGAGTTGAATGGGCATATATATGCACGAAAAAAGGGACAAGCTAAGAAAGATGGGAAAAAGTGCAAAGCAAAAGAACTTGAACTCCCTTCATCTGTAATTGCTTGTTATAGTGGAGAAGACCTAAGATTGTGGCATGCTGCTTTTGAGAATTATCATATGGATTATTTTAATGAGGCAGTAAAGCGATCATACTCTTCTCCAAGGTTTCTTTATGTCAACAAATATTGCTGGAAAATTGCCTTGATTTCACTCGTTTGCTCTAATAATCCAGAAGTGAAGAGCTTCTTGAAAAAGACTCTAAATATTAGCACTCCTATAGACGTTGAGCTTGAATTTGCTATTGATGACGCAAAAAAAGAAGCGTTCCAAACACATACTGCATTGAGTTGGTTTAACCGTATCACACATGAAGGCCTTATAGGAATAAACCTTAATACTATTGCAACAACAGATATTTTTGTTGAGGGCAAACAGGTTTTAGAAAGTGAAAAGTCTAAATATATCTTTAATTTTCTTTATTTGTTATCGCAACCAAAGAAAAACGATCGAAACAAGATTGATAAACTAATAAATGAAATTAAAGTTTCAGTCAATGTTGAAGGTAACAAGATTGATTTTGACAATCTTAGCGAAGGTGAGAAGAAACTAATTCTTATTGAATGTATAACAAAGGTATTAGGTGACGAAAACTCACTTATTCTCCTTGACGAGCCAGATGCTCATACTCATATTGCAATGAAGAAAGATCTCCTCAAACTTATTTCAGAGTTTGAGGGCCAAACCATCATGACAACTCATTCGCCAATGTTCCTTAACAAGCGATGGGACGGTTTTGATGAGAATAATATCTTTTATATGCATGATGGAAAGATTGAGAATACAGAGCCATTGAAGCATCTTGCAGAACTAACAGATAATGAAATCGACTATTTTGAAGGCTCGTTTATCCTGAGTTCGAAATATATACTTGTAGTTGAAGGAAAATATGATGATAAATATCTGAGAAAAGCAATTAGTATTTTTGAAAAATCAGATTCAAAATATAGCAAATTGAATGATGTCGCTATTATCTCTGCTAATAGCGCTAGTTCTGCAGAAGTAATATATAATCAGATTCTTTCTAAGTGTATTGCTAAGATTGAGAAAATCGTATTCCTATTTGACTATGATGATGGTGGTTGGAAAGATGGATGGAAGAAGATTGATGCAATCTCTGGAGGAGGTTTGAAAATTATTCCAATGTTTTACCAAGACAGCTATCCTTCAGTGAATTATCCAACATCTGATGCCTTAATATCTGCTGCAAATGGCGGTCAGAAAACCATTAAACCTGATAAGACTTATATGGTTGAAGATATTTTTTCTGAAAGTGCATATTTATCTGTTATCACACCAGTGATTAATTCCAGGAAATATAAGGATTTTAGAAATAACTCTATAGGAAATAAAGGGACGGCAATAAAGGATTATATAGAGAAAAACTATAATACATTCCCTGATACTGCTTTTGATGGATTCAAAACCGTGTTAGATGAATTGATGAATGTTTTTAATTTTTAATTGGTTGATATGTCTCACAATCGTACTTGGCTTGCCTTTGCCAATAGAAAAAGGTGTCGTCATGCTGATGCAATCCTGAGTCTTGGTTTCATCAGTTGGAGAATGGGAAGAGCACGTTTCTCCATTGGAGATGTTGTGTATCTGTTTATGTCTGATGAACGATGTGTGCGTTTCAAGATGGTAGTAACTGCAGAAAACTGCAAACGTGAAGATCAGGCATATTGGGTGGAAACGCCTCCAAATGATATTACTTACAAGCTTGAATTACTCGAAGAGTATGATGGTGCTCATCTTTCTGAACAAGAGTTGTGTAAACATGGTTTCAAAGGAGGTCGAGCGCTGGAGATTCCAAGTTGTAATAATGTTGAATTAATCAATTACATCAAATCCGTATTCTAATCATGAAAGGTGACGCTCAACCATTAATAAAGTTCTTTGATGGATCAGACAAGCGATTCATCATTCCTCTTTACCAGCGAAACTACGACTGGAAAGAAGAGAACTGCGAACAGTTGTTTCAAGACTTGATGAAACTACATAATAGCGACCGCAGGAGTCACTTCTTTGGTAGTATCGTGTCAAGTATCCAGTCTGGAACAGAAGACAGATTCATCATTGATGGCCAACAGCGAATTACTACTGTTTCGTTGCTACTGATTGCGATGGTTAATGCTAAGAAGGAAGGGCTGATAGAAGCGACTGATGCAAAACTTGTAGAGAAAATCTTCAAGCGTTATCTGGTGGATGAATACCAGGAAGACGAACGAAAGGTAAAACTGAAACCTATCAAGAAAGATATGCAGGCTTTTGATGCTTTGCTGTATAAGCCCAAGGAGCAATATATCAAAGAATCGAATGTTACTCGCAACTATGATTTCTTCTATGATAAGATTCTTCATTGCGGATTGACTATTGACGAACTTTTTGAGACCATCAAGAAACTGGAAGTCATCAATATTCGTCTTGACGAAGATGATGATCCACAACTGATATTTGAGAGTCTGAACTCTACAGGTCTTGATCTGAGTGAAGCTGACAAGATACGTAACTATCTGTTGATGTCACTTGCACCAGTTGAGCAGGATGACTTATATACTCGATTCTGGAATCCTATAGAAGAGTTTACCAAGTATGATCCGTCTTCTTTTGTACGCGATTACCTTACCATGAAGCAAGGAAAGATAGGACGTATTGATAAGATATACTTTATCTTTAAAGAGTATGCCGAAAATATAAATATTGACAGGGCTACGCTCTTGGAAGATATGCATCACTATGCCAAGATATATAGCCAAGTAGATAGTGCAACGATAGGTACAGATAAACTGAATAGGAAGTTGAACCAGCTCAGAACGCTGGATTCTACTATTGCTTATCCATTCTTTATGGCTTTCTTCGACTATGCATCAAAAGTGGGATTGGTGGAAAACGAGATTTATCGTGTACTTGATGTGATAGAAGCATATTGGGCACGCAGAATCATCTGTAATCTCCCATCAAATGCTTTGAATAAGGTGTTTGCAACGCTCCATAGGGATGTTTTGAATCATGTCAACAAAGCTGGTGATGATACTCCTTCATATATTGATGTGCTGACTTATGTCTTGTTGAAGAAGGGGCGTTCTTCTGTCTTTCCTTCTGATGAAGAGGTAAGGGGTGACTTTAAAACTCGTCAGGTATATAAAATTAATAATGAGCGGCACGATGTGGTGAAGGAACTGACAGAGAAGAATATTACCATAGAACATATTATGCCACAAACTCTGTCGGACAAATGGAAAACTGCGTTAGGCGAAGATTGGGAAAGAATCCATGAACAGTATCTTCATACGATGGCAAACCTTACTCTCACAGGCTATAATTCTCAATATAGCAATCTTACGTTTGTTGAGAAGAGAGACATGGAGAAGGGTTTTAAGGATAGTGCATTCCGTCTGAATAACTCTGTGAAATCATGTGAGCAATGGACAGAAACAGAGTTGAAAGCACGTCAAAAAGAATTGCAGGATGTGTTTATGCGACTCTGGCCTATGCCGACTACGACTTTTGAACCATTGAGACGTGAAGCGGAATCTGCATCGCTTGATGATGAAGACTATGAGTTCACAGGCAAGAAACTGCAAGCATATATACTTCATGGAGTAAGATATACGGTTAACACTTGGAAAGAAATGCTTATTCAGGTTTGTGGGCACATCCTACTGGAGAAGCGCTCAACTATTGAATGGCTTTGTGCAAACGAAAAGTGCAGCTTCTCAGCGACTCCAGAAGAGTGGAGACGCGAACTTGCACCAGGTATGTACGTATGGACTGACAACAGTACTGCCACCAAGATTAATATTCTTCATGGATTGTTTGAGGAGTGTAATATCCCTGCATCCGAACTCGTTTTTGAATTCCGTTCTGATCAAGAGGGAGAAGACGAGGAGTAATCAATTTACAAAAGTATGGCTATTATAAAACAAGATACGAACAATATCCATGAACCCCAATCTCCTTTCGAGCAGTTGAAAGAGGTTGATGCTGATGGCAAAAAATTACGAAACTCATATAATAGGTGCTAATAATGATTTAATAAAAACAACATATGAGCGACGAACAGAAATATACAATTCTTGGCTTGAATGAATACATACGCCAAGGCGAACCACAGAAGCGTGAGCGTAGCGAAGCTTGGAAGGTTGCTATAGGGCTTCAACAGGTTGATAGGCTCCAGACTTCTGAATATCTGCTTGATACTGCCAAACGACATATCGAGGGGGACATCAGTATCACTGAGGCAAAGCAACTTATTGACTCATACTACAAGTCTGCATCTGGACGAAAGGTTATAGAGGATGACCGAACAGAAGAGGCGGACAAGGTGGCTGCACGTATAACTGAACTGATAGAGGAAAAAACCTTTTCGTTTACTCCTGCTCAGTTGATTTCTATACATCGTCGCTTGTTTGACGGCATCTATAAGTTAGCTGGTCGCATTCGTGACTATAATATTACGAAGAACGAGTGGGTGCTTGGGGGCAAAACGGTATATTATGCCAGTGCCGACACTATCAGCGACACGCTGGCATACGATATGGGGCAGGAACGTGAATTCAGTTATGCAAACATGAATATTGATGATGCTATCCGTCACCTAACTCGTTTCTGCGCTAATCTATGGCAAGTTCACGCATTCTGCGAAGGTAACACACGAACGACTGCCGTATTTATGATCAAGTATTTACGCACATTGGGATTCAATGTGGTCAATGATGTCTTTGCTGAGAACTCATGGTATTTCCGAAATGCGCTCGTTCGTGCCAACTATAGTGATTTGACAAATGGCATCACAGAAACGACAGAGTACTTGGAGAGATTCTTTCGCAGTATGTTGCTTGGAGAAGAACATGACCTTAGGAACAGGATTATGCACGTTGATTGGAACAAAGTTGAGGACGAAACTATATCCCAAAGTGCAAATCACGAAGTTCAAAGTGCAAAAGCTGGCAAAGAATTACCCCCAAAGTGCAAAAATTGCACTTTGGAAGAAGTCGCTCTACTTCGCATAGTGCAAAAGAATCCATCTGCTACCCAAAAAGAGATTGCTGCTGAAATTGGAAAATCTGAGCGGACAGTCAAATCAATTACCATAGCGTTACAAGAGAAGAACATTCTACGTAGAGTGAATGGTAAAAGAAATGGCTATTGGGAAATCGTTGAAGATTAGTAGCATCTTTATCAACCTTAGGCTCCAAGGGACGAAGGTGCCGCCTCCGAAGGGTGAAGGTACGGGCTCCGTGTGGCTTGGGGATAATCCCCAAGGGTCTTGGAGATGCCTTCTATACCCCCTTGGGGATGCTTCCCAACACTCATGGGAGGTATCTTAATACCCCCATAGAAGGTATCGGAACAAGTGATGAACGATATCTTAAGCAAATGGAGGCTTTAATTGACCCGATTAAGGGCTTTAATTGAATTGAATAAAGCCTTTAGTCGGTAGGAAAACAGGGGTTAGTCGGTAGGAAAGGAGACCTCAGTCGGTAACAAAACAGAGGTTAGTCGGTAACAGATTTTTATGTATTTTCGAAAAACATATAACCATATAACATGATGGGGCTCTAATGCCGATGTACAGAGGGATTGACGTATGTTATATGTTGCTCAAACATATAACATACATATAACATACTTCTATGCATTTTGGATTTATTAACTATTAACCGCCTTTTTGTTAACAGATTTTTGCACGATTTTTTGCCAAAACTATTGACAAGGCGTGTTAAATGTATTACCTTTGCAGATGATTGTTGTCAGGCTAACTGATACGTCAACTAGTATTAACCTCTAATCAAATCTTATGCAAGAATTAACCATTCATGGCGAGGCTATTGCGCCTTCGCTGGAGGCTGCTCTGGAAGCAGAGTTGTTCCTCCAAGACAATTATCTTTTCCGTCGCAACATGCTGAATGGGAAGATTGAGTTTGCTACCCTTCCTGCTGAGGTGCCCGTCTATCGGACACTGACACAGGAGGCTCTGAACAGTATCATCATCCATGCCAAAAAGGAGGACATCTGTGATGGAAAACCTAAGACGGACATTCTGGAACTGATTCATTCTGAGGCTGTTCCAACGTTCAATCCGATTCAGGATTTCTTGGAGCACCTACCCCAATGGGATGGACAGAACCATGTGGCAAAGTTGTTCGGCAGACTACCTGGTATCTCGACAGAGCAGCATGGGTTCCTTGCCGTATGGCTCCGCTCGACGGTCGCCCACTGGTTGCAGATGGACACCATCCATGGTAACGAGTGCGTACCTACTTTAATAGGAGCACAGGGATGTGGTAAGACAACCTTCGTCACCCGACTGCTCCCACCCCATCTGCGAGAGTACTTCCTCGACCACCTGAACCTCTCGAACAAGTTCGACAAGGAGATGGCACTAACCAACAACCTGCTGGTGAACCTCGACGAGTTGGAGGCAATCCGTCCCAGTCAGCATGCCCATCTGAAACAGACCCTGTCGAAGTCGAAGGTCAACGGTCGTCCTATCTTCGGCTGCTCGCAAGAAGACCGTCCAAGGTTTGCCTCCTTCGTCGCCACCACCAACAATCCCCATCCGCTGACGGATGCCACTGGCTCACGCCGATACATCTGTCTGACGATACCCAAAGGACAACTCATCCATAACGAGGGTGATATTGACTATGAGCAGTTGTATGCGCAGGTCCTTTATGAGATCAGGGAGTTGAAGGTACCCTATTGGTTTAACAATGTGGAAGTGGCTCGTATCCAAGATCTGAACCTCAACTACATGGAGCAGAAAGACATTTCCGAGATGATTCAGGTATGCTTCAGGAAACCCAAGGAAGGTGAAAATGCCAAGAAACTCGACAGCAGACAGATTCTGGAGTTCATCCAACAAGAATACCCGTCCGTCAAGAGTGATAGAAGTACCAAGATACATCTGGGACTTGCCATGAAGGACCTGGGCATCGAGCACCTATTATACAACAACCGCCCCCACTATCTGGTAGTCCCTCTCAAGAGTGCATAAGGATGTTATATGTATGTTACATGTTTGGGCAACATATAACATACGTCAATCCCTTTGTACATCGGCATTAGAGCCCCATCATGTTATAAGGTTATATGTTTTTGCAAGAATGATAAAAAATATGGGCGTAACACGAGTGGTTACGCCCATATTCATATTGTTGCAAATAGTATTATTTCACCTCCTCGAAGTCTGCATCCTGGATGTTGTCATCCTTGGGAGCTTGCTGCTGGCTATTAGCCTGCTGGTTGTAGAACGGACCTTGCTGCTGGTCAGCACCTGGCTGAGGACCAGCCTGGGCACCCTGATACATCTGCTGTGAGGCAGTCTGCCATGCGTTGTTAAGAGCAGCAATGGCAGTGTCGATAGCGGCGATGTCACCAGCCTTATGAGCGTCCTTCAACTGCTGGAGGGCATTCTCAATGGCAGGCTTCTGATCGGCAGGAATCTTGTCGCCAATCTCCTTCAACTGATTCTCTGTCTGGAAAATCATAGAGTCAGCCTGGTTCATCTTGTCAACACGCTCACGCTCCTTCTTATCGTTCTCGGCATTCTGCTCAGCCTCAGCCTTCATGCGGTTGATCTCATCCTGTGACAGACCAGAGGAAGCCTCGATGCGGATAGCCTGCTCCTTACCGGTAGCCTTATCCTTGGCACTAACCTTCAGGATACCGTTGGCATCGATGTCGAAGGTTACCTCAATCTGAGGAATACCACGACGTGCGGGAGCGATACCTGTCAGATTGAACTGACCGATAGACTTGTTCTGTGCGGCCATCGGGCGCTCACCCTGCAGAACATGGATAGTCACTTCTGTCTGATTGTCGGCAGCAGTAGAGAACACCTCACTCTTCTTGCAAGGAATGGTCGTGTTAGCCTCAATCAGTTTGGTCATCACACCACCCATCGTCTCGATACCCAGTGTCAATGGTGTAACGTCAAGCAGCACGATGTCACCTACGCCACCCTCTTTGTTCAGGATAGCACCCTGGATAGAGGCACCAACGGCAACCACCTCATCAGGGTTCACACCCTTTGAAGGCTCCTTGCCGAAGTAGTTCTTCACGAGTTCCTGCACAGCAGGAATACGGCTGGAACCACCTACGAGGATAACCTCGTCGATATCGGAAGTGTTCAGCTTGGCATCAGCGATAGCCTTCTGACATGGAGCCAGACAAGCCTGAATCAGTCCGTGTGCCAGTTGCTCGAATTTAGCACGTGTCAGAGTCTTTACCAAGTGCTTAGGTACACCGCCTACAGGCATGATATACGGTAAGTTGATCTCTGTGCTGGTAGAAGAAGACAACTCAATCTTAGCCTTCTCGGCAGCCTCCTTCAGACGCTGCATGGCCATGGGGTCAGCCTTCAGGTCGGCACCCTCGTCATTCTTGAACTCCTGTACCAGCCAGTCGATGATAACCTGGTCGAAGTCATCACCACCCAGGTGAGTATCACCATTGGTAGAGAGCACCTCAAACACGCCGCCACCGAACTCCAAGATAGAGATATCAAACGTACCACCACCGAGGTCGAAGACAGCAATCTTCATATCCTTGTTAGCTTTGTCGACACCATAAGCAAGTGCGGCAGCCGTTGGCTCGTTGACGATACGGCGTACATTCAGACCGGCAATCTGACCAGCCTCCTTGGTAGCCTGACGCTGAGAGTCTGAGAAGTAAGCAGGTACAGTGATAACGGCATCCGTCACCTCCTGTCCGAGGTAGTCCTCAGCAGTTTTCTTCATCTTCTGCAGAATCATAGCGGAGATCTCCTGTGGAGTGTACTTACGACCGTCAATGTCCACACGAGGATAGCCACCCTCGTTGACAACAGTATAAGGTACGCGCGAAATTTCCTTCTCTGTCTGCTGCCAGTTCTCACCCATGAAACGTTTGATAGAGTAAACGGTTTTCTTTGGGTTGGTAATAGCCTGACGCTTGGCAGGGTCACCAATCTTACGCTCACCATTCTCAACAAAACCTACGACAGAGGGTGTCGTACGCTTACCTTCGCTGTTAGCGATAACCACTGGCTCGTTACCCTCGAAAACGGCAACGCAGCTGTTGGTTGTTCCTAAGTCAATTCCAATAATTTTTCCCATAATTGTATTATTTTTATTTATTAATATGCTAAATTGTCACTGATTTCATAGCAAAGCATGTGCCAAAAACAAAAAAATTCAATAAAAATGACTGATTGTCACGTCATTTTGGCACAAGTATCAAAAATAATTTATATCTTTGCAGCAATATTACGTAATAACATCAATAGATATATCTATGAAAAAACTGATTATTCTGACGGGACTTGCCCTTGCTACGACGGTTGCAATGGCTCAGAGTGCCGACTCCTACATCGTCAAGACAAAGGGAGTGAAGAAGACAGAGGCGAATGTCGTCAAGAAGAAGACTAACGGCGAGGAAGAACCCACTGGCACTGACTTTGTCAGCCAGAATTTCCGCTATTATAGTCTGTGCGACTGGAAAGACGGCATGAAGTTTATGGTGTTGCCAGAGAAGTATGATTTAGTCGTAAACACTTTCCGTGACGCTGGTACTGGCAAGGAAATACCCAGTGGTAAGTTGCGTCGTAAGATTATGATTTACAACAACCACTCTGTTGGTCAGAATGGTCGTTCCCGCATGAACTTCACCTGTCAGGATGACAACAAGAAATACTATTTCGAGTTGCCAAACGGAGAGTTCGAGGACTATTGCTATGGCAAGACAGGTGTCCCCACCCTCGCCTATCTGGGTGATGTGGATATCGCCCGTGAGAAACTGATGAACCAGACGCTTGTGACTCGTACCACAGACTATCGTGTAGATGTGGACTACGACAGTGACAGTTATAATGATGTCAAAGTAGAGAAGAATATGGAGGTAAAGGTGGTTGCCGTTGGTGTGGGTACCCGTTCCTTCCCTGTGAAGATCATCGTTGCCGACAAGAAAGGTAACGAGTTCTACCAGAACGTTGCCATCAGTAAGACCAATAGTGGTATGCGTGACGACGAGTTTATCGTGGACAACGAAAAATTCACGTTCTATGGTTCTTTTGACTTGATGTCAGGAGAGACCAAGGTGTCTACCGACTATGCTCAGTATATGGGTAAGACCATCTACACGAAATACGCTACCAGTATGACGACCAAAGGTGGTGGTAAGGACAACCGTGTTGTGAAAGTACCTAAACTGATGGCTTTCCGCATTGACGGCATGACACCTGTCCGCAACACCAACTATGTCACTTTGACATTGTCAGAGACAGAGACAGGACGTGTCTATTCTAAGGACGTTACCTTCGTCAACGAGAGTGTTGTGGGTGACATTGACGGACAGAAGGAAGACTACTTCGGCTATCTGTTCGGCTTCGGTGAGGGTAAGTTGAGGAATACCAATGCTGCTACCCGTACCATGATCCGTGAGGGACGTGTCGGCATGGGTATGACAGAGGAAGAGGTAGAGATGGCAGTCGGTGAGCCTGACAGTAAGGCAGACATCAATGACGGTCGTTACGAATGGACCTACAAGCGTACCAAGAGTTGGCTGATCATTCAGTTCAGCAAGAGCGGTAAGGTGGTAGGTATCCGCACCCCACGTAGGACGACAGCCACCAAGGCAAAGAAATAAAGCAAAAAAGAAAGGCACTCGAAACAGGGTGCCTTTCTTTTTTGCTTCTTTATGCCTTGTCAGCTATTGTCTGCATGATCTTAGCCTCAAGTTCCTCACAGAGCTCTGGGTTATCCCTGAGCAACTGCTTGGTAGCGTCACGTCCCTGTGCCAGTTTAGAACCGTCATACGAGAACCAGGAACCGCTCTTCTGGATAATACCATACTCCACACCAAGATCGATAATCTCGCCAATCTTTGAGATACCCTCACCGAAGGTAATCTCAAACTCAGCCTTACGGAAGGGAGGAGCCACCTTGTTCTTCACCACCTTCACACGCACCTGGTTGCCGATTACCTGATCACCATCCTTGATAGCAGTGACACGACGGATGTCCAGTCGTACGGAGGCATAGAACTTCAGGGCATTACCGCCCGTTGTCGTCTCAGGATTACCGAACATCACGCCAATCTTCTCACGCAACTGGTTAATGAAGATACAAGTGGTATTGGTTTTTGCGATGGTTGCAGTAAGTTTACGCAGTGCCTGACTCATCAGACGGGCGTGCAGACCAACGGCGGAGTCGCCCATATCACCCTCTATCTCCTTCTTGGGAGTCAGTGCGGCAACAGAGTCAACTACCAGAATGTCTATCGCACTGGAGCGAATCAACTGGTCAGCGATTTCCAAAGCCTGCTCACCATTATCTGGTTGTGATATCCACAGATTATCAATATCCACGCCCAGTTTCTGGGCATAGAAGCGGTCGAAGGCATGCTCCGCATCGATGAAGGCAGCGATACCACCAGCCTTCTGAGCCTCAGCCATGGCATGGATCGCCAGTGTTGTCTTACCAGAGGACTCTGGACCATATATCTCAATGATACGTCCTTTCGGATAACCTCCCACACCAAGTGCCGCATTCAGTCCGATGCTGCCAGTGGGAATCACCTCAACATTCTCAATCTGCTCATCTCCCATCCGCATGATACTGCCCTTGCCAAAATCCTTCTCGATTTTCGACATGGCAGCTTGCAGAGCTTTCATCTTCTCCTGTTGAGGGCTCATGGCTGCGCCCTCATCCATTTCTTTTTTTGCCATAGTTGTGCTAATATTTTAGTTTTGATTAAAGTTCCAAGTCACCATCATGAATCTCATGCCATGGCAGCCCCTGTTTATTAAGCTGCTCCATAAATGGATC
Organism: uncultured Prevotellaceae bacterium; assembly: GCA_902776195.1. Taxonomy (GTDB): domain Bacteria; phylum Bacteroidota; class Bacteroidia; order Bacteroidales; family Bacteroidaceae; genus Prevotella. The sequence continues at coordinate 171,155 of CACYPF010000003.1, read as the reverse complement.
GGGGTCAAATTCCTCGACATTGTGAACACCCGGTTTCTTCCAGATGCCTTTGCAGAACATCATGGCACCTATCATGGCAGGAACGCCAGTCGTGTAGCTGACTCCTTGCATTCCCGTCTCCTCATAGGCTGTACGGTGTGAACAGTTGTTGTAGACATAATAGGTATGCTCGTTACCATCCTTTCCGATACCACGGATGCGGCATCCGATAGAGGTCTCACCCTCGTAGTTCTCACCTAGGTCCTGAGGATTGGGAAGTACTGCCTTTAAGAACTGCAAGGGTACGATTTTCACCTTTGCTACCCCACTGCCATCAGCAAGTGGCGCTTCGTACTCCACCTCATCAATGCGGCTCATTCCGATGTTCTGTATTACCTCCAGATGTTTCAGGTACTGCTGTCCGAAAGTCATCCAAAAGCGGGCACGTTTGATGGTCGGGTAGTTGATGACCAGCGACTCTATCTCCTCATGGTGCAACAGGTAACTGTCACGTGGTCCGATATTCGGATAGGTCAGGTCCTTGTGAATCTCCAGTGGTTCTGTCTCTACCCATTTTCCGTCTTCCCAGTAGAGTCCCTTCTGGGTAATCTCACGGATATTAATCTCCGGGTTGAAGTTGGTGGCGAATGCCTTATGGTGGTCACCTGCGTTACAGTCGACAATATCCAGATACTGCATCTCCTTGAAATGATGCTTTGCGGCATAAGCGGTATAGATACTCGTCACACCCGGGTCGAAACCACAGCCGAGTATAGCCGTCAAACCTGCTTTCTCGAACTTCTCGCGGTAAGCCCACTGCCATGAATACTCGAAATGTGCCTCGTCTTTCGGCTCATAGTTCGCTGTGTCCAGATAGCTGCAACCACAGGCAAGACACGCCTCCATAATCGTCAGGTCTTGATAGGGTAATGCCAAATTGATGACCAATTCTGGTTTATAACTATTGAACAAGGTCTTCAGCTGCTCCACATCATCGGCATCTACCTGTGCTGTCTGAATGGGCATGTCATAACCTTTCTGATGGATTGCCTCTACAATAGCGTCGCATTTCGCTTTCCTGCGAGAGGCTATCATGAAATCAGTAAACACGTCAGCGTTCTGTGCAATCTTAAACGCTGCCACGGTGGCAACTCCACCTGCTCCAATCATTAATACTTTTGCCATATCACTATTATTTATTTTTTATCTCATCACTACGGATACCCAGTGCAGCCATCAGGGAATACCCCAGAATCTCCTGTCGGTAGCTGCCACCCTCCATGGGCTGCATACTGAACACCATAATCCGTTTCTCATCATCCACATGGCGGAGTCCCTCACGCACCTTATTATATATATGCTCAGCATCAGGTATCACCATCACCCGCTTCACATCCCCACTATTGCAAATAATCTGCATGGAGTCTATAAACAAGTCCTCTGCTGTCACCATCTCCTCGACAGGGACACAACTGATGAGGAACTCTCCCAGAGGACCGCTGAAAGCTTTGCCGTCCAAATCGGCGAAAGCACCAGGCAGGAAATTGTCCATCTGCTCCTTCTGGTGCAGCAAGACTACCTGAGTCTGATGATTACCTTCCCTTATTCCCCCGTCAAGAGCCACGCACTCTAGCCATTTTGCCATGTCAGCCTGAGGGATTCGACGACCTATCATACGTTCGAAGTTTACTATCAGATTAAACACAACCTTGTCGACGTAGTCAGCGTCGACAAGGATCACGTTTTCTTTCCATTCCGCCCTATTCAGCCATTCTTCTGTCATAGGGTACAAAGTTAGTGCAAATTAAGCGAATCTCCAAATTTTTTCGTCGATTAATTGTACCAGATTGAGGAATCTCCCCGTGTATAGAAACGGTCGTCCTCATTGTAGACATTGTCGAGTTCATAAGACTCTTCGTCGTGCATCTTTTTGGTTGGCATAGGCTTTTCCTCCAATATTTAGTTAGTCAATCAGATGATTATTCGTTGCAAATATAAACAATAAATCGGAAATTCAGGATAATTTTGTGCTAAAAAGTATTAAAGTGTGATTTCTGCGGATCCCAAGCATCGATGATGAGACTCGTCATAAAGCACACAGAACTGACCAGGAGCCACACCATGTATAGGAGAATCAGCGTGTATGACAATCTCTCCGTTGTCTAATGTCTCACAGATAGCGTGATGAAACTCAGGAGTATGACGGATCTTGAAAGTGACATGAAGAGAAGGAAGGGCAGATCCGTCAGGGATCAGACTATGGAAGTCCTTGACTTTAAACTCCTGTTTATAGGCTGTCTTAGGATCATAGCCTTTGCTGACGTACAGAATGTTTTGCTGCATGTCTTTCTTCACCACGAACCACGGACCACCACCGAAGCCCAGTCCATGACGTTGTCCGATGGTGTGGAACCACAAGCCCTTATGCTGTCCTATCCGCTTTCCTGTCTCCAATTCCAACACGTCACCGGGGTTCTCTCCTAAGTAGCGGCGGATATAATCGTTGTAGTTGATTTTCCCTAAAAAGCAGATACCCTGCGAGTCTTTGCGCTTGGCATTCACCAAGTGCTCACGGTCGGCAATCTCACGCACCTCCTCCTTCATCATGTGTCCGATGGGAAAGAGTGCCTTTCTTAGCTGCCAGTCATAGATCTGAGCCAGGAAGTCTGTCTGGTCCTTCACAGGATCTGGACTGGTACACAACCATTTTCCACCCTGTTCGTCTATCTCTGTCTGGGCGTAGTGCCCCGTAGCGATGAGGTCGTAGTCATGTCCCCGTTTCTCATCAAAGGCACCGAACTTGATCAAGCGGTTGCACATCACGTCAGGATTAGGGGTCAGTCCTGCCTTCACCTTTTCCATCGTGTACCTGGTTACCTGGTCCCAATATTCCTGATGGCAGTCTATGACCTCCAACTTACATCCATACTTATGACTGACAGCTGTTGCCATTTCCAGGTCTTCCTCTGAAGAGCAGTCCCATTTCTCGTCCTCGTCAGGTCCAATCTTGATATAAAAACAATCAGGACGCAGTCCCTGTCGTACCAATTCATACAGTACCACAGAGCTGTCCACCCCACCCGAGAGTAACACGGCAATATGCTTGTCTTTCAAATTCATGCTGCAAAATTACTTAAATATTATTAAATACACAAATAAATCCATTGTTATTTCAAAAAGAACACATATCTTTGTGATATCAAATTGATATCATTTAAGATGCGACTTTTATGAAAGAAACTAAATTCAACGGAATGGTACTGAACGGCTTCTTGATGCTGTTTGTTACAATGGTGCTTTTGATTGCCGCTATCGTAGGCGTTGTCTTTGCAATTATTGACATGGATGCATCAGGGGGAACCTGTGGAGGATGGCTACTTGGAGGTAGCATCCTGCTTTTGCTTATTGATATTATCTGTATGTGAGCTTCATTCAGTTGGAACCCAATGAGGCTCGCGTTATCACTTGGTTTGGTAAATACAGTGGTACTTTTTCCGAAACGGGCTTCTACTGGATCAATCCTTTCTATGGAACGAAGAAAGTAAGTCTGCGTGCCCGTAATCTGGATGCTGAACCAATTAAGGTAAATGACAAAACGGGTAATCCCATCATGATAGGTCTGGTGCTGGTTTGGAAAATGAAAGACACCTATAAGGCACTGTTTGAGGTTGACACCCAGACCATGGCAGCTAACCCCAATACGGTAGGCAGTGACACCAAGGGATTGATGAATGCCTTGGAGCGTTTTGTCCGTGTGCAGGGCGATGCAGCTCTTCGTCAAGTCGCTGGTCAATATGCATACGACAATGATAATAATGAGCCGACACTGCGTTCGAATGCCGATGAAATCAACGAGCAGTTGGAACAGAAACTCGACGAGCGTCTGGCCCTGGCAGGTATCGAGGTTGTTGAGGCTCGTATCAACTACTTGGCCTATGCTCCTGAGATTGCTGCTGTTATGTTGCGCCGCCAGCAAGCCGATGCCATCATCCAGGCTCGTGAAAAGATTGTGGAAGGTGCCGTTTCGATGGTGAAGATGGCGCTCAACAAGCTCTCCGACGAGGAAATTGTAGAGTTGGACGATGACAAGAAGGCTGCTATGGTGAGCAACCTGCTCGTCGTACTCTGTGGTGATGATAATGCACAGCCCGTGGTAAATACAGGCACGTTGAATCATTAATGGCAGAAAAGAGTAACACCAAGAGTTTTATTCTGCGCGTTGATGCTGACACCATGAATGCGATAGAGGCCTGGGCTGCTGACGAGTTCCGCAGTACCAATGGTCAGTTGCAGTGGATCATCACCGAAGCATTGCGCAAAGAGAAGCGCCTGCCCAAAAAGAAAAAAGAATGATGGAAGAAAAATTCAATATAAAAACGGTCAAGGTGCATCGCACCACAGAGGCAATGATCTTAGAGGTGGTGTTCGTTTTGACAGCCATTATTGTCTGGGGCATCATCATCTGGATGATACATCAGGCTCCAGACATTGTGCCCACCCATTTCGATGCCTCAGGCAAGCCAAATGCCTACGGGTCGCCAGTAGGTATCACCATTCCTTGCATCATCATGACAATAGCAGGTGTCGGACTGATGGTGCTGGCCTACTTTCCCCGTTTCATCAACATGCCTGTTAAGATTACCAATATCCATCAGGTAGAGTTGACTATCCGCAGCACTCGTATAGCAGCTATTACCCTTTTGCTATTGGCACTGGCTACGGGCTATACAATGCTGGGTATGCCGACACCCTCACCCATCCCCATTTTGGCGACCATCGGTCTGCTCTTCCTCGAAATCATTGTATTCTCAATACTCATCTATAAAGCAAAATAAAAACTATGGTAGAATTAAAGAACGAACAACTCTCGATCGTCGTTTCGGAGAAAGGAGCCGAGCTCCAGAGTATTAAGGATGCCAGCGGCAAGGAATACCTCTGGCAGGCCGACCCCAAATTCTGGGGACGTCACTCACCAATACTTTTCCCTATCGTATGCTCCGTCAACGGTGAGACTTATCGAGTAGATGGAAAGGAGTATCATCTGCCCCGTCATGGTTTCGCCCGTGATGCAGAGTTCAAACTGATCGCTCAAAACGACAGGAAGGTTACTTTCGCCCTTGAATCCTCCGAAGAGACAAAGAAAGTCTATCCGTACGACTTCACTCTCAGCATCAGCTACGTGCTTGATGGAAATCAGATAGGTGTCATCTGGCACGTTCACAACACGGATAAGGAAGAGATTCATTTCCAGATAGGCGGTCATCCTGCTTTCAACGTACCCGAAGGAAAGACCAGTGGCATCATCCGTCTTGACAACGCAGATCCGATGGACGCTCTGCACAGCTATCCCGACAGTTCGCATTCGATGGACGAGGTGCCTTTCAGCGAGGCCGAGGGTGGCATCATCGAATTTTCAGAGAACACATGGCGTAATGACTCCATCAAGATTCATAAGAGCCAGCTGCATCAAGCTGAGCTTCTGAATAAGGCTGGAGAGCCAGAAGTGACGGTCAGTTTCAATACGCCCGTCGTAGCCTTCTGGAGTCCTTTTGGCAAGCAGGCACCTTTCGTGTGTATTGAACCTTGGTATGGTATTGGCGACCCTCGTGGCTACCAGGGTGAGTTCAAGGACAAGCCCCTGATGAACCACCTACAGCCAGGAGCCTCCTTCATGAGTAAATATACAATCACTATAGGATAAACGGTATGAAAAAATTTTTATTGATATGCCTCAGCCTACTCCTTTGTCTGAGCAGTGAGGCACAGGAAATGAAGGGACGCATCTATTTCAATGGTAACATGAGTGTGTCCCACCTGCTCGCACAGAAAGAGAATGAGACTGCAGAGCAGCATAAGGAGCGTGAGACTGTGATGAACGAGATTTTCACCATGACCGTCACTATCGAGTTCCTCAACAGTCACGACATGCGGATGAAGATGAAAATCGTCATGGACAAGGAACGTGCCAAGGAACTGGGTGTCAGCTGGGCTAACCGCAAGCTATGGCAGGCAGACCTTGTGTTCAAGACGAAATTCTACAACTACAAGTCGCGTTACACCGTGAATAACGGTATCGTCAAGATCGAGAACAACGGGTCGAGGATGGTACTCAGTGATAATGGGAATCTCCTATCTGTGGATGACAGTGACATGAAGGCGACCTTGAAGAGAATCAAATAAAACAAATATCGCGAAGTTCAAAAGGCTTCGCGATATTTGTTTTCATCTTTATCCTCCAGCATGGAGAGATACGACTGGTACCTGCTCTGTGCGATATAATGGTCCTCAACGGCTTTCAGCACCGCACACCCCGGCTCATGGGTATGCGTACAGTCAGAGAAGCGGCATTGTTTGGAGAACTCAAAAATCTCCTTGAAATAGCTTGTCACTTCCTCCTTCTCCATATCAAAGGTACCAAAGCCCTTGATACCAGGTGTATCGATGAGCCAGCTGTTTAGTTGAGAGTTGAGAGTTGAGAGTTGAGAGTTGAGTGGAATCATCTCCGAAAAGGTGGTGGTATGCATTCCCGTCTGGTGTGCCTCGCTGATGTCAGCCACCCGTTGGTTGGCATGAGGCACCAGCCGGTTAATCAGCGTAGACTTTCCCACGCCACTATTGCCACTCAGCAAGGTAATCTTCCCTTCCAGCTTTTCTCTCAGTGCCTCCACACCATCCCCGTCAAGGGCAGAGATGGCACGGCATTCATAGCCTATCGTCTCATAGAGGTTTATCATCATCTGCTGATAATGCAGTTCCTCCTCACTGAGCAAGTCCGTCTTGTTGAAGACTAGGATGACGGGAATCCGATATGCCTCGGCTGAGGCAAGGAAGCGGTCGATGAACGTCGTGGAGGTCTCTGGCTTCACCACCGTCACCACCAGCAACACCTGGTCGACATTAGCAGCAAGGATATGGCTCTGTTTCGACAGATTAATACTCTTGCGGATGATATAGTTACGGCGGTCTTCTATCTCCGTGATCCATGCCCCCTCTTGACCTCCTGTTGAGAGGGAAGAAATAGTGACCCTGTCACCCACAGCGACAGGGTTCGTAGAGCGTATTCCCTTGATGCGGAAATTACCCTTTATCTTACAATCGACAGTTGATCCATCGTCGGTGAGGACGGTGTACCAACTACCGGTATTTCTAATGACGAGACCTTTCAATTGTCCATCCAATCAAACGGTCATGATTTCCTTGTTCTTCGCCTCCATCAGGTCATCGAGCTTCTTGATGAACTTGTCGTGCACCTTCTGCAGCTCCAGTTCAGCATCCTTCTCGTTATCCTCCGAGAGACCGTCCTTGATGGCTTTCTTCAGTTTGTCCTTGATGTCGGCACGGACGTTGCGCACCTCTACCTTTGCCTTCTCCGCAATCTTATTGCATTGCTTCACCAGGTCACGGCGGCGCTCCTCCGTAGGCTGTGGGATACCCAGACGGATGATCTCACCATTGTTCTCCGGGGTGATACCCACATCAGAGTCCATGATTGCCTTCTCGATGTCACGGATCTGTTTCTTGTCCCAGGGCTTGATGGCGATGGTACGGGCATCCGGTGTTGAGATGTTAGCAACTTGGTTCAAAGGTACTTTTGAACCGTAGGACTCTACACGCACGCCATCAAGGATAGCGACGTTGGCACGACCGGCACGGATGCGGTTCAGCTCCTCTTCCAGGAACATCGCAGCCATCTCCATGCGTTCTTCTGCCGAGGCTAATGTCTGTTTTACGTCTATCATAACTTATCTGTTTTACCGTTCTTCCGACAAAGATACGCATTAAATTCCAAACGAGCAAGAATCTTGCCTAAAAAATTATCATACTTACAGACAGAGCATCACCCTCCCACGGTACATGGCTTCTTTCCGCATTCCTGCACCGTGGTTTTGCACCGACTCCGATAAAGGTTTAGGGGGTAAAAATATTATCGGAAGCAGTGTAAAGTGTTATCGGAAAGAGGGGAGGGGGCTGGATTCAGGTTTCAGTGTAAAGGTCAAAATTGACGAGTTACTCATCCTCAAACTCCAGAAAGCCCTCCACCCACTCGACGCGGTGAGCCTCCGCCTCAATGGTGGGATTGTTGACAGAGAGACCGAGGAGACGGATGGGACGGTCTGCGCTGTAGTCGACTTCCTGCAGCAGCCGCTTTGCCACGGGCAGGATGCCGTCTTTATCCAAGAGGGAGTGCTGCACGGTGAGGGAACGGGTAATCTGTGTGAAGTCGGAGAATTTCACCTTGAGTGTCAGAGTATGTCCCACGAAATCACTCTTGGCAATGCGTCGCACCAGTTCCCCCGTGGCATGATACAGCTCGACAAGGACTGCCGATGGCTTATAGATATCCTCCAGAAAAGTACGCTCACACCCTACCGACTTACGGATCCACTCCGTCTCCACAGGACGGTTGTCGATGCCCCTCGCAAAGTCATAATAGACCTTTCCCATCTTACCAAAGACCTCTATCAGATGCTGCAATGACACCTCCCGCAAATCCCCGCCTTTGAAGATACCCATATAGTGCATCTTCTCCGCAGTACGGGGTCCCACGCCCCATAGTTTCTCGACCCGCAACTGTGCGATGAAGTCGAGGGCACGGTCAGGATGGATGGTCGTCATACCGTCAGGCTTCCGCCAGTCAGAGGCGATTTTCGCCAATAACTTATTATAGGAGATCCCCGCCGATGCCGTCAGGTGAACCTCGTCACGGATACGCTGCCGTATCTCACGGGCGATATTCACGGCAAGGGGGATATCCTTCTTGTTCTCCGTCACATCGAGGAAAGCCTCATCCAATGAGATGGGTTCAATGAGATCGGTATAGTCATGGAAAATGGCATGCACCTGACTGGACACTTCCTTATAACGGGAATAGCTGCCCGGTACGATCGTGAGATGCGGACAGAGCCGTTTCGCCCGCATCATCGGCATAGCGGAGTGGATGCCATAACGGCGTGCCTCATACGAAGCGGTGGCAACCACCCCACGAGGACCGTCATAACCTACTGCCAGGGGGATGCCCCGCAGTTCCGGATGGTCGCGCTGCTCCACCGAGGCAAAGAAGGCGTCCATGTCGACATGTATGATTTTCCGATTAAAGTTCTGCATCAGAGCACTGGAAAGTGGTGCCCTTTGAGATGTCACCGGTCTCCAGTCCTAATTTGAACCACTTCATACGCTGTTTGCTGGTACCGTGGTTAAACGACTCAGGAACGGCATAGCCACGTGCTTTCTTCTGCAGGTAGTCGTCACCAATGACCTGAGCACAACGGATAGCCTCCTCGATGTCACCATCCTCCAGTGATCCGAAACGCTTGTTGTCATGATGCGCCCATACACCGGCATAGAAGTCGGCAAGCAGTTCCAGACGCACACTGAGCTTGTTAGCCTCAGCCTCTGGGAGTCGTGCCATCTGCTCATGCACCTTGGCAAGCGTACCAGTCAGGTACTCCACATGGTGACCCACCTCATGAGCAATCACATAGGCATAGGCGAAATCACCCTCGGCACCCAGCTGTTGCTTCATCGTGGTGAAGAACGACAGGTCGATATACAGTTTCTGGTCACCAGAGCAATAGAACGGTCCCATCTGTGCGGAGCCCTGTCCGCAAGCTGTCTGGACACCACCAGTATAGAGCACCATCTTAGGGACCTGATACTGTGCCCCATTCTGCTTGAAGATCTCCGTCCACACATCCTCCGTTCCGGCAAGAATCTGAGTGGAGAACGTTGCCAACTGCTGTTCCTCCTCCGTAAACTGGGGCTGTCCCTCTGTGACCTCCGTATTGCCACCGAAGGTATTCTGCTGCACCTGCTGCATCACGGCAGCCACAGGGTCGCCACCAGAGAGCCATGCAAAGAGTGCCACCATGATAATACCACCGATACCCAGACCGGCCTTCGCTCCGCCACCCATACCACGGCGGTCTTCCACGTTCGAGCTTTCTCGTCTTCCGTCTAATCTCATCTTATGCTAATTTTGGTTTATTCCTGTACGCTGTCCATATAGCCCATAATGACTTTAACCGCATCATCCTCAGTCATATGATCCATATTGATGGTTAAGTCATAATTACGGACATTATAGCGCGACTGACCAGTATACCTGGTCACATAGTTATCGCGCATCTTATCTATCTTGGAGATTATCTTCTCAGCTTCCTCATGAGAGACATTCTGCTTTTTCATCACACGCTGTATACGTGTTTCTTTTGAAGCATGTATATATATCCGCAAATGGTTCGGATAATTACGTAACACGAAGAATCCACTGCGGCCTGTAATGACGCAAGAGCCACTATCGGCAATTCCCTTCAAGATCTCCTGCTCCACTTTGAAGATAGACTCAGTGGTAACCAATTTCGGCTCTTTACCCATTTCCACCTTATAATATGATGCACGCACTGTCTCACCGAGAGAAACGACACGCGAAAAGTCTGACCACCAATTATGTTTCCTGCCTTTGAGAGTCTCTATTTCCTCAACAGTAAGATGATATTTTTCCTGCAAAGCCTTGACGAGTGCCTTGTCATAAAATGCCACCCCTAATTTAGCTGCCAGTTTTTCTCCGACGGTACGACCGCCAGAACCCAGTTCTCGATTAATCGTAATTACAAATTGCTCGTTCTTGTTCATTTTTAAGATCTTTGTTATTAATTACTTCAACATTCGCTGCAAAGTTAAACAAAATAATCGAATAAACAACATTTTAAACAAACAAAAACATTTAACATTTATCTGCCACTCGTTCAACAATGCAAAAGAAATATTCATTTTCCTTTTGTATTTTACTCACTTTTTCGTATCTTTGCAGGAGTATTAACTTTTAAATTTGAGAAAATATGAGTACAGGTAATGTGAGACCGGCTGATATGGAGCGTATAACGACTCCCGAGTTAGCCCAGAAATACATTGAGGAACAGGTGAAGGAGCTGCGAGCTCAGATTGGTGACAAGAAGGTGCTGCTGGCACTTTCTGGTGGTGTAGACTCATCGGTGGTGGCTGCCCTGCTGATTAAGGCAGTGGGCAAGCAGCTGGTGTCAGTACATGTGAACCACGGTCTGCTGCGCAAGGGAGAGCCAGAGCAGGTGGTGCGTGTGTTCCGTGACGAGCTGAATGCCAACTTGGTGTATGTTGATGCTACCGACCGTTTCCTGGACAAGCTGGCAGGTGTTGCCGATCCCGAGCAGAAGCGTAAGATCATCGGTGCGGAATTTATCCGTGTGTTCGAGGAGGAGGCACGAAAGCTGGAGGGAATCAGTTTCCTGGCACAAGGTACCATCTATCCCGACATCGTGGAGTCTGGTCCTGTGAAGTCACACCATAACGTGGGTGGTCTGCCCGAGGATATGCAGTTTGAGTTGGTAGAGCCCATCAAACTGTTGTTCAAGGATGAGGTACGTGTGGTAGGTAAGGAGCTGGGATTGCCCGACAATATGGTGTTCCGTCAGCCGTTCCCAGGTCCCGGACTCGGTGTACGATGCACAGGAGCCATAACCCGTGACCGCTTGGAGGCACTGCGTGAGAGTGATGCCATCCTCCGTGAGGAGTTTGCCAAGAACGGACTGGAGGGTAAGGTATGGCAGTATTTCACCATTGTGCCCGACTATAAGTCAACAGGTGTAAAGGACAACAAGCGCAGCTGGGACTGGCCCGTCATCATCCGTGCCGTCAACACCCGTGATGCCATGACCGCCACCATCGAGGAGATCCCTTATGCGTTGCTGCATCATATCACCCAGCGTATCATCACGGAGGTGCCTGGCGTGAACAGGGTATTGTATGACCTGACCCCGAAACCTACGGGAACCATTGAGTGGGAGTAATACAGGCTGTGACGATGATAGCATTGTATATTGTCATCGGAATAGCCGTCGGTGCAGTCGTCCTCTATCTGGTGATGAACCAGAAAGTGGGACGACTGCATGTTGAGCTTGCCAAGAAAGAGACGGAGATGCAGATGCTCTCGCAACAGCGCAGTGAGGAACAGCGGCAGAGTGAGGAGCGTTTCGCAGAGCAGATGCGCAGTCAGCGGGAACAGGCAGCCGACCAGTTGCGGGCACAGCGGGAGCAGTCGGCGGAGCAGTTGAAGGCTGCCCGGGAGCAATTTGACGAACAGCTGAAGACCACCAAAGAACAGCTCCGCGTGATGGCACAGCAGTTGATGGATGCACAGGCACAGCGGTTGAAGGAGGAGAACAAGGAGAATATGGGTACTATCACCCAGCCGCTGAAAGACGCCATCAGTGAGATGCGTAAGGCGATTTCCGACAACACCAAGGACCATACGGCTCAGAACGCCTCGCTGAAGGAGCAGTTGCGGCTGATGATGGAGTCGAACCGTGAGATCGGTGAGAAAGCGGAGTCACTCGCCAATGTGCTGCGCCGTGACAATAAGGTGAGTGGTAACATGGGGGAGATCATCCTTGGCGACCTCCTCGCTTCACAGGGACTGACGGAGGGTATCCATTACGAGGTGCAGGCTCGTCTGCGTGACGAACAGGGTCGCCCCCTGAAGAACGACGATACGGGTAAGGAGATGCAGCCCGATGTCATCCTGCACTATCCGCAAGGTCAGGATGCCATTATCGACTCGAAGGTATCGCTGGTCGCCTATCAGCGCTATGTCAATGCCGACGACCCTGAGGAGAAAGAGCGTGCCCTGCAGGACCATATCAAGTCGATTCGCAGCCATGTCACGGAACTGGCTCGTAAGGACTATTCAAAATATGTCAAGGCACCCCGGGAGGCTGTCGACTTCGTCATTATGTTCGTCCCTTTCGAGAGCTCCCTGCAGTTGGCACTTGCCAACGACCCGACGTTGTGGCGTGAGGCTTTCGAACGGAAGGTGTTTATCACGGGTGAGCAAAACCTGTTGGGCATCCTCCATATGATACACATTGCCTGGGTGCAGAACCAGCAGGCGGAGAACCAGGAGAAGGTGTTCGGGATTGCCGAACAGTTACTCGACCGCTTAGGCGACTTCATCCAGCGGTATAACAAGATTGGGGAACAACTGGATCAGGCACACCGCGCTTTCGAGTCGGCTGGTAACAAGTTGTTTACGGGCAGACAGAGCGTGGTGCAGAAAGGCCGTGAACTCGTTGACCTCGGTGCCAAGGAGAATCCTAACCGCCGTATACCCAAAACACAGGAGGAACTGGATGCTTTACCTGAATGACGACATTGCTGGTTTCGACTTCGAGGCGGCACTGCCCCTGTTGTCGGAACAGCGCAGGGAGCAGGCATTGAAGTTCAAGCACGAACAGGGACGGAAGACCTGTGCGGCTGCCTATCTGTTGCTGTGTGAGGGTTTGCGGAAGGAATACGGTATCACCGAGAAACCTGTCTTCGAGTATGGGAAGCACGGCAAGCCCTTTATGATCGGACATCCCGAAATTCATTTCAATATGAGTCATTGTCGCGAGGCGGCTGTCTGTGTCATCAGCAACCGCCCGGTAGGAGTGGATGTCGAGAGCATCCGGGAATACAAAGACAGTCTTGTCCGTTACACGATGAACGAGGCTGAGATTGCACTCATCACCCAGTCACCCCGTCCTGAAGAGACATTTACACGGTTGTGGACGATGAAAGAAGCCGTGCTGAAACTGTCAGGAGAGGGACTCCGCAATGACATGAAGACCGTCCTGACAGGACGGGAGAGGATAGAGACAGTTGTCAACACCGAGCGTGGCTATGTCTATTCTGTCGTCGGGTGAGAAATTTATGTCCCCATCGTCCCCACCAGTTTCTCCATCCCGTTCCTGCTCATCTCCAACCGCATCTCGTGTCCGTCAGAAATAAGATGGTGGAAAAGAAAACGATGCTTTCTTCTTGTATTTCCCTCTTTTTTTGTAATTTTGCCGACCAAATGATAGTTTGTATTGCAGAGAAACCCAGTGTGGCAAAGGATATTGCACGCATCATCGGGGCGACATCCTCACACGATGGTTACATGGAAGGTAATGGCTATCAGGTGACTTGGACTTTTGGTCATCTGTGTACGCTGAAAGAGCCTCACGACTACACTCCGATGTGGAAGTCGTGGAATCTGACATCACTGCCAATGATCCCCGAGCGTTTTGGTATCAAACTGATTGACCAACCAAGCATTAAGAAGCAGTTTGCCATCATTGAGAGTCTGATGCAGAAGGCTGACCGTATCGTCAACTGCGGAGATGCCGGACAAGAGGGAGAGCTCATACAACGCTGGGTGATGCAGAAGGCTGGTGCCAAATGTCCCGTCAGCCGCCTCTGGATCTCCTCAATGACAGACGAGGCAATCAGCGAGGGATTCACCCAACTCAAAGACCAGGCAGACTACCAGCCATTATACATGGCGGGACTGTCACGTGCCATTGGTGACTGGCTGTTAGGAATGAACTGTACCCGTCTTTATACGCTCAGGTATGGACAGAACCGTCAGGTATTGAGTATCGGACGTGTCCAGACACCCACCCTCGCACTGATTGTCAACCGCCAAAAGGAGATTGAGAACTTCAAGCCAGAGCCCTATTGGGTACTTGCTACCGTCTATCGCGACACGGTATTCACCGCCACCAAGGGGAAGTTCACCTCCAAGGAAGAAGGAGAAGAGGCATTCTCCACCATTGAGGGCAAACCTTTCGTGGTGACAAAGGTGGAGAAGAAGGAGGGAAAGGAGCAGCCGCCGCAGCTCTACGACCTCACCTCCCTGCAGGTAGACTGTAATCGTAAGTTCGGGTTCTCGGCGGAAATGACACTCAATCTCATTCAGTCACTCTACGAGAAGAAATACACCACCTACCCGCGTGTAGACACCCAATACCTCTCGGATGACATCTATCCGAAATGTCCACAGACGCTGAATGGTCTCTACCAGACAAAATTTGCAGGGAAAGCACCCTATGCTGAGTATATCAAACCGATTGGCGGTAAGGCATTAAAGAAATCCAAGCGTGTGTTTGACACCTCTAAAGTCACTGACCACCATGCCATCATCCCAACAGGAGTCATCCCTCAAAATCTGAGTGATGCCGAACAGAAAGTTTTCGATTTGGTGGCACGCCGCTTTATCGGTGTTTTCCTGCCAGACTGTAAGTTCTCCACCACCACCGTATTAGGCGAAGTTAATGAGATCGAGTTCAAAGTGACTGGTAAGGAGATTCTGGAACCCGGCTGGCGTGTCGTGAGGGAGAAGACATCGGAGTCCCCCGAGAACACGGAGTCCGCTGAGAAAAAAGAGGACGAGGAACGCACACTGCCCACCTTCGTCAAGGGAGAAAGTGGTAATCACCAGCCTACACTGACGGAGAAATGGACCACGCCCCCACCTTATTATAATGAGGCATCCCTGCTCCGCGCCATGGAGACGGCAGGTAAGTTTGTAGAGGACGAGACACTCCGTGCCGCTATGAAAGAGAACGGTATCGGTCGTCCCTCCAGTCGGGCGAGTATCATAGAGACCCTTTTCAAACGTCATTATATCAGACGAGAGCGCAAACGCCTTGTTGCCACCCCGACAGGTATCGAACTTATCGACCTTATCCGTGAAGAGCTATTGAAGAGTTGTGAGCTCACTGGTATCTGGGAAAAGAAACTGCGTGACATCGAGCACAAGAAATATGACGCAGGACAGTTCATCCAGGAACTGAAAGACCAGGTAACAGCCATTGTCACCGATGTCATGCGGGACCCTACCAACCGCCGCATCACCGTGATGCCTCCTGAGGAGGAGAAGAAGAAAGGAAAGAAAAAACAATAAATCACAGGTCACTTTCGTTATCATATAGGTATGCGCAAATATCTGTATTTACTATTGGCAAGCCTCATCCTCATGGGATGCAGTGCGGAGCATGCGATGAAGAAAGGTGATAAGTATTATGCTCTCGGCGAGTATTTCGACGCTGCGACACAATACAAGAGAGCGTATGCCCAGACTCCTGTCAAGGAAAAGAAGCTCAGAGGACAACGTGCCCTGAAGTTGGCAGACTGTTACCGTCACATCAATTATACCCAACGTGCCATTGCCGCCTACCGTAATGCTCTGCGCTATGGGCAACAGGACTCTCTGACACAATTGTACTTAGGACAACAACTGTTGAAGGCTGGCAGCTACAAGGAAGCGACAAAGGTGTATGGCGACATGCTCATCGACTCTGTTGCCGCCCAGAGTCCTGCTTTCGTCAAGATTCTTGCACAGAGCGGGATGCGCTCTGCCCGACAAGCTCCGGACTGGAAGAAGGAAGGCTCACGATATACTGTCAAGAGAGAGAACATCTTTAACTCCCGCCGTTCAGAATACTCCCCTGTTTTAGGAGGAGATGCCAACGACCGTTTATATTTCACCTCCACACGCAATGAAGCTACCGGAGACGAGTTAAGTGGTATTACCGGTACCAAGAATGGTGATATTTTCGTAGCCCAAAAAGATGAGCAAGGCAAATGGCAACGTCCGCAAGTCATTGACTCCGAACTAAACAGTGCCGACGATGAGGGCGCCTGTTGTCTGACACCTGACGGACATACAATGTACCTGACAGTCTGCAGGACGGATAATAACTACCCACGCTATGCGAAGATAGCCTCATCCAGACGCTCGGATGCCACATGGACAAAGGCGCAGGAGGTGGAGCTGACACGTGACACGCTATCGCTCTTCGCCCACCCTGCCGTCAGTCCCGACGGTAAGTGGCTCTATTTCGTGAGTGACATGCCTGGGGGAGAGGGTGGCAAGGACATCTGGCGTGTGCGGCTCTCAGAGACCAGCATGGGTGGCGTGGAGAACTTAGGAGCTCCTGTCAACACCCCCGGTGACGAGCTGTTCCCCACCTTCCGTCCTAACGGAGACCTTTATTTCTCCAGCAATGGACATGAGGGAATGGGTGGTCTGGATATCTTTATCGCCAAACCAAATGCCTTCGGATGGCAGTTGGAACACCCAGGATTTCCTTTGAACTCACAAGGTGACGATTTCGGCATGACCTTCGAGGGAATGCTGAACAAGGGTTTCTTCTCCTCTAACCGTGGCGATGCCCATGGATGGGACCATATCTACTCGTTCGAGAACCCTGAGATCATCCAGACCGTGAAGGGATGGGTGTATGAGCAGGAGGGCTATGAACTGCCACAGGCTATCGTCTATCTGGTGGGCAACGACGGTACCAACCTGAAACTGAGTGTCAAGGGTGACGGCTCGTTTACCCAGCAAATCAAACCGAATGTCGACTATGTGCTGCTGGGTACCTGTGTGGGATATCTGAACCATAAGGAGGAGCTGCGGGTAGAGCCGGCAGAGGACTCCGAGGAATACGTGCTGCAGTTCCCATTGGCAAGTATCACGGCACCGGTGCTGATAGACAATATTTTCTACGACTTCGACAAGGCGACGCTGCGTCCGGAGTCCACCGAAGCGCTGGACAAACTGGTGGTGCTGCTCAACGAGAACCCGCACGTTGCCATTGAGCTTGCCGCCCACTGCGACTATAAGGGTGGTGAGGAGTATAACATACGACTCTCCCAACGCCGTGCGGAGTCTGTCATCAACTACCTGATAAAGAAAGGAATCGCCAAGGCACGACTGAAAGCGAAAGGCTATGGCAAGGGCAGTCCAAAGAAGATCCGCAAGAAACTGACCGAGAAATATACGTTCCTGAAAGAAAACGACGTTCTGACAGAGGATTATGTCAGAACGTTCACACCCGAGGAACAGGAGATATGCAACCAGCTGAACCGCCGTACCGAGTTCAGGGTGACCAGCACCACCTACGGTATGTTCGACAAGGAGGGTCGCCTCATCGAATCAACCGTGCGTAACTGAACACCTCGTAAGCACCAATCATCAACAGACTGAAGAGGGCAAAGACCACCATCAGCGGACTGACCTGTGGGGGCTCGGCAAACGTGGTGCGTACCAGCACCTCCACCTGCATGAACAGCAGTTCCCAGCCATGGAACAGAGTGAAGAGGACTGCGGCTATCAGGATGCAGCATGCCGTCCAGATGCGGGTGAACAATTTCATGTTACGCACCGGCAAGCGGCTCATCACCCGTTCCGTGAACCCGTTGTCAGCGATCGTCTGTTGTGCTGCCTCACTGAAGAACTGTTGCAGCAACTGCTCATTCTGTTTATCCATATCCATTCTGTTTCAGATAGTTTGCCAGTTTTTCCTTTCCTCTGGAGAGGTGCGACTTCACGGTACCCTCCTTCATCCCTGTAATTTTCGCGATTCCAACAATATCATATCCATCAATCAACTGAAGAGTGATACACGTTCGCTCTTCAGACTTCAACAATCGCAACGCTTCATAGACATCCATACCGACCACAGTACTCGTCTGTAGCGAAGGTTGTTGAATACCGTCAATATCGTCGGTCTGCTTTTTCGACCTGGTATAGTCATAAAACACGTTATAGGCTATTCGCATCAACCACGTCTGGAAAGAAGCCAAACCACGGAACTTACCGATATTCGTATAAGCCTTGATAAAAGTATCTTGTGCCAAGTCGTCACTCAACTGCTCATCTCCCAGCGTCTGATGCAAAAAGAAACGGCGCACCGGTGACTGGTATCGGCGTACGAGCTCATCGAAAGCCCTTTTATTGCCTAACACAGCCACCTGCGCTACAAGAGAGATGTCAGTCGGGGTTATCATTTACTGTTGCGGTAGGATTCTATTCTTTTCCGGCATCACGATCCATGCCACAATATAGAACAGCACTCCTGAGAAGCATGTAGCCAGTGTCAGGAAAGCATAGGCTAAGCGCACGGCAACGGGGTCAAAATCCAAATACTCTGCAATACCTGAACAGACACCTGCTATCACACGGTCGTCGGAACGATACAATCTCTTAGTCATCATCTTACGAATTTAAAGGGTTATTATTATTCAGTTCTTTCTCTCTCTGCGCATTCTTCTCTGCCGTCTTGGCAGCAATGACCTTACCCAAGCCGATGAAGAAGACAAGGGCACCAATACCAAAACCTATCTCTTCAGCCACCAATCCGAGGAATATAGCAAGACCGATACCTACGAAGCACTGCCGGAGGCCCTTCTGATACTCGTCATTGATTTCGCCCTTAGGCTGCTGCAATACCTGGTTAGGGATAGGCTGTCCGTTTTCCATTGCCATCTGTGCCATCTGTACCTTTTGCTTGCGATTTCTGCTTACCAGCCAGATGAGCAGGACGAGGAAGATGATGGGGGAGAGTAACAGCAGGAAGACAAAGATGATAACGATGATGGCAATGGTCCATGCTGCCCATGTATGTTTCTCGACGGTGGAGTCCACCCAACCTAACAATTTCTCCACATCCTCATCGTTATCACTGTCCCACTCATAATGGAACGTGCGGGAGTTGCTGCCAACAGCAGTATCTACCGCAGTGGTATCTGAGAACGCATCCACAGCAGAGCTATTATTCGTGGTATCCACCAATTCCGTATCCTGCGGGGTATGTCGGTGCTTCTGTGCCAAAGTGGGTACACTCACTGAGAGTGCCATCAACACCGTCAAAACGATTAATCCTTGTTTCATGTTCATTTGTATTTTAATATTTTGTTTACTCGTTAGACGATACTTAATTACATTTAGTTGCAAAAGTACGAAAAAAAGTTTGTATCTTTGCAAACAATATGGCAGATTTACCACTTGCTTTCAAGGAATATACACGTCAGCTGATGGGTGACGAGTGCTTCAACCGATACTTGCATTCGTTTGAGGAGGATACTCCTGTGAGCATACGACTCAACCCAAGGAAACCCGCAGGGAAACCTATGGATGCAGAGGAAGTGCCTTGGTGCAGAGATGCCTATTATCTGAAAAGTCGTCCCAACTTCACGTTCGACCCTCTCTTCCATGCCGGCTGCTATTATGTGCAGGAGGCTGCCTCGATGTTTCTGGACGAAATACTAAGGCAACAACTCTCAACTCTCAACTCTCAACTCTCAACTCTTGACGCATGCGCCGCTCCCGGTGGCAAGTCGACACTGCTACGCTCGGCACTGCCTGAGGAGAGCATCCTCTATAGCAACGAACCTGTCCGCAACCGTGCGAATATTCTCTTGGAGAACATCCAAAAATGGGGGTATCCGAACTGCTATGTCACCAATGCGTATCCGAAGGACTATCGCAAGGCGAAGATGAGATTTGACGTGATACTCTGTGACGTGCCGTGCTCGGGTGAGGGAATGTTCCGCAAAGACGAGGCGACCATCCGCGAGTGGAGTACGCAGAACGTGGAGAAATGCTGGCGACTGCAGCGTGACATCGTTGCGGATGCCTGGGAGTGTCTGAACGACGGCGGACTGTTCATATACAGCACCTGTACTTTTAATACCAAGGAGAATGAGGAGAATATCCGCTGGATACTCGACAACTACGAGGCGGAGGTGCTGAAAGTAGAGACCAGACCGGAATGGAACATCACGGGGTCGCTGCTGGAAGGGTTCTCTGAACCCGTCTATCGCTTCTTCCCCGGCATCACGAGGAGCGAGGGGCTCTTTATTTGTGCCTTAAGAAAAGGAAAGAAGCAAAATGTTCCACCCCATGGAACAAAATGTTCCACCCCATGGAACAAAATGTTCCACCCCATGGAACAAAGTGTTCCACCCCATGGAACAAATGAGGAGGCGGCACCTGTCGCACAGATAGCCCTATCCTACCCTCAGGCAATGGCCTATCTAAGGCATGAGGCACTGGTATTACCAGCCGACACGCCGCGCGGCATCGTGGAGGTCTGCTTCCTCGGACACCCTCTCGGACTTGTCAAGAACATCGGCAACCGCGCCAATAACCTCTACCCTAAGGAGTGGAAAATCAAAACGACACATATACCCAATGAATATGAACCTATATTAAAAGAGCTATGAAACAATATTTAGACATACTGAACCGCATCCTGACGGAGGGCACCCAAAAGGGTGACCGCACAGGTACTGGTACCATCAGCATCTTCGGAACACAGTCACGTTATAACTTAGAAGACGGTTTTCCGCTACTGACGACCAAGAAACTGCACTTGAAATCTATCATCTACGAACTGCTTTGGTTCCTGCGTGGTGACACGAACATCAAGTACCTCAAGGACCATAAGGTGAGTATCTGGGACGAGTGGGCTGACGAGAACGGCGACCTGGGTCCTGTCTATGGACATCAGTGGCGCTCATGGCCTGACTATGACGGTGGCACCATCGACCAGATCAAATATGTGGTCGACCAGTTGAAGACGAATCCAGACTCCCGCCGTATGATCGTGTCGGCATGGAATGTCGCTGAGGTCAACAAAATGGCACTGCCCCCCTGTCATACCATCTTCCAGTTCTATGTTGCCGACGGACGTTTATCGCTCCAACTCTACCAGCGGTCGGCAGACACCTTCCTGGGTGTTCCCTTCAACATCGCATCGTATGCCCTGCTGTTGCAGATGATGGCACAGGTGACAGGACTGAAGGCAGGTGACTTCATCCATACCACTGGTGACACGCATCTCTACCTGAACCATATCGAGCAGGCGAAGCTGCAGCTCACCCGTGAGCCTCGCCCACTGCCTACGATGAAGATCAATCCTGATGTCAAGGATATTTTTGATTTCCAGTTCGAGGACTTTGAGTTGGAGGGCTATGACCCATGGCCACATATTAAAGCGGAGGTAAGTGTTTAGTTCATAGTTCTTAGTTCATAGTTATGATTACTATTATTGCAGCGGTGGCAAAAAATCGTGCCATCGGTTTTGAGAATAAGCTATTGTATTGGTTGCCCAACGACCTGAAGCGTTTCAAGGCGTTGACAACGGGACATACCATCATCATGGGGCGTAACACCTTTGAGAGTCTGCCCAAGGGAGCACTGCCTAACCGCAGGAATGTGGTGCTGAGCCGTACCACCAAGGAACTGCCTGGCTGTGAGGTATTCCCGACACTGGAGGAGGCACTCCTGAGTTGCCGGTCTGACGAGGACATATATATAATAGGTGGGGCACGGGTCTACGAGCAGGCTATTAAGTTTGCCGACCGTCTCTGTCTGACGGAGATTGACGACACGCCCAGGGAGGCTGATGCTTTCTTCCCTGACTATAGTGACTGGAAGGTGGAAACGAAAGAGGCACATCCGAAAGATGAGAAGCATGCTTTCGAATACGCCTTTGTCGACTACGTCCGCTAACGGCTAATCCTCCAAGATAGGAGCGTCCACCACGGGCAACTGCCTGTTGAAGGCAGAGTGGAAGGATATCAGTGTCTCACTGCTGGAAAGACCAAGCGGTTGCAATTTGTCATGGATGATATTCAACAGGTGATGGTTGTTCATCGCATAGATCTTGATGAACATATCGAAGTTACCAGTGGTGTAATGGCACTCCGTCACTTCAGGAATCTTCTGCAGCTCAGCAACCACCTTGTCGAAATCTTCAGGGTTCTTCAGGTTCAGTCCAATATAGGCACAGGTCTCATAGCCTATCTTCTCCGGATCAATCACGAACTGCGATCCCTTTAATATTCCCTGGTTCGTCAACTTCTGGATACGCTGATGAATCGCCGCCCCACTGACATTGCAGGCACGTGCCACTTCCAAGAAGGGCACACGGGCATCATCTGCTATCATACGAAGAATCTTCTTATCTAAATGATCAAGTTTCTGTACTGCCATAATATTTATATTTTACTTTTTTATTGTCTCTTTATTTGTCGCTGAGTAATTGATGTGTAAGGCTCCTGCCTGTCGCAAAGCCTGCTTCACGTCGTTGACAACACCCATGTCCGTATCACGGTCGACATGGACACTGACCGTCATACGCATCCTGTCCTCACTTGACATACGGTCACGAGCCTCAGCAATAGCTCCCGGTATCTCATGGACTGACACGATATGGTCGTTCACCTGGATGCGTATCTCGTCAGATATCACTCTCCCTTGCTCGTCCACAGGGTGTCCGATATACAGATACACTACACTGCCTTTATAACCTGTTTTCTCCAACTCCGTACCTTGAGGTACCACATAACGCACTTTCAACTCTGTCTGACGCATATGGGTCACTATCATAAAGAAAAACAGAACCGTGAAGATCAAATCAGGCATTGAGGCAAGATTCAATCCAGGCATTTCATGATTATATCGACGACGGAAACGACTCATAACTTCAATCCTCTCATTCTTCTACGGTTGGTCGTGCCTCACTGATACGTAAAGGGAAACGCCGAACAATGACCTCACGCTCCTCTGGCGTACACTGCGAGAAATCATGTCCATAGCGTTGTAATGCCATCTTCTCTCTCATGGCATGAAAAGCAGCGACAATCGTATTCTGCATCTCAAAATAGGCAGCATAACTGGTGGAACGGTCGGTCTGGACACCCACCACATACTGCTCTGTCTGCCGACTGGCGACAAACGATTCCACCTGCTGTTGTAAGACTGCGAACGACACAGCTTTGTCGTCAATCCACAAAGAGTCGTTCTTGTCAAGTCGTATTTGCATCACATTACTGCGACTGATATCTATCTCCTTCTGTGGCTGGTCATCCACCGGCGGTAATTGACGTGACAGTCCTTTGTCCGTATCCATCGAGGAAGTCACCAAGAAGAACACCAACAGCATGAACGAGATGTCGGCTGTTGATGTAGTGTTGAGTTCTGGAATCTCTCTCTGACGACGACGGAAGAACATATTATTTACCTTTTAGTTTTCTATTGATACCCGACATGCCATAAACAACAAAACAAGCGGCAATCACAATCAAGACAAGAGACGATACAATCAGTCCGTCAGTTGCTTTCAACCAGAAACGGTCGGTATAACTGATGCCATTGATCAGTAATGGCTGTGAGGAGCCAGCCAAGCATGCAACTAACAACAAGAGGACGGTAAGCCCTGCCACTCCCCAAGCGATAGTCTTACGAGGTACACGATTGCTGGCTGCTATACTGTCATAGCGATGGCGTAGGGAATGTACTGCCGATGCAACAACGGCTATCAATGCCAAAAGCAGTATGGCATACATCAACCATAGCATGACTTCCGCCAAGATGTAACCACCCATATTAGCCATTCTTCGCTCCTTTATACTTGGTGACAGAGTCCATCAAAGTAATCGCACTCTCCTCCATCTGAGAGGTCAGATGTTCTATCTTTGAGAGAATATAGTTATAGAAGAACTGCAAGATCAAAGCAACGATAATACCAAAGATGGTAGTAATCAGTGCCACCTTCATACCTGAGGCGACTATCGTAGGACTGATATCCCCTGCTGTCTGTATCTGGTCGAAAGCCATCACCATTCCGATGACTGTACCTAAGAATCCTAAAGAGGGAGCGACAGCGATGAACAACTTAATCCACGAACACCCCTTTTCCATGTTGGAAATCTGCACGGTACCATAATTCGTCAGCTGACGGTCTATCTGGTCCAAGGGTTCCTTGATATGCAACAAGCCCTGATAACAGATACTTGCCACAGGACCACGGGTCTGACGACAGAGGTCTTTGGCACCCTCCACGTCATTCTCCATCAACTTGGCATCGATGTCCTGCATCAGTTTCTTGGCGTTTATCTCCGACAGCGTCAGATAAATAATACGCTCAATACAGAAAGCAAGACCGATGACCAGGGCGAGAGCCACCAGGGACATAAAGCCCGCAGAGCCTTCGATAAACTTAGATTTCAACAATTTATGCAGTCCCCCGCCCTCTGTGACATCCATACCGTTCAGGTCTGCATCCACCAATGCCATCGCAGAATCTGCTGCCAGCGTGTCATTTACCACTAATTCCACAGAGTCTGCAGGCTGCTTGGGTTGTGCCATTGCCGACTGAAGACATACAGTCAGACAAACCATGACAAGAAAAACTATTAACTTTTTCATCCTTTTTCTTTCAATTTGATGCAAAGGTAAGCATAAAAATCGGAAAATACCCGGTCATTACAATTATTTTATTTAAAATTGCAACATAACCAATAAACCATGAGCAATAAAAATCGAGAATCCGTAATTTTGGTCATTTTATCAGTAAAACGCATAGGGGCTCTTCTACTGTTTCTTTGTAATTTTGCACCATCTAAAATAAAATAAAAGAAATTATGGCAAAAATTGCATTAGGTACTTGGGCATGGGGCGCAGGAGCATTTGGCGGAGACAAGGTATTCGGCAGCAAGACCGATGTGGAGAACTTGAAGCCCGTATTCGATGCGGCAATGAGGGCTGGGCTGAGCCTGTGGGATACCGCTACGGCATACGGTATGGGCGAGTCGGAGAAAATTCTCGGTTCTCTGGCGAAAGAATATAAACGTGGGGACGTACAGATCTCAACGAAATTCACGCCACAAATTGCGGAGTTCTACGATGATAATGTGGAGAAGATGGCTGATGCCTCAATCGAGCGCATGGGCTGTACATATATTGACATCTACTGGATTCACAATCCGATGGACGTAGAACGTTGGACCCCCGGGTTGATTCCCCTGCTCAAGTCGGGCAAGGTGAAGCGTGTAGGTGTGTCAAACCATAACATCAAGGAGATTCAGCGTGCCAACGAGATTCTGGGTGAGGCTGGCTTCAAGATCTCTGCCGTACAGAATCATTTCTCATTGTTATACCGTTCATCAGAAAAAGGTGGTGTGCTGGATTACTGCAAGGAGAACGGTATTGAGTTCTGGGCATATATGGTGCTGGAGCAGGGTGCACTCTCTGGTAAATATAATAAGGAGAACCCACTGCCCGAGGAGAGTGACCGAGGACAGAAGTACAACCCCGTACTGCCACAGCTGGAGGCACTCACCAACGAGATGACTGCCATCGGCAAGAAATACGGTGCGAGCTGTTCGCAGATAGGTATCGCATGGGCTATCGCCAAAGGTACAATGCCCATTATCGGAGCCACAAAGGAGCGTCACGTCATCGAGGCTGCCGAGGCAGAGAAGATTCAATTGACAGCCGAGGAGGTGGCACGTTTAGAACAACTCGCTGATGCTACTGGTATTGACACCCGTGGTGGCTGGGAACACTCGATGGAGTAATTGGAAGTAAAGAATGAAGAATTTACTACCGCTATTGTTGCTGTCTATGATGGTTGCAACTGAAATAGAGGCTCAGGGCGTGATAGATGTGCATAGCCACCTCATCACCCCTGAGTTCTTGTCGACTCTCGAAAGTGAGGGCAGGTTGATGGACGAGGGTTTTCCTTTACCCAAGTACGATGCTGAGGGGCATCTGAAGTGGATGGACGAAGCAGGAGTTCAGACATCGGTATTGACATTGGCGGCTCCGCAGCCCTTTATTATGACCTTGCCGGTTCTCACTCTCCCATGATTATCCGCATGCTGCTCACCATCACCACGCCCGACCATCTGCTTTATGGCTCAGACTATCCCTACGTGGCTCCTCAAGTGCTGACACAAAGTCTCCAGCACATGAAGCAGTATCTCACGACTGAGACGGACCTTGCGCCATTCCGCGAAATGATCCTATGCAAGAATGCCCAACTATTATTTCAGACAAGACAATGAGAATTATCACCACTATTATCGCACTGCTCTTGGCAGTGTCGAACATTAACGCACAAGAGAATATGAAAGAGAATGTCGATTTTAACGTATGGCCGAAAGGCGAACTGAACACCGCCTACGCCAAGTATTTCATCGGTAATAGTTATCTGGCTCCGCTCGATGCCGAGAACGGTGGTCCAGTGAACGTCACCTTCGAACCACGATGCCGCAACAACTGGCACATCCATCATAAGTCGGTGCAGGTACTCGTGTGTGTGGCTGGACACGGCTGGTATGTTGAGGAAGGCAAGAAGCCTGTAGCACTGCATCCTGGTGTAGTTGTAGCCATCCCCGCCGAGGCGAAACACTGGCACGGAGCTGCCAAAGACTCATGGATGCAACATATCACCTATATGACAAAGGTTGAAGAAGGTGCGTCGAACGAATGGCTGGAGCCTGTCACGGATGCAGAGTATGATAAACTGCCTGCCAGCAATACCCTTCTCAGTGTGACCGATGCTGAATACATGCAGCGTTTCGATGACTTTGCCTTCGATGAGGTGGTGGAACAGGTGAAGACGCACCTCGATGACCACACCCGCTATATCTGCTACCTTGCCACGCTCTTAGGATGTCAGGGCATCGACGAATACCGCGAACTGCTGCCCGAAGCACTCGTCAAAGGCGTGACACCTATTGAAGTGAAGGAAATCGTCTATCAGGCTACGGCATATCTGGGCATGGGGCGTGTCCGCCCGTTCCTGACAGCCACCAACGAGATTCTGACTGCTCACGGCATCGCCCTGCCATTGGCTTCGCAACAGACTACCACGAAGGAAACCCGCCGTGAGGCTGGCACCAAGGTCCAGGTCGGTTGCTTCGGTGATGGGATGCGCGACTTCTGGAAGTCTGGTCCCGAGGATAGCCGACATATCAATAAATGGCTTGCCGACAACTGCTTTGGCGACTACTATACTCGCACGGGGCTCAATCTGAAAATGCGTGAACTGATTACCTTCTGTTTCCTTGCCGCCCAAGGTGGTTGTGAGCCACAGTTGAAAGGGCACATTGCAGGCAACTTCCACGTAGGCAACGATAAAGACATACTCATTGCTGTCATCTCATCCAACCTTCCCTTCATCGGCTATCCCCGTACGCTCAATGCGTTGAGTTGTATCCGTAGCGTAGAGTCAGACAAATAAAGAAGCTCACCAGGGGGGCATCATCAAACCATTATCCAAAGTCTTGTACTCCGCAACTATATCTCTCCTTAATAAGCTCTAAAAGGTTCATATTATTCTCCTATTATCGTTACTACTAGTTTTCTTGCCCCCCCATAATTGCGGTATTCACAGAAATAGATTCCCTGCCATGTCCCCATGTTCAGGTGACCGTCGGTAATAGGGATAGTCAGGCTTACACCACTCAGGGTTGACTTTGCATGTGCTGGCATATCATCAGCACCCTCCAGAGTATGCTCGTACTCAGGACGATTTTCTGGAACAAGATGGTTGAAGATGGTTTCCATGTCTACACGAACATCAGGGTCAGCGTTCTCATTGATGCTCAGTCCACAACTCGTATGCTTACAGAATATGTTGAGGATACCAGTCTTAGGCAGTTCTGGCAACTGACGCATTATCTCGCTCGTTACCAGATGAAAGCCTCTTGACTTGGGAATAAGTGTTATTTCTACTTGCTGAATCATTCGCTTTTTGATAAATGTTCCTAATTGTTGACGCAAAAGTAGTCAAAATCGGGCAGAAATAAGTAACTTTGTCCTCAATTAAACAAAGTTTAAGAGAAACGATGAACGAATTTATGAAGAAGATTCTGTTCCTTCACGGTTTCTATGCCAGTGGCCAGTGCGTACCAGCTGTTGCATTGAAAGAGGCTTTTGAGGGTGAAGCGGATGTTATCACGCCTGACTTGCCGATGCACCCGAAAGAAGCTGTCAGTTTTATTCGTGGACTGATTGACAGTGAGAAGCCTGACCTCTTGATTGGCAACAGTTGTGGTTCCTTCTATGCCCAGATGGTGGCTCCTGTCATGGGGGTTCCTGCTTTACTCGGTAATCCTCACTTCCAGATGACAGAGTTTCTCAAACAGCGTATTGGTGAGCACCAATACAAGTCACCTCGAAAGGACGGCAAACAGGACTTTGTCATTGATGAGACCTTGATTGAAGAGTTTGCAGAAATGGAGGCTATTCAATTCGACAACTGCAATCCCGACTTCAAAGACCGAATCTGGGGATTGTTCGGCGAAAGAGATACGTTGGCACACTTTGAACCAACCTTCTTGAAACATTACGAAAAGTCGTACCATTTCCCAGGAGGTCACACTCCGACAGCAGATGAAGTCCGTAACTGGTATGTACCTCTGGCAGAGAAGCTGCTTAGAACCAATTTGGATAGTAAATGAAAGAACAGAGCCTCCTACACATCATCCTTGCCTACCTCGCTGTCATCAACGTGGTGACTTTCTTCATGTACGGTATCGACAAGCGGCGCTCGACCTCTGGTCGCTTGCTACCAACGGGACGTAAGAAAACCAAGATGTCCAAGTTGCGCATAAGAGAGACGACATTATTGGGTTTGGCTGTTTTAGGCGGAAGCATAGGTGCATGGTCAGGAATGAAGATTTGGCATCACAAGACGCTGCATAAAAAGTTCAAGTATGGTGTACCAGCTATCATCATTGTTCAACTTACATTAATTGGTTATTTATTGAAACGATGGCTTGGAAACTGAAATATCGCTGTAAGATCTGCGGATATGAGGCAGAGATGTATGAGGGACGTGGATTGTTCCGTCAACAGATTACCCCTATGTCTTGCCCTGACTGCAAGACCATCCAAAATATAGTCGTGGGTGGTATCATAGCAGATGTCGCCCCCTCATATCGAAGTGAGGCTGGCCGTTTGTGTTTGCAATGTGGCAGCGATAATATCAGGATTTGGGATATGCACACCTGTCCGAAGTGTCAGGGAGAAATGGAAGGTACTGGAGAAAAGGAATTCTGGACGTGATGAGAAATTTTTGAACCTGTTCATCCTGCGGAGAGAACGACAAAGCCCCGAGGGTTTAGCGGAGAGAACAGGATTCGAACCTGCGAACCGGTTTTGCCGGTTACACGCTTTCCAGGCGTGCCTCTTCAACCACTCGAGCACCTCTCCTTGTTTGCGGCTGCAAAGTTACGAATAAGTAAGCAAAATACAAAATAAAATTGATTTTATTTTCAAACGAAAGTAACTTCGACGGAGTCAAAGGTAAATACCAAAAACTTTTCCTACATTCTCGTTCGTCTGTCGGCAAATATCTTCTTCACTCACCCCGTAAGCCTCTGCCATACGGGTGATGACATGACGGATGAAGGCGGGTTCGTTACGTTTGCCACGCATGGGGACGGGAGCCATATAGGGGGCATCGGTCTCCAATACAATACGGTCTAAGGGAACACATGCTGGTAGTACTTCTGGCAGATGACTCTTCTTGAACGTCAACACACCACCGATACCCAACACGAAACGGTCGAATTCCAAGAGTTGACGTGCCTCCTGTTCATTACCCGTAAAACAATGGAACACACCACCGGGCAATTCTTGCGCGTACCTTTTTAATATAGCGACCATCTCGTTCTGTGCCTTTCTGCAGTGTATCATCAAGGGCAGACGGGTCTCTACCGACCAGCGTACCTGTTCCTCAAAAGCCTCCCGCTGCTCTTGCTCAAACTCACGGCTCCAATAGTAATCGAGACCCACCTCACCGATAGCTATACAGCTGAGAGTGCCGAGCTGTTGTCTGATATTTGTGAGCACCTCACGCCAGTCGGCACGCACCTCTTCCGGGTGCAGACCAAGCATGGGATAGGCATAGTCAGGATAACGTTGACTGACTGTCATGACGGTCTGACAGGAGGGGAGGTCGATGGCTGGTACGAAGATCTTGGCACAACCAGCGTCCTTGGCACGTTGCACAACCTCGTCAATGTCGTCACGGAACTCCTCACCGTCCAGATGACAATGGGTGTCGATATAATTCATAGTAAAAAGTTACTTGTTACGATGCAGCAACTCGTCCATATACTGACGGAGGGACTGTTTACGCTCTTCTGCCACACCGACCTTTGTCAGATACTGGGCAGCCTGGTCGAAATAGTAGTTGATTTTCTCCTCACAGAGCTGACGAATGCCAATCTCGTCATACAGTCGGGTAACAGCAGCCACCTTCACGTCACGGTTGAAGGTCGGAGCCTCTATCCAACGGACCAGTTCTGCACGCTGTTTCTCATCCGCACGGTTATAGGCATTGATGAGCATATAGGTCTTCTTATTAGAGGTGATATCACCACCTATTGCCTTGCCGAACACCTTCGGGTCGCCATAGACATCAAGCAGGTCGTCCTGCAACTGGAAGGCAAGTCCCAACTGCTCGCCAAACTTATACAGATATTTCACATCCTCCTCAGGGGCATCAGCAAGGATAGCACCAATCTTCGTCGCACAGGCAAGCAGTACGGAAGTTTTCAGACGAATCATCTCGATATACTCCTCCTCCTTGACATCACTACGGGTCTCGAAATCCATGTCATACTCCTGTCCCTCGCCTATCTCCAGTGCCGTCTCCGTAAAACAGTCAAGTACCGGTGCCAACTTATCCATAGGCACCTGAGCCATCCGCTGATAGGCAAGAACCAGCATCGAGTCACCCGACAGGATCGCCGTATTGGCATCCCAGCGCTTATGCACCGTCTCATGTCCACGCCGCAGGTCGGCATTATCCATCAGGTCGTCATGCAGCAAGGTATAGTTATGATAAGTCTCCAGACCACAGGCAGGCATGAGGATATCCTCTGGTTGGTCTTTATATAGGTTGTACGCCATCAGCATCAGTACTGGGCGTATGCGCTTGCCACCAATAGAGAGCACATAACGGATAGGGTCATACAGCGACTGGGGTTTCCGCTCATAAGGGAGCTGGTCTAAGAAGTCGTTGACAGACTTCAGGATTTCATTGGATGTCTTTATCATAATACTACAATTTAAATACAATAGGAATACTCACTTTCGTACGACAAGGCTGACCGTTCTGCACACCCGGTTGCCAGTCAGGCATCATCCTCAGCACCCGTAACGCCTCTCTGTCACACTCCCGGGATAGCGACTGCACGATTTTCAGTCCAGTGATACGTCCGTCTTTCTCCACATAGAAATGGGCGATCACCTTACCTTCGGTCTTTTTCACTTGCGCCATCTTAGGATAGCGCAGGTTCTTAGTCAGCCATTTCATAAACTCCACGGCACCACCAGGATACTGCGGGAGGTCTTCCACCAAGCGGAACTTCAAGGGATTGTCCTCGGGGTCGATACCCATGGGGGCTATCGCTTTAGGTTCCTCCTCACCCTGCAGTTCCTTCAACAGTACCTCGTCCTCGCCGTCACCCTCGTCCTCAGCCACCTGTTCCTCCTGAGGCTGCAGCTCCACGTTATCATCCACGATGCGCAGTTGCTCAGCCTCCTTGGGTTGCGACTTATCAGGTTCCAGTTGGGCGACCTGCTCCTCTATTGACATGGGAATCATCTCGTCCTCATGCACCAGTTCGTCCAAGTCGAGTGTCGCCTCATCAACATCCGATGACTCCACACTATTCCATTCCAGTGCGACGAAAAACATGGCAAGCACCAGCACCAGTCCTAACAGGAATCCTGTGGTGCGCTGCTGGTCGAGATCAGCCTGTGGGGTTTTCTTTTCTTCCATGCCTTGGCAATAAAAACAATTGTCGTGCGTTATTAGTTTGCAAAGTTACGAAGAAATTAGAAATTAGGAATTAGAAATTAGGAATAATTATGTATCTTTGCATGAAAATTTGAAAGAAGACAGATGAGAAAAATCGTTTTTGTCCTGATAACCATCCTTTCCGCCCTCCAGGTTCATGCCCAGGAGAGTCAGGAGGTATTTAGCTTTTTGCGACTGCCTGTCAGTGCCCACGTGGCAGCACTGGGTGGCGATAATATCACACTCGACGATGATGACCCCACCGTTGTCTTCCATAACCCCGCCCTTATCTGTAACACGTCGGACAAGAGTATCAACCTCAACTTCATGACTTACATGGAGGGTGCCAAGACGGCTTCCGCCTCCTTTGTCAAGGGATGGGGCGAGCGTGCGACATGGGCTGTCAGCGCCCAGTATATGAACTATGGCAGTATAAAGGAGATGACTATCGACAATATTGAGCAGGGCTCGTTCTCCCCGAAGGATATCGCAGTGGCAGGAACCTTTGCCTATCTGCTCAGTGACCGTTGGAGCGGTGGTGTCACCCTGCGCTTCATCTCCTCGTCGATAGCAGGATATAACTCCATCGGTATCGCCTCTGACTTAGGACTGAACTATTTTGACGATGAGCATGGCTGGTCAATATCGGCTGTCGCCAAGAACCTCGGTGGACAGGTGAAGGCATATCATGACGAATACGAGAAGATACCTATCGACCTGCTGTTGGGTGTCTCCAAACGCCTTGCCGCGGCACCATTACGTTTCTCCGCCACCCTCTCGCGCCTCAACCGCTGGGACACCAGTTTCATCCAGCATGTCGCCTTGGGTGTTGATGTGTTCATCGGTGAGAGCATCTATATCGCCGGTGGCTATAACTTCCGTCGCCGTGACGAGATGAAGATCAGTGAGGGTGACGGCAGCAGCAGTCATGGGGCAGGACTGTCGGTCGGTGCAGGTCTGACACTCAAGCATTTCAAGCTCAGTGCCGCCTATGCCAAATACCATGTGTCTGCCTCGTCGATACTGATTAACGCAACCTATAGCTTATGAAAAAGATTACGATAGCAATTGACGGCCACTCATCATGTGGCAAAAGTACGATGGCAAAAGACTTGGCTCGCGAAGTCGGATATGTTTATGTCGACACGGGTGCCATGTATCGCAGTGTCACACTCTTTGCCCTCCGCAACGGGCTCTTCACTGCTGATGGCATCAACGAGGACGAGCTACGCCGCCGTATGCCTGAGATCCATATCTCGTTTAAGTTCAATGCGGAGACAGGTCGCCCTGACACGTACCTGAATGGGGAACTCGTCGAGCAGGACATCCGCACTATGGAGGTCAGCAACCACGTGAGCCCCATCGCCGCCCTCGGTTTTGTGCGTGAGGCAATGGTGGCACAGCAACAGCAGATGGGCAAGGACAAGGGTGTTGTGATGGACGGTCGTGACATTGGTACTACAGTATTCCCCGACGCAGAGCTGAAGATCTACGTCACTGCCTCTGCAGAGGTTCGTGCCCAGCGTCGCTATGACGAGTTGAAGACGAAAGGTATGGAAGCTGACTTCGACGAGATTCTGAAAAACGTACAGGAGCGCGACTATATCGACTCCCACCGTGAGGTATCTCCTCTCCGCAAGGCTGACGATGCCATCGAACTTGACAACAGCCACATGACGATTCCCGAACAGAAGCAATGGCTCCTCGACCGTTTCAACGAGGCGGTCAACAATGGCTGATCCATCACCTCTATAATATTTATCTATTCATTACAAGTCTGTGTCTTCGGCCAGTTGACAAGGTATAGCTGTTCGGTGGCACGGGTGAATGCGGTATAGAGCCAGTGGATATAGTCCGGTGTCAGCATCTCGTCTGTCATATAACCCTGGTCGACATATACATGTGCCCACTGTCCGCCCTGTGCCTTGTGACAGGTGGCAGCATAGGCGAATTTCACCTGTAGGGCATTATAGTATTTATCCTCTTTGAGTTTCTTCAGCCGGTCTTGTTTCAAAGGGATATCGGCATAGTCCCCCATCACTGCCTGATAGAGCTGTTTCTGTTGCTCACGGGTCAGGGCAGGTGCCTCTGAAGTCAGGGTATCAAGAATGACCATTGCCGTCAACTCATAGTCGTCATAGTCGGGAAAGGTCATGGTGACCTCAGCGAAATGAAAACCATATAACTCATGGACATTCCGTACTCTCCGCACCACAGCACGGTCGCCATTGGCGATGAATGAAAGTTGAGAGTCCGCCGTCGCCCAATAATAATTATTCTTCACTATCATGAGTTGGTCACCTGTGGTGAGCTGGTCCTCACGCCCCAGCACCATGTTACGGATTCCCTGATTATAAATATTCGCCCGTTTATTACTGCGGGTAACCACCATCGTCTCATCGAGTCCCACCTTCGAGTAGCTGCTTGCCAGCGACTCAATCAACTCATCCCCCGGCACGACATGGATATCCTCGAAACCTACAAAACGTATCTTCGGTAATAAGATATTCCCTTCGCCTCCTGGAGAGGGGTCAGGGGTGAGGTTCCTAATAACTGTCGCATTCCATAAGATGCCAGACTCCTGACTCTGTCGCAACACCTCGTTGAGATCGCACTCATGGACATGCAGTCCGTAACTCCGCAACACCTCACCCATCAGGGCAGGACTTTCCTCTTCACCCACCGGGGGCAACTGTGCACGGTCGCCAATAAGGAGCATACGACAGTTACGGCCATTATACACAAACTGTATCAGGTCGTCCAGCAACTGCCCCTGTGCGAAAGGAGTGTCACCATAATGAGAGGCATTGGCTATCATCGAAGCCTCATCTATAATATATAAGGTATCCTGCGTATTGTTATAGTTAAGATCGAAAACGCCTTCCAACGATTTCTGACGATAGATGCGACGATGGATAGTATAGGCAGGATGACCGGCATAAAGCGAAAAGACCTTGGCGGCACGTCCGGTAGGAGCCAGCAGCACCATCTTCTGTTTCAGAGATGCCATTGCCTTGACGACAGCGGCTGCAAGGGTTGTCTTTCCCGTACCGGCAGAGCCACGCATAATCATCACGGCATGGTCGTGACGGTCTGTCATAAACAAAGAGAACACGTCGATGGCGTGCTCCTGCTCTGCCGTCGGCACATGGAGGAAAGCCTCACGGATGCGATACTTCAGTTCGTCAGTAATCATAATTTGTTGCAAAATTACAAAATAATTTGGTTTTCTTCTCACTTATTCGTAATTTTGCAAACGATATGAAGATCTCAAATCGCATGACTAACATGATTCTCGCCCTCATGGCAGGCATTCTCGCCGTGCTCTGTGTGCTGAGCATCATCCAACACTAATTGTGACGAACATGCAGTATGCCAACATGACCAACCAGCGACTCGTCATCCGCATCAGTCGCAACAGCCTATCCTTTGCCACCGTCAAAAGCGAGGGAAACGGGCAGATCGACTTTGAGCCTTATCTCCTGAACCCGGGTATCTCCATGGCAGCCAACATGCGGGAGGCTTTCCGCACACAACCGATGCTTCAGACTGCGTATGGTCGTGTGCTGGTGATGATTGACAGCCCTACCCTTATGACACCCATCGAACTGTTTCATGAGGAGGAGCAGCGTACCTTGTATCTCCATGCCTACGAAGGTCATGAGCAGGATGAGATAGCCCATACCGTATTGCCGGACTTAAACTGCGTGGCGGTATTCTCCATCAATCGTGACTTGAGACTTGTATTGGACGACCATTTCACACAGATTACCTTTATCGCCGCCATCGCCCCTGTATGGCGTTACCTGCACCAGCGCAGCTACATGGGGGGCAGGGATAAGGTCTATGCCTATTTCCACGAACGCCACATGGAGGTGTTCAGCTTCGGGCAAAACCGTTTTAAGTTCTGTAACACCTTCGATGCGCATGATGCCCACGATGCCTTGTACTACCTCTTATATACTTGGAAACAAATCGGTTTGCAGGCTGACCGTGATGAGATACACTTGGTTGGTGACATCCCTGAGCAGGACTGGTTGACGACGGAAATACAGAAATATATCAAAAGGGTATATACCATCAACCCAGCCGGTGACTTCAACCGCTCTGCCGTCACACAGATAGAAGGGATGCCCTACGACTTGATGACCTTATTCGTAAAGGGAAGATGAGAATAATCACTGGAAAATACAAAGGGAGACACTTCGAGATACCCCGTTCGTTCAAGGCTCGCCCGACGACCGACTTTGCGAAGGAGAATATCTTCAACGTGCTCAACGGCTATATCGATTTCGAGGATGCCGCCGCCCTCGACCTCTTCTCTGGTACGGGCAGTATCACTCTCGAACTCCTGTCCCGCGGATGCAGTCAGGTCGTCAGCATCGAGTCAGACCGTGACCACCACCGCTTCATACAGGAATGTCTCAAAAAACTCTCTACCGACAATTCCGCCATTCCCATCCGCGGAGATGTCTTCCGTTTCATCAAGTCTTGTAAGCAGCAGTTCGACTTTATCTTTGCCGACCCGCCATACGCTTTGAAAGAACTGCCCCAGATTCCCGACTTGATTTTCGAGAAAGACCTGTTGAAGCAGGATGGCATCTTTGTCTTTGAGCATGGCAAAGACTATGATTTCTCACAGCATCCCCACTTCGTGGAACACCGTGCGTATGGCAGTGTGAATTTCTCGTTGTTTAAAGCAACGGTGACAACAGTCGGGTGACACTCTCCCACAACCGCTTAATGAATTTCGGATGAATCCTATGAGGCAGGTCGCTTAATAGGACTGACCGCTCTTGGTCATGCAGGAACACCGTCTTCATACGTAATGCCGTTCCTTCATCATAGATAAAGGCATTCGCCTCGAAGTTGTTCTCGAAGGAACGGAAGTCGACATTGGTAGAGCCACAGGTGACGACAGAGTCGTCGCAAACCATCATCTTGGAATGCAGGAATCCCGCCTGATAGAGTAACACCTGTGCTCCTGCCTCATGGACCTCACGAAGATAAGAGCGGGAAGCCCAGTCCGTAAAACGGGCGTCAGAGCGGAGAGGACAGAGAACACGCACGTCAACACCTGCCTTTGCCGCTGTCTTGATAGCGAACAGTACAGGTTCGTTGGGCAGGAAATAAGGTGTCTCAATATATATGTAACGCCGTGCCGCCAAGATGATACGCACGTAACCCTGCATAATCTCCGGATAGGGATTGGTGGGTCCGCTGGTGACTATCTGGGCAAGACAGTTATTTGTGGGGAGAGGTAAGGGGTGAGTGGCGAGTGCCGGGTAGTAGTCACGATTGGTAATCAGGGTGCGGTCGACGAAATACCAGTCGATGAGGAAGGCACGCTGCAAACCATAAACAGCACCTCCAGTAATACGTAACATCGTGTCACGCCAAGCCTGTGCTCCTGTTCCTTTCACATAGCGCAAGGCGATATTCATACCACCGATATAACCCGTCACACCATCGATAACGATGAGTTTACGGTGGTTGCGATAGTTCACCTTACTTGTAAACGAGGGGAATCGCACAGGGAGGTAAGCGGCAACCTCAATACCGCCCTCCCGCATTTCCTCGTAGAAGTCATGCCGCACATTCCAACAACCCACATCATCATAGATGACACGCACCATCACCCCCTCTCGTGCCTTACTGATAAGGGCATCGGCTACCAGCCGTCCCAAGGCATCATCCTCGAAGATATACATGTCGAGGTGGATATGGTGCTTTGCCTGGGCAATATCCTTCAGCAGTTCCGGGAAGAAGGAATAGCCGTCAGTCATGATGTCTATCTGGTTGTCTTTGAAAGGTAGGGAGAACGACTGATTGACAAAGAGGTCGACAAGTTGTTTATGCCGCTCCGGTACCCGCAGGTTCTTCTGTTCCACAAATCCCAGCATCGAGCGTTTCGTCAACTGGTCGAGGGAGCGCTGGCTGACCATGCGTTCCTTACGATGGTTGATACCGAAGAAAAGATAGAAAACGAGTCCGATGACGGGTACGAAGATAATCACCAGCGCCCATGCCATGGTCTTGGCTGGCTGGCGGTTATCCATCAGCACGTGGATGACGGCGACAGCGATAATCATCCACAGGAGGGTCATCCCTGTTATATATAGTAATGAATGCATCGCACTACGAATGTTAACGTCCTAACATCTTCCCTATCTGCTGACAGAGTTGGGACACAGACTGGTACTCGGTCATGAGTTCCTTCATACGACCCATGTCTTTCTCCGTCTTCATCTCATTCATGATCTCCTTCTGCCTGCCCGTCACAATCATATAACGGAAGTCGAGTTCCAGGTGTTCCACCTGGTTGCGTAACTCCTTGGAAGACGGTTCTTTCTTGAAACTGCGTCCCAGCTGGTAGTTGTCCACGGCAAGGCGATGGGCCAGTTGACTGACCTCCACATCGGGATGCTGGGTGAAATAGGTCTCTGCCTTGAAACCTGGGTCTGACACATGGTCTGCCGCCTCTTGCAGGATGCGGTTAAAGAGGTCGTTGCTGAAAGAGAGGTCATCTTCCGCGAAGTCGTTGGCAAGATACTGGATGACATTCATCTTCACATGTCCGTCGTCTACGGTATCCTCATCGACAATCACCACCTCACCATAGCGGATAATCTGCTGGATGAGCAGACGCTCCACCTCGTTAGCCTGCTCCTGAGGAGTATGCAGACCGATAGGCTCTTGCAGGGCAGGGCTGTTCTCTTGCTGACGAGCCTCCCGCTCCGCCTCTTTCTGCTGCTCATCCTTGTCA
The DNA here is from genome assembly GCA_902776195.1 of uncultured Prevotellaceae bacterium. Lineage (GTDB taxonomy): Bacteria > Bacteroidota > Bacteroidia > Bacteroidales > Bacteroidaceae > Prevotella. Next base: position 132,176 of record CACYPF010000003.1, on the reverse strand, counting down.
CCGGCTATATACTTATTGGCTTGTGATATCAGTGTCTTCTCGTCCATGTTCAGACGCTGGGCAGTGTCCTTGAGGAACAGCTGCCGCTCCACAGGGTCGGGGATGACACTCACCGAGCGAACGATGGAGTTGATAGCTTCAGCACGCTTGATGGGGTCCTTGACTCCTTTCAGCATCAGGTCGGTCTTAAACTGGATGAAGTCGGTCTGGTTCTTCTCGATATACTCCTTGAACTCGGTGGCGGTATGCTTGCGGGAGAAGGAGTCGGGGTCGTCACCGTCAGGCAACAGCAGCACCATCACCTTCATTCCCTCCTGCAACAGCATGTCGGTACCTCGCATGGCAGCATGGATACCTGCCTCGTCACCATCGTACAGCAACGTGATATTCTGGGTGAAACGGCGCAGCAGACGAATCTGGTAGACAGAGAGTGCCGTACCGGAGTTCGCCACCACGTTCTCCAGTCCGCACTGATGCATGGCGATAACATCGGTATAGCCCTCGACCATATAGACACGGTCCTCCTTCACAACGGCCTTCTTCGCCTGGTAGATACCATAGAGCTCCCGTTCCTTATGATAGATCTCTGAGTCGGGTGAGTTGACGTATTTCTGCTGCACGCCCTTCGTTGCCGCATCGAGTTTACGACCGCCGAACGCCACGACCTTGCCGCTGACATTCAACCAGGGGAAGATGGCACGACCGGCGAAGCGGTCATAGATGCCGCGCTCATTCTCGATGCACAGTCCAGTCTTCACCAAGAACTCGTCCTTATAGCCTTTCCGATGTGCCTCGTTGACCAGGGCGTCACGCTTGGTGAGTGCAAAACCCAACTGGAACTTCTTGATGATATCGTCGCGGATGCCACGACTGCGGAAATACTGTTTGCCGATAGCCTGTCCGTCCACGTCGTTATTCAGGATGTCATGGAAATACTGACATGCCCACTCGTTGACAATGAACATCGACTCACGGTCGGACTGTTCTCTCTTCTCCTCGTCAGAGAGCTCACGCTCCTCTATCTCGATATTGTATTTCTTCGCCAGCCAGCGCAATGCCTCCGGGTAGGTGATCTGCTCGTGCTTCATGAGGAAGTTGACGGCATTACCTCCCTCCCCACAGGCAAAACAGTGACAGATCTGTTTCGAGGGTGACACCATGAACGACGGGGTCTTGTCATCATGGAAAGGACATAGTCCCTTGTAGTTCACCCCCGCCTTGCGGAGGCTCACGAACTCGCCCACCACATCCACGATATTAGTGGCATCCATGATTTTGTCTATCGTCGCCCTGTCAATCATGTGTGCAAAGATAGTCAAAATTATGAAATTTCCCAGAAATGATTCCTTTTTTTATAAAAGTTTTATATCTTTGCAAACAGAAACTCAAACCAAAGACAATGACCAGAATTATTCTTTTCACGATGATCTTCCTGCTGGGACTCAGTTCCGCACAGGCACAGAACAAGAGCGAGCGTATCAAAGAGATCCGCAAGATGTATGCTGAGGCAAAGGCACAGATTGCCAATAATGGAAAAGACGGCAACCCTGCCAAGGACATGAAAATCACCTTCAACGAGATAGTCAGCATCGAGCACGACATCTATAATGAGGGATCACTCGATATCTATTTCGACGAGCAACGTAAAGTCAATGTGAGTGACGGCTCGTTCAACGCCTATGAACAGCCCTACTTCATCAGCTATTATAATACCATTCATGGACATGAGTGCTTTCGTGAACAGATGTACGACCGCAAAACGGGGGTTCTCGCCTTCGCTTTCGTACGCTGGATCACCGATGCGGGAATGACCATCGAGCACCGCTACTATTACGATGCCGCAGGGAAACTCATCGAGACGAAGAACAGCACCGAGAGTGACGATTGGGGAACAGGTGACTCAGAGAAGAAACTCGCCGAGCTATATCACCAGATTTTCAAGTTAGCCATCGAAGACGCAGCGACAGCTCCTGCCGTGAAGTTCCAAGGCACCCAGCGCTCGAAGGCTGACCAGTTGAAACATATCCGCACACAGTATGCCCTTGCCAAGGACAAGTCAGGAAAGAAAGTCGAGACTTTCTACCCCTGTGATGTCACCATCACTATCCACAACCAAGAGGAAGGTGACTGTCCTCCTGTGACGGATGTCATCTGTCTTTTTGGAGAGAAGAGCAACAATGATGCTACGTCGGACACCAAGTGTTTCTTGGCAACGACCCACCGTACCACCATGAGTTTCGACAACTACAAAGAATTCCTTTACGACCCTGCTACCTACAACCTTATTTTCTCCTATGACAGAGGTGCGGAAGAAGGAGAGGTCCTTGAGTGGCGTTACTATTTCAATGAGGTTGGCACCTGCATCGAGAGAAAGAGCAACGCCGAGGAAATCGGTGATGGCTCGTCCGAAAAGAACTACGCCCACGCCCTCCAGTCCCTCTTCCAACTCTTGGTGGAGAATTGGTGATCATTTGCAAAAACTAGTCCCCTCCTCCCGTTTTCTCGTGAAACACTGATGTACAGGGTGTTTGGGGACGGGAGTAGTTGCGACAACTACTCCCGTATGGGTCCCGTTTTGCTATTCCACCTCTCCTTTCTTATGAAAAAAATGGAGGGAGTTGTGAGGGATTTGAGAGAAAAAGTTGTACCTTTGTAGTCGATATGTCAACTATGATATTATCAACATCATAAAAACCATCAATTTCGTAACTATTAATGAAAACAAAAGATCAAACCATCAAAGCCGACTTTCGGAATGTACCCAAAGGGTACCAACTTTGTTTTAACAAAGAGTGCGTCAAGAAGGACGAGTGTCTGAGATTTCTTGCTGGCAAGGAACTACCTGAGGAACGGGACTGGGGGCCTGCCGTCTATCCAAACATGAAGATGACGGAGAAGGGGTGCCGTTTCCTTGAAAAAGGGGAGCCTCAAGTCATGGCATGGGGATTCAACACCCTCTTCTCTGAGGTCAAGCACAAGCACATCAAACACTTACGTACCACTCTCAAGCAGTATCTGGGAGGACACAGTAACTACTACCGCTACCATAATGGGGAGCGCTTGCTGAATCCTCAACAGCAAAAGTGGATTATCGACTTCTTCCGGAGGACAGGGTATACCGAAAACCTGGCATTCGACCATGAGGTCATGGCTTACACCTTTGCCTAAGAGAAAGCTAAGAATATCCTGCAAACCTGCACCTCGTCTGGTTATCAGACAGTTGCATAACCTAAAAAGAGACACTTCCTGCACCTAAGTGTCTCTTTTCTTTCTTGTGTTAAGGCTATTTTAGACTATTTAACCATAGTCCCAAGATTTGTACGGATTCTTGGTACTGGTAGTCCAAATACCTCGTACAACTTGTCCCGGTATGTCGTATATTCTGTTCCTGGTACACGTACATTAAATACCACCTATTTGAACACGGTGTACCACATACCAGTACTTGCAATGCGAGGCATTTTATTGTATCTTTGCAGCAGTTTAATCAACATTTATCATTCATGAAAATTTCAAAAGTAATAATGAAAGACGGTATGATGAGAGGGGCTGTCACGACAGACCTCAGCACCGTCGTTGAGCGTATGAGAGACAAGAGAACCCTCTTCAAAGAGGAGAAGCCGCAACTGCTGTTCAGCGCCACTTTCGGACGAAAAGGGTATGACGATGTGACACGCATGACAGGTCTGCTGATGATGACCGCCGAGTCAGACCATGAGCAGACCGTCAGTGAATGGCTGCAAAAGGTAGGACAGGTACCCTACACGGCAGTTGCCTTCCGAAGCGATTGCCGCCACCTGCTGCATGTAGTGATTCGTGTCGGCTTCGCTGACGGTCATGAGGCAAAGGACAGCAAGGAATACCTGCGGATGCTCCGGCAGGCACAGCAACAGGTCGCCCCCGTCTATCTTGCCCTCGCAGACTGCACGTTACAGAAGAAGGAACTCACCCTTCTGTCAGGTGTCCCGATGAGTTACGACCCACAAGTCTTCTATCACCCTGACGCACAAGCATTTCCTGTCGTCATGAAGGAAGAGGGAATACTCGTCAAATACCAAGACACGAAAGTGGACACGGACGGCAGCGTGCAATACTATCCCGACCATGAGGAGCGCAAGCGTCTCAGGAAAGAATACTACGCCTGTCTTCAGCGAGCCTTGGAGGATTTTCCAGACGCTGAGGAAGAAGAGCAGGTGCTGGCAACACTTGCCGGCTATTGTCAGAAGGCACGCTTGGAAGAGGAGGCATGTGTAAGGCATACGCTATGGCAATGGCGTTTCCACGAGGACGAGGACATCGTCAGGAAGATATTCCGTACCGCCTATATGAAGAAGTTCCGAGGGAAAGCGGTATCGCAGATGAATCAGAAAGAGCGTATCGCCTATACCATCAGAGATTTCTTCGAGCGTCGCTATCAACTGCGTTATAATGAGGTCAAGCAGTTGGTGGAGTTCCGTCCCAACGACCAGACATTTCCCCAATGGCAGCCCTTGGGAGAACGTGACTTGAAGCGTATCGCCTTCGAGGAGATGCTGGAGGGTGGACATGGGTGGCAGATTGACATCGACTTGTATGTGCACTCCTCGCTCATTCCTCGCTATAATCCCATCCATGAGTTTTTGGGAGGGGTGGGACAATGGGACCAGCAAAAAGACTATATCGGGGAATATGCCCAGAGACTGAAGACCGACTATGAGCAGTGGCAACGCTTCTTCCATCGTTGGTTCCTCGCCATGGTGGCACAGGCAATGAACAAAAGTCGTGACTTCGGCAACTCGATGGTACCGATGCTGATTGGCACACAGGCAATGAAAAAGTCGACATTCTGCAAGAATATCCTCCCCTACTCCCTCAGGGAATACTACATGGACGACCTCAAGATGGACAATGCCGAACAAGTGGAACGCGTCTTAGGAAGGATGTGGCTGGTGAATATCGATGAGTATAATGCCAAAACGGAACGTGAGCAGGCGAAGATCAAGCGACTCCTCACAGAGAAGGACGTACAGATACGAAAGATGCGCTCTGACCAGTATACGATGACTTCCCGCCTGTGCTCTTTCATCGCCACCACGAACGACCGTCAGCCATTGACCGACCCTACGGGTTCCCGTCGCTATCTCTGTGTGGAGATGACCGGCGAGGCAGACATGTCGGGCACCATCAACTATCAACAGATGTATGCACAGGCGGTCTGGGAGATTGCGCATGACGAGCAATATTGGTTTGACCATGATGACGAGCGTGAGATTATGGAGCACAACCGTCCCTACCAACTCCGCTGTTCTGTCGAGGATATGATTTGTGACCTGCTTAAACCTGCCCCTAAAACCAAAGAGAACTTCATGACAGCGACGACTATCCAACAACTGCTCCGCCAGCATCTGCTCACCGCTGACGTACCTACCCTTGGGAAACTGGGACGCGCCCTGCACCGTCAGCATTTCCCAGAAGGGTCTCTGAACGGAACCCATGGTTATTATCTGGGGATGAAATCACAAGGTGCAACTTCAGGTGCAGGAAAATAATCAGCAAGCGCTTGACTATCTGCAACATAGCAAGAAATGCAGGAAAGCCCGCATTTCTTGCTATACCTTATAGTAATTTATCTTTTTACGTAAGGAGCTATAGGCTACTTTCTCACGATGACTGCACCGGGATATTTCGAGGTATCCAGTACGAAGACGTTGTCGTTGACACCGTATTTAATACGATTGAAGGTAAGGGTCATCGTGGCGCCACCCTCCTTGACAGACACCTCACGCAGAACCTCATTGTCCTTGTCGATTTTCATCGTCACCTTCTTCGGGTCGTCCTTGCTGACAGGATTCGTGAAGGTAATGACATGATATTTGTCTTTCAACTTGATGGTGGCTTTGCGATACGACTTATCCAAATCGAAATCGACATCATAGTCAGCCTTAGATTTCTTGGTCACCTTCTTGATGTAAAGAGTATCCTTCTTATTCTCCTTTTTCACATCCAGATGCTTATATTTCCATTCCTGCTGTCCGTCGAAACCCGACTCTATATGAGCCGTTTTCCCTAGGATTTTCATCGTACCTTTCATGCGCTGCTTGTCACCCTTGGAAAAGACTGTCATCTTCATATTGACAGAGATAATAAACATCTTGGCACGTACGTTCATGTCAACCTCCGTACCTGAAGGATGATCCATTTTAGCCGCTACCTTCTTCAGCAGTTCTGACACTTCCGCAGAAATCTGTGCCTCTGCACTCATGATGCCACACATCATCAGCACGAAGGTCAGCATCCAGAATTTCGACATCTTTCCCATCACATAATAGATATTATCGCTTAATCGGTGCCACCGGGAAGGTAAAATAGGTATCTGGGAAAGGTTCGTTTTCCAGCGTGAAATGCCACCACTCCGTATGCAGGGGTTTGAAACCGTGGCGCATCATCGCACGGCGCAGGATCATACGGTTGTTAAACTGCTCCGCCGTCAGACTGTCACTGGGGTGATACTCGAACGTATCAGGGTTGCCGCAGAAGTCGGGATGACTCTCTTTGCCGAACCAGTCGAACGTACCACCCATGTCAGCCTCTTTCTCCTTATCCATGTCAAAGAGCGTCAGGTCCAGCGTGGAGCCACGGGTATGTCCGCTACGCTCTATGATATATTCCTGAGGGAAAAGCACGTCTTTGGTAAGGTCAGGATAGAAATAACGCTTCATCACCGTGTCGTTCACATCCTTTGCCCATCGCACGAAGTGGTCAACGGCCTTCTGGGGACGGTAGGCATCATAAATCTTCAGCCGGAACCCCATCCGCTTCAGATCATCACTGACAGCCTTCAGACTGTCGGCAGCCTGTCTGGTCAACAGAGCCGTGGGTGCCTCATAGCCGTCAATGCGTGTCCCCACAAAATTATAGGTACCGAAATACCTAATTTCCAGGATCACGTCAGGTATCACGTCAGTGATATTCACAAACTGACTGTTATCCTCAAGGGACACGTCCTGTGCCATTTTTTTCACACAAGAGCTGACGCCGCATATCATCACGGCAATCATCACCCATAACTTTATTTTCTGCATATTGACAATATAGATATATTATCTGTTCACGTTTATTGCTTATTAGCTTTCTTACGCTGGTCATGGTCAAGGATGATCTTGCGCATACGCATTGACTTGGGAGTGACCTCCACCAGCTCATCTTCCTTGATATACTCCAGACACTCTTCCAGTGACATGACGGTCTTGGGGATGATGCGTGCCTTGTCGTCAGTACCGGAGGCACGGACGTTAGTAAGCTGTTTTGCCTTGGCGACATTCACCACGAGGTCGTTGTCATGCACATGCTCACCGACAACCTGTCCCATATATACCTCCTCACCCGGGTCGATGAAGAACTTACCACGGTCTTGCAACTTATCGATGGAATAGGCGAAGGCGGTACCTGTCTCCAGGGCAATCATCGAACCATTGACACGACGCTCGATGTCACCCTTATAAGGCTGGTACTCCTTGAAGCGGTGTGCCATGATAGCCTCACCCTGTGATGCCGTCAGCACATTGGTACGCAGTCCGATGATACCACGGGAAGGGATGTCGAACTCGATGTTCGTACGTTCCCCCTGACTCTCCATGGAGGTCATCTCACCCTTACGGCGTGTCACCATATCAATCATCTTAGAGGCGAACTCCTCAGGTACGTTGATGGTGAGTTCCTCGATAGGCTCACACTTCACCCCGTCAATCTCCTTATAGATTACCTGCGGCTGTCCCACCTGCAACTCATAGCCCTCACGGCGCATGGTCTCGATGAGTACGGAGAGGTGCAGCACGCCACGTCCGCTGACCACCCAGCGGTCGGTAGCGTCCTCGAAGGGCTCTACACGCAGGGCGAGGTTCTTCTCCAACTCCTTCTCCAGGCGGTCGTTGATATGACGGCTGGTGACGAACTTACCCTCCTTGCCGAAGAAGGGGGAGTCGTTGATGGTGAAGAGCATCGACATCGTCGGCTCGTCGATGGCGATAGGAGGCAGCGGTTCCGGATTCTCCACATCACAGATCGTGTCGCCGATCTCGAATTTCTCCAAGCCGATGACGGCACAGATGTCACCACAGTCTACCTGTTCGGTGCGCACATGTCCCATACCGTCGAAGGTATGCAGTTCCTTGATCTTCGTCTTCTCCATCGTACCGTCACGATGAGCAATCGTCACCTGCTGCCCATCCTTCAGAGAGCCGCGGTGTACACGTCCCACAGCGATACGACCCGTATAACTGGAGTAGTCGAGGGACGTGATGAGCATCTGGGGAGTACCCTCCAGCTGCTGGGGAGCAGGAATTACCTCCACAATCTTGTCCAGCAGGTAGGTGATATCGTTGGTAGGTGTGTTATAGTCCTCACCCATCCATCCGTTCTTTGCCGAGCCATAGACTACAGGGAAGTCCAGCTGGTCCTCGGTAGCATCCAAAGAGAACATCAAGTCGAAGACCATCTCATAGACCTCCTCAGGACGACAGTTAGGTTTGTCGACCTTGTTGACCACGACGATAGGTTTCAGTCCTATCTGCAACGCCTTCTGCAATACGAAACGTGTCTGTGGCATCGGACCCTCGAAGGCATCCACCAGCAGCAGGCAACCGTCCGCCATGTTCAGCACACGCTCCACCTCACCGCCGAAGTCGGAGTGTCCCGGGGTGTCTATAATATTGATTTTCGTTCCTTTCCAGTTAATACTTACATTCTTCGAAAGAATCGTGATGCCACGCTCCCTCTCAAGGTCGTTAGCATCCAACACCTGGCTCGAAAGGTTCTGTCCCTCACGGAACAGGTTACCTGCCAGCATCATCTTGTCCACGAGCGTCGTCTTGCCGTGGTCTACATGTGCGATAATCGCAATGTTCCTAATATCCTGCATTCCTTTTCCTTAATTAATTTGGGTGCAAAATTACTACTTTTTTCTGAGAAAAGTTTGATATTTCGAAAAAATGTAGTAATTTTGCACCCGCATTTGATGATGTACCCCACTTCTGATGAGGGTGGCAGGCATCTGAAGGATGTATTTATTAACAATTTAATCATCAAAATTATGTATTTAGATCAAGCAAAAAAGAAAGAGATCTTTGAGAAGCATGGTAAGAGTGTGACAGACACAGGTTCCGCAGAGAGCCAGATCGCCCTGTTCACCTATCGTATCAGTCACCTGACAGAGCACCTGAAGAAGAACCACAAGGACTTCGGTACCGCCCGCTCACTGACAAAGCTGGTAGGTCAGCGTCGTAAGCTCCTGAAGTATCTCTACAACAAAGACATCAACCGCTACCGCGCCATCGTCAAGGCACTTGGTCTGCGTAAATAAGGTTGAAGACTTACAAAGAAAAAGCCCCGCAAAATTGCGAGGCTTTTTTCTTTTATTTCTGTATCTTGATATTCACGTTCTTCTTCTTGATATTCTTACAGTTGGTGAACACCGCATCCTTCTTGGCAAGGATGGTCAGGTTCTGAAGGGTGATACCATCGATAGGCATCTCCGGCAGACCGTTAAACTCCATGGCACGCCCGGCACCATTGCAGACACAGTCCTTGATGTCGATATTACGGAAGATGGGGGTCTCTTCTGTAACAGGAGCCTTGGTGACATTATCTGGGTTGTCACCATCCTCCAGCATCTCAGCCACCGACTTGCCACCATAATACATATTGAAGGTGATGGCATCGGTCTTGATATCAGTCATTGACACCTTATTAATATATATATTCTCAACAATACCGCCACGACCACGGGTAGACTTGAAACGCAAGCCCACATCAGTACCGAGGAACTGGCAGTTCTCCACAAGGATGTTCTTCACGCCGCCACTCATCTCTGAGCCGACCACGAACCCACCATGTCCTGCGAAGACAGTGCATCCGTCAACTACCACATTCTCGCATGGAATACCACGGCGACGACCATCGGCATCCTTACCGCTCTTGATACAGATACCGTCATCACCGGCATCGAAACGCGAGTTGACGATAAGCACATTCTTACAAGACTCCAAGTCGAGCGCATCACCATTCTGTGCATAGCTGGGGTTACGCACCAATACCTGGTCAATGATGACATTCTCACTCATCAGCGGGTGGAGGTTCCAAGCGGGAGAGTTCTGGAAGATAACCCCTTTCAGCATGACATTCTTACACTGCACCAGAGATATCATCACTGGTCGCAGGAAACGCTTAATGGCATTCCACTCCTCCGCAGTCTGGGCATTAGGAACATTCATGTTGGCACCCTTCTCACCTTGAGCATATCCTGCAGAAGGCACCCAGTAGCCTGGCTTCAGTTCCTGAGAACCCGGAATAGCGAGCAAAGACTTCCAGTGCTTGGCAGTCACCTTCTCTTTCTTCACAGGACGCCAATACTGACCATTGCCGTCAATCACGCCCTTACCTGTGATGGCGATATTCGTAGCACCCTTAGCATAGATGGGAGACTGCAGACGACGGGTGTCCAGACCCTCAAAAGAGGTCTCGATGATAGGATAAAGACTCTCGTCGGCAGCAAACAGGATAACAGCGCCAGCCTTGAGGTTCAGTTCTATATTACTCTTGAGGACAATAGGACCGGTGTGCCAGACGCCCTGCGGCACCACCAGTTTACCACCACCCCTCTTGCTCAATGCATCAATAGCCTTGGCAAAGGCCTCTGTATTGAGGGTGATGCCATCACCGACGGCGCCAAAGTCGGTGAGCTTCACCTGATAATCAGGAATCACGGGAGCACTTACCTCCGGCATTGCGAATGGCACCTTCTCCGTAAATTTCTTGTAGGGGTTGTCAGCTTGTGCGCCCATACTTACCGCAAGAGCAGCCACAATGGTCAGAAATAGTTTCTTCATAATTGTATTGTTTTATAGATTAGTATATTTAATGTCTGATTTCACGGAGAGGAATCATGACAAAGTCACGCTCATGCATCAGCGGATGCGGTATCTTCAGGTCCGGCTCATTCACAGTCAGGTCGTCATAGAGCAGGATGTCTATGTCTATGGGACGGTCACTATAGAGGTGAGAGGTGAGAGGTGAGAGGTGAGAGAGGAGCGTTGTTTTCTTCTTGCGTCCCAGTTCCCGCTCAATCTTCTGTGTCGCCCTCAGCACCTGTCGAGGGGTGAGTGTTGTCTCACAGAGGATGACCCCGTTCAAGAAAGGATGGTCAGACTCGAAGCCCCAAGGCTCCGTCTCTATCAAGGAGGACTGCCTGACAACCTCTCCCACCCTCTCCTGGATGAGCAATACTGCTTTCCGGATATTCTCAGCTCTATCACCAAGGTTAGAGCCGAGACCGAGAAATAATTGATGATTAATCATCGAGAATCAACATCGCATCACCATAGCAGCCAAACATAAAGCCGTTCTGCACAGCTTTATCATACGCCTCGTATATCAGTTCATAACCGCCGAACGCCGCCGTAGCCATCATCATAGTAGACTCCGGCTGATAGAAATTGGTGATCATCGAATCAGCGAGTCCGAACTCATAGGGTGGGAAGATGAACTTATTGGTCCATCCATCAAATTCTTTCAGCAGTCCATCAGTACCTACTGCAGATTCTGTAGCACGTAAGGTGCTGACTCCCACCGCACAGATATGCCGTCCGCTGCCCTTCGCCTCATTGACTATCCGGCAAGCCTCCGCATTGACTATCATCTGCTCTGAGCTCATCTTATGCTTGGTCAGGTCCTCCACCTCTATTGGATCAAAACAACCCAGTCCACAATGGACAGTGATATAGGAGAAATTGACACCGTGTATCTCCAGGCGCTTCAACAACTCGCGGCTGAAATGCAGTCCGGAGGCAGGAGCTGTCACGGCACCCTCGTTCTTGGCATAGATAGTCTGGAAATTCTCCATATCATCAGTCGTCACCTCACGGCGGTCTATGATATAACGAGGCACGGGGGCAGAGCCCAAGGCAAACAGCTCACGCTTAAACTCATCATGGGGACAGTCATAGAGGAAACGCAAGGTTCGTCCACGACTGGTGGTATTATCTATCACCTCCGCTACCATAGGACCATCATCCTCAAAGAACAGCTTATTACCAATACGTATCTTACGTGCCGGTTCTACCAGAACATCCCACAGGCGCAACTCCTCATTGAGTTCACGCAGCAGGAACACCTCAATTTTGGCATCTGTCTTCTCCTTGGTACCATAGAGACGGGCAGGGAACACCTTCGTATCGTTGAGCACCAAGGTATCACCTTCATTGAAATAATTAACTATGTCACGGAACAGCAACGGTTGGTCTGTATCCTTTCCCTTGCTATCCTTCTGGAAGATGTCAATGGTCTGGCTCTTACGATGGACCACCATCAGACGACATTCATCGCGGCGATAGACTTTCTCCACGGTACCATCCTCGTTCTCAAACGTCTTATGAGGTGGTTCCAATGCCACCTGCTCCTCTGGCAACTTAAATTTAAATTGTGATAGTTTCATATAGTTTATTATTCAATATTTCGAGATTACGATATTTCGATTTCTTGGTTATCCAGCCAGGTATTGAAAGTATCCAACTCCACACAATCCTCCAGACGGACACCCCCTACCCTGGTGCGACATAATGCTGTCAGGTAGGCGCCACTGCCCAATGCCTCTCCGATGTCACGAGCCAAGGAGCGGATATAAGTACCCTTGCCACATACCACACGGATAGAAGCCTGTTTCTTCTCTTCGTCAAAAGAGACCAGCTCTATTTCATCGATACGGATAGGTTTTGCCTTCAACTCCACTTCATCGCCACTACGTTTCAACTGGTAGGAACGTTTTCCCCCAACCTTCACAGCGGAATACTGCGGGGGTACCTGCTGGATATCCCCCACAAACTGCGGTAGTGTCTCGGTGATTAATGCTTTGGTGATATGCTCCACAGGATAAGTCTCATCCACCTCATGTTCCATATCATAACTGGGAGTCGTTGCCCCCAATTGGAGAGTTGCCGTATACTCCTTGGTATCATATTGCAGACGCTCTATCTCTTTTGTCTTCTTCCCTGTACAGAGAATCAACACCCCCGTGGCAAGAGGGTCTAAAGTACCGGCATGCCCTATCTTCACCCGCTTCACCCCTATTTTCTTGGAAATACGGGTACGGACAAAAGCCAACGCCCCGAATGACGACATCCGGTAAGGCTTATTAATATAGATTATCTCTCCCTGAGTGAAGTTCATTAATCAACCATTGCAAGTGAATGACCCGTCAGAAGCAGTACGATGATAATGCCACCAACTATAATACGATAAATACCGAAAGCCTTAAAGCCATATTTCGTCAAGAATGCCACAAACCATTTCATGGCAAGAAGGGCAACGACAAAGGCTACAACACAACCTAACAGCAACATCGTGATGTTATGAGGCGTTGCCCAGGCTGCATCCTCCTTCAATAAATCCAGCAAGTCGAGAAGTGTGGCACCTGCCATGGTAGGTACGGCAAGGAAGAAGGAGAACTCTGCGGCACGCTTACGAGTAAGTCCTTGTGTCATACCACCCACGATAGTAGCCATAGAGCGTGACACACCTGGTATTACAGAGATACACTGATAAAGACCGATGTTAAAAGCACGTTTTTCATTGACCTTATTATCATCAGAGCCCTTATTGAACAATTTGTCACAGAACAGCATAAATACACCTCCCACTACCAGCATGATGGCAACAACCAGTACACTGTCAAGCAGCCAGTCGAGTAATCCCGACTTCTTCGCCAATAGTCCAATCACAACAGCAGGAATCACACCAACTATTAATAACCAATAGAAATAATATTTATGCTTGAGGCGCTGCCATATATTACTACCGGCTGGTGCGGGGGTATGGTCAAACTGGAAGAAGCGCTTCCAATAGAGGCATACGACAGAAAGGATTGCACCAAACTGGATGATGAAAGTAAAGGCATGGACAAAGGGGTCACCCTGCGGAATACCCAACAGATTCTGCGTGATGATCATATGCCCTGTTGAGGATACTGGCAGAAACTCTGTCAACCCCTCTACAATAGCTATAATAACCGTCTCCAACCAAGTCATTTCGTCTCCTCCTTATCTTTTGGCTTATGCATCACGGCATAAATCATGGAAACGAAACCAATCAGACAGACGACTGGTGCCACTTTGATACGACGGGTACTGAAGATATCAGGATTGTAAGCACTCTCTGTCGAGCCTGCTCCACTCATCAGGATGAATCCAATCACCACAATCACCATTCCTACTACCAGCAGGATATAATTAATACGGTCAAATGCTAAATTCTTTTTATCCATATTTCTATATTACGAGAGTTCTAAATCTTATAAAGTTCTCCTGCCGTCATCTTCAAGAACTTATTAACGGCAAGCCATGCACAAAGAGATGTTATCAGTAATCCGAACAAGAATACCGCTCCGGCTGTGATAGCTAATTCCTCCCACTGTACGACAGTAAGAATTCCTGGCTGTGTCAAATATAACCCATAGAAACAGATACCCAACACGATATTGGCAAAAACAGCAGCAATAAAACCGACAGTCACCGCATTACGGATAAAGGGCCGACGTATAAAGTTCCAAGAGGCACCTACCAGTTTCATCGTATGAATGATGAAACGACGGGCATAGACACTCAGTCGCACCGTGTTACTAATCAGGGAGAACGACACGAAAGTCAGTAAGACGGCAAGTACCAACAGAATGATACTGATACGACTCAGATTAAAGTTTACCTGATCAACCAAATCCTCCATATAGGCAATATCACTGACACGCGCATCCTTCCGTATCTCCTTGACAATCCACTTCAACGAGTCACGATTGGCATAGTCTGACTTCAGCTGTATCTCCAATGTTGCCGAGAAGGGATTGAAGCCCAAGAACTCAGAAGGGTCACTGCCCAGTTCCTTCGTCTGCTCCTTCTGAGCCTGCTCCTTACTGATATAATCAATATTGCGAGAATAGGGACGGTGATATAAGTCACGACAGAAACGATGTGCCTGATTGACAGTCACATAATCCTTCAACATCACTGTGACAGTCAGGTTCTCCTTCATGTGGTTCGACAAATTACGAGCCAACAGCACTGAGAACACCACCATTCCTAATAAAATCAATACCATCGTAGTACTGATGCAAAGTGTCACAACCTGCATGCCACGACGGCTGCGGGTTCTTTTTCTCTTATTTCCCATTTCCTTTTTAGACGTAATACACCTAATTTGCTGCAAATTTACAACAAATCGGTCTAAATGCAAAACAATTTACGTTTTATTTGCTAATTTTGGTTTCACCGAAATTATTTTGACGAGGAAAAGCCCAAATAAAATTTGGCTTTTCTCTCGTTATTTGCTAATTTTGCAGTCGAAAAGAAAATTAGCTTATGAGTACGATTATTTATCCATCCCCTATATTCGGTCCCGTACACAGTCGCAGACTTGGCATCTCATTAGGGATTAACCTACTGCCTGCTGACGGAAAGGTTTGTTCCTTCGATTGTATCTATTGTGAGTGCGGCTTTAATGAGGACCACCGTCCTTCCCTCCCCCTACCTACACGCCAGGAAGTGGCACAGGCTTTAGAGAAGAAACTCCAAGAAATGAAAGCCAATGGACAGTTGCCTGACGTATTGACATTCGCGGGAAATGGAGAACCTACGTGCCACCCCCACTTTGCAGAGATCATCGACGACACCATCCGGTTGCGCAACCATTACTGTCCAAAAGCGAAAGTGTGTGTGCTCAGCAACTCCACCATGATTCACCGTCATGAGGTACACGATGCGTTGATGAAGGTAGATGACAACATTCTAAAACTCGATACAGTCGACCCAGTATATATTAATAAGGTAGACCACCCCAACGGCACCTACGATGTCAGTAAGATTATCGAACGCATGAAGGCTTTCCATGGGCACCTTATCATCCAGACGATGTTTATGCGTGGAGCCTGTAACGGAGAGTCGGTTGATAATACCAGTGAAGAGTATGTTGGTCCTTGGCTGGAAGTAGTGAAGCAAATCAAACCTCAACAAGTAATGGTCTACACCATCGACCGCGAGACCCCTGCCCATGGACTGGAAAAAGCAAGTCGCGAACAGCTTGACGCCATTCGCGACCGTGTGATTGCTGCCGGCATACCTTGCTCGGCAAGTTATTAACCCTAAATCTTGGTAATAATACCAATCTGGGTAGCACGGATAAACTCAATGATGTGGTTGATGAACGGTCCTTCAGGAACCTGTTCCTCAATCTGATTGACAGCATCAAAGGTTGACGTCTTTCCATGGAACAACAGACGATAGGCATTGGCAATATGCTTCAACGTTTTCTCGTCGACACCATGCTGACGTGCTACCTGCATGTTCACACCACCATACTCCACTTTCTTTGTGCAGATAATGAAGGGAGGAACATCCATAGAGAATGTAGTTCCTGCCTGTATCATAGAGCCACGACCAACACGGGTCTTCGCATTCTCAATAACACTGGAAGAAAAGATAACGCCATCCTCTATCAAGCAATCGCCTGCAATCTTGGTACCATAACCAAAAACGCAACGGTTACCCACTTTCGTATCATGTGAGATATGGGCACCCTCCATCAACACATTGTCATTGCCGATAACGGTCTGTCCACCAGTATGAGTGGCACGATTCACTACCACATTCTCACGGAAGATGTTATTGTCACCAATAACACATTCTGTCTTCTCACCACGAAACTCAAAGTCCTGTGGCAAGGCACCGAGGACAGTACCCTGGTGTACCTTATTATTATTACCCATACGAGTACCATTACAGATACTCACAAAAGGAAATATGATACAGTTGTCACCAATGACCACGTCACCTTCGATATAGACAAAGGGGAATATCTTACAATTGTTGCCGATCTTTGCTCTGGAGTCAATCTCGGCCTTTGGACTTATTTCACTTGCCATAACTCAATCTCTAATCATTAAACTCTTACATTACTTTCCTCCTCCGCCTAACGCCGTATAGAGTGATACTACAGCCTGCATCTTAGAGAAGTCGTCGCCCACTTTCGAGAGCTGCGCATTGAGCAACTGGGTCTGAGCAGTCAACACCTCCAGATAGCTGGAACCACTGCTCTTATAAAGTGCCCGTGTGTCCTCCACATTCTTTGTGAGAACCTCTATACGCTGAGCCTCCAGTTTGCTGTTGGCATCATAGCTGTTATAGTTGACGAGCGCATTAGACACCTCATTACCAGCCTGTAAGATTGCATTCTGCCAATTATTGAACGCCTGCTCATACTTAATCTTGCTCACCTTCAGATTGGCTGTCAGTGCACCACGATTGAAGATAGGCTGAGTAAGACTTCCAAAGAGGGAGAGCAACCATTTACCAGGATTAAAGGCACCATTACTGTTGGTGAAAGCACCTGTTGCTCCTACCGTGATATTCGGATAGAACTGTGACCGTGCCGTCTGCACATCATGGAAGCAAGAAGCCAGTGTCATCTCCGCATTATGTACGTCAGGACGGTTCTTCAACAAGGCGAACCCCACACCTGTACTGAACTCTGTCGGCAGAGACTGTTCTGCAAGCGTGGAACGGGGAATCTGCTGACCGGCCTGTCCAATAAGCAAGGAGAGCGCATTCTCCGTCGCACGAATCTGACGTTTGAACTCGTTAGCCTGTGTCTGGGTAGCAAGATAAGCTGCTTCTGCACTTTGCACACTGGTAGAGCGCATACGTCCTAACTGATATTGCAACTTCATCATCTCCCATGTCTCCTTTGCCATACCAGACATTTCTGTCACGATACGAAGTTGTTCGTCAAGCATCAATAAGGTGTAGTATGCATTAGCGACACCACCGATCACCTGAGCACGTACAGCCATCTGATAATCTTTGGCTCCCAGCATCTTCATTTGTGTAGAACGCTTCTGCGACAAGATATTACCAAAGAGATCTAACGTCCAACTAGCTGTAACGGGCAATGTGTACGACTTAGTCGTCACAGAAGGATCAGTATAGATGGTAGAGATCGTTCCCATACCATTCTGAGTACCGAAGTTGATGGCAGGCAGGAATGCCAATTTAGCAGCCTTCAGCATCGTCTCATACATCTGTACAGTGAGTACAGCATTTTGCAGGTTGGCATTTTTCTCCAAACCCTGCTCGATGTACTGCCGTAACTGTGCATCAGTGAACACACTACGCCACGGCAGATTACCAAACGAAGCAGTATCCTGTACCACCAATGTATCAACATCTGAGATGGTATCACGGAAAAGTCCCTTCGTATCCACCGCTGGACGCTCATATTTATTATAGACACCGCAACTGCTCATGAGCAGCGATACGGCAGCAAATATCATAATCTTCTTCATAGTCTCTTACTCCTCTAATTTGTAATCAACAGGACGATGGGCATACTGTGCAATCTCGGTAGCCACATCGGAATTTTCCTCCTCGTCCTCAAACTTCATCGGACTAACCTTCTCTTGCAGACTCTGGAAGATCACAAACAATGCGGGAACAACCAGTACCTGACATAACGTACCTATTAACATACCACCTACGGCAGCGGCACCCAATGTCTGGTTACCATTCTTACCAACACCAGAAGCGAACATCATAGGCAGAAGACCAATGACCATAGCGAGAGAGGTCATCAAAATAGGACGCAGACGAGCTGCGGCACCTAACACTGCCGACCAAGAGATAGCCATACCCGTCTGTCGACGCTCCAATGCGAACTGCACAATCAGAATGGCGTTCTTTGCCAACAGACCTATCAGCATAATCAGAGAAATCTGCATATAGATATCGTTCGAGTGACCAAAGAGCATTGTAAACAGGAAGCAACCAGCAAGTCCAAATGGCACGGAGAGGACGACAGCAAGAGGCAGGATGTATGACTCGTACTGTGCCGAAAGAATCAGATAAATAAAGATGATACACAATGCGAAGATGACCGCAGTCGTATTGGATGCCTTAGCCTCCTCACGGGTAAGACCCGAATACTCGTATGTGTAACCCTGCGGCAGTATGTCGGCAGCTACTTCCTGTGCAGCCTTGATAGCATCACCCGTAGAATAGCCGTTTGCCACCGTTGCCGTCACGTTGATACTCGTAAACAGGTTGAAACGGTTGATGTTGGAAGGTCCGTACACACGCTCCATACGACAGAATTCCTGGACTGGTGACATACCACCGGGAGTACGCACGTAGACACTGTTCAGCGACTCAGGTGTCATACGCGTTTCTGGCGAACCTTGAATCATTACACGATAGAGCTTACCGTAAGCATTGAAGTTAGAAGCGTAAAGTCCACCATAGTAACCCTGCAGGGTAGTCAGTACCAGATTGGGTGAAATGCCGGCCTGCTTACACTTGGCAACATCCACATGAAGCATGTACTGAGGATAGTTCGGGTTATAAGATGTCTGCGCCGTCTGAAACTCTGGACGTTTGTTCAACTCTGCCAGGTATTCCTTCACGACATCAAAGAATCGGGTCAAGCTACCACCTGTACGGTCCTGCATCACAATCGACACACCAGAGTTAGCTGAGAAGCCAGGAATCATTGGTGGTGCAAAGGCAAGAATCTGAGCATCCTTGATATGAGCCGTCTTCAAATATATCTGAGCCAGTACGCCATTGGCTTCGTATGGGTTCAGGAAGAAGCGGTAGATACCGTCGCCCTGCCATAGTCCGCTGAGCTTCCACCAGAATCCTTTCTGACGCTCCTCAAAGGGTTTCAGTTTAATAATGAACGTAGCCTGGTCAGAGCCTGAACCCGCAATGAAGTTATAACCCTGAATCTGCTCACGGCTCTGAATAGCAGGGTCAGCAGCCAAGATGGAGTCAACCTCTGTAATCACCTGTGTCGTGCGTGCCACGGAGGTGGCAGGCGGCATGGAGATGGTACAGAATATCGTACCCGTATCCTCGTCAGGCACCAGACCCGTCTTTGCACCTGCCATGGTTGCTACTAGCACAACAATACCTATAATCACAGAGATGCCGATGGCTATAGGCTTTCTCACCAGTTTCTCCACAATTCCCCTGTATTTACCAAGTACAGAGTCGTACGCCGTATTGAACGACGCATGGAAACGGTCTATACGTGACATCTTCTTATGCCCCTCCTTGTCGTGAGGCTTCAGGAAGATGGCACACAGGGCTGGTGACAGCGTCAGGGCGTTCAGTGCCGAAATAAAGATGCTGACTGCCATCGTCACACCAAACTCCCGATAGAATGATCCACTCGTTCCGCCGATAAATGACACAGGAATGAACACTGATGCCATCACCAAGGTAATGGAGATGATAGCACCCGAGATCTCGTTCATCGCATCGATAGAAGCAACCAACGGACTCTTATACCCTTGGTCGAGCTTCGCATGCACGGCTTCCACCACCACGATGGCATCGTCGACTACGATGGCGATTGCCAAAAGCAATGCCGACAGCGTCAGCAGGTTGATGGAGAATCCGAATACTGAAAGGAAGAAGAACGTACCAATCAGTGATACAGGAACGGCTATCAATGGAATCAGTGTGGAACGCCAGTCCTGCAGGAACACATAAATCACGATGAACACCAGGATCAAGGTGAAGATCAAGGTGAACACCACCTCTTCGATACTGGCATAAAGGAACTCCGTTACATCGTAGTTGATTTTATACGTCATACCTGGAGGGAACAATTTTGCCTGTTCTTCCAGTTCTGCCTTCACCTGTTTGGCAATCTCATTAGCATTAGAGCCGGCAATCTGCTGCACCATACCCAGTACCGAAGGAATGTTATTATTCTTCATCGATACCGAATACTGCTGTCCACCCAGCTCTATCCTGGCTACATCCCTTAGTTTCAAGGTCTGTCCGTTGGCATCGCTGGAAATGATGATATTCCCAAACTCCTCCGCCGACTTCAGTCGACCTGTATAGCGCATACTATATTCATATGCCACATCCGACTGTTCGCCGAACGTACCAGGAGCAGCCTCAATATTCTGCTCTGCCAGCACATTACTGATATCCGATGGCATCAGATTGTGCTGTTTCATCACATCGGGTTTCAGCCAGATACGCATGGAGTAGGTCTTCAAACCCGGTGACTGCACGTCACCCACACCCTGAATACGCTTGATGGCTGGAATGATGTTAATATTATTATAGTTCGTCAGGAACTCGTCGTCATAACGTCCGTCAGATGTCAAAGTGAACATCAGCACCTGTGATGTCTGACGCTTCGTCACCGTTACACCGATACGCGTCACCTCGGCAGGCAACAGTGCCTGTGCCTGTGACACACGGTTCTGTACGTTGACGGCACACATATCAGGGTTCATACCCTGACGGAACAATACGCTGATCTGCGCTGATCCAGCACCTGCCGTAGAGGAAATATAGTCCATACCCTCCACACCATTGATACTCTCCTCCAGTGGCGTGATGACAGAGTTCTTCACCGTCTCGGCATCAGCACCAGGGTAACTGGTCCATACGGCTACGGTAGGAGGCGCTATATTGGGGTACTGCTCAACAGGCAGCGAAACCAATCCAATGAAACCCAGAAGGACGATGAGGATAGAAATCACCGTCGATAGCACTGGGCGTTTGATAAATGTTGTAAAAGTCATGCTATTTTACAATTTGACAATTTACTATTTAATTTATTTTATTTCTTCATTGCACCCACGATATCACCGGCTGACATCGCCTTTGCCTGTTCATTAATCTTCTGCTGATAACGCTCTGGAGTGATGGGCACAATCTCCATACCATCGCTCAACTTCGTAACACCATTGGTCACATACTTATCACCAGCCTTCAGACCGTCTGTCACAATATAGCTATTGCCATCGTCCTGCGGATCAACCTTAATCTCAGTATAAACAACTTTGTTATCCTTTCCCAGGGTATATACAAACTTCTTGTTCTGCACCTCCATGACGCACGACTGTGGGATGATGATGGCAGAAGAGGCAATACGAGGGATGATAATGGTACCAGCACCACCGCTTTTCAACTTCTTTTCAGGATTGACGAATGAAGCAATCAGTTGAACGCTACCTGTAGCCTGATCTATCACACCACTCATCTTCGTTACAGTACCTTCGTTGGTATAGATGCTTCCATCTGCCAACTGCAACTTCACAGGAGGCAGACTGCTCAAGCCTTTCTGCGAAATCACCATGGCATCCTTCTCCGTCACAGAGAAATAGACATCCATTGAGGAGATATTCGACACAGTAGTCAATGAGTTAGAGGCACTTACCAACGCACCTTTCTTATAAGGCAATGTTCCTACGACACCAGAGGCAGGACTCTTCACATAACAAAAACTCAACATCTCACGGGCAGAAGCCAGGGCGGCCTGTGCCTGTGCCAACTGTGCCTTAGCACTCTCGAACGCATTCTGAGTGGTCTGCAGCTCATAGTCACCAATCACCTTGTTGGCATGCAACTGCTTGGAGTTCTCGAATGTCAACTGGGCGGTGTTCACCTGCTGCTGGGCAGTATTCACAGTAGCCTGTGCCTGACGCACTTGAGCCTGATAGGTAGAATTATCCAATACAAACAATGTCTGACCTGCACTGACGGTCTGACCTTCTTTTACATTAATCTGAGTAATAAAACCTTGTACCTTCGGACGAATCTCTACATCCTGAACACCTTTGATGGTAGCAGGAAATGTAGCCTGCATGTCGGCACTCGATGTACCAACCGTCACTACGGGGTACTCATTATCACCGAAATTTGGGCGACCACCTCCGCCGCCACATGAAATCAATGTTACAGCAATAGCCGCAAACATCATCATTTTGTTCATTTTCATACCTATTTTATAATTATTATTTATTCGAATAAAACTCTTTTCCACCCAAAACCCAAAGCACGCCCTTCGGTTTTCAGGCTGCAAAGTTACAAAAAATCCCTTTTACATATTTAACAGGTTGCACACATTTAACAAACTTTATGTCAGAAAGCTATGAAAGTCCTTCTATCTCTCCATTGACAATAGTTATACGCTCTGCCTGCGGATTTTTGGGAAGCCCAGGCATGCGGAGCATATCACCGGCAATGGCAACAATCATCTCACTGCCACTGTTGACAATGATATCACGGATACGTATCGAAAAACCCTCTGGGGAGCCATAGCGGGTGGAGTCTGCAGAGAACGAGAATTGCGTCTTGGCAATACACACAGGATAACGGCTAATATCCTTATCATTGGCAAAGATACTCTTGACTGCCTCTAGGCGCTTTTTTCCTGTCTTAGTAAACTCAACAGCAGCAGCACCATAGATACGTTTACACACTTTTTCTATCTTGCCTTCTATCGTGTCTGCCTCAGGATAAGCGAAATGGATTGGCAACGGCTGAATATTATCAATGGTATCGACTACCTTCTGAGCCAACTCCTCCGCACCTTCACCACCTTTGAGAAAAGCCTCGTTGACAGCAAAGCCGACACCCATGTCCTCACAGTTCTTGCGCACGATGTCAATCTCCTCGTCAAGGTCTGTATCAAAGCGGTTAAGGGTTACGATAACCGGTTGTCCGAAACCCTGCATATTATTGATATGACGGTTGAGGTTCTTCAGTCCCTCTCTCAATCCATTGACATTAGGCTCTTTAATACTGTCAATATCTACCCCACCATGCATCTTCAGTCCCTGGGTGGTAGCCACAATGACCACCAAGCGAGGCTTCAGTCCTGCCTTACGGCATTTGATATCGAAGAATTTCTCCGCACCCAGATCTGCACCAAAACCAGCCTCCGTCACAACATAATCACCATAGGTCATAGCCATCTTGGTGGCAAGAATACTGGAACAGCCATGGGCAATATTGGCAAAAGGTCCACCATGAATAAAAGCTGGTGTGTTTTCTGTCGTCTGCACAAGATTAGGCATCAGAGCATCACGCATAAGGACTGTGATAGCACCAGCGACTCCCAGATCACGGACACGGAATGGCTTACCGTCAGAAGTGATTCCCAACAATATATTTTCAATACGATGCTGCAAATCTTCCTCACTGGTTGCCAGACAAAGGATTGCCATCAATTCTGAGGCAGAGGTGATGTCAAAACCTGTTTCCGACACGACACCATCACCTCGCAAACCAGTTACAATATTACGAAGAGCACGATCGTTAACATCCAACACACGTTTCCAATAAATCTCACGCAAAGAAAACCCTTCCTTACGATGCTGGTAGATATAATTGTCCAGTATGGCACTAATCGTGTTATGTGCGGAGGTGACAGCATGGAAGTCACCCGTAAAATGCAGGTTGATCTTCTCCATAGGTAAAACCTGTGCATAGCCGCCACCGGCAGCACCGCCCTTGATTCCGAAACAGGGTCCCAGTGAGGGTTCACGCAGTGCCACCACAGCATTCTTACCCAATTTCTGAAGTCCTAACGTCAAACCAATGCTCACTGTCGTTTTACCAATACCCGCTTTTGTAGGGCTGATCGCCGTCACCAGTATCAATCTACTATTTTTCACCCGCTTCTCATCAATCAGTGAAATAGGTACTTTTGCCATATAGCGACCATAAGGCTCTATTTTCTCTGGAGCTATCCCCAACTGTTCTGCAATGTCACCTATCGGTTTCAACTGGCACTCACGAGCAATCTGGATATCTGTTTTCATTTTATACTATGCTTATACTAATTTAAAGAGGTCACAAAGATAATGTAAAACAAACAAAACACCAAATTTCCAAGCTATTTTCTTATGATTTACTAAAAAATGTGGCAAGGGAATTAGAAGAAAAAAACAACAAAAATTTCCTTAATTCAGAAATAATTACTAACTTTGCAACAGCCATTGAAAACGAGGCTTTACAAAACACATGGACGACGATATTAAAGACGACATTATTGAAGAGAGCAAGGAGGGGGAGGAACTCTCCGAGGAACACTCCGACTATCAACCCGTCAACCGCTTCGACGCTGCGGCAGTGCACCATCTGAGCGGCATGTACCAGAACTGGTTTCTGGACTATGCCTCGTACACGATTCTCGACCGTGCCGTCCCGCATATAGAGGACGGTCTGAAACCCGTGCAGCGTCGTATCCTGCACTCGATGAAGCGCATGGACGACGGTCGTTTCAACAAGGTGGCAAACATCGTGGGACATACCATGCAGTTTCACCCGCATGGTGATGCCTCTATCGGTGACGCACTGGTGCAGTTAGGACAGAAAGACCTGTTGATAGACACCCAGGGGAACTGGGGTAATATCCTGACAGGTAACAAGGCGGCAGCTCCCCGTTATATCGAGGCACGACTGTCGAAATTCGCCCTTGATACCGTTTTCAATCCCAAAACCACCGAATGGCAGATGTCGTATGACGGCAGGAACAAGGAGCCTATCACACTGCCCGTGAAATTTCCTCTATTACTGGCACAAGGTGCGGAGGGTATTGCCGTAGGCTTGTCGACCAAGGTTCTGCCCCATAACTTCGTGGAGATATGTGATGCTGCCATCAGTTATCTGCATGAGGAATCTTTCCAACTCTTCCCCGACTTTCCTACAGGAGGTTCCATCGATGTGTCCAAATACAACGACGGACAACGGGGCGGCGTGCTGAAGGTACGTGCCAAGATAGAGAAACTCGACCCCAAGACACTCGTTATCCGTGAGATACCATTCTCCAAGACAACGGAGACGCTGATTGACTCTATCCTGAAAGCTATCGAAAAGGGCAAGATCAAGGCACGTCACGTGGAAGACCTGACGGCGGCGAAGGTAGAGATACAAGTGCAACTGGCTCCCGGAGTCTCATCAGACAAGACACTGGATGCCCTCTATGCTTTCTCTGACTGTGAGATCAACATCTCACCCAACTGCTGTGTCATCGAGGACAACAAACCGCAGTTCCTCACCATCTCCGACGTGCTGCGCCATTCTGTGGACCGCACAAAAGACCTGATACGACAGGAGTTAGAAATCCGCAAGGGTGAACTTTTGGAACAACTGCATTTCTACTCCCTTGAGAAGATCTTCATAGAGGAGCGTATTTATAAGGACAAGAAATTCGAACAGGCACCCAATGTGGATGCCGTCTGCGAGCATATCGACGAGCGACTGACTCCTTACTACCCACAGATGATCCGTGAGGTGACCAAGGATGACATCCTCAGACTGCTGGAGATCAAGATGCAGCGCATCCTGAAGTTCAATAAGGACAAGGCGGATGAGCTCATGGCTCGTATCAAGGCGGAGATTGACGAGATAGACAAAGACCTCGCCAACCTGGTAGAGGTGACTGCCGACTGGTTTAGGTTCCTCAAGGACAAATATGGCAAGGACCACCCACGCCTGACTGAAATACGCAACTTCGACACCATCGAGGCGACAAAGGTAGTGGAAGCTAACCAGAAACTCTATATCAACCGCTCGGACGGTTTCATCGGCACCGGTCTGAAGAAAGACGAGTTCGTATGCAACTGCTCGGATATCGACGACATCATCATCTTCTACAAGGATGGTAAATTCAAGGTGGTGCGTGTTGCCGACAAGTTGTTCGTCGGTAAGAACGTGCTGTGGCTGGGTGTCTTCAAGAAGAACGACCAGCGCACCATTTATAATGCCGTCTATCGGGATGGTAAGAAGGGGACTTATTTTATCAAGCGATTCAACGTGCCCTCCATTACCCGAGACCGTGAGTATGACATCACCAGTGGTACACCAGGCTCCAAGGTGGTGTATTTCACCGCTAACCCGAATGGCGAGGCTGAGGTCATCAAGGTAACCCTCGACCCGGCACCCAAACTCAAGAAGATATTCTTTGACAAAGATTTCTCGGAGGTGGGTATCAAAGGACGCAGTGCCAAGGGTATCATCCTCACGAAATACCAAGTTCACCGCATCGGTCTGAAGAGTCACGGACACTCCACACTGGGTGGACGGAAGGTGTGGTATGACCCTGATGTCAACCGCCTTAATTACGACGAGCACGGACAACTGCTCGGCGAGTTCAATGATGGTGACAACATCCTCGTCATCCTCAAGAACGGTGACTACTACCTCACCGGGTTCGATGCCAACGTCCATTTCGAGGATACTATCGCCCATTTGGAGAAATATGAGGCGGAGAAAGTATGGAGCTGCGTGCTCTATGACGCTGACAACCAAGGGTATCCGTATGTAAAGCGTTTCCTGATGGAGGCATCGAAGAGGAAACAGAACTACTTAGGAGAGAACCCCAACTCGCAACAGATTATTTTGACGGATCAGGTATATCCCCGTATCCAAGTCACCTATGGCGGCGCAGACGAGTTCCGTGGTTCGGAGGAGTTCGATGTGGAACAGTTTATTGCTGTCAAAGGCTATAAGGCAAAGGGCAAGCGACTCACGACCTATCAGATCAATAGTATCGTGGAGTTGGAGCCTGTACGTTTCCCTACCGAACCTGCAGAACCTACCGAACCTGTTGAGGAAGAGGAAGAAAACCTCGACCCTGATGCCGGAAAGAGTCAGCAACAGGTGATGGATGAATTGACAGGACAGCAAACCCTTTTCTCCGATGAAGACTATCAGTAAGATACTCCTCCTATTTGCCCTACTCTCCCTCACACACCTACCCCTTAGGGCACAGTCGGACTCTGCCAAGATCATCACAAGTAGCAGAATGATAGGTATTGGCGGAACGGGAATCCTTGACACCTACCTCTCCGCTGAGCATTTCAAAGGTTTTGGTATGAGTTTCCTGGCAACAGTAGAGCGCAAACGCCCTCATCGTAGATGGAGCACGCTGATGGAGCATGAGGCAAACCTGTCGTATGTCCATGACCGTTCCAACTCCCGAAAGGAACTGGAGGGTGCCTATAACTTCTATTGGGGAAAGCTCTATAACTGGCAACTCCTCGATAACAGACTGACCCTGCAGGCAGGTGCTGTGGCAAATGCCTCATTAGGATTTATCTACAACACCTCCAACAGCAACAACCCCGCTCAGGCCCGTGCTCATCTGAATATCATGCCGACAGGTATTGCATCCTATCGGTTCACACTTTTCAACAAACCAATGATGGTGCGCTATGAGGTAAACCTGCCCTTAGCAGGTGTGCTGTTCTCACCTAACTATGGGCAGTCGTACTATGAGATATTCAATCGTGGCAATTATGACCATAATGTGGTGTTCACCACTTTCGTCAACGCACCCGAATGGCGACAGATGCTGACCCTTGATGCTAACCTCACAGGTAAATGGACACTACGCATCGGCTATTTAGGTAACTACCAGCAATACAAAGTAAACCAACTGAAACAGCATGTCTACACGCATCGATTCCTGATTGGTTTCACTCGCCGATTCTCCTTAATCCCGCATAGGTTATGAAGAAGATATTTGATTTTATAGGAAATATAGTAACTATTGGGACTATAGTAGTTATAGGGACTCTAGGGGCACTTACCTCCTGCGTCGACGAGGAGGAAAGACCGAACACGCCAGCTGGCAACTTCGAGGCTTTGTGGCAGATTATCGACGAGCACTACTGTTTCTTCGACTATAAACAACATGAGTACGGGCTCGACTGGGATGAGGTATATCATAAGTATAAGGTACGCGTGAATGACAAGATGTCAGAGACCCAGCTCTTTGAGGTGCTCTGCGACATGCTCGCTGAACTGCGCGACGGACACGTCAACCTCTCGTCAAGCTATGACTACGGACGCTACTGGACATGGCAGGAGGCGTATCCCAAGAACTTCAGCGACAGTTTAGAGCGAAAATACCTGGGGACGGACTACAAGATATCAAGTGGCATCAGTTATCGTGTCCTCGACGATAACATTGGCTATATCCGCTATGAATCGTTCCAAAGTCCTATCGGTGAAGGTAATCTGGATGACATACTCTCTTATCTGATCCTTTGCCGTGGCTTGATTATTGATATCCGCAATAATGGAGGCGGCGACCTGACCTATGCAGAGAAGCTGGCAGCCCGCTTTGTCAAAGAGAAGACGCTGGTAGGGTATTTACAACACAAAACCGGAACAGGGCACCATGACTTCAGTGACATGGAACCACAATACTTAGAGCCTTCGAGCAACTTACGCTGGCATAAGCCTGTATGCGTACTCACCAACCGTTCCGTGTTCAGTGCCGCCAACGAGTTCACTTCCATGATGAAAGCACTTCCGAATATCAAGATTGTCGGCGACCATACCGGTGGTGGCTCCGGTATGCCGATGAGCAGCAGCCTGCCCAATGGTTGGAATGTGCGTTTCTCTGCCTGTCCGATGTTTGACAAAGACAAGCGCCAGACGGAGTTCGGCATAGAACCAGATTATCTTGTACAACTGACTGACGAGGACATTGCCAAGGGTACCGATACTATCATAGAGGCTGCGAGGAAACTTTTAGTCGAATAATTTGGCTATTTGCTCACTTATTCGTACCTTTGCACTCACATTTGCGCCTGTGGCGGAATTGGTAGACGCACTAGACTTAGGATCTAGTGTCTCGCGACGTGCAGGTTCGAGTCCTGTCAGGCGCACCCAAAAAGTCGGCATAGCTCAGCTGGTTAGAGTATCACCTTGACATGGTGGGGGTCCTTGGTTCGAATCCAAGTGTCGACACAAAAAAGAGCGGAAGCCTGATGTCTTCCGCTCTTTTTATATGAAAGACATATCTTATTTCACATTACCAACCTTAATAAGATATTCACCAATCTGGACGGCATTCAGAGCGGCACCCTTACGGATCTGGTCACCAGAGAGCCAGAAGGTCAGTCCGTTCTCGTCAGAGAGGTCTTTACGGACACGTCCTACATAGACATCATCCTTACCAGCAGTCTCCAGTGGCATCGGATAAACGAGATTGGCAGGATCATCTACCAAAGTGCATCCGGGAGCTGCGGCAATTGCCTGCTGAGCCTCCTCCACACTCAGAGGACGCTCAGTCTCAATCCATACGCTCTCGGAGTGAGAACGCAAAGAACTGACACGAACACACATCGCAGAGCACTTGGCATCAGTGTGCATAATCTTCTGCGTCTCATTATACATCTTCATCTCCTCCTTGGTATAGCCATTGGGCTGGAAGACATCAATCTGGGGAATGACATTATAGGCAAGTTGGTGAGGGAACTTCTTGATGGTCTTCACCTCACCTGTCTCTACCATCTCCTTATACTGCTGCTGCAGTTCTGCCATCGCAGCGGCACCAGCACCAGAGGCACTCTGATAGCTGCTGACATGGATACGTTTGATATGACTGAGTTTCTCCAGAGGCTGGAGTACTACCACCATCATAATCGTCGTACAGTTAGGGTTGGCGATAATACCACGGGGACGGTTCAAGGCATCCTCTGCATTACACTCTGGGACAACCAAGGGTACATCGTCGTCCATACGGAAAGCAGAACTGTTGTCAATCATTACACAGCCATACTTCGTGATAGTCTCAGCAAACTCCTTAGAGGTGCCGGCACCTGCGGAGGTGAAGGCAATATCAATATCCTTAAAATCATCATTGTGTTGGAGCAACTTAACAGTCAACTCTTTCCCACGGAAGGTATATTTACTGCCTGCACTACGCTCTGAACCGAACAACACCAGTTCGTCCATGGGGAAATCTCTCTGGTCGAGGATTCTCAAGAATTCCTGACCTACGGCACCTGAAGCACCTACAATTGCTACTTTCATAAGTCTAATTTTTTCTACACTTCTTAATTTCGCCTGCAAAGTTATAAAATAAGTGAGAGAAATGCAAAAGAAAACCTGTTTTCTTTTCATTTCCGAACGAAAAGTAAGTTCGGCGAAGCCAAAGTTACCAAATAATTATTAATTATCAATTGTCAATTATCAATTAATTTGTATCTTTGCACATGAAATGACATCATTTGCGTCATATTTTCCGATTACTGACCCGACATTGATTTTCTGTGTCGTGCTGATGATTATCCTGTTTGCCCCTATAATTATGGGTAAACTGCGTATTCCTCATATCATCGGAATGGTATTGGCAGGCATGCTGATAGGTAAATATGGTTTTAACATCTTGGAGCGTGACTCTTCTTTTGAACTTTTCGGAAAGGTAGGACTACTCTATATCATGTTCCTCGCCGGACTGGAGATGGATTTGGAGAGTGTGAAGAAAAATTCCAAACGCTTCTGTATTTTCGGACTGCTCACCTGCCTGGTACCACTTATCCTTACCTATGTGATGGCAATAGGATTATTGGACTATTCCCCACAGGCATCCTTCCTGCTTGGATGTATCATGGCATCCAACACCCTGATAGCCTACCCTATCGTCGGACGCTACGGACTGCAACGTCACTCCAGTGTCATGCTCAGCGTAGGGTCGTCGATGCTCTCTTTGTTCCTCGCGTTACTGATGCTTGCCGCATTAGCGGCATCCTATAAGGAAGATGTTGGATTCTGGTTCTGGATCCGCTTTCTCTTGAAATTCCTTCTGTTCTGCGGAGCCAGTGTATGGCTGATACCTAAGTTGGCACGTTATTTCCTACGTCGCTATTCCGATGCGGTGATGCAATTCATCTTCGTCCTTGCCGTGATGTTCCTCAGTGCGGCAGCATCTGAGGCAGCAGGTGTGGAAGGAATTGTAGGTGCTTTCTTTTCGGGACTGATTCTGAACCGCTACATCCCTCATGTATCCCCATTGATGAACCGCATCGAATTTATCGGCAATGCCCTCTTTATTCCCTATTTCCTGATTGGTGTGGGCATGCTGATTAACATCGGCTCGCTCTTTACGGGATTTCACATGCTGTGGATTGTGCTGATGATTGCCTTCTTCGGTACTTTCGGAAAGGCTGTTGCCGCCTACCTGTCCAGTCTGCTGTTCCGTCTTCCGAAGTCTGCAGGCAATATGATGTTCGGTCTTACCAGTGCCCATGCTGCTGGTGCCATAGCGATGGTCATGGTGGGCATGCGTCTGGAAGTCAGCCCAGGAGTCTATCTGGTGAATGATGAAATACTGAACGGTGTCGTCATTATGATTCTGGTCACATGTGTTATCAGCTCTTTGATGACAGCACACGCCGCCCAACAAATCATCCTACAGGAGAAGACACACCTGAAGACTGATGAGGTAAAGAAGGATGATGAGAAGATACTGCTCTGTGTGAAATATCCGGAGATTGCTCCCCAACTGCTGGAACTCGCTATCATGATGCGTAATCATCAACTGAACCGTGGCATCGTAGCACTCAACGTCGTTTATGATGACACCAATTCGGCAGTCAACAGGGAGAAAGGATTGAGACTGTTAGAACAGCTACAGCAACAGGCAAGTGCCAGTGAGGTGAAGATGCAGACACAGGTACGCCTTGCCACCAATATCGCCAATGGCATCAAGCATGCCTTCAGGGAGTTCGCAGGGTCTGAAATCATCATGGGCATGCATGTCCATACCGAGGTCAACCCCAAGTTCTGGGGAGATTTCATCCAAAGCCTGTATAATGGTCTGAACAGACAGATTGTCTTAACCCGTTTCGTACAGCCCCTGAACACGTTACGCCGCATACAGGTGGTGGTACCTTCCCGTGCCGAGTTTGAGCCAGGCTTCCACAGATGGCTGGAACGACTGAGCCGCATGGCAGAGAACCTTGACTGCCGCATCCAGTTCCATGGGCGTAACGAGAGTCTGGAACTCATCAGGGAGTATATCAACAACCTCCACCCTGGTGTACGTGCAGAGTATACTTTCATGGCACATTGGAATGAGCTTCCCAAACTGGCAGAGACTATCAGTGAGGATCATATGTTCGTTGTTATCACTGCCCGTAAGGGCACCATTTCGTATAAGAACGCACTGGAGCGCCTGCCTAATGAGCTGATGCAGCATTTCTCGGGCAAAAACCTTATGATTATCTTCCCTGACCAGTATGGTGACACGAAGGAAGAGCGTATGACGTTCACTGAGGCACAGCACCAGGAAGAAAGCAGTATTTATGATACTTTCCTCCGTTGGATTAACAACAAAAGAAATAAAGTAAATGATTGATATTAAAGGCATCAAGAAGAGTTTCGGTTCCCTGGAGGTATTGAAAGGCATTGACCTCCACATCGACAAGGGAGAAGTTGTCAGTATTGTCGGTCCCAGCGGTGCCGGTAAAACGACCTTACTACAGATTATAGGTACACTTGACCGTCCAGATGCTGGTACCATCACGATTGACGGTATTGACGTAAGCAAACTGAGCAGTAAGAAACTTTCAGACTTCCGTAACCAGCATATCGGTTTTGTATTCCAGTTTCATCAACTGTTACCAGAGTTTACGGCAATAGAGAATATCATGATCCCGGCATATATCGCAGGAGTTTCCCACCGCGAGGCAAGACAAAGGGCAGAGGAACTGCTTGAATTCATGGGACTGAGCGACCGTGCAAGTCATAAGCCTAATGAACTGAGCGGTGGTGAGAAACAGCGTGTCGCCGTGGCTCGCGCACTGATGAATCATCCTGCCGTTATCCTTGCCGACGAGCCAAGCGGTTCTCTTGACTCAAAGAACAAGGAAGAACTCCATCAACTTTTCTTTGACCTACGTGATAAGTTTGGACAGACATTCGTCATTGTAACCCATGACGAACAGCTCGCCAGTATCACTGACAGGACCATCCACATGAGAGACGGTCAACTAGAGAACCTAGAAGAACTAGATAAACTAGTAGAACTAGATACACTAGATAAACTAGAAGAACTATGAAAATTAAACTCGGAGACTACAACACCCTGCGCATCGTAAAGAGCGTCGATTTCGGCATGTATCTCGATGGAGGTGACGAAGGTGAGATACTCTTACCGACCCGCTATGTCCCTAAAGGTGCAAGAGTGGGTGACGACATAGAAGTGTTCATCTACCTCGACCAAGACGAGAAGCTGATTGCCACCACCCTCAAGCCTCTTGCCAAGGTGGGAGACTTCGCATGGCTGGAGTGCACATGGACCAATGAATATGGGGCTTTCCTTAACTGGGGACTGATGAAAGACCTGTTCTGTCCGTTCCGTGAACAGAAACAACGGATGCAGAAAGGTAAGCGCTATTATGTCTATGTGTTGGAGGATGAGAAGACACACCGTCTGATGGCGACAGCCAAAGTGGAACGCTATCAGAAACATGACGGTTACCAGCGTGCTCTCGATTTCTCTGACGAGCTATTGCGATACTTACAGGAGAACGGTGGATCATGTGATTTAGGTGACAAAAGTCCTGCTGAGGATATCGCCCTACGCTTCGGTGTCAGTAAAAAGGTGTATAAAAAAGCAGTCGGCGACCTTTACCGCCGCCGACTGATTACTATCTCTGATGAGGGAATCACCCTCGTTTAGAACTCTGCGCTCTTTGGAGTACGCGGGAATGGGATGACATCACGGATGTTCTGCATTCCCGTCACAAACAATATCAGACGTTCGAAACCAAGTCCGAAGCCAGCATGCGGACAGGTACCCCAGCGACGGGTGTCGATGTACCACCACAGGTGGGTCATATCCATATCACGACGTTTGATCTCACCCATCAGTTTATCGTAGCTCTCCTCACGGACAGAGCCACCGATAATCTCACCGATCTGCGGGAACAGCACGTCCGTACCCTGCATCGTAGGACCAGGAGCGACAGCACCTTTGTATCCTACAGAGCCACCGTCAGCAGTGTCCTCGTTCTGTTTCATATAGAACGACTTGAACGCACGGGGATAGTCTGTCATGATAACAGGTTTCTTGAAATGCTCCTCCACCAAGTAGCGCTCATGCTCCGAGGCAAGGTCATCGCCCCAGTTGCAGGGGAACTCAAACTTCTTACCATTCTTGATGGCTTCCTGCAGGATATTAATACCCTCGGTATAGGGCAGGCGCACGAAGGTATCCTTCAGCACACCCTCCAGACGAGCAATCAGTGTCTTGTCAATCATCTGGTTGAGGAAAGCAAGATCATCCTTGCAGTTCTCCAATGCCCAACGGACGCAATATTTGATAAAGTCCTCCTCGAAGTCCATCAACTCATCCTGGTCCATGAAGGCAACCTCAGGCTCCACCATCCAGAACTCAGCGAGGTGACGGGGAGTATTCGAGTTCTCGGCACGGAATGTAGGACCGAAGGTATATATAGCACCCAGTGCCGTAGCACCCAGCTCACCCTCCAACTGTCCGGATACCGTCAGAGAAGTCTGCTCACCGAAGAAGTCATCATCATAGATGATCTTACCATTCTCATCCTTCTTCAGGTCATACAGGTTCTTGGTGGTCACCTGGAACATATTTCCGGCACCTTCGCAGTCACTGGCAGTGATCAGTGGGGTATGGAAATAGAAGAAGCCATGCTCATGGAAATAAGTATGGATAGCCATCGCCATGTTATGACGGATACGCATCACAGCACCAAAGGTATTGGTACGGAGACGCATGTGAGCATTCTTACGCATCACCTCAAATGACTGTCCCTTCTTCTGCATGGGATAAGTATTGTCGCAAGCACCATAGAGTTCCAGGTCTGTTGCCTGTATCTCACTGGTCTGTCCGGCACCCTGGCTCTCCACCAAGGTTCCCACAGCACAAATGCAGGCACCTGTGGTCATCTGTTTCAGCAGTTCCTCATCAAACTTGCTTGGGTCTACCACCACCTGCACGTTCTTGATGGTCGAGCCATCATTCAAGGCGATAAAGTCCACAGCCTTAGAACTGCGATGCGTACGCACCCAGCCCTTTACGCAGACCTCTTTTCCAAAATCCGTACTATTCAGTACGTCAACTATCTTTGTTCTTTTCATTGAACTATGAACTCTTAACTATAAACTATGAATTATTCGTAGGCTCCCATTCTCAGACGGTCAACCTCCTCCTCTGTCAGATAACGCCAGTCACCACGACGAAGGTTCTTCTTAGTCAGTCCGGCAAACTGTACACGGTCGAGTTTCGTCACCTTATAGCCAAGGCTCTCGAAGATACGACGTACGATACGGTTCTTACCAGAGTGAATCTCAATACCCACCTGTTTCTTGTCAACAGGATCAGCATACTGGATATCATCTGCCTTGATGTCACCATCCTCCAAAGTGATACCCTGAGCGATTTGCTGCATGTCATAGGCCGTCACATTCTTGTCGAGATGGACATGATATATCTTCTTCTTGAGGAACTTCGGATGAGTCAGCTTAGAAGCCAAGTCTCCATCATTGGTCAGAAGAAGTACACCCGTTGTGTTACGGTCGAGACGTCCTACAGGATAGATACGCTCAGGACAAGCACCCTTCACGAGATCCATCACTGTCTTACGCTGCTGTGGATCATCGCTGGTAGTTACATAATCCTTTGGCTTGTTAAGCAACACATAAACTTTTTTCTCCAATGTCACAGGAGCATCATGGAACTTCACCTCATCCGTGCGCAGCACCTTGGTACCAAGTTCTGTCACTACCTGACCATTTACCATCACCACACCAGCCTGGATGAACTCATCAGCCTCACGACGGCTGCAAACACCAGCATTGGCAAGGAACTTATTCAGACGAATAGGCTCGTTGGGATCGTAGTTCTCCTCCTTATACTCTATACGTTTCTTGAAACTGTACTTTGCGTTGGGATCATAGTCTGCGGTATGCTGACGATATCCTCCACGCTGTTTGTTATAACCACCCTGCTGACGGGGCTGTCCATAACCGCCACGCTGCTGATAGCCACCCTGCTGGCGGGGCTGTCCATAGCCACCACGTTGCTGGTAACCACCACGAGGCTGACCATAGCCACCTTGCTGACGAGGCTGGTAACCACCACGAGGTTGGAACCCACCTTGTTGACGAGGCTGATATCCGCCCTCCTCACCTTCTGCCTGCTGATTATAACGAGGACGATAGCCTCCCTGTGGCTGATAGCCGCCACGAGGCTGGTAGCCGCCCTGCTGATAGCTATTACGAGGACGGTAGCCACCCTCGCCATTGTTATTAGGATTGAAGCGGGGACGATAGCCACCCTGACGTTGAGGAGCACTGCCTTGTAAGCCTGCACCAAAGCCCTCAGGACGGAAACCACCCTCTTCCTGATTCTGATTACGATTGTAGCCACCCTGATTGTAAGGACGCACCTGTTGGTGAATACGTGGACGTGGTGAACGTCCTGGTTTGTAACCTTGATAACCACTTGTCTGGTTTGTGTAGCCCTCACGGCTTGTAGCATTCTGCTCTGAGGACTGTTCCTCTGTTTTCTTTTCGTTCTCTAATTCCATAATTCTTTTTGTTGATGTTTTAGTTCGAAAGCCTCCCGGCTCCCTTTGTGTTGTGAATACTTAAATTTAAATTCCCGTATAATTCATTGGCGTGATCGCCATTAATTCCTCTTTTACCTCCTCGCTGACATCGAGTCCTTGAATAAACTCATGAATCAGTTCGGGTGTCATTTTCTGATTGGTGCGGGTGAGGGCTTTCAGTGCCTCATAGGGATGGGGATAAGCCTCACGGCGCAGGATGGTCTGGATAGCCTCAGCGACTACAGCCCATGTGTTGTCAAGGTCTTCCTGCAGTTTCTCCTCGTTGAGGATCAGCTTACGCAGACCTTTCAGTGTGCTCTGTATAGCAATCAGCGCATGTCCCATGGGAACACCCACGTTACGCAGTACGGTAGAGTCTGTCAGGTCACGCTGCAGACGGCTGACAGGCAGTTTCTGAGCCAGGAACTGCAGGATAGCATTGGCAATGCCGAGGTTACCCTCTGAGTTCTCATAGTCGATGGGGTTCACCTTATGCGGCATGGCACTCGACCCTACCTCACCAGCCTTGATCTTCTGCTTGAAATACTCCATGGAGATATACATCCAGAAGTCACGGTCGAGGTCGATGATGATGGTATTGATACGGCGCATGGCATCGAAGATGGCACCCAGCCAGTCGTAGTTTGAGATCTGGGTAGTCCACTGCTCACGCTCCAGTCCGAGTTTCTCGCTGACGAACTTATTGCCGAACTCACGCCAGTCATACTGCGGGTAAGCGACATGATGGGCATTATAGTTACCTGTAGCACCACCGAACTTGGCGGTAATCGGAGTGTCCTTCAGACCACGCAGCTGCTCTTCCAGACGATAGACATACACCATCACCTCCTTACCCAGACGGGTCGGCGAGGCTGGTTGTCCATGCGTCTTGGCAAGCATCGGCACGTTCTTCCACTGCTCGGCATAGTCGTTCAACTGCTCGATAAGCTCCTCCACCATGGGATAGTAGACATCCTCCAGTGCCTCCTTCACAGAGAGGGGTACACTGGTATTGTTGATATCCTGCGAGGTCAGTCCGAAGTGGATGAACTCCTTGTATTTCTCAAAGTCACCAATCTTGTCGAGTTCCTCCTTGATGAAGTACTCCACTGCTTTCACGTCGTGATTGGTCGTCTTCTCGATTTCCTTCACACGTGCAGCATTCTCCTCCGTGAAGTTGCGATAGATGTCACGCAAACGCTCAAAGAGGGTATGGTCGAAGTCTTCCAACTGTGGCAATGGTAGTTCACAAAGAGTAATGAAGTATTCTATCTCCACGCGAACTCTGTAGCGAATGAGCGCATACTCCGAAAAATATCCTGCCAACTGTTCTGTCTTGTTTCTGTAACGACCATCAATAGGCGAGATGGCTGTCAATACGTCTAATTCCATTCTTTCTCTTAATACCTTATTAATATAGCTATATTTCCAATTGGACTGCAAAGTTACGAAAACCTTGGCAAACTACCAAATAGTTTTAATGTTTTTAAAATTGTTAGTGCAAAAGTTCGCAGAATCGTGCAAAAATAATTACTTTTGCACCAGTATTTAATAAATTATGGACGATGTATAGCTTAAAATATAAAGTAACGACAAGTACCTGTGACAGTACAGGACGACTGAAACTTTATTCTGCCCTTCAGATGATGCAGGACTGTTCGGAGATGTGGATTGACAGTGAGCCTGGAGTGAAACAGTATTTCACAGAGCAGAATATGGCGCAGCTATTGGCGACACGACAGGTGGAGATTATCAGAGTACCTGAGTATAAAGAGGAACTGACAGTGACCAGCACCGTCTATGGCATGAAGCCCATGTTCGGTTTCCGTAACACATTCATCTATGACGCAGAGGGAAAACCGTGTTATAAAACCTGGAGCATGGGGGCTTTCGTGGACAAGTCCACTGGCAAGCTGAAACGGGTGGACGACGCTACGATTGCCTCGATGACACTGGAGCCTCAGTTGGAAATGAACTACAAAGACCGTCGCATCATCCTTCCGAAGGGCAATGAGGGCGGCAAGACGCTTGACCCCATCAAGGTCCTTCGTGCAGACATCGACTATAACAAGCACATGAACAATGCCAACTATGTCCGTGTGGCTATGGAGCTGTTGCCTGAGGATTTCACCGTGAAGGGACTGAGGGTAGAATATCGTGTGGCTGCAAAGCTCGGCGACATGCTGACTCCGACGATCTACCAGATAGAGGACGGGATCATCGTGTCACTTTCCATGGGCAATGATGTCTGCGCCATCATTGAGTTCACAACTAATTAATTGTAGCCGAACTGCTGTAGCTCCTCATCAGTCACACCCATCAGCCGCTTGCAATCATCCGTCTTCTCACGTAAGACTTTCAGCCCTGCCTGCATACCAGCTAAATAGAAGCTGTGCTGCTTGTCGATAAAACTGCGAAATAAAGCGGAACGGAGAATCGCTGCAGCAATCTCTTGTTTTGACTCGATTGGTTTCTCTGCATAGGCTATCGTCTTCAAATACACATTATTCAACTCATTCTTTTCCGCATAAAGTCCGTCCTGGAACTTGACCATCAATCGTTTTCCAGAAAAGCAATTACCAGCCAGCTCTATAAACTCGCTATTTCCAATGCTCTTCCATGTCTCAATATTACTACTAAAAATGGTTTCGGCGGTTTGGTCATTCGTGCTAAAATTGTAAGTGAGAAAACCACTGATAAACATTTCCAGCGTATCTTCAGACACTGTCTCCAACCTGTCTTTCGCTGCCGTCACCTTGGTGTTAATCGAGTCTACAGTCTGCAAATAATTAACATGCTCCTCAAGGTCGTCACAAAAACTGTTGAGGTTATGAATCACCATTAGTGCTGCTGTCCGCTCCGTTTCCTGCTGCTCACGATGCTCTATCCATGCAGAGGTGCCGAAGGTCAGAACAATACCGATGACTGTACCCAGCGTACAACTTAGCGTCTGTTTCCCAAAATCAGATAACTCCCATTTCATATTCTTAATCCTCACTTTCTTCATTTTTGTTAATTGCCGTTGCAAAAGTACATGAATTTGAGCAAAAACAATTACTTTTGCACTGGTATTTAATCTATTTTACAATATGCAACTGATCATCTTTGACTTTGACGGCACATTAGGTGACACCCGGCGGAATATCGTTACCACCATGCAGATGACCATTGCCGAGTTAGGGTTGGCAGGTCGTACCGATGACGAGTGTGCTTCCAAGATAGGACTACCCCTTGACGGGTGCTTCAGGTCATTATACCCTGATGAAGACAAAGAGACCATCCGCCTTTGCGCCGACACCTACAGGAGGATATTCCAAGAAAACCTGCTGACGATGAAGCCCCAGTTATTCCCAAAGGTCAAAGAGACGCTGTCAGCACTGAAGGCTAAGGGATACACCCTCACCATCGCCTCCTCACGCTGGCACAAATCCCTTTCTGGACTGACACATGATTTAGGGATAGCAGAATACATATCATACCTCGTTGGAGCAGACGACGTGGAAAAAGCAAAGCCTCATTCCGAGCCCGTCCTTAAAACCCTTTCCGCAACAGGTTTCGATGCAAGTCAGACCCTTGTTGTCGGAGACATGAACGTAGACATCCTGATGGGGTTAAACGCTGGAGCAAAAACCTGCGGAGTGACTTACGGAAACGGTACGAGAAGGGAACTGGAAGAGGCTGGAGCAGACTATATCATCGACACTATAGACAAACTTATTGACATTGTTAGGTAAGTTCTGGCGTTGAACTGCTCCAGATCATCCGTGACGGCAATGTCGCAGAAACTGAGTCCACCTTTGATGTTATCTACGATCATGTTGACAGCCATGCGGTCGTATTTGTACAATTTCCCGTCATGTGGCAGCATATAGAACTCCTCTATCCTGGAGGCCGTCTTGCCAATGCACCAGCAGAGCAACATATTGAACTTCAGTCCGCGCCGCCTGCTGACCCTGCAGAGTCGCGTCACGTCGAAGGTCTTAGTGAGCGTCACCATCGGCATGGGCGACTTCATCCACAGTTCGAACGACATCGCCCGACTGGTTTCTTTGGGATTGATTTCCTGTTTCATCACTTCATTATTATTAGCTCCATTTCCTTACCTGTCCTTTCTTCCCCGTCTATCAGATACGTGTCCGTACCTGTTACCTGAAACCCTACGGATGCATAGCAATGAAGGGCTATCGGATTATTGTCAAAGACGCCTAGCGTTATCCTTTGGGCTCCCAGTTCGTCTTTCGCCTTCCGGATAGCCAGTTGGAGCATCTGCTTGCCATAGCCTTTGCCTCGCAGTTCGTCATCGACAATCACGAAGCCGAAGCGCACCATGGTTTTATCCTCCGACGGGTGTCTCAACAGGATATGCCCTATGATGGTATTCCTGATGACAGCCGTAAAGGGATACATATTGTCGCCACTGTATTGCTCCATCATATCCTCCGGCTGTGCAGGGAAGTCCTTATACCTGTCTGCACTCCACCTGCGGAACGCCTGCTTGTCCTTGCACCAACTCAGTATCGTCTCTGCATCGTCTTGATGGAATGGCCGGAGTTGCATCTGATTTTTCATATCATTCATCTGTTTGAGGCTGCAAAAATACGGATTAATGTGGAAAGCTCAAAATTTCTAGGATATTTTGCATCGATTTGTGACGAATGTTTCCTGTTTCATCATTCAATAACAAAACTACGTGGATAAAAATCGCTGTAGAAACGTCCGTCGGTGGCGGTGAATTTCAAGACACAGTAGTTCGGATCGGTCACGCCGCCAGGGTAGTACTGCTCGTCGCCTTCACGCCAGATCACTTCTTTCGAGGCGGCATCCGTCAGTACCTCCATTGTGCCTCTGAGCATCATGCCCTTAAATCCTTTGGCATCGCAGAAATAGATGCTGGCCTTAGGGTTAGCCTTGTATTGATCCACACGTATTGAGAATGTGTTGGTAGTAAAGAAGAAGGTTTTGATACCCTCACGCTTGCGTGGCTTCAACATAGCCTTGGTCCAGGGGAAACCTTCTTGATCTACGGATGAGATGTAAGCGATGGGCTGTTTGTCGGCCATCTGTGCAATGAGTTTTTTGATGCCAGCCAAAGCGGGGTTAACATTCGTGACTTCATCGTTACTGACATCCAACGTTTGGCGCCAACGCTTCAACTGAGGGAAGTAGGTTTTCATCTGGTCAATGTACTCTTCCCTGGTAATCGGCTTTTCCAATCCTTCATTCACAGCACCCACAAACTGAGCACAATGTTCTATCATCTCCTCCATGGTGCAGTCCTGCAGGAAGCGTCCTTCTCTGTAGCAGTACATGCAAAAATCTTCGTTCTTACTCCCGTCGGCATTGGTGCCGAGGACATCATTGGTGAGCGGCATTCCGCAGCTCTGACAAAATTTCTGTTCCATTGTTTTTTTTCTTTTACTTGGTTAATCATCAGGTTACATTCTTGCCTTCTGCTTCGCGCCGGCACCAGAGCCTCGATACTTCGAGCGGGCCTCGTTGAACTTCCAGGTAAGGTCGAGTGTGAAGGTACGACGAGCAGGATTGTGCGTTGTCAGCTCCCGGTATCCGTAGACGATAGCATCCGTCTTGTTAGTATGGAAGGGATCGCTACAACGGAGGTCGAAGGTCAGCGTGCCCATGCGCTTCAGGTTGAAGTCGCGCTGCAGTCCGACGTTGGTGAAGAGACGGGGCTTGGTCATGCGGAAATTGTTGTAGTCACCTTTAGAATACCACTGGGCAGAGACATTGAGGCGGAAACCATGAGGCAATTCGATGTCATTCTGCCAGCCGATAATGAACCAAGGGTGGTTGAGCGTAATGGTGGAGCCGACAGCCGTGGGCGACTTGAAATCCTGTATCTGGGTGATGACGCTCCATGCCGGATGCCAGCAGCCGATGACGGGGCGTACAGACAATTGGATGCTGAATTGGTTGTAATCCTCCCAGCTGTTGATGGGACGCACAAGGCTGACTAGGGGATCTTCTGAACCTGGGAAAGGTTCTGTCGACATAGTGAGGGCATCCTTCACACGGCCATAGTTCAGCATCAGGTTCGCCCATTTATAGGCAGCATTGAACACTATACTATGGGTATAAGTCGGCAATAGATATGGATTGCCGCTCTGGTAAGTATAACGGTTGACATAAACCGTCGAACTGGTCAGATTAGCATAGTTAGGACGCTGGATGTCACGACGATAAGAGAGCGAGAGTTGTGCCTTGCCTACAGGGGCAGAGATGACTGCCGTAGGGAACCAGTCGCCATAGTCGCGGCAGACCTCATCCTCCTTTTTACCAAAATTGAAGTAGTCGTTTGTCAGGTGTTCATAGCGCAGTCCTACCTGGGCATAGACTTTGCCAAAAGAACGACCATACTCCAGGAAGGCGGCCGATGATTTCTCATTGATCTCTGTGTCAGTGGTTTTCACAGGCACATAGTCGGTGGCTGTAAACGAGTAGGTGTCAGTGCGATGGTTATAGCTATATTCGCCACCCAGAGAGAGATTACCTTTCCATACAGGATAGGAGAGGATGAGTTTCGTGGCCCAGAAGTTGTTGCCGCTGTTGGTGCTGCTCTCAAAGCTACGCTCCGTAGAGCCGCCTGTGGCATCCTTTGTCGTCTCTGTGGTACTGCCTGGCGTCTTGG
Source organism: uncultured Prevotellaceae bacterium (assembly GCA_902776195.1). GTDB lineage: Bacteria > Bacteroidota > Bacteroidia > Bacteroidales > Bacteroidaceae > Prevotella. The sequence goes on along the minus strand of CACYPF010000003.1, from coordinate 88,317 downwards.
TGTCGTCGAAAAGACCATCCACGTTGAGATCAATACCCAGTTGTCCTATCTTGCCGTTATAGTAGGCATTGAATATGTGTTTGCTGATAGTCTCGTCCTGCCAGACACGGCTCTCTGAATGTTCCGTGAACTGGCCATTCTCGTAATTGTCTGTAAAGATCATACCATTGTAGTCACTACTCGGATGACGGTCGTATTTGTAGAATGCACCAAAACTATGGTTTTCATTCACCATGTAGTTCACCTGCAATTGAGGCGACCAGCCCTTCCAGATGCCCTTCGACTCCTGCGAGCTGTTGCTCTCGATGTAATCTGGACCGACAAAATATGTCAGTTCATGCTCCTGCAACGACTTATAGTGACCGTAGCGCCCAGCCCACAGCGAAGCGGTGATGTCGAGACCGCCAGTTCGGTAGTTCACATCCAGATTGTTCGTCAGTGTGTGCCCATACTGATAAACACCACCGAGGTTATCCTCAAAGCTCAGGCCCTCGCCCTGTGCTTTTTTCAGCGTGATGCGAACGACGGCCTTTACCGAGGCGGCATAGCGGGCTCCGGGATTTTGCACCACATCGACGTGCTGAATCTGGTCGGAGCGCAGACGCGAGAGCTCCCTCATGTCCTGCACCTTTCGGCCATTGATGTAAACCTCGGCATCGCCACGCCCCAGCACCTTCACACCACCGTCGCGCTCAGCCTCAAGCGACGGAATCTTTCCTAAGGCATCGCTCACGGTTCCGGCTTTCTCCAGTATCGTACCAGCGACGGTGGTGCGCATGGCATCGCCCTTCACATGAGTCTTAGGCATCTGACCTTTCACCACAACCTCACTGAGCAGTTGGGTGTCCTCTTTCATCTGGATGGTCAGGTCGTTGCCAGCATTTATATATAAGGTCTGGTAACCCACGCTAGTCACCTTGAACAGACCATCGCTTATATCTGTCACAATCTTAAACACACCCTGCTCGTCAGTCATCGCACCCTGTACGAAAGCAGAATCGGGCAGCGACAGCAGCACCACGTTCACATAGGGCATCGGCTCGCCATTCTCATTAATCACTCTACCACCCACGTCTTGAGACTTGGCATATACTGTCATTGTGCTCATCAAGGCAGTCATCAATGTTGCCATCTTAAAACCAATACTTCTCATATTATTATACTTCCTAATTGTTTTTTATACTTACACCACCAAGAAAATTACTGGCAACAATGTGCAGGGTAGGCGCACCGTCCTTGACGTTGCGGTTCGTCTCATTGCCCACACCGCCGATGAAACTGCGGCTTTTCGTCTCGACATTCAGCCAGTCGGGCACTATCAGTTCCACGCCACCCATGAAGGTGTGGATGTCTATCTCCTCATCCTCCGTGATGACAGCCTCGCGCAAGTCCAGACGAAGCCCTCCGCAGAAAGCATCAAGTCGGGCTCCGTGGAACGGCTCACCTTTATATATATACTCGTCGCCGCCATAGAGGACCGAACAGCAGATGCGCTTTCCCTCTTCGGCAGGTGGAATGGGTCGCTGCAGCCATTGACTTGGGTCGCGACGATAACTGTCGATAACAAGATGTACACCGACATATAGCAAAACGAATATGCCGAAGTACGTGGCCCATCGGCCTTCCGACATGGTTTCAAACCATCTCCACTGGAGAATACCCCACAGTGTGGCCAACTTCAACAGAGCGGCCACGATGAAAATAACGCCAATAAAAGTTCTTCTTCTCATAACCTAAAACATTTGATGGTTTTGCATGATTGCGAGTGCAAAGTTAAGTGGCATCGCTGGAAGGTGCAAATATCTGGGATATTCTGTATCATTATGTGATGAATGGTAATGAAAGTGTGATGAATGACAGTAAAAGTGACGAGCGGTAGCAAATTTTTCTCTTTTCACTCTTACCTTTTCACTTTTTCTTCGTACCTTTGCCGACATCATGGATCAAGGACAGAAAGAGATCATCCGCATGCGTGTCGTCAGTACTGCCTTTACGACACTTGCCCTTGCCGTATTCAAGCCCTTCGGACTTGATGCATGGCATTGGCAGGGCTATATGCATCTGGCATGTATCTTTGCGCTGGGTGTCGTCGTGTGCATGTTGACGGATGCCGTGATGAAATATCTTGTCCGCAACCCCGTTTCTATGGACGATAGTCGTAGGGATGTCGATTATTTCATTCGCCGTAATCTGTACTTCCAGATTATCAACACCCTGCTGGTGACGCTGATGATTTGTCTCTATCGCCATTTCGTGATGAGCGGGCGTATTCCTGCCAATCACCTTTCATGGAGCAATTTCTTCGAGACGCTTTTGATTATCGCCTTCTGCTCCTTCGCCATCGGTCTTTACTGGCGTTTCAAGTTCCGTAGCCGTTATCTGGCAATGGAACTGGAAGAGACGCGACTGCTTAACGAGGAACTGAAAGAGATGCAGGAGAAACTTTTGAAAAGCACTGCAACAGTTGTGACAGATGCCAAACCCGAAGTCCACGAGTTGGATGTTTCAGTGATGGGCGAAGTGGAAAAGCCAAGCGAGAAGTCTCTTCAGCAAGCGCACGGTTCTGCCGCGTTACTCAAAGAACTTATCCTTACAGGCACAACCAACGAATCAGTGACACTCCAGATTTCCCACCTATTATATATTGAGGCCGTTGGCAACTACGTAAAGGTCTGCCATCTGCGTGATGGACAGGTGCATAATGACATGCTTCGCGCCACCATGAAACAGATGGAGGAAACGCTTCAGCCATATCCGATGATTGTCCGCTGCCATCGTGCCTTTCTTGTTAACCTCGGCCAGGTCGAGCAAATCGTCTCACATTCCGGCACTACCCAACTCCTTATCAATCACTGCCACGAATCACTCCCCGTCTCGCGCAGCAACATGTCGCAGATAAAGACTGCCATCAAAGGCCTATAATTACCATGCTCGGCGACATGCTGACTCCGACAATCTACCAGATAGAGGGCGGGATCATCGTGTCACTTTCCATGGGCAATGATGTCTGCGCCATCATTGAGTTCACAACTAATTAACGGAAGAAGCTGGAGCAGACTATATCATCGACACTATAGACAAACTTATTGACATTGTTAGGTAAGTTCTGGCGTTGGCACATCAACTTCTGCCCGGGCTGGACAATCTCACATAACTTCATCTTTTCAACTTATAGGTATACCGTTTAAGGAGTAATTTCATTTTTGGCATTTTATTATGCTGTCAATCTCCTGCATGATTCGCTCTGTCTGTTGAAGGACGTAGATGATATGCTGATAATGCTTTACATCCTCAAAGCTAAGTGTCATACCCTTACGGTCTTTGAGCCATTTCTGAGCAGGTTGGTAGCCACCTATATAGAAACCCCACGCTGATTCTGGCACACCTTCGAAGTATTGCTCACTATTGATATAGACACGATTCTGTTCCCAGCGGAAACAGTCCACTTGCAGGGTGCCACTTACAGGGAATGTTACGCCTGTACTATTTGGCAAACCATCCATCAAGTGAAGTTGTCGTAGTTCTTCACCCTTTTCCGCCAGATCACGGAACTTCTCCCAATCCGTCGGATAAGGTATGCGTGGAAAATCAATCTTCAAGAATTCCTTGTAGCGTTCTCGATAAGATGGGCTATGAAGTACGGCATAGATATAGTCAAAGAGGTCTTGGGGATAAAGCACACCATTATATTCATTTGTTGGATCTATAAGTATATTATCATCATAGCTTGGAAGATAGTTCATTCCCTTGGCAATCTTTTCGTACTCGTCTTTATTAAAGTTTACAATACGTTCTTCTTCGCCCATGTTTTCTTTGTAGAAATAGAGGGGCATTTGGGAAATATCATCCTTAGATGATAACAATGTCTTGTCCGCAATAAGATTAGAAACTAATACATCAAAATGGTAATCCCTATTAGAACGAATAGTACATAATGAGATATTATCATGTTTTATCATACAGCCAAGTATTGCATATCGAGGATAACCAACAATTCCTTTGGTTGTTCCTGTATAATTAATGAAACGAATATCAAAAGGCCGATAAAGCAAAGTTCTTTCAATGACTGGATTTTTCTGCAAATCAGCTTTACTCCAACTTACAGTCCAGTCTCTATTATCTTTGAAGCCATATTCCTTTTTGAGTTCATCTTCTGTTTTATTATTAAACTCATAAAGCATTTCGTCAGCCTCTTTTTGAGTAAAGAAAATATTAGCTTTGTCTTGTTGGGATTTAAGCCCAGTCGTATACACCGATAATAGATTATTAATTGGAAATCCCTTCTCATATTCTTCTTTAGTAGAAAAATCCTTAGGAATCATAAAGTAATAAGGAGCGAGACACTCAATTTCCTCCCACTCTACATCTTCTCCATACGAATGGTGATTGAGCCAATCGTATTTTTCCTCACGTAAACCAAAAAGATCCTTGTAGTATACCTTGCCAAAAGAAGATTTCGAATGATTTTCCTTTCTGATAAATATGTTGATACTTACCCCCTGCATGATATCAAAAACATTTTCGTCTTTAGACCCATTGGGAGAAAGTTCCTTTTTACGTGCATTTCCATGTAGGTTTACGATGTATACTTCATCAAAAGCAAGTAATAGCTGACGACGCATTTCACGATGGACAACCCCATCAAGAAAAGAATTATTTGAAATGTATGCCAAAATACCTTGTTGGTTCTTCTCTACATAGTTTTGCCCAAGTCGAATGAATTTAATGTAATCATCAGAAAGGGGTTGAATGTTACGTTCATTTAGGTTCTTCTTGTAATCGGCTACAAGGCTGGTAATCCACTTACCACCATTCTGACTTGAAATGCTATAAGGAGGATTGCCAATCATTACCATAACAGGGCAATCTCGCTTGATGACATTTGCCTCAGTAGCCTCACGGCTGAGCCATTGTGCAAAGAGAGTGCGAGGCTCGTTGTTACTCTCTTCGAGCGAATTGGTCAGATAGACGTGTAGTCGCTTGTCTGTTTGGTGATGATACCCTGTATCGCCCAACAGCATATCAAGTTTTAAGTGGGCTACGGCATACGAAGCCATCAATATTTCAAAACCATTCAGACGTGGCAATAGATGCTGTTCAACGTACTGTTGCCAAATTCCCTGCTGGTCTCTATAACGGTCATATATCTGGTTGACCACTTCAGCCAAGAAAGTACCTGTACCAGTGGCAGGGTCAAGTATCTGAACACGATGGAACTTACGCTTCTCATGCTTCATTCCATCTGCTGTACGCTTGTCACGACTCTGTTCAACTGCCACTTCACGCTCTATCATAGAATAGTCGGCAAGTCCTTCAGGCAGATTGAACTCCTTTTGCAATATCTTATCAACAGCTCTCACAATAAAGCCTACTACGGGCTGCGGCGTATACCATACACCTTTCGATTTGCGTAACTTGGGGTTATATTCTGCAAGGAAGTCTTCGTAAAAGTGAATCATGGGGTCGTGATGAAGTTTGCCTTGCCCGTAAGTCTTCATAATCTTCTCAATATTGGTGGCTTGAAATACTGTCACCAAATCATCCACTACCCATGCAATACGTTCATCAAGGTCATTACCAGCCAAATTATTGAATATCTGACGCAGGAAAGGATTGGTCTTGGGAATCAGACGTGCAGCCTCCTCACGACTAAAGTTCTCTGGCGTGTCATCGTGCAAACGAGCTGCAAACATACCGTAGGCGATGGTCTGTGCGTAAATGTCTGCAAAATCCGCAGGCTTCAGTTCTTGAATAAGTACATCTTTGAAAGCTTGGTACTGCCCATGTAGGTTTTCATTGGCATAACTATCAGTATCATCATTCATAGCCTGTTCTATGATATTCTCCAACAATCTAGCCTTACCAGCCATCAGCTTCGCCAAACGTGATGCGGAAATGACTCTCTGGATGGCATTATTGCCAACATGATTGATGAGATTAAGGAATTTCTCTTCATTCTCTGGGATGGCTACAATCTTATCACCTTTCACCTCTGCGACACGAACACTATCAACAAACTCACCATGTTCGTACAAATGGAAGTCTATATAGTCTGTAAAAAAGATATGGTCAAGAGCTTGTTTATATCGAGTGAACTGCTCTTTATGAGCATGCGGATTACGTCCATCAAGATCATTATCGCCAATATCCTTTGCTTCAATATAGAACACTGGCACACCATCCTTGCGGCTAGCAATATAGTCAGGTGCTCCGCATTTCTCCCTTTTGGGCTCATTCACAATGCGAAGATTCGGCAGAAGGCTTTGTATAAGTTGCTCTAACACACCTCTATAGGTATGTTCTGTAGCATTACCTGCACTATATTTTTGATTTACAATGTTGACATATTCTTTCAGGTCCATATTGAGTTATTTGGTCATTTGGGATTATAACATCTACGCCATGGAACTGGCACCTGCCATCAATCCATTAACGCAATTGCAAAAATACGAAAAAAGATTGAGGAATGAAAGAAAATGATGGGATTATTTGAAATTATCAAGAATAATGGGTTTCTGTACAACGTCAAGTAGAGAATCTCGCCAAGTTGCTCAGAACAAAGGTTGGAAGAGGATATAGTCACCCCAACTTGAATAATATGCGCAAGTTCTACTTAATGTGCCCGAATTTTCAGATATCTGACAAATCTGCTCCAATTTTTCAGATGTCTGAAAAATTAACATGGTCGCACATCTGTGAAAGTCTCATGATGTGAAACTGGATGTCGAGTATGCAGAGTGGATAGCAGAAATGAAACACCGCTATCGCTCGGCTCAGGTGAAGGCTGCCGTAAAGGTGAATGGTGAGAATATACCACGGAAGCATCAAAATTGCAACGACCCATTGCAGAAACTGTTATTATTAAATTTGAATGACAATATGACTTAACATCGTTATTAGTTAATAAGTAACTCTCCAAAGTTAGTTGGTAACTACAATATACTTAGTAGGCAACTCGAAAAGAGACTTTTCAACAATAGGAAGTATAAATGCATATACAGCAGTAAATGCTGCTATGATTTCCACTTATTGGAATATCGGCCGGCGGATTGTAGAGGAAGAACAACATGGAAAAGAAAGGGCGGAATACGGCAAAGAACTGATAAAAATGCTTGCTGTTGAACTGACACATGAGTTTGGTAATGGCTTCTCCGAACGTTATCTGCGTGCATTCCGCCAGTTCTATTTGGTTATTCCTAACTATGAGATTTGGAAATCGCGATTTCCAAATCTATTGTGGACACACATATACAAATCGCTTCGTGTAGGTGATGAGACTGCAATCATACATGTCACAGGGACAGGTGAATGACAACTAATATCTGATGCAAGATAGGCAATAGAGGAAACGACGAAAGCGTTATAAGGATGATGGCAAACGTGACAGATGTGGCACGTTGGCTTTTTAGGATAGTCGCAAGCATATACAAGCCTTTTTCCGTAAATGCCTTTGGCAGTGAACGACTCTTTGGTGACAGATTTGTGGTCGTATTTTTCGACCGCAAATCCTTTAACTCGTCTGTTGTAATAACGAACATAATTTGTGAATTGAAAAGGTACGAAAAAAGATGGAGGTAAGAAAGAATATGATGGGATTATTTGCAAATAAGATAGGCGGAATTGCAAATAAGATAGGCGGAATTACAAATAAGATAGGCGGAATTACAAATAAGATAGGCGGAATTACAAATAAGATACTCGTATTATTTGATAGGAGTATCAGAATTCCTCGCGCGCATGCGCGCATACATAAAGTTTTTTACCCTTGCAACCGTTGCCACCTTGCAACACTTTCTGAAAATCAGTATGTTACGTGTGACAACGAGGTGACAAGGGTGACAAGGAATGGCGTTTTTGCCCTAAATATTCACTCAACACAGTTACTATGTTTACCAAAATACTGCATGTGGGGCGAAGCCCCGGGCTTCGAGGGGCGAAGGTGCCGCCTCCAAGGGTCGGAGGTGCCGCCTCCAAGGGTCGGAGGTGCCGCCTCCGTGGGACGAAGGTACGGGCTTCGTGGGGCTTGGGGATTATCTCTAAGGGTCTTGGAGATAGTTCCTATACCCCCTAAAGGATGTCTTGCGTCACCCATAGGTGGTATCGGAGTGCCCCCATAACTGATATCGGAACGAGGGATAAACGATATCCTTATCAAATGGAGGCGTTAATCGTAATGAAAACAGGCTTTAGTCGGTAGGAAAGTGGGCTTCAGTCGGTAACTGAATGCCCCTCAGTCGGTAACTGATTTTTATGAATTTCGCAAAACATATAACCTTATAACATGACAGGGCGCAAACCCCGATAACCAGAGGCTTTATGGCATGTTACATGTTTGGCAAACATGTAACATACATATAACATAATTGAAGCATTAAAAAAATCCAAACTACTGACGAACAGCGGTTTGGATTCTCTTTTGGTCGGGATTACTGGACTCGAACCAGCGACCTCGCGCCCCCCAGACGTGTGCGCTACCAACTGCGCTAAATCCCGATCCTTTTTCAATGATTTCTCTGAAATCGGATGCAAAGGTACGGCTTTATTTCGGTAATTGCAAATTTTTAACTGACTTTTTTCAGTTATTACGGCAATTTGCCGTATCTTTGTAACGTTATATATAAAAATTAGGTACGTATAATGACACAATATACAATTACGGCACCAAGCCGACTCCAACATACAGCAAAACTACCGGCATCGAAAAGTATCTCCAACAGAGCATTGATTATCCATGCGCTGTCGGGGGGGAAGATTCTCCCTGAAAACCTTTCAAACTGTGATGATACCGAGGTAATTGTCGCTGCTTTAAAAGACAATCCTTACGAAATCAATATCAAGGCAGCAGGTACGGCGATGCGTTTCATGACCGCTTACCTGGCTGTCAATGAGGGTAAGGAGCATGTACTGACAGGGACTGAGCGTATGAAGCATCGCCCTATAGGTATCTTAGTGGATGCGCTGCGCTTTCTTGGTGCCGACATTGAATATATCGGAGAGGAGGGCTTCCCCCCACTCCGCATTCATGGAAAACGATTGGACGGAGGATTACTGGAAGTGCCAGGCAACATCAGCTCACAATATATCTCAGCCCTGCTGATGATTGGTCCTACACTGAATAATGGACTGAAACTGAGACTAGCAGGCGACATCATCTCACGTCCCTACATCGATTTGACGCTATGGACCATGAGGGAATTCGGTGCTGATGCAGAATGGAGTGACTACGACACTATCGAGGTACGTCCGCAGCCATACAAGGAACATCCTTACTATATTGAGAACGACTGGAGCGGAGCCTCATACTGGTATGAGATTGTCGCTCTTTCGAAAGACCCAGAGGCAACAGTCCAACTGGAAGGACTGATGGACGGCTCGAAACAGGGAGACTCCTCCTTACGTTATATTTTCAGCTTATTGGGAGTAAAAACTACCTTCCAGACAAAGAAGCAAGGAATCCCGACAACAGTTACCATCCAACGTACCGGGCACTGTGTGCCACGACTGGAGTATGACTTCGTCAACGCACCAGACTTGACACAGACCTTCGTAGTGACATGTGCCCTGCTGAACATTCCTTTCCACTTCCGCGGACTGTCAACCCTCAAGATCAAAGAGACAGACCGCATAGAGGCACTCAAGAAAGAGATGCGAAAACTGGGATATGTCATTAAGGATGCTAACGACAACGAGTTGATATGGGAGGGGGAGCGATGCGAGCCGGATTTGGAGAGCGGCATCGACACCTATGAGGATCACCGAATGGCACTTGCCTTTGCTCCTGCCGCATGCCGCATCGACAAGATACGCATCAACAACCCGCAAGTAGTGACGAAATCGTATCCTAATTATTGGAATGACTTGAAAAGTTCCCAATTCGATATTCTCAACACATAATTATCATCGTGAATTTCGCATTAATCGTCATCGGTTCATTAGTCGCACTCGGCATCATAGCCGCTCTTCTCTCGAGGGGTGGCAACGACGAGCCTATTGTGCAAGATGAAGGGAACTGCTCCTCTTGCAGCAGCAGGTCAGAATGCAAACTTGCCGATTTGGTAGAGAAAGGAAAGAAGACCTGTGAATTAATCCTGCTATTATTGATTCTTGTCTCGTGCTCAACCAAGAAGAACACTGCGGGATCACGCTGGTGGCATTCTTTCAATGCCCGCTATAACACCTATTTCAACGGCTCCCAAGCATTCATCGAAGGTCATCTGGAGAAAGAGAACGGTAACCATGATGACCATACCCAGCTGATCCCCCTCTACATGGTCGCCAACAAGAACAGTAAAGACCTTGGAAAAAGCCAGTTTGACCGTGCCATTGAGAAATCAGAGAAAGCAATCCGCAGACATAGCATCAAATCCCGACCTGTATGGAAAAAGAATAGGCGTAAGACACAGAAGGACATCGAATGGTTGACTCGCAGGGAGTATAACCCCTTCCTCTGGAGGGCATGGCTGCTTCTTGGAAAATCACAATTTCAGAAAGGAGAGTTTGAAGAGGCTGCTGCCACTTTCGGATACACGGCACGTCTGTATCAGACACAACCTGTCATTCTCGCACGGGCCAGGGCATGGCAGGCTAAATGCTATGTGGAGATGGAGTGGCTGTATGAGGCGGAAGACCTCATTACGAAACAACGGCGTGACTCTATACCACACAGGGCGGCAGCAGACTGGGATTATACCCTTGCCGACTATCATATCCGCAGTGAGCACTGGCCTGAAGCGGTCACCTATCTGCGCAAGGCTATCCGTCATGAGCGCAGGAAGAAGCAACGAGCCCGCATGTGGTTCCTGATAGGACAGATAGAGTCCCTTCAGGGGCATCGCCAACAAGCATACAATGCCTATAAGCACGTTATCCGACTGAACCCACCCTATGAGTTGGAGTTCAATGCACGTATCGCACAGAGTGAGGTAATGGCTGCAACAGATGCCAAAAGCACTATCAAGAAGTTACGCCGTATGGCAGCTTCCGACAATAACAAGGATTATCTCGATCAAATATATTACGCCATCGGTAATACCTATTTGATTCAACGTGACACACTCAACGCCATCGCCGCCTATGAGAAAGGCAATGAGAAGGCAACACGCGGAGGAACAGAGAAAGGTGTATTGCTATGGCAATTGGGAAACCTTTATTGGCAGAAAGAGAAGTATAGTGACGCACGTCGCTGTTATGGAGAAGCCATCGGTCTGCTTGACCAAGACCGTCCCGGCTATAAGGAACTTGCCCAACGCTCCAAGGTACTCGACGAACTGGTACCTTATACTGAAGCTATCCATCTGCAAGACTCTTTGCAACAATTAGCGAATATGCCTGAAGCTGAGCGTAACAAGGCTATCGACAGGGTCATCCAAGAACTTATCAGAAAAGAGAAAGAGGAGAAACGGAAGCAACAGGAAGCGGAGGCAGAACAACAGTTGCAGCAGAGTGGTGGCAGCAACTTACCACAGAGTCAGACACAGACAACCGTACGCCCCACTACTCCCACTGGTCCACAGAGCAATGTCTGGTATTTCTACAACCCACAGGCTGTCAGCCAAGGAAAACAGCGATTCGAACAACAATGGGGTAAACGACCCAATGCTGATAACTGGCAACGCTCCAACCTTACTGTACTGAAACTTGACCAAGGCGAGGAGCAACAAGAGGAACAGGAGATGGGGCAGGATGGTGTGGAGCCCGCAGACACCACAGCATCCTCGCAACAAGCGGACAGTGTAGCCACTGAGGCAAGCGACCCTCATACCAGAGAGTACTACCTTGCCCAGATACCATTTACAGAGGAGCAGAAGCAAGCCAGTGATGCTATTATCATGGAGTCGCTCCTGAAGGCTGGCATCATCCTCAAAGACAAACTCGATAACCTGACACTGAGCCATCGCATGCTCTACCGACTCGTCACCCAATACCCTGACTACGAGCATAATGACGAAGCGTGGTATCACCTCTACCTCATCTACGCCCGACAAGGGAAATGGGATGAAGCGGAGATGGCACTGGCAAGAATGAAAGAGAGTCATGCGGAGAGTCAGTGGACGATCTTGTTATCTGATCCCCACTATGCGGAAAACCAGCGTTTCGGAAAACATATCGAGGACTCTCTGTATGCTGCCACTTACAACGCATTCCGTGAAGAACGCTACAAGGAGGTTGAGACGAATGTGAGACTCTCGGCAGAACGATTCCCCAACGGACAGAACCGTGCTAAGTTTCTGTTCATCGAGGGACTGAGCCTGTTGAACAATCAGCGGGCTGACAGCTGTGTAGCACGGATGCGGCAAATCGTGGAGCAGTACCCTGAGAGTGAGGTCAGCGAGATGGCGGGACAGATAGTGAAGGGTGTGCAACTGGGCAGGCGATTAATAGGTAGCCGTATGACGGCTGACGACATCTGGAGACAACGGCAGAACCTGGAGCATCCTAACGACTCGGCTGCTATTGACACGCTCAGTACCCAGCTTGATACTCGCTACACCTTCATCCTCGCATACTCGCCAGACAGCGTCGATCAGAACCAGCTGTTGTATGACATAGCAAAATACAACTTCACGAGTTACCTGGTTCGTAACTTCGATATCAACATCGACACGGATGGTCCTATCAGCCGTATGATGGTCAGCGGGTTCCGCAGCTATGACGAGGCATTGCAATATGCCCACCAGTTATTTGCCAATATACAGATGAGTCAACGGCTGGCTGGTTGCCGCCGCATCATCATCAGCGACCAGAACCTCCCCTTGCTGGGTACCGTATACAGCTATGACGACTACGACATCTTCTTCCGAGAGGAACTGGCACCCGTCCCCGTCCCACAACAGCAACTGCTGACACAGCCCGACACGATTGTCGAGGAACCGGTGGAGGAAGAGGAGGATGCCCCACAACAAGGACAGAACGAGGAGGACGATTTATTCCCATCGACGGATATACCACAGAATACGGAGACCATCGACTTTGATGACGATTTCTATTATTAACATAAAAAGGAGAAGTTATGACAAACGGACTACTACTTTGGGCTGACGACGAGATGGAGCTACTGCGTCCACACCTGCTATTTCTGGAGAAGAAGGGGTACGAGGTAGTAACCGTAACCAATGGTACGGATGCCATAGAGGAATGCCGCCAACGCACCTTCGACCTGGTATTACTTGACGAGATGATGCCGGGACTGACAGGGTTGGAAACTTTGCAGCGTATCAAGGAACTGCAACCTACCGTACCCGTTGTCATGGTTACCAAAAGCGAGGAGGAGGACATCATGAACCAGGCAGTGGGACAGAATATTGCCGACTACCTCATCAAGCCCGTCAATCCCAATCAGATATTGCTGACCCTTAAGAAATTCATCCATAAGCGTGAGATTGTCGCTGAGGTTACCCAAACAGCTTACCAGCAACAGTTCCAACAACTGAGTATGCAGATGATGGATTGCAGGACCTGGAACGATTGGTGCGAAATGTACCGTCAATTAGTCAGATGGGAACTACAACTCTCTGCTACCGACTCGGCAATGGGTGACATGCTGCGTATGCAGAAAGAAGAGGCAAATATTGGCTTTGCCAAATTCGTCAAGAAGAATTATATGGGATGGCTGGAGAAACATGAGATGATGATGAGTCCGGACATCTTCAAGATGAAAGTATTCCCCACTCTGTCAGAAGGGAAGAAAGTCTTCCTTATCGTACTCGACAATTTCCGATACGACCAATGGAAAACCATAGAGGGCGAACTGACCGATTTTGAGATTGACGAGCAACTCTATTGCAGTATACTGCCTACTGCGACGCAATATGCCCGAAACGCTATTTTCTCAGGACTGATGCCCGACCAGATTGCACGTATGTTCCCTGACTTATGGGTTGACGAGGACGAGGAAGAAGGCAAGAACCTCAACGAGGCTCCCCTCATCCAGACACAAATCGACCGTTACAGACGACATGACACATTCTCCTATCACAAGATCAACACGACTGATGACGCCGAGCGATACATGAACCAGCTCTCATCTTTAGAGAGAAACAGCCTCAACGTCCTGGTCATCAACTTCATTGATATGCTCTCCCATGCAAGGACTGAGTCGAAGATGGTACGAGAGCTTGCACACGATGAAGCTGCCTATCGCTCATTAACCCTCTCATGGTTCCGCCACTCCATTATGTCACAGTTACTGCGCCAGTTGGCACAGACAGACTGTCAGGTTATCATCACTACCGACCATGGCTCCATCCGCACCAACTCACCTGTGAAAATCATCGGTGACCGAAACACGAACACTAATCTGCGTTACAAATTAGGAAAGAACCTCGCATACGATGACAAAGACATCTTCGTCATCAAAGAGCCGCAGAAGGCATTCCTTCCCGCCCCCAACCTGTCGACCAGCTATGTATTTGCCACTGGAGACCAGTTCTTCGCCTATCCTAATAATTACAATTACTATGTCACCTACTATCGGAACACCTTCCAACATGGAGGTATCTCAATGGAGGAGATGATGATACCTTTTATCACACTAAAAGGAAAAAACAGATAAGTTATGGAAATAAGAATATCAAGTTTAGACACTATCCACGATGCCGCCCGTGAGTTTATCCAGCATATTGGCGAGGCACGTGTTTTCGCTTTCTATGGGAAAATGGGAGCAGGTAAGACCACTTTCGTAAAAGCAATCTGTGAGGAACTGGGCAGCAAAGATGTTATCACAAGCCCCACCTTTGCCATCGTCAATGAATATACCGCCTCGTCTGTTGATGACAAGCAACAAGCACCTATATATCATTTTGACTTCTATCGCATCAAGAAACTGGAAGAGGTCTATGACATGGGATATGAGGAATATTTCTATAGCGGCGCACTCTGTCTGATAGAATGGCCTGAGCTCATTGAGGACATCCTTCCCGATGATGCCGTAAAGGTGACTATAGAGGTTCTAACAGACGGAAGTCGTCTGGTAACTTATTAAAAAAGGTGAGGTACTGACCTCACCTTTTCTCTTACAGCAGAGCTTCAAACTTCTCTTGTATCTTAGCCTTGGGCTGTGCGCCGACAACTTTATCGATCAGCTGACCATCCCTGAAGAATAAGATGGTAGGGATGTTGCGGATGCCAAACTCAGCGGCAAGCTCCTCATTATCCTCCACGTCACACTTGCCAACGGCAATACGACCGTCATACTCCTCGGCAAGTTCAGAGATGACAGGACCCACCATTCGGCAAGGACCACACCAAGTTGCCCAGAAATCAACTACTAATGGCTGGCTGCCATTCTTCAAACTCTCGAAATTCTCAGATGTGATTGTTACTTCCATTGTCTGACTACTTTTATAAATTAATAATGTATATGATAGATCTTGCAAAAAGTATGCCACTATTTCCTCATGCTGCCGTCAGTTAATTTTATAGTCCAACGCCTCCGAACGCTCTATGAAACTGACAAGCGAGTTCTTGACATCGACATACTTAGAAGTGCTCCTCATAAGGACATGATTCCTCCCTAAGCTGTCAACTAACTGAATATATAGCTTGGTCTTACCGGGATTGGAGACTATCAGTTCTCCCAGGTCTGCCACCACCTGTTCGTCAAGAAGGTCAGTGGTCATCGTAATGGTCAGGCGGTCTATCGCCTTTTCCTTCACCGCTTGCAGATACTGCACATCCTGCACTTTCAGTTCCATCTGATCACTATACTGGAAACGAGGTTGCATCTTTGCTGTCACATAGACAGCAGAACCGACGGAAAACATACCACTACGGTCGCCCCAATCCTTTCCAAAGAGTGCCAGCTCGCCACCTCCCGCAAAATCCTCTATCGTAACAAAGCCACATGGTTCTCCCCGTTTTGTGAACTTCTGTCGGACATCCGTCACAATACCTCCAAAGATAATATCCTCGCGGTCTGTCAACTTCTGTACATCTGCCAATTCCGCACAATGCGTATTACAGAGTTTATCCAGTACCACACGGTATTCATCAAGAGGATGAGCAGAGAGATAGATACCCACATAGTCACGTTCACGATTCAACCGCTCAATATCACTCCAACGCGCCGCCTGAGGAATAGGAGGAGTAGCGATATCCACCTCATTCTCCCCGCCAAACAGAGAGTTGCGCATCTGCTGCTGCTCCACCTGGTATATCTGTCCATAACGCACCAAGGTATCAAGGAACACCTCTCCCTTACTGTTCAGACCAAAGAAATTCTCACGGGGAATGCCAAAGCTGTCGAAACCTCCACTCAAGACAAGGCTTTCGAACGCCTTACGATTGACACAGGAGAAATTAACACGTTGGGCAAAATCAAAGATCGTCTTATAAGGACCGTTCTTCTCACGCTCGTCAATAATCGCCTGTGCCACACCATCACCCATACCTTTGATGGCGGCAAGTCCAAAGCGTATCTCTCCTTTTTTATTGACACCAAACTTCAAATAGCTCTCATTAACATCAGGCCCCAAGGTGGCTATACCCATTGTCTTACACTCATCCATCAGTTTGGTAATCTCCGATATCTGGTCACGACGGCGACTCATAATCGCTGCCATGAACTCCGCTGGGTAGTTGGCTTTCAGATAGGCAGTCTGGAAAGCCACCCAGGAATAGCACGCCGCATGTGATTTGTTGAAGGCATAAGAAGCGAAAGCCTCCCAGTCGCTCCATATTTTTTCCAGTATCTTCGGGTCATGTCCGTTCTTCTTGCCACCTTCAATAAACTTCGGTTTCATGGCATCAACGATGTCCTTTTTCTTCTTACCCATTGCCTTACGGAGTGCATCACTCTCACCACGGGTGAAATCAGCGAGGAGACGAGACAGCAACATCACCTGCTCCTGATAAACGGTAATACCATAGGTATCCTTTAGGTATTTCTCCATCACAGGGATATCATAGGTAATAGGTTCTTCCCCATGTTTACGTCTGATGAACTGAGGGATATATCCCATAGGTCCCGGACGGTATAAGGCATTCATCGCTATCAAATCCTCGAACACTGTTGGCTTCAGCTCACGCAGATATTTCTGCATACCACTCGACTCAAACTGAAACGTACCGATCGTCCTTCCTTGCTGGTACAACTCATAAGTCTTAGGGTCATCAATCGGGATATTATCCAAGTCTACGTCGATTCCCCGTGTCTGCTTGATGATGTCACATGCCTCCTTCAACTCCGACAGGGTCTTCAGTCCAAGGAAGTCCATCTTAATAAGACCCGTCGACTCAATCACATGACCATCATACTGCGTACAATTCGTTTTCTGGTCTTTAAAGTCCGGATCGTCGGCTGTCGATACCGGCACCCAGTCACTGATAGGGTCGCGGCAAATGATAAAGCCACAGGCATGGATACCCGTGCCACGTACCGTTCCCTCCAGCATCTTGGCATATTTAATGGTATTCCGTAAGGCAGGGTCGTTACTAGCCTCAGCTTCCCTCAGCTCGGGAACAGCCTTGATCGCGTTCGTCAGATTCATCTTCGGAGTCTTACCATCCACATCCGGCAAGCGGTCAGGAATAGCTTTACACAAAGCATTTGATACTGGAATCGGCACCTTCTCCACACGTGCCACGTCCTTGATGGAGTTTTTGGTAGCCATGGTCGCATAAGTGATGATATGCGCACAATTCTCATGTCCGTACTTATCCTCTACCCATTTCAACACCTTTCCACGGCCATCGTCATCAAAGTCTGTATCTATATCAGGAAGAGAGATACGGTCGGGATTCAGGAAACGCTCAAAAAGCAGGTCATATTTCAGAGGGTCTATCTTGGTGATACCCAGACAATAGGCTACCACAGAGCCAGCCGCAGAGCCACGTCCTGGTCCCACCATCACCCCCAGCTCATCACGTGCAGAGTTGATAAAGTCCTGCACAATAAGGAAGTATCCCGGGAAACCCATCGTCTTCATGATGTGTAACTCAAAACGAATACGGTCGTCCACCTCTTTCGACAAGGGATCGCCATATCTCTTCTTGGCACCTTTATAGGCAAGTTCCGCAAGATAGTCCGCCTCAAACTTGATACGGTATATCTTGTCATAGCCACCCAGCTTCTTGATTTTCTTCTCCCCTTCCTCAGGTGACAACGGGTTCTCGCCATTCTCATCACTGGTAAACTCATCATAGAGTTGCTGCTCTGTGAACTTCTGACGCCATTGCTCCTCGGTACCAAAAGACTCGGGGATAGGGAAGAACGGCATGATAGGGTCATGGTCAAGACTATATATCTCTACTTTGTCCAATATCTCAAGTGTGTTGGATAATGCCTCGGGGACATCGGAGAATATCGCATTCATCTCCTCTTTTGTCTTGAACCACTCCTGCTTGGAGTACAGCATACGGGTTGGGTCGTCCAAGTCCTTACCTGTTGACAAACACAACAAGTGGTCGTGCGCCTCAGCATTCTCCTGATCGACGAAATGGGCATCATTCGAGCATATAAGTTTGATACCATACTCTCTTGCCAACTCTATCAACACCTTATTGGCCTTCTGCTGCAGGGGGAATGTCTCACGATTGGCACGGATGGTGGGGTCTGTCACCTCATGTCGCTGGAGCTCCAAATAGTAGTCATCACCAAAGACGCCATGATACCACTCTACTGCCTCACGGGCACCGGCAATATCCCCGTTCAATATCTTCTTGGGCACCTCACCGGCAATACAGGCAGAGCATACGATAAGTCCCTCATGGTATTTCTCCAGATCAGCACGGTCAGTACGAGGACGCATATAATAGCCGTCCACCCATGAGTTGCTGACTAGTTTGATGAGGTTTTTATAACCCTTGTAATTCTTTGCCAGTACGATCAGGTGATAACCACTCATGTCCTCTTTGCTACGCTTCAACTCTTTGGCACCATAACGGGACACATACATCTCACAGCCAAAGATGGGTTTAAAAGGCTCTAACCCCTCCTTCTTACGCCCCTTGTTAACGCCTGCCACGTAATCATGAAATTCCTTGATACCGAACATGTCGCCATGGTCAGTAATCGCCATGCCACGCATACCGTTACCAACAGCCTTGTCTACCAGCCTCTTGATACTCGACTGTCCATCGAGGATTGAGTAATAAGTATGGACATGTAAGTGTATGAAGTCTTCCATAAGAGATATTTTTTTGCATTTTGAGGTGTAAAGATACTGCTAAAACGTGAGATAGCCAAAAGAAAAACGTAAAAAATTTGTAAGATAGACAAAAATAACGTATCTTTGCATGTTGAACGAAAACAATCGACTTATCCGAATCATGGGAGAAAGAATCCAAAAAATAAAAAAGCTGAAAAAAATAAGAATACACCGGGAGGGTACCAATGAGCTGACGATAAGTATGTTGCTGCTGATTGGTATCGGTTTTGCCCTCTGGTATCTGATAGACAACCCCATTCCTTTCTGGGCATTTATCGCCATCTTCGGTACTGTATGGGCTATGGCGCTCAACTTCTATCGCTGTCCTATCCGTTATTTCAATGGAGATACCGAGAAACTGGTCGTGGCTCCTGCCGATGGAAAGATTGTGGTGATAGAGGAGACTGAAGAAAACGAGTATTTCCATGACAAGCGCCTGATGATCAGTATCTTCATGAGTCCGCTCAATGTCCATGCCAACTGGTTTCCTGTGGATGGTAAAGTAAAGTTCGTGAGCCATCATAATGGCAATTACCATAAAGCATGGCTGCCTAAGGCGAGTGAGGAGAACGAGCATGCTGATATCATGATTACCACTCCTAACGGTGAGGACATCCTCGTACGACAGATAGCAGGAGCGATGGCACGGCGTATCGTGACTTACGCTAAAGCCGGAGAGGAGTGCTATATCGACGAACATTTAGGATTCATCAAACTCGGTTCCCGTGTGGATGTCTTCCTCCCTCTTGGCTCTAAGCCCTGTGTGATCATGAACCAGCCGACGATTGGAGACCAGACCGTGATAGCAAAACTGAAATAAATGAGTATCAAGAAACACATCCCTAATACCATCACCTGCTGCAACCTCATCTCCGGTTGCATCGCCACCTATTGGGCTCTATGTGGCGTATGGGACTTGGCATTGTTGTTTATCGTCATCGGTGCCGTCTTTGATTTCTTCGACGGCATGAGCGCCCGGCTGCTCGGGGTCAGCTCACCTATTGGCAAGGAACTTGACTCTCTTGCCGACGATATCACCTTCGGTTTTGCCCCCTCAGCGATTATATTTGATTTTCTGAAGAGCGGCATGGAGTATCTGCCATGGCACTATCTCTCCTACACGGCATTTATCATGGCGGCATTCTCCGCTTTGCGCCTTGCCAAATTCAACCTGGACGAACGACAGGCGATGGGATTCATAGGTCTGCCCACCCCTGCCAATGCCCTTTTCTGGGGTGCGCTATTAGTAGGTGCTGGTGACTGGCTGCAATCCTCACCTTATTTATACTATACGGTATTTGCAGGTATGCTCGTCAGTTGTTATCTCCTGATTGCTGAGATTCCCATGTTCGCCTTGAAGTTCAAGCACTGGGGATGGAAGGGCAATGAGATTAAATACATCTTCCTGCTGACCTGCATACCATTGCTCGCCTTTCTGGGAATCAGCGGACTGGCTGCCATCATCGCATGGTATATCATCTTGTCGATAGCGACATATAAGAAATAATATACTAATAACTAATCGCCTACTGCTATGAACTATGGATTTCTTATCTTTGTTTTCTTCTTCATCATCTTTATCCTTCTGCTGACAGGAGGCAGTATTATCCGGTATCTCAAGAAAGCTAAACATAAAGCCAAGAAAGCCGCTGAAGAAAAGGCACAGAGCTATCGTGACGAGACTGGTCGCCAGCAGCGTCAATACCATTACAGCGGGCAGAACGCCACACCAAGAAAGGAAGCTAAGCCACGCGCTGAACAGGAAAGGGAATCCGAGAGGGAGAAATCTGCAGAGGTACATACCCAGACTGCCACGGGCGAGACGATTATTGACCGTCGCACCGACCGTGAGAGCAAGAAAATCTACGAGGAGACAGAAGGTGAGTATGTAGAATTCAGTGAAGAGTAAACAGAAAGAAGCCTCCCTGCTATCGGGAGGCTTCTTCGTTAACTAAGGATGCACCAGCGTTCCGATATCCTCGCCAGCCATCACCTTCTTCAGGTTGCCGACGATATCCATGTTAAACACATAGATCGGCAGGTTATTGTCCTGACACATACAGATGGCGGTGAGGTCCATCACCTTCAGTCCACGTGCCAGTACCTCCTTGTAAGTAATCTCATTGAACTTCGTTGCAGTGGGATCCTTCTCAGGGTCAGCAGTATAGACACCATCCACACGAGTACCCTTCAGCATCACGTCAGCCTCGATTTCTATACCGCGCAGACTGCTTCCCGTATCCGTCGTAAAATAAGGATTACCCGTTCCTGCGGAGAAGATGCAGATATACCCCTGCTCCATTGCCTCTATCGCCTTCCATTTGGTATAGAACTCACCGATCGGCTCCATACGGATAGCTGTCATCACCTTGTTCTTCACGCCAATAGCTCCCAATGCAGAGCTGAGGGCGAGGGAATTGATTACCGTAGCGCACATACCCATCTGGTCACCCTTCACACGGTCGAAGCCCTTCTGTGAGCCACTTAACCCACGGAAGATGTTACCACCACCGATGACGATGCCGATCTGTACACCCATCTCACTCACTTCCTTGATCTGACGGGCATAGTCACTCAGACGCTCCGGGTCAATGCCGTAGCCCTGTTTTCCCATCAGGCTTTCTCCTGAGAGTTTCAGGAGGATTCTCTTAAATCTTGCCATAGTTTTTCTTTATTTATTTCGATATTCCGAGATTAAATGACGAAACTGACTTCCTTGAACGCATAGCGGCGTTGCTGTCCGTTATCATCACACAGCAGCAGATGCCCATCATCCTCCACATCCACAATCTCCGCCATGAAGGACCCCTCCTTGTCGGCATAGGGATGAAAGCCCTTACGACGATAGAGCAGATGAAGGTATTGTGTCTTGATCTCCTTTTTATTTATATATAAGGTGAACTTGTCGAGAATACTTTGCAACAACAGTTCTAGGTCTGTCTCATGACCGTGGATCTGCCATAAGGAAACGGGATTAGGTGCGTTGCTATGGAACTGCCGCTGGTTGACATTGACACCCACCCCGATGATGCTGTCCCTGATGGTCTGTCCCAACAGTCGGTTCTCTATCAATATGCCACAGATCTTGGCATTCCGCCAATAGATGTCGTTAGGCCATTTGATGCTCACGTCACCGATATGCTCTCCCAGTGCGTCCGCTATTGCCAGTGATACTGCCATGGAGATGTGGAACTGGCGGTTTGCAGGAATCCGCTGTGGATGGTAAAGAACAGAGAACAGCAGGTTCTTGCCCCGCTCTGACTCCCAGGAGTTAGTGCCCTGTCCCTTTCCTGCCGTCTGGTAGTCGGCAACAACAACCATATCACCCTCACCGCCCCGCTCACGCAGCCAGCGGTTGGTGGAGTCCGTCTCGGCAATATGTATTATTTCCCATTCCATGTTGCAAAGATACAAAATTTATTCGTATCTTTGCAACATGACAGCAGAAGAACAACAAAAAAAAGACGAGCAGTATATGCGGAAGGCTCTTGCCGAAGCACAACAGGCATTCGATGAGGGGGAGATTCCCATCGGTGCCGTCATCGTATGCCAGGACCGTGTCATAGCCAGAGCGCATAACCTGACAGAGACACTGCATGACGTGACCGCTCATGCCGAGATGCAGGCTATCACCGCTGCCGCTAATGAATTGGGAGGAAAATACCTCACCGGTTGTACGCTCTATGTCACAGTAGAACCTTGTACGATGTGTGCCGGTGCCCTTGGCTGGTCACAGATCAGCCGTATCGTCTATGGGGCAGAAGATGAGAAACGGGGCTACCAGTTGTATGCCCCGCACGCACTTCACCCCAAGGCGACAATCACCAAAGGTATATTAGAAGAGGAATGCAGGGCGCTCATTCAGGATTTCTTCAAGAACAAGCGCTAAACATACCTGCCTTATATAAACTTAGCGATAGTCTCCAGACAAAGCTTGCTACTGATCGGTTTCGACAAGAAGTCGTTACAGCCTGCCTGCAACGCATCGTCTTTGTCTGTATCAAAAGCATTTGCTGTCAAGGCGATAACAGGCAAGTCAGGATACTTTGCCTTAATCTGGCGAGTAGCCTCCAAGCCATCCAGCAAAGGCATCTTCAAATCCATAAACACCAAGTCGGGTTTCTCAGTATCCACCTTGTCGACAGCCTCCTGACCATTACGGGCCCTTGCGAACTCATAATGCTTCTTCAGGACATACGTCATCAGCATGTAATTGCTGTCATTGTCCTCTGCTATCAATATTTTCTTCATAAAGGAAATGGTATAGAATGATTAATAGGTTGCTCCTTCATGAGGTTCCTCACCAGATACATAAGCCTTCCTGCGCCACAGTTTGGTCATATCCTCCAGGGACTTTCCCTTGGTCTCAGGAACAAGGCGCCATACGAAGAGGGCTGCTATCACACAGATGATGCCATAGAGTCCGTAGGTGAACCAGTGACCGAAATCATCACCCTCCGTCAGATGCATGTTGAACATCGGCACGAAGGTAGAGCTGACGATGAAGTTGAAGATCCATTGGAAAGCTACCGCTATAGCAACGGCGGCACCACGGATGGTATTGGGGAATATCTCGGCGATAAGTACCCAGCAGATAGGACCCCATGAGAACATAAACGATGCGGAGTAAACCATGATGCTGGCTGCTGTGACCAGTTCCATACCCGGCTTGCCGAATGTGACAGCCACACCGAAGGCACCTAACGCCATACCTAACGAGCCCCAGATGAGCAGCGGTTTTCTTCCCAATTTCTCGACGGTGAAGATGGCAACCAGGGTAAAGGCTATATTGATGACACCCATAAAGACGGTGACCACCATCGGGTTCTCCATACCCATGTCACCAAAGATACGAGGGGCGTAGTACAACACGGCATTAATACCTACTGCCTGCTGGAAGACAGAGAGCATGATACCGATGAAGATACACATGACACCATAAGACAACAGCTTCTCGGTCTTCTGTACCAGTGTCTCTTTGATGGCATTCAATATAAAGAGGGCACGTTCGGAACCGTTTATCTTCGTCAGAATCTCCAGGGCACGCTCGTTCTTACCGACAGACACCAGATAGCGGGGACTCTCAGGTACCATACTGATCAGCAGGGCGAAGAGTCCTGCGGGCACTGCCTCACTACCGAACATATAACGCCATCCCGTTGTCACCGTCCACTGTGCGGCAGGGTTGATGGCAGCAATACCTTTACCCATCTCCTCTACCAAGGGCTGCACATGGTCACCTAAGATGAAGAAGTTGACGAAATACACCACCAACTGTCCGAAGATGATCGCAAACTGGTTACAGCTGACCAGCATACCCCGGATGTTAGAGGGAGCAATCTCACTGATATACATCGGACAGACGGCAGAGGCGAGTCCTACACCCACACCACCTATCACACGATAGAAGTTGAACATGAGAAGGAGAGAGTAAGTAGGCTCACCATGTGTGAAGAACATAAACTCCGGCTCCGTCGATCCTAATGCGGAGACAAAGAACAGGATACCTGCGATCACCAATGAGCGTTTACGCCCGAAGTTGGTGGCAAGGTATCCGGAAATGGCAGAGCCGATGATACATCCTATCAAAGCGGAAGCAGACGTAAAGCCATGCCATCCGTCGGTGTATGTAAAATCTTTTGCTTCAGAGAAAAAAGCCTGCAGACCTTTCTCTGCACCAGAGATGACTGCCGTGTCGTAACCAAAGAGCAAACCTCCCAGTACGGCTACCAACACGATAGAAAACAGATAGGAAGAACTACCTCTCTTTTGATATTCCATAATGTCGTTTTATGTTAGTACTTTTCTTAATTAAACACAAAAGTAATGCTTTTTTTGTAAAATCCTTGCTATTACGTCACTTTTTAACTAATTTTGTCGGAAGAAACGAGTAACTACAAAACATTTATACAAATGAACAGGAAACTACTAATCAGTGCTCTTGCCCTGTCAACGGCACTTTCTTCCTTCGGACAGACGAATACGATGGAGGTGAACACGAAGAAAATGGGGGCTCCCATTCAGTCCACCATGTATGGAATCTTTTTTGAGGACATCAACTTTGCCGCTGACGGCGGCTTATATGGTGAGCTCGTCAAGAACCGTTCCTTTGAGTTCCCGCAGGAACTGATGGGATGGCAGGCATTTGGCTGTGTGGACGTGGAGGATGACGGTCCCTTTGAACGTTGTCCGCATTATGTGGTACTCTCCGACCCTGGTCATAAGGAGCGCCGCTCGGGTCTGGTGAACGAAGGATTCTTCGGCATCGGTGTCGAGAAGGGTGAGTCCTACCGTTTCTCCGTATGGGCAAAGGCTCCCAAGGGGGAGGCTGCCATCCGCGTACAGCTGATTGACGAGAACTCGATGGACGAGAAGCAGGAGTTCGTAGAGCAGGAGATTACCATCAAGGGTTCTGACTGGAAGAAATACACCACCACGCTGACATCACCCAAGAAGGACAAGCATGCCAAGCTGCGCATCTTCCTGAAGGGTACCAACAGTGTTGCCTTGGAGCATATCTCCCTCTTCCCCGTCAACACTTACAAGAACCGTGAGAATGGTATGCGCCGTGACCTCGCACAGGCTCTTGCCGACCTGAAGCCGGGCATCTTTCGCTTCCCTGGTGGCTGTATCGTAGAGGGTACCGACCTTGCCACACGCTACCAATGGAAGAACACGCTGGGTCCCGTCGAGAACCGTCCTTTGAACGGCAACCGCTGGGAGCATACCTTCGACTACCGTTACTATCCCGACTACTACCAGAGCTATGGTCTGGGCTTCTATGAGTTCTTCCAGCTCTCTGAGGACATCGGTGCGGAGCCACTGCCTATCCTCAACGTGGGTATGGCATGCCAGTACCAGAACTGGAACGACGAGCATGCGCATGTCCCCATGGACGAGCTGCAGCCATACATTGACGACTGCCTCGATCTCATCGAGTTTGCCAATGGTCCTGCCAACAGCAAATGGGGTAAGATCCGTGCGGAGATGGGACACCCCGCTCCTTTCAACATGAAGTATATCGGTGTGGGCAACGAGCAGTGGGGTGAGTTCTACTATGAGCGTCTGAAACCTTTCGTTGCTGCCATCCGTGCGAAATACCCCAACATCAAGATTGTAGGAACCAGTGGTCCTGTCCCCGAGGACAAGCCAGACAACACCTACCGCTTTGAGGACGGATGGAAGGCGATGAAGGCTCAGAAGGCTGACTTGGTCGACGAGCATTACTACCGCGACGAGGAGTGGTTCCTGACCCATGGTCTGCGCTACGACTCCTACGACCGCAAGGGTCCGAAAGTGTTCGCCGGTGAGTATGCCTGCCATGGCAAGGGTAAGAAATGGAACCATTACGAGGCTGCCATTCTAGAGGCTGCCTTCATGACCGGCTTCGAACGCAATGCTGATGTGGTACACATGACGACTCCCGCTCCGCTCTTCGCCCATGTGGACGGATGGCAGTGGCGCCCCGACCAGATATGGTATGATAATACGGATATGTTCAAGACCGTCAGCTACTACGTGCAGCAGATGTATGCCACCAATGCGGGTACCAACGTGCTGTCGCTGACGATGAACAAGAAACCTGTTGCCAATCAGGCTGGACAGAACGGGCTCTTCGCCTCTGCCGCCTTTGACAGCAAGACGGGGGAGGTGATTATCAAGGTGGCAAACACCTCGAAGCAGAAGCAGACGGTCGCCTTCAACCTCTCGGACATCAAGGGTGAGCGCACGGCAAAGACCCTCACACTCTGCCATGACGGCATGGATGACGAGAACTCGATTGGCAAGCCCGAGCTGATTACGCCGAAGACTGGAACGGCTCAAGTGACTGCCGCAGGTAAGTCGGCTGTCCTCAACGACGAGCTTCCTTCTATGTCATTCCGCATCTACCGTATTGCAAAGTGATATGGGAGCAATTGTAAATCAAATTGAATTGCAAAGTAAATCAATTTGAATTGCAAAGTAAATCAATTTGAATTACCGAGTAAATCAATTTGATTTGCAACAAGGGGGATGACACTTAACAAACAAAGTCCTGCTTCCTGACAAGGGAATGCAGGGCTTTTTTCATGAAAAAACAAGTCAAAATTTGGCTGTTTCCTTGCTATTTCGTACCTTTGTAGCGTATTGTGTACATACACGAAGATGACAGTAGCAGATTATATCAAGCAAGATACTGGTGAGAGGCGCTTCTCCTTTGAGGTGCTGCCACCGCTGAAAGGGAACGGCACCGAGGCGCTGTTCCAGACGATTGATAAACTCGCGGTTTTCAACCCGGCGTTTATCAACATCACCACACACCATTCGGAGTATGTCTACAAGGAACTGGAGAATGGTCAGTTTGAGCGTCAGCGCATTCGTCGCCGACCAGGTACAATAGCCATCGCTGCCGCTATCCAGCACCGGTACGACATCCCCGTGGAGCCGCATGTGATATGCAGTGGTACGACGATAGAGCAGATTGAGTATGAGCTGCTCGACTTGCAGTTCCTGGGTATCCGCAACCTCATGCTGTTGCGTGGCGACAAAGCGAAGGAGGACAGCCGGTTCACTCCCACACCCGGAGGGCATGCCCATACCACTGACCTGATTCGACAGGTGGTGCGTTTCAACGAGGGATTCTTTGCCGACGGCACCCCCATCAAGCACCCCGGTGCGAAGTTCGACTTCGGGGTGGCATGCTATCCGGAGAAACACGAGGAGGCTCCTAACCTGGAGCGCGACATGGAGTATCTCAAACAGAAGCAGGACTTAGGGGCACAGTATGCGGTGACCCAGTTGTTCTTCGACAACAATAAATTCTTCGACTTCGTGGAGAAGGCTCGGCAGATGGGTATTACCATCCCCATCATACCGGGTATCAAGCCGATGGCGAAGCTGAGCCAGTTGACGGTGGTGCCCAAGACATTCCATTGTGACATCCCAGAGGCGTTGGCAAAGGAGATTGTGAAGTGTAAGACGGACGAGCAGGCTCGGCAACTGGGTATCGAATGGACCACCCAGCAGTGCCAGGAGCTCTACGAGCATGGTGTCAAGAACATCCATTTCTATACCGTGTCTGCCGTCGACTCCGTCGTGGAGATCGCAAAACGACTACTATAGCCACTATAGTTACTATAGGAACTATAAAACTAAAAAAATATGTTCGAGCAAGTCATAGGACAACAAGAGGTGCAGGAACGACTGCTTCAGATGGAAGAGGAGCAGCGGTTGCCCCATGCGCTGATGCTGTGTGGTCCTATGGGGTGCGGCAAGATGGCTATCGCCATGGCTTTCGCCAAACATCTGCTGAGCCGAAACAGCAACGCAGAGGCGATGCTTGCCAAATGGGAGCACCCGGACCTGCACTTCACCTACCCCACTATCAAACTGCCTTCGATGAGTACTGACCATAAGCCGGTGTCTGACGACTTCGCACACGAATGGCATGAGCTGGTCATGGCAGGTCCCTACTTCACCATGAACGAATGGCTGGAGATGATGGGGGGTGAGAACCAACAGGCGATTATCACGGCAGGTGAGAGTGACGCACTGATCCGCAAGCTGTCGCTCAAGTCGAGCCAGGGGGGCTATAAGGTGAGCCTCATCTGGTTGCCGGAACGCATGAACATCGAATGTGCCAACAAGATACTGAAACTCTTGGAGGAACCTCCGCAGCAGACCATCTTCCTGTTGGTATGCGAAGAACCGGAACGGTTGTTGGAGACCATCCGCAGCCGTGTACAGCGCATTGATGTCAAACGCATTGCCGATGAGGATATCCAACAGGCACTCATCAGCAAAAGGGGACTCAGTGAGGAGAATGCACAACGGGTGGCTCGCATGGCGAACGGCAGTTGGCTGAAGGCTTTGGAGATGCTGAGTGTTGACTCCGAGAACGAGTTCTTCCTCGACATGTTCCAGACGCTGATGCGACTCGCCTACCAACGTAAGGTGAAAGACTTGAAAGCATGGAGCGAACGGATGGCAAGCATCGGACGTGAGAAGCAGAAACGGTTCCTCGACTATTTCCTCAGACTCATCCGCGAGAACTTCATGTTCAACTTCCATGAGCCGGAACTCTGTTATATGTCCCAACGGGAGGAGGATTTTGCCAAGAACTTCGCACGCTTCATCAACGAGGCGAATGTCATTCCCATCAGCGAGCTCGCCAACCGTGCCATCAGGGATATCGGACAGAATGCTAATGCGAAGATCGTGTTCTTCGACTTCACTCTTCAAATGATTGTACTATTAATAACAAAATAACTATAGGTACTATAGTCACTATAGGAACTATAAAAAAAAGAAAACAATATGGAAAAAGCAAAAGACCTCGAAATAAAGACCGGTTGCGACCGCGGACTCTGCCGCCTCGCCGTAGGCAGGCAGGATAAGCAGTTGAACACCTATGACTGGCTTGCTGACGTACCGGGTAATACGGATACGACAGACTTGGTGGAGGTGCAGTTCAAACATACCCGCAAGGGATACTATCACAATGTCAATAACCTAGAGCTGAAGAAAGGGGACATCGTCGCCGTGGAGGCAAACCCGGGACATGACATCGGAGTGGTGACCCTCACTGGACGACTCGTCAAACTGCAGATCAAGAAAGCAAACCTCAAGAGCGCTGACGATATCAAACGCATCTACCGTATCGCACGACCCGTCGACATGGAGAAATACCATGAGGCGAAGAAGAGGGAACACGCTACCATGATAGAGAGCCGGCAGATAGCCAAGGGGCTGGGACTGAAGATGAAGATCGGTGACGTGGAGTATCAGGGGGATGGTAACAAGGCAATCTTCTACTATATCGCTGACGAGCGTGTCGACTTCCGCCAACTCATCAAAGACCTTGCTGCCGCTTTCCACGTCCGCATTGAGATGAAACAGATCGGTGCAAGACAGGAGGCTGGACGTATCGGAGGTACAGGACCCTGCGGCCGTGAGCTCTGCTGTGCCACCTGGATGAAGAATTTCGTGAGTGTGGGAACCAGTGCCGCACGCTATCAGGACATCTCCCTCAACCCCCAGAAACTGGCTGGTATGTGTGCCAAGCTGAAATGTTGTCTGAACTATGAGGTGGACGACTATGTGGAGGCAAGCCGTAAACTACCCGCCAAGGATATCACCCTGCAGACGCAAGACGCAGAGTACCACCTCTTCAAGTCGGATATCCTCGCAGGACTCGTCTCCTACTCCACCGACAAGAATATCGCTGCCAATCTGGAGACAATCACGGCAGCACGTGCCAAGCAGATTATCGAGATGAACCGTAAGGGTGAGAAGCCCCTTTCCTTGCAGGAAGACGGTAAGAAACAAGAGCCGGCACGCCCCCTCGACCTTGCCACACAGGAGAATATCAACCGTTTCGACAAGGCAAAGAAGAAAAAGAAGAAGCACAAGAAGCCTAACAAGCCCAAAGATGCGAAGGAGTAATTACACCTTATTATATATATATATAGGACTGCTGGGGGTATTTCTCACCTGTCTGTCATGTGACAGAGAGACTGTCTACAGCAGATACCAGCATGTTTCCATAACAGGTTGGGAGAAAAATGATGCCATCTCCTATGAGATAGCACCCCTGAAAGAGAATGGCACATTCCAAAAATCCGTCGGGATACGTATCAGTAACGATTTCCCATTCATGGGAATAACACTGATCATCGACCAGACAGTATTTCCCGCTATGGAAAGTCGTAGCGACACACTCAGCTGTAACCTGATAGACAAAGAGGGAAATGCCATAGGACAAGGTATCACACTTTTCCAATACAATTTCCCCATTGACACGATAACACTACATAAGGGAGACTCGCTGAGCATCCGCATCCACCACGACATGAAAAGGGAAATCCTGCCAGGGGTAGCGGATATCGGCATCACACTCACTAAACAGTAGCCCTACGACCTGATAAGGTTACGGCTGGCATCTATTCGCAAGAAGATAAACAACAAAATAGTGAATCCCCAAAGCGAGGAGCCTCCATAGCTGAAGAACGGTAATGGAATACCTATAACCGGGGTCAGTCCTAATACCATGCCGACATTAATGAAGACATGGAAAAGGAAGATGCTCAACACACAATAGCCATAGACCCTGCCAAAACGGAACGGTTGCCGCTCCGACAAGTGAACCAACCGTAATATCAAGGCAAGGAACAGCAACAACACACTTGCAGAACCTAAAAAGCCCTCTTCCTCACCTACGGTGCAGAAGATGAAGTCGGTATCCTGCTCAGGAACAAACTTTAACTTGGTCTGCGTACCATTCAGGAAACCTTTTCCCTCCAATCCTCCTGAGCCTATGGCTATCTCACTCTGATGCACATTATAGCCCGCACCACGCAGGTCTTCCTCCAAGCCCAACAACACATTGATACGAGTGCGCTGATGGGGCTCCATCACATTGTTAAGGATAAAATCGGCACCATAGAAAAAACTTACCGACCCTATCATGAATAATGCAATATAATAATAGTTACGAATACGTGAGCCTAAGCCTTCCCATACCAGGTAGCCTATCAATATCGCAGTCATGGCGAGCTGGATATACACGATATCAAAGGGTATCAGCAACAGCAATAAGGAGAACAGTGTGATACCCAAACAATAGAGTCCGATCCGCCAGGCGAGTCTTTTATTCTTTCCATAAACCCACACCATTCCTGCGGCAAACATCTGTATCATGAGCAATACGGAGAATTTACCCACAGAGGTTGGCGAATCACCCAGATAAACTTCCGCATAACGGATGCCTACCACAAAATAGATGACCATAGCAACGCCTGTAAACAAGATGGAGCCAGGCATTCCCTCCCGGTAGAACATCAGGAAGAAGGCGAAATAGACCAGTGCCGATCCCGTCTCACGCTGCATGACGATGAAAATCATTGGCAGGAAAATGATAGCAAGCGTAGCCCCAAAATGCTTCCACTGATGAATGTTATAGCCATAAGTAGACATAAACTTAGCCAAGGCAAGGGAGGTGGCAAACTTAGCGAACTCGGCAGGCTGCAGGCGCAATGGTCCTAAGACGAGCCATGACCGGGAGCCTTTAATACTATGTGTGTTGAATATGGTGAGAAACAAAAGAATTAACAATAACGCATAGATAATATAGGCAAAGGTATCATAGAAACGGTCGTCCGACATCAGGATGGTGAAGCCCAGAACGATGGATGTTCCAATCCATACAATCTGCATACCCGAGCGAGTGTCAAGACTAAACAAATCAGTATCACCATAGGAATAGCTGGCACCACACACACTAATCCACCCAAATGTCAACAGGGCGATATAGATGAGTATCGTCCACCAGTCGATAGAACGGAAAATACTGGTCTGCTTACCTGATTGTGTTGCCATAGGAAATATGTCTGTTTTGGAACTCCTTCGCTTTCTTCTCTGAAGCCTCCGAGAGTTTCCCGTGTATATACTGTTCCATGATTAACCCGCCAATGGGTACACCATAGGTTGCACCCCATCCGCCATTCTCCACATAGACGGCGACGGCTATCTTGGGGTTATCCATAGGAGCGAAACCCATAAACACAGAATGGTCGTGACCACGGTTCTGTGCCGTACCGGTCTTACCGCATGCCATGAAATCATATTGGGCAAGGGCATGACACGTACCTCCTGTCGCAGAGGCTCTCATTCCTGCCACTACATAGTCATAAGCCTCCCGTTTTGCCATCGTGTAGTGTTTCCGCGTAAAGGTGGTATCCAAAGCCTCACCCTGTACCTTTTTCACTACATGAGGAGTATAGTAATAACCACGGTTGGCAATCGTCGCTCCAAGGTTTGCAATCTGCAAGGGAGTGGCATTTACCTCACCCTGACCGATGGAGATGGAGATGATGGTCAGTCCATTCCATGAACCTTTATAGGCACGGTCATAATATTCCGCATTGGGAATCAGTCCGCGTTTCTCTCCCGGAAGGTCAATGCCCAGCTTATAGCCAAAGCCCATGCTCACCATATAGTCGCGCCATTTGTTCATCGCCTTCTGTACGGTACCATATTTCGACAGGTTGGTATTGATCATATGATAAAGTCCCCAGCAGAAATAACCGTTACAGGAGGTGGAGAGGGCTGGCACCAAAGGAAGTGGGGAGGCATGTCCGTGACAACCGACATGCAGCCCTTTGAAGTTAAAGCCATGCCCACAGGGATAAGCAGTATGGGTAGGATGGATGATACCCTCACTCATAAAGGTCAGTCCCTGTGTGGTCTTAAAGGTAGATCCTGGAGGATACTGACCCATGATACTGCGGTTCAGCAGGGGTTTCCATACATTCTGACTTAACAGCCGGTGATTCTTTGAGCGAAGTCGTCCTACCATCATACGGGGATTGTAGGAAGGTGATGACACCATGCACAGGACCTCACCAGTAGAAGGTTCTATTGCCACGATACTCCCGATCTTACCTTCCATCAGGCGTTCACCTAATGCCTGCAGGTCAGCATCCAGACTCAATGTCAGGTTCTTGCCTGGAACAGGCTTACGGTCAAAAGCACCATTCATATAACGTCCCTGTATCCTTCCATGAGCATCACGCAACAAGATCTGCATACCTTTCTCACCACGCAGTTGTTTCTCATAGCTACGCTCCACACCCAATTTTCCGATATAGTCACCGGGAATATAGTAGTCGTCAGCCTCGATATCGGCAGGCGACACTTCTGCGACATCGCCCAAGACATGGGCTGCAAAAGGGTATTGATACTGACGGATGCTGCGTTGCTGTACATAGAAGCCTGGGAACTGGAACATCTTCTCCTGAAATACGGAAAAGTCCTTATCAGACAACTGGCTCATGAAAATCTGCTGAGTGAAACGGCTATAGCCCGGATTCTTGGCATGATCCTTGATTTCCGCCATGCGTTTGTCAAAGTCTTCTTTAGTGATATTCAGCGCCTCACAGAAAGCCAGCGTATCCAAATGCCCCTTTGCCTCATTCATAATCACCATGATATCGTATGACGGTTGATTATAGACAAGCAATTTCCCTTTTCTGTCCGTGATAATTCCACGGGAAGGATATTCTATCTTTTTAAGGAAAGCATTGGAATCAGCGTTCTTTTTATAATCATCACTCATAATCTGGAGTGTGAACAGACGGATGATATAGACAACAACAATAACGACTGCTATCCCACTGACCACATGACGCCTATAGTCTATCTCATAGTCCTTCATCCCCGTCTGTCCTGAACAGTCTCAAACGTCAATATCATCAACAAGGTGATGGCGGTACTGCCAACCACACTTTTCAACCATTCCACCCAATTGTAAAAGGTAAACGCATCCAGCGTGAAGAACACAAGACAATACACCAATACCAAAACCAAAGAATAGTAGAAATATTTCACCCACCCGATATTCTTTACAGATGGCTGTAAGTTTTCCGCAGCATCACGGGAGATATACATCTCAAAGTAATAGGGTTGAATGGCAGCCAACAGTGTCATCGAGGTCGCAGCCAGTCCTGGTGTATTAAAGAAAATATCAACCACAAGTCCCAAACCAAAGCTCCATAACAGCACGCCCCATTTTGGATAGTTACGGGGGAAAAGCAGGACGAAATAGACATAGAGCAGGGGGGTAGCGTATCCGAACAGATGGATATGTCCCAATATCAGCGTCTGTGCCAATGCAAAGACAACAAATAAAACTGACTGTTTATAGATATCTGCTGACATAATCCTATTCCTTTACATTAAGCTTCAATGAGTCACGCGCAGACTGCAACAGACGGGTACGCTCCTCTATCGTCGGGTCATTGATGACCACTACATCACGAAGACAGCCGAAATCAGTGGACAGACGCACCTTCACCCGATATGACAAGCCATTTGCTGAGTTGTACACAGTCTCTATCTTACCGACCAGCACACCCGGCGGGAAGATAGAGGAGTAGCCATTCGTCTCCACCCAGTCGCCACGTTTGAAACGGGCATGACGGGGGATGTCCTCCAAATAGGAGACACCAGCATCCTTGCCATCCCATCGTAATATGCCGAAATAATTATGACCACGGATGGCACAACTGATACGCGAGGTGGTGTTCAGTACGGGAATAACGACAGTATAGTGGTCAGACACGAGGTAGGTCACTCCCACGATACCCTGTCCACAAGCGACACCCATTCCCACACCAATACCGTCAGCAGCCCCTCGATTGATTGTCAACAAGTTGTTGTTCTTGTTTAACTCGCTACTCACCACCTTGGCAGGTACCAGATGGTATTGTTTGAGGAAATGCATCTCTTTCCGCCATAATCCTGAGGTATCCTCTACCGCCTCACCATACAGACGGCGTAACTGCGTCACCTGCCGCTCCAGATAGAAATTACGCATGGAGAGTCTCTCATTTGCACGGGCAAGTGAGAAATACGACTCCATCTCTGCCCTCCCTTCATTCACCGTGCCAGCCACGGCATTAGCTGACGAGAGCCATACACTGCCTTGATAGTTGTTATAAGAGAACAACATGGTCAGACTGATGACTTCCAACAGGACGAAGAGAAGCCAGTGATGGTATTTCTGTAGGAACTCCAGCAGGTTCTGCATCTACTATCGCATCAAGAAACTGAAACGGTCTACGTTCTTCAAAGCAATACCGGCTCCTTTTGCCACAGAACGCAACGGATCCTCAGCGATATGGAACTGGATATTGATCTTGTCGGTCAGACGCTTGTCCAAACCACGCAGCAAAGCACCACCGCCAGAGAGCCAGATACCATTCTTCACGATATCGGCATACAGCTCAGGGGGAGTATTCTCCAAAGCAGAGAGAACGGCATTCTCAATCTTTGCCACCGTCTTATCAATGCAATGGGCTATCTCCTGGTAGCACACAGGAACTTCCATAGGTAATGCGGTGATACGGTTAGGACCATGTACCACATAGTCTTCCGGAGCCTCATCACCAAGGTCTGTCAGGGCAGAGCCCACATTGATCTTGATACGCTCAGCCATACGCTCACTGACCTTCACATTATGCTGACGTGCCATATACTCCTGAATGTCGGCTGTCAAGTCGTCACCGGCAGTGCGGATGGAGTTGTTGCAGACAATACCGCCCAGTGAGATCACAGCGATCTCGGTAGAGCCGCCACCAATATCAACAATCATATTACCCTCAGGAGCCTCCACGTCGATACCTATACCGATAGCGGCAGCCATGGGCTCGAAAATGAGATACACGTCACGTCCGTCGGCATGCTCCGCAGAGTCACGGACAGCACGAAGCTCCACCTCTGTCGAACCAGAGGGAACACCAATCACCATACGCAGGGAGGGCGAGAACAGACGGCTGCCTGTATGTACCATCTTGATCAGTCCGCGCATCATCTGCTCACAGGCAGAGAAGTCGGCTATCACACCATCACGCAAAGGACGGATGGTACGGATATTATCATGTGTCTTCTCATACATCATTTTCGCCTCGTTACCTACGGCAATCATCTTGTCGGTACGACGGTCGAGGGCGACAACAGACGGCTCGTCAACCACAATCTTATCATCACTGATAATAATCGTGTTAGCCGTTCCAAGGTCCATCGCTATTTCCTGGACAAAACTAAAAAATCCCATTTCTTTTCTACCTATTTATTATTTACTAATTACTTCTCAAACCAGTTATGAATAGCTGTGTCATAATGACTCGAAACACCAAAGGCACGAGTAGCGAACTCACGACGCTGCGCCTTGGTAGTCTCTGCACCCTGTTTGTTCAGAATATCCAGCAAGAGACTGTATTCTGCCTTGGAGGGGACAATCACCACGTCGTTGAAGTTCTTGGCTCCGGCACGGATCAGTGAGATACCGCCAATATCTATCTTCTCAATGATATCTTCCTCAGAGGCACCGCTTGCCACGGTCTGCTCGAAAGGATACAGGTCGACGATGACCAGGTCTATCTCTGGAATCTCATACTGTGCCATCTGCTCACGGTCACCCTCATTCTCACGGCGCCCCAGAATACCTCCAAACACTTTCGGATGCAAGGTCTTCACACGACCACCGAGAATGGAAGGATACGTCGTTACATTCTCTACTTTCTCACATGCGTAGCCAAGGCTCTCAATAAAAGTCTGTGTACCACCTGTCGACAAGAACTTCACGCCCTCGTCGTTCAGTTTCTTCAACAACTCTTCCAGCCCATCCTTGTGGAAAACAGAGATGAGCGCAGTCTTAATCTTCTTAGTATCTGCCATAAAATATAACGTTATAATTTTCAATTGAGGATGCAAAATTACAAAAAAGAGAGCACACTACACCATCTTTTCCTTAAAAATTTTACTCGTAATAAAAATAAATAATGTATGTCAAGAAAGAAAAGAGGTCGCATCCCTTCCCAACATTTTCATTTGATTCCTTTGCAGTTTCAAAAATATTCTATATCTTTGCAGTTATAAAAATCTTAGACTATATGAGAAAACTAACCTTAACATTTATCGCAGTTGTCATCAGCCTTACTGTGAGCGCAAAGGAAGTGACAGAACAGCAAGCATTGCTGAAAGCACAACGGTTTATGCAGGGCAAACAGCTGAGGACACGCAATCTGCATCGTGCTGCCTCAGCGAAGAGCAACAGCTATTATGTGTTTAACGCGGAGAGCAATGGCGGATTTGTCATCGTCTCTGGTGACGACCGCACCGAGGAGATCCTCGGATACAGTGACAAGGGCACGTTCCGCATGGAGCAGATGCCTGAGAACGTGAAGACATGGCTTGCCTTCTATGAGCAGTCTATCAAATCACTGGAAGGCCAACAGTCTCAGAAAGTGACCAACAGGGCATCCCGTCCCGTTATCGCCCCCCTTATCAAGACACAGTGGAACCAGTACAGTCCTTACAACCTGCAATGTCCTATGGATGGTGGGGAATTAAGTGTCACGGGATGTGTCGCCACCGCTTTGGCACAGGTGATGTACTACCACCGATGGCCGCAAGAGGCAACGGGAGTGATACCAGCCTATACGACGAAGACGAAAGGATTTTATATGCCGGAGTTACCTGCCACCACCTTTAAGTGGGATAAGATGCAGGAGACGTATGCTGGTGATGAAACTGGTGAGGCTGCTGACGCTGTGGCAGAGTTGATGCGCTATTGCGGACAAATCAACGAGATGAACTATTCGAGTGAGTCTTCAGGAGCCAGTCTTAACACCAGTCGACTTGCCGAGCTTTTCGGATACAGCAAGGGTATGTTCACAGCTTGGCGTTCCGACTACTACTCTTCCCAATGGGAAGACATGATATACGAGGAGCTTGCCAATGGCAGGCCTGTTCTTTATTCCGGCAGTTCAGCGACAGGCGGTCACCAGTTCATCTGTGACGGTTATGACGAGAACGGTCTGTTCCACATCAACTGGGGATGGGGAGGATACTGCGACGGTTATTTCCTACTGTCCGTTGCCAACCCTGATGGCAGGGGTGCCGGTGGAGGCAGCAGCAGTGAGGGCTATGCCGCAGCACAGGATGCCCTGCTTGGTTTCAAACCTGCAGAGGCAACGGATGTAGTGAAAAGGGAAGTCAGAGCCTACAATTTTTCGATAGCGGCGACAGACTACACCCGTACTTCCATTGACCAGGACTTTAAGAACATAAAGATTGAGGGCAGTATCTACTTCCTCAGTGGATGTCCTGAGGGAAATCCGACTATTGAGTATGGCTGGGGACTTTGTAAGGACATGAAGCCGTACAAGATGCTGCAAAGCGAATCGAGAACCCTATTTGGTAATGCTTGCCAACTTTCCAGCACGCTCTCCTTCGGTGCTGGTATTTCTGATGGTAGCTATCAGTTATGTATGATGTACAAGTTGAAAGGTGACAGCGAGTGGAACCAATGTGAGAATGTCGCAGACCAGCACTACGAGGTGCAGATCAGTGGGACGACCATGAAGATAGCGGACTCCTCCTCTGAGGAATATCAGGTGAACGGTATCACATACGCCGAAGACCCCTGCATCAACAATCCGCTGGCTCCCACCATCAGTCTGTCCAACACGGTGGGGTCAACCTGTCAGTATGTCTATTTCTGGATACGCATGGAAGGCTCGTTGAAATGGACGTTGGCAACAAGTAGTGTCGCCTATGTGGCAGCTGGGGAGACGGGTACCATCAGTCTGTCATACACCCCGACTCGGGCTGGTAAGATGGAGGTGAGAGTCACCAGTGACGAAGACGGCAATAACACGCTGTGGACAAGTAGTGTCGTCATATCGAATGTCGTAGAGAAGACGATAGATGGAGTGGTCTATTCCTGTATCGTGAATGCCAAGAAGGCTACCGTCACAAATACGTCTGGTAATCTGCCGGCATCGCTGACCATCCCCGCCACGATCCAGGCAAACGGGGTTGAGTATGCTGTGACGGCTATTGCCGACTATGCTTTTTTGAATAAGAACGAGCTTGAGCAAGTGACTATCTCTGAAGGTGTCAAGACAATAGGAGAATATGCATTCCGTTACTGTTTTGGACTACAGAAACTAACTCTGCCATCCACTTTGACGAAAATAGGTGATTATGCCTTTGGCTCTTGTACTCGAATGACCTCCGTCACATCGAATATCAAAGAGCCGTTTGCAGTCAATAACAACGTATTTGAAATCTTTATAAGGAGTAATGGAGTGGAGACCATCACACCACCGACTGCTACTTTGTTTGTCCCTGTCGGCACTACCGCCAAGTATCAGACTGTAGAAGGGTGGAAGCAGTTTGCGACCATCTATGAGGGAGAGTTGAAGCAGGTGGTCATTGATAATATCACGTATGATTATGTGACAGGGTCCAAGATTGCCATTGTCGTAAAAGGAGAGCCTACGGCAAGTGCTGTCACTATTCCTGCCTCCATCACAGTGGAGGGTATTACCTATCCTGTGACAACCATTGGTACTAAGGCTTTCTGGAACAAGAATATCATCAAGGAGTTGACTATTTCTGAAGGTATCAAGACCATTGGCAGCAGAGCATTTCAGTATTGCTATGGCTTACGCAAACTAAGTTTGCCATCCACTTTGACGGAAATAGGTAATTATGCCTTTGGCACTTGTGAAAATTTAACCTCCGTAACAGCGTTGACAGAGAAACCATTCACTATCAGTGACAATGTGTTTGGGATTTCCACTTGGGTGGGAGATGTTGAGACCATCACGCCACCCACCGCTACCCTGTATGTGCCTATCGGCACTGCAGCCAAGTATCAGGCAGCAGACGGATGGAAGCAGTTTGCAACCATCTATGAGGGTGAGTTAAAGCAAGTGACCATTGATAACATCACTTATGAATATGTGACAGGCTCAAAGATTGCTATTGCCGTAAAAGGTAATCCCACAGAAAATGTTGTCACTATTCCTGCCTCCATCACAGTGGAGGGTGTTACCTATCCTGTGACAACCATCGGTACTGAGGCTTTTTGGAACAAGAATATCATCAGGGAGTTGACTATTTCCGAAGGCATCAAGACCATTGACAGCAAAGCATTTCGGTATTGCTATGGCTTACACAAACTAAGTTTGCCATCCTCTTTGACGGAAATAGGTGATTATGCCTTTGGCAATTGCAGTAATATGACCTCTGTGACAGCAAATATGACAGAGCCGTTTGCAGTCAATAACAACGTATTTGAAATCTCTGAAACGAATAATGGAGTGGAGACCATCACGCCACCCACCGCTACCTTGTATGTGCCAGCAGGTACCAAGCAGCAGTATGCGTCAACAGACGGATGGAGTATATTCCAGACCATCGAGGAAATGGAGCCAACCGTTATCGCCGGTGATGCCAATGGTGACATGAAGGTGAACGTGTCGGACATCGTGGAGATCGTTAACGACATCCTGGGCAAGCCGTCAGCCAAGTACAACAGAACCGCCGCCGACGTGAACGGTGACGGACAGGTGAACGTGACCGACATCGTCAATGTGGTGAACATCATCATGACATCAGGAAGTAAATGACAATAAATTAGAATCCCTCGCGCGCATGCGCGCATACACAGAGTTTTTTACCCTTGTCACCGTTGCCGCCTTGCAATACTATTTAATAATCAAGAGATTACGGTTGCAACGAGGTGACAAGGGTAACAACGAATAGCGGATTCCCATATTCCTATGATTGTAATTCAATTTGATTTACTTTGTAATTCAATTTGATTTACTCGGTAATTCAATTTGATTTACTTTGCAAATCAATTTGATTTACAATGAAGGGAGATATCCTTTACATATGTGGTCATTACTGGTGACATATAGGGGAGTATCAAAAAGCCCCTTGCATCATCAGACGCAAGGGGCTTTCCTCGTAGCGGGACCCAGGATTGAACTGGGGACCTCATGATTATGAATCATGCGCTCTAACCAGCTGAGCTATCCCGCCATCATTTCTGAAATCGTAAGTGATTCCTCTGAAATCGGGTGCAAAGGTAATACAAACTTTTCAAATCTCAAAACTTTTCCTAAAAAAACTTTGCATCTCGAATATTTTTTGTATCTTTGCAACACAGAAACTAACCTTTACGGATATGCATAAACACATTCTAAAGAAGGAATATCCCCTTTCGGCGAAGTCGCCGAAGATTGTCTGGGACATGATCAGTAATGCGGCAGGACTACAGAAATGGCTTGCGGATGTTGTAGTAGAAGAGGGAGACGAATGGACTTTCACATGGGGGCAACCATGGACAGAGCGCGACACAAAGGTCTCGAAACTCCTGGAACTGGAGAAATACGACCATATCAAGTTGAAATGGGACTATCAGGAGGATGACCCGGAGGCATTCTGGGAGATGCGCATCGAGCAAAGCGAACTGACGGGTAATCTCAATCTGCTGATAACCGATTATGCCGATGCAGAAGACATTGATGATCTCAATGATCTTTGGGATGCCAACATGGAACGTTTACACCGTGTCAGCGGTTTCTTATTATAACTAAAGTGAAAAAATCGAAATATTTGCCGTGCTCTGAATTTTTTATGCTAATTTTGCATGCTCATAGTGCATGTCGCTGATGTTTCGAATCAAGAAATTAGACATATTTATCACCAAGCAGTTCGGACTGCTCTTCATAGGAACATTCTTCATCTGCCAGTTTGTGCTGATGATGCAATTCCTATGGCGTTATGTCGACGAACTGATAG
Source organism: uncultured Prevotellaceae bacterium (assembly GCA_902776195.1). Lineage (GTDB taxonomy): Bacteria > Bacteroidota > Bacteroidia > Bacteroidales > Bacteroidaceae > Prevotella. Next base: position 46,030 of record CACYPF010000003.1, on the reverse strand, counting down.
GCAAGGGACTTTCTTTAGAGGTGATGGCACAGTTCTTCTGGTACATGGGACTGATGCTGATGCCACAGGCTTTCCCCCTGGCGATACTGCTCAGTTCGCTGATAGCCTTCGGTAACTTAGGAGAAAGCTCTGAGCTGACAGCCATCAAGGCGGCAGGTATCTCCCTGCTGCAGGCAATGCGCTCGCTGATAGCCATCGTCATTGTCATTTCCTGCATCTCCTTCTATTTCCAGGAGGTCATAGGACCTAAGTCTTTCATCTCCTTCCGCCAACTGTTGCTGTCGATGCAGCAGAAGAATCCTGAGGTAGAGATTCCCGAAGGTATCTTCTACGACGGCATCAGCGGTTCCAACATTTATGTACAGAAGAAAGACATGAACACGGGAATGCTGTATGGCATCATGATATACCGCATGAATGGAGGCTACGAGGACGCTGCCGTCATCCTTGCCGACTCTGGAAGGATGCAGACGACGGAAGAGAAGAAACACCTGCTGCTGACGCTCTATAGCGGAGAGTGGTTTGAGAACATGCGCTCTCAAGACGTGGCAGGATCCGCCAACATACCCTATCGCCGTGAGACCTTCTCCACCAAGCGTATCGTGTTAGACTTCGACGGTGACTTCAACATGGCGGAAGCCGGCTATATCTCAGGCGACGCCCGTTCGAAGAGCATGGGAAGGATTCTGCATGACCTCGACTCTATCCGTGAATTCAACGACTCTGTGGGGCACCAGTTCTTCAAAGAGGCAAAGCAGACTGGTTTCTATCTTCCCGCCCTTGAGAAGAAAGACTCCTTAAAAGTTATGGCAGAAGTACGGAAAAGCACCGTCAACTTCGACTCCCTCTACAGCAAATTATCACCTGACCAGAAGCAGCGTGTGATGAAATCGGCAGTGTCAGACGCTCAGTCGGCATCTATCGACCTGGAGTTCAAGGGCGACTACTCTGACGCGTTGAACACCAACGACCGTCTGCACATGATTGAGGCGATCAACAAGGTGACACTATCCCTATCCTGCCTCATCTTCTTCTTCATCGGAGCCCCCTTGGGAGCCATTATACGAAAGGGAGGACTGGGAGTGCCCGTCATCATCTCCGTCCTGGTGTTCATTATCTATTATATCCTGGAGAACACAGGTATGAAGATGGCACGAGACAACAACTGGACGGTATGGTTTGGCAAATTACTGGGAACCTGTGTGCTGACTCCTGTTGCTGCCTTTTTCACCTATAAGGCAAATAACGACTCCGTCGTTTTCAATATCGACCTTTACAAACAATTGATTTTCAACATGCTGGGACTCCGTGGCAAACGGCACATCAACAGCAAGGAAGTGATCATCGAGGATCCCATCTATATGGCGGACACCTATCACCTGCTTCGACTGAACCAGGAGATAGAGCAGTACAGCACAGAGCACCAGCTGCTCCACCTGCCCAACCCTATCAAGGTATTCTTCCGCCCCGGTAACGACCATACCATCCAACGGATCAGCGAAGAGCTGGAAGAAGTCATTGAGGACCTGTCGAACACGAAAGACAGGGGTATCCTCACCTACCTCAACAGGTATCCCATCGTGGCGACTCATGCCCATACCAGACCCTTCCGTCAGAAATGGCTGAACATCGTCTCGGGACTGATTCTTCCCTTGGGAATATTCTTCTACCTGAGGATGTGCCGTTTCCGTCTCCGCTTGCGCAAAGACCTGCAGACCATCACCCAGACCAACAATCTGGTGGTGCAAAGGATATCGGAAATCACCCCTGACACTCCCATGACTTTGGAGGAATTGCAGAGGACACCTTTCATCACCGAACTTATTAATAATAAATAATGTGTAACTACCATCATAAAAATATGGAGAATTTCAAACTAAATACTATTGAGGAGGCATTAGAAGACTTTCGTGAAGGGAAGTTCGTCATTGTTGTAGACGACGAGGACCGTGAGAATGAGGGCGACCTCATCTGTGCGGCAGAGAAAATCACACCTGAGATGGTGAACTTCATGCTGAAATATGCAAGAGGACTGCTCTGCGCCCCCGTCACCATCAGCCGCAGCCAGGAGTTAGACCTACCCCATCAGGTACAGGACAACACTTCGCTTTTGGGCACTCCCTTCACCGTAACGATCGACAAGATAGAAGGCTGTACCACAGGAGTCTCAGCCCATGACCGTGCCGCGACCATTCGTGCACTTGCCGATCCAGCCTCTACCCCCAAGACCTTTGGACGACCAGGACACGTGAACCCACTCTATGCGCAAGATAACGGTGTACTTCGCCGCAGCGGACATACAGAGGCTGCTATCGACCTTTGCAAACTGTCCGGTCTCTATCCTGCCGGTGCCCTCATGGAGATCATGAACGACGACGGTACCATGGCACGCATGCCCCAGTTGATGGAGTTCGCCCAACTCCACAACATGAAAATCATTACCATCAAGGACATGATAGCCTATCGCCTGCAAAAAGAGTCTCTTATAGAAGTGGGGGAAGAAGTGGATATGCCCACTGAATACGGTCACTTCAAACTGATACCCTTCCGGCAGATAAGCAACGGACTGGAGCACATAGCACTCATCAAAGGAGAATGGAATGAGGAAGAGCCTATCCTGGTACGTGTCCACTCTTCCTGTATGACGGGCGACATCCTCGGCTCTAAGCGTTGTGACTGTGGCGAGCAACTCCATAAGGCGATGCAGGCCATTGAGAAGGAAGGCAAGGGTGTATTGATCTACATGCAACAAGAAGGACGCGGCATCGGACTGATGAACAAAATTGCCGCATACAAACTGCAAGAGGAAGGACTTGACACCGTGGACGCTAACGTGCACCTTGGCTTCAAACCAGACGAGCGTGACTATGGCTGTGGTGCCCAGATGCTGAGACATTTAGGTATCCATAAGATGCGACTGCTGACGAATAACCCCGTGAAACGCGTAGGTCTGGAGGCTTACGGTCTGGAGATTGTGGAGAACGTACCCATTGAGGTGACCCCTAATCCCTATAACCTGCACTATCTGGAAACCAAGAAAAACAGGATGGGACACACGTTACATCTGAAATAGTGTTGGTTTTTACATGGTTTTAGTTAAAAAATGATTTATTTCTTTCTTTTAAAAGAATAAAATGATTACTTTTGCAGTTAAATACATACACTAACAAACGAATATGGCACAATTATCTGACCGTCTGCAACGTCTGGCGCCCTCTGCCACACTTGCAATGTCGCAAAAAAGTTCTGAAATGAAAGCACAAGGCATCGACGTCATCAACATGAGCGTCGGAGAGCCCGACTTCAATACACCAGATCATATCAAGCAAGCAGCCAAGCTTGCCATTGATGAGAATTATTCCCGCTATTCACCTGTACCCGGCTACCCTGACCTCCGTCAGGCAATAGCACGCAAATTGGAACGCGAGAACCATCTTCATTATCAGCCTGCAGAGATTCTGGTATCCAACGGAGCCAAACAAAGTGTATGCAATACTGTAATGGCACTTGTAAACCCTGGAGATGAAGTCATTATTCCTGCACCTTATTGGGTCAGCTATCCACAAATGGTTCTGCTGGCAGGAGGTAAGCCTGTTATCGTGGAGGCAGGATTCGAGCAGAATTTCAAAATGACACCAGAGCAGCTGGAGGCAGCCATTACACCTAAGACCCGCCTGCTAATCCTTTGCTCTCCCAGCAACCCCACAGGAAGTGTCTATAGCAAAGCGGAATTAGAGGGACTCGCTAATGTCATCAAACGTCATGACGACCTTTTTGTTCTCGCTGACGAGATTTACGAGCATATCAATTATGTCGGTAAACACGAGAGCATTGCCCAATTCGATGGTATGAAAGAACGTAGCATCATTGTCAACGGTGTCAGCAAGGCTTATGCCATGACAGGATGGCGTATCGGTTACATCGCTGCTCCCGAGTGGATTGTCAAAGGGTGCAACAAACTACAAGGTCAATACACCAGTGGTCCATGTTCTGTCAGCCAAAAGGCTGCTGAGTTCGCCTACATCTCAAGCCAAGACTGTGTGGAAGAGATGCGAAAGGCTTTCGAACGCCGTAGGGACCTAATTGTCAAACTTGCCAAGGAGATTCCAGGACTGGAAGTCAATGTTCCCGAGGGAGCTTTCTATCTTTTCCCCAAATGTAGCAGCTTCTACGGAAAGAGTGATGGCGAGAGGGTTATCAACAACTCCACCGACCTTGCCCTCTATCTGCTGGAGAAAGGACATGTGGCAACAGTTGGAGGCGATGCCTTCGGTGACCCGGAATGCTTCCGCATGAGCTATGCAACCAGTGACAACAACATTATAGAAGCTATGCGCCGAATCAAAGAAGTGCTGGCACAACTTCACTAAAAATTGATGAACATCAAGTTAAAAGTTCTTAAAAGGACGGTTTAACCGCCGTAATTTGTTATCTTTGCCAAATGTTAGGCGCATGTGAAATACCGTGTCAAAGACATATAAAAAGGCAAAACGCAAGAAATCAGAAAGATATAATTACAAATCATTTTATTTAATAACTAAAATTTAAACTTTTAAAATTATGGCAACTACACAAAAGGCTGCAGCCCCAGCCAAGAAATCGGGCTTCCAAGGTGTTAAAGCTGCGTGGATTATTCTCGCTATCTGCTGTATTGCAGGTTACAGCGTATGGTATTTCGTAATGGGTAACCCCGACAACTTCGTTGGTGGTGACCGCAGTGGACATCCCGCAAACCTGCTGGGTACAGTGTATAAAGGAGGTTTCGTTGTAGGTCTGATTTTGACGCTGCTCTTCACCGTTATCTGCTTGGGTATCGAGCGTTTCTTCGCTATCAAGAGTGCTTCTGGTAAAATCAACCTTGCTAAGTTCACCGCTCAGGTAAAGGATCTCATCAAGGCTCAGAAATTTGCTGAGGCAGACGCTCTCTGCGACAAGATGCAGGGTTCTGTAGCTAACGTAGTTAAGGCTTCTATCAAGATGTATCAGACTGTTGAGACTGACAGCACACTGAAGAAGGCTGCTAAGATTGCTAAGATTCAGCAGGCTCACGAGGAGGCTACTCAGTTGGAGATGCCTACTCTTCAGATGAACATGCCTATGGTTGCTACCATCGTATCTCTGGGTACCCTGACCGCTCTGTTCGGAACCGTGCTCGGTATGATCGGATCATTCCAGGCTCTGTCTGCTGGTGGTGGTGCTGACTCTATGGCTCTGTCTGCCGGTATTTCTGAGGCCCTTGTGAACACAGCATCTGGTATCTTGACCTCTTGGGTTGCTACCGTTGTTTACAACTTCTTCTCAAACAAGATCGACAAACTGACCTACGCACTCGACGAGATTGGTTTCACCATCGCTGCAACATACGATTCAAACCACAACGAGGCTTAATTTTTAACCATCTAAATAAAGCAGTTTAGAGAATGGCTAAAATTAAGATACAGAAAAAAGACATCTGGATTGACATGACGCCTATGTCAGACGTGATGACACTGCTTCTGTGTTTCTTCATGTTGACCTCAACATTCCTGACCCCAGAGCCGGTACAGGTTACTGCACCAAACTCTGTGTCAGAATTGAAGATTCCCGAGCAGGACGTTCTGAACATTCTGGTAACCCCGGAGGGTCGTGTCTACTGCGGTACGGAAAACAAGAACAACATGCAGGCGATGCTGGACATCATGACCGACAAGTTCGGCGTTCAGCTCAACCCCACTCAGGTTAAGCACTTCCGCGAGGATGCCATGGTGGGTGCTAGCATGGCACAAATGGCAGCGTACCTCAGCCTCGAGCCAGAGAAAATGGGCGAGGAAATCCAGAAACTCGGTCTCCCACTTGACAGTATCAAGGGCGGCAAGAGCGAGTTCCAGGAGTGGGTCACAGCGGCCCGCGAAGCTAATCCTGACATCAAGCTCGCCATTAAGTGCGACTCCAAGACTCCTTATGCTTCTATTAAGAAGTTGATGTCAGAGCTACAGGATATGAACGAGAACCGTTTCCAACTCATTACGAATCTCGATGTTAAACGTTTAAACGACTAGTATTATGGCAAAAAAGAATCTATCCAAGCAGAAGAAGATGGATACCCGCGTGAACTTCACGCCAATGGTAGACATGATGATGCTTCTGATCACGTTCTTCATGCTGTGTACTACACTGGCTAAGCCGCAGGCTATGCAGCTGACCATGCCGTCAAACGACGACACGAAGAATCTGAATGATGATCAGAAACAGGTGACTAAGGCTTCTCACACCATCACACTTTACCTTGGCTCTAACGACAAGGTATGGTACATCGCCGGTCTTCCCAATTACGATGATCCCTCATGTGTGAAGGAGACCAGCTATGGTAAGGATGGTATTGAGAAGGTGCTCAATGAGCATACCACCGAGGAAGGTATCAATCCTATTGCCAAGATTAAGATGGCAAAGAAGGAACTGGATGCCAAGAAGAATGAGTACAACTCTAAGATGACTGATGAGCAGTATCAGGAAGCCCTCAAGAAACTGAAGAAGGGTGAGCTCCCCAACGGTGAGAAGGTTCCTACGATGACCGTCATCATCCGTCCTCTGAACACTGCGACCTACGAGAACATGGTGGCAGCCCTCGACGAGATGCTGATTAGTAATGTTGATAAGTATGTCATTGACAATGTCGACAAGATGAGTGATGATGATAAAGCACTCATCCAGAAGGCTGGTGTCAAGTGATTAACCCCTAAAATGCAGAAAGAACTATGGCAAAAATAGATCTTATAGACAATAGTTGGGTCGACCTCGTATTCGAAGGTAAGAACCAAGCATACGGAGCTTATCAACTGCGTAAGAACACTGGTACTCGTAACCTGAAGGCACTTATCACGATGTTCATCGGCTTCGCTATCATCGCAGCCATCGTCATTGCCAAGGTTTCTATTGAGAACTATATCGCATCACAGAATGCAGCCATTGAGGCAGATGTAGAACTCCAGAGCCTTGCCGAGAAGAAGGAAGCTAAGGTAGAGAAGAAAGACGAGCCAGAAGTTGAGAAGATTGAGGTTGAGCGCGTAAAAAGTTCTGTTGCCTTCACTGTTCCTGAAATCAAGAAGGATAATGAGGTGAAGGAAGATCAGGAGATGAAATCTCAGGAAGAGCTTCAGGAAACCAACACCGCCATCGGTGCCTTCAACGTAGAAGGAAATGACGAGACTGCCGGTGAGGTGCTCAAGGCAAAGGAAGTTATTGCTGAACCCGAGCCACCAAAGGTGGAGGAGACTAAGGTCTTCGACGTGGTAGAGCAGATGCCTTCGTTCCCTGGTGGCCAGGGAGCGCTGATGTCTTGGCTCGGAAGCAATATCAAGTATCCTGTCGTAGCTGAGGAGAACGGTGTACAAGGTCGCGTTGTTTGTACCTTCGTGGTTGAGCGTGACGGTTCTATCACTGACGTAAAGGTCGTTCGTGGTGTAGACCCCTCTTTGGACAAAGAGGCCGTACGTGTGCTCAAGGCTATGCCTAAATGGATTCCTGGTAAGCAGAACGGTTCAGCTGTACGTGTAAAGTACACTGTGCCCGTAACCTTCAAACTCCAGTAATTGATGACAAAGAACGTATTCAACAAACTCGTTGGATTAACACTTATCTTAGGCTTGCTCTCCGCTTGTGGGAGCAAGCCTAATCCTGAAAAGGAGAAAGCTTATCTTAAAGCCGCTGAGAAATTGGTAGCGGACGAGAGCTTCTATCCTATTCTCGATGAAGAGCTATTCTATTTCAACAGCCAGCGCTTAGACACCATAGGCGTTGAGTATATCAATGAACAGGATGCCGTCGAGAAATTAATGAAACAGGAAACATGGCTTGCTTTTACCACTCGTGACTTCACTGCAAAAGAGAAGAAGAGCCTGCAAGACCAGAAGTTCCTGCCCCGCGCGATCCCCATCGCCTATGATGGTCTCTCCATCATCGTTAATAATACCAATCCCGACAGTTGCATCACCATCAAGGATTTTGCACGCGTCCTTCGTGGAGAGGTGACCCAATGGGGGGAGATATATCCCAGTTCGAAACTGGGAGTCATCGATGTCGTTTTCGACAATCCATTATCCAGTACGGTACGATGGTGTGTAGACTCGATCCTCGGAGGTAAAGAGTTTACAAACCCCAATATCGGAGCTGTCAAGACCAGTGCAGCAGTGATAGACTATGTGGAGAACCACAAGAACTCCCTTGGCATCATCGGTTCTAACTGGTTGAATGACAAACGTGATACCACGAATGTCACTTTTAAGAAGAATATAACTGTGATGGGGGTGTCAAAACTGGACTCTGCCACCAAGGCAAACAGTTGGAAACCCTATCAATACTATTTATATAATGGTAACTACCCGTTACGCCGTACCATCTATGCGTTATTAAACGACACCCGTAATGGCACACCGACAGCATTCGCACACTACTGCCAATTACCCAAAGGGCAAATGATTATCCTCCGTTCGGGATTGCTGCCCCGTACAGCGAACATGAATGTCCGACAAGTCATTGTCAATAAGGAATAAACCAAAAGGACGTTATCACGTCATACAGATAGAGATTAGAAACAAGAAGTATAATTTTAATAAAACAAGGATTATGAAAGCAATGAAATATCTCGTGATGGGAGCGCTGATGATAGGATTCGGCACTCCAGTGATGGCACAGGACGGCACGAAAGCCGACATAGATGCCGTAAAGAAAATTATTAGTAGCAAACCCGCAGATCTCGACAAGCAGATGAAACCTTATTACAAGGAGAACAGGAAGAATGCCGAGATGATGCTTGCCTTTGGGCGTGCCTTTTATGAGGCAGGCGACACAGCCAATGCACGTGTCTATGCACAGCATGCGCTGACAGCCTCCAAGAATAAGTGTGCTCCCGCATACGTGTTGTTAGGTGACATCGCTGCCCTCTCTGACGATGGCGGACTGGCAGCCTCTTACTATGACAATGCCATTTACTACGACAAGAAGCTTGCAGAGGCTTATCGCAAGTATGCGATGGTATATCGTAAGATTGACCCGAGAGGTGCTGCACAGAAACTTGACGAACTGAAGGCTAACTGTCCCGAGGTGAATGTTGACGCTATCAAAGGACATATCTTCATGGTCGCTGGTGATGAGAAAAACGCATACAATGAGTTCAAGAAGGTACCTATCGCCCAGTTGGACAAGAGTTACCTGAACGAGTTTGCACGTGCCAGCTATTTCCAGGGACACTTTGAGGACGCTCTCGCCGCTTGTGAGCAGGGACTGAAGGACAAGCCCCGCAATGCCACCTTTACCCGTCTTGCCATGTTCAGCAACTATGAGTTGAAGAACTACGATGCAGCAAAAGCATATATTTACAAATATTTCAATGAGACCGACAGTGCCAAGTACTCTGAGTACGACCACTATTATTCTGCATTGATTTACGACGCATTAGGTGAGCAGCAGAATGCCTTCAGTGAGTACGACAAGGCGCTTGTACTGGTCAACGACTCTTCTATGATTAAGAAATGGGCCATCTTGAAGACCCTCTCAGACGCATATCTGAAGAACAAGGACTTTGCCAAGGCTACAGACTACTATAAGCAGATGCTTGCCGCTAAGAAAGACTTGACATACGATGACGAGGAAGGTCTTGCCAATATCTATACCAAAGACGGTGACGCTTCCGCAGATCCTGCCAAGAAGACTGAAATGATTAAGAAGGCTGACGAGGTGTATGCAGCCCTGATACAGAAATACCCGACTCAGGAGATATACTCTACATACATGCGCGCAAACCTCAACAACAAGCTTGACAACAACATGGAGAAGAGCCTTGCCAAGCCCTATTATGAGAAACTTGCTTCTTTACTGAGTGGGCGCACAGACCGCACCAAAGGTCAGGACACGATGCTGAAGACTGCTTATCACTACCTGATGTTCAATTCCTACATCAACAAGAATGTAGACGGTGCCAAGGCATTCGCTGAGAAGATTCTGCAAATCGACCCAGAGTACAAGGCAGCATTGGAGATACAAGCATTAAAATAATTAATCATTAACAAGGAGCGCAATCATAACTTGCGCCCCTTGTTACTTTTCAATCATGAATCTAAGGAAACTGGCATATATTATAGTAGGTATTGGAATTGTTAGCATTATTGGACTAACTGCTTGTACTTCACGCAACAAAACAGTTTCCTTTGAAAAAGAAGATGTCGTTGCACAAGACTCTGCCATTCAGGAGATCATATACAAAGACCTGGATAGCGCACTGTTATTGATAGACAGTCTGGAAAACCGGCATCTGCTGCCAGAGCATAAAGCAAACTATTACCGTGGACAGATACACTATAAGTTAGGACAAGAACTCACCGCTGAACTTTATTATAAGAGAGCCCTTACAAGTAATAATCTATTAGAGGAGAGACCAGCACTCTATTATTTTGTTTCAGACCAACTCTCGACAATCCTCACTGTCAAAGGTGACCAAGACGGTGCTGTCAAGACAGCAACAGAGGCTTATTCGGTCGTCCAAAAGGACACCACTCAAATAGGACACTATTGGTCAGCTATCTTACTACATGACATCGGATATAGCCAAATGCAGTTAGGATACTATCAAGAAGCTAAGAAAAACTTCACACTGGCATGGAACACTCTCAAGCAGTTGGCAAACAGCGATCCTACATTTGACAACCTCTACACATGGTCCAGGATCACCTATAACATTATTGACGCTTATACCAGTACCGAACAATTTAAAGAGGCTGAGCAATGGATACCACAAGCAGAAGAAGCAATCAGTCTTATGTCTGCCTCTCCTGATTGTCCTGCAGCTACTGCAGAAGAATACACCGCTGGCCTCAACACGCATAAAGCCCTTGTCTATGTAAAGACTGGACGAAGTAAGGATGCACATCAGGCATACCAACGTTTTATTGGTACCAACTACTCAAAGACCAGTGCCGGACTTATTGAGCACAGCGAATACCTGGAACTGGCAGAACAATGGGAAGAACTTGCTAAACTGACACCCAAAGTAGACTCTGTAGTACAGTCTTGGGAGATACCTCTGTCACTTTATTATCTAAAATCCTACCTCTCTCCCTACCTGAAAGCTTATATTAAGTCTGGGCATAAGGAACAGGCACTTGAAATGGCTGAGCGTATCGTCAATTCTGTCGACTCTATCTATACTTATGAGAGGCAACATAATGCTGCTGAGTTAGCCATTATGTATGAGACGCAAGAGAAAGAGAAACAGATTGCAGAACAACAGACGATGCTTAAGAGCCAGCGATCTTTAGCTGTATTTATTGGTATTTTGCTGGCACTCATTTCGTTCATCATAATTACCCTTCTCCGTTTACGCAATGCTAAACAACTTGCGGAGAAAAACCAAGAGTTGGAACAAAAGAACAAGCAACTGACACAAGCCAATGCCCGCGCGGAAGAATCATCGCGCATGAAGACTGATTTCATCCAACAAATATCCCATGAAATTCGGACGCCCCTCAATGTCCTCAGCGGTTTCACACAGATATTGACGGCTCCTAATGCCGAACTAACTGATGAAGAACGTAAAGACATCAACGAGCGTATAACACAGAATACTAACCGCATCACAGAATTGGTCAATAAGATGTTGGAACTATCAGACATGCATAGCAAAAGTGTCATTGAGCGCTGCGACCAAGTGACTACTGTTCAAATAGCTGCCCAGGCAGTTGAAAGCTCTGACATACAGAAAGCCAAGCACATATCGTTCAACATAGAGTTCGATGATTCTGTTGACAAGATAATACACACAAATTCCTATTCTGCATCCCGTGCCTTGGCTTTATTGCTGAACAATGCAGCTAAGTTTACTAAGGAAGGAAGTGCAGAACTACGCATCACCATTGACAAACAAGCTAAAATGGTGGTTTATGCTGTTTCTGACACGGGCATTGGTATTCCTCCTCATGAAGCAGAACATATCTTTGAGGAGTTCTTCCAGCTCGATAACTATTACGAGGGAACTGGTATAGGACTCACCGTAGCCCGCAGTATTGTCCGTCGTCTTGGAGGTGATATCTATCTTGATACCAGTTATCAAGGAGGAGCTCGTTTCGTGATGACACTCCCTGATGAAGAATAAAAAAGGCTTTCCTTTCGGAAAGCCCTATACTTGTATTCAACTTATTGACTTATGCCGGCAAGCTGATAGCCTCTGACGGACAAACGTCAGCACATGTACCGCACTCTGTGCAGACATCAGGGTTGATTGAATACTTATCGCCCTCAGAGATTGCTCCAGCTGGGCACTCATCAATACATGTTCCACATGCGATGCAGTCGTCACCAATTACGTATGCCATAATCTTTTCTTTTTTATAAAGTTAATACTAAATACTCATTATTTATGATGCAAAGATAGGAATATTTTTCGATATATACCTAACTTTGGGTAGATTATTTTCATAATTTATACGATGTCGAAATAATAAAGGTTCCCCTTCATGCGTTATGAATAATGTGAAAAAGAAACTATTATCTCTCTTAGCGATAGTGCTTGTCGGCGTACTTTCCGCACAAGCACAACAACGTCGTGTACAATACAAACCCTATATCGACCTGCGCCCCCTGCATTTCGGTATTGTAGTAGGTACCCATCTGCAAGACATTGAGTTTGAGAATGTAGGACCGCAAGTTCTTGTCGACGAGGAAGGTAATGTCAGTGAGCATCTTATCATGGCAGATGCCGACAAATGGAACCCCGGCTTTTCAGTCGGTGTACTTGCCGAGCTGCGTCTTCACGAGAACATCGCCTTGCGTTTCTCCCCCTCCATGCATTTCGGTGCCAAGCATCTCACCTTCATCAATATGTTAGACCTCGACGAAGAGGGAAACGCACGTAAGGTTACGCAGGATTTAAAGAACACTTATGTCGCATTCCCCTTGAACATCAAGTTCAGTGCTCCCCGTTTCAATAACTACCGTCCTTTCATCTCCGCAGGTATCAGCGGGATGATTAACCTTACTGGTGGTGGAGAGGATTACGTAGCCTTAAAACGTTTCTCCTCTATGGTGGAGGTAGGACTTGGCTGTGACTTCTACTTACCATTCTTCAAGCTCATCCCTGAGTTGAAGTTCTGTTATGGTTTGGGCAATAGTCTTGACACCAACCATATCAATGAGTTAAGAGACACCAACAAGCGTGCTTATGCCGGCAGTGTCAGTAGTTCCCAGTCTAAGATGATTATGCTCTCGTTCTACTTCGAATGAAGAGTCATCACCATTTTTCCCACGAAGACAGCATGCTTTCCGTTCTGGTCGACAGGCACCTGCTTGCCGTCCATGTTCTTCTCATATTTCAGTGTCTTGAAATAAGAATGGGTATGCCCACCCAGTACCAGGTCTATATCCCGTGACCCAGCAATCATATACTGGTCATCCTCGCCCCTGTTACTCTTCCATCCCAAGTGGGAAAGGCAGATGACCACGTCACATTTCTTCTCTTTCTTCAGCATCGAAGCCGTTTCCAAGGCAACTTTGGCAGGGTCGAGATACTTTACTCCGACACAATTCTTGGGAGACACAAGACCCTCTAACTTTGGAGAAACTCCGAACACCCCGATCTTAATCCCATTCCTCTTTATAATAATATAAGGCTTTACCAATCCTTCGCAAGGAGTACCAGTGAAGTCATAGTTGGCACACACAACAGGAAAAGTGGCAAGACGGAACACACGAGCCATCTCCTCCATACCGAAATCAAACTCATGGTTACCAATCGTCACGGCATCATATCCCATCCTATTCATCAACCCTATCTCCACATCACCCTTGAACAACGTATAGTAAGCCGAACCTTGGAAAAAATCACCACTGTCGAACAACAGCAAGTCTGGGTTTTTCCCTCTCTCTTCTTTCAGCATAGCAATACGACGCAGAGCCCCCGCCCTACCCGCCTTCATCGTGTCAGGCAGCAGGGCGTTTACTGGCATGATAGTACTGTGCGTATCATTCGTATGCAGAATGACCAACTGTTTCTCTTTCTTTGCCTCTCCCGTCAGCGAAACAGCCAACATCAATATGAAAAAAAGCCATCTATTCATAACTCTCAATTCTCAACTCTCAATTCTCAACCACCACTCTGCCTTCCACCTCCGCATCCACTTCCTTGCCCTGGCTTGCTAGCTCACGGAAATAGTTCATGATAATAAAACGGGTATTATTCTCTACCGTCGAGGGGGAGTTGACATTCCTGCCTTTCTTAAACGCATCCATCTTATCGTTTCCAGTCAGCAGGTAGTCAATGGAAGCGATACGATAGTCCTTCGATGGGTCAATCGCCTTCCCATGGAGGGTTGCACTCACCAATTTTCCATCCCTGGTAATACTCATCCTCACCGAATGACTCACGCCCTCGCCACCCACAGTAGCCATCTGCGCAAAAAGAGCCAATACGTCAGTTCCGGAAAGTGTGACAAAAGCAATCTTATTCTCAAACGGGGCAATGTCCAGCACGTCACCATAGGTCACATCACCCTCTGGCAAGTCGGCACGTATGCCCCCCATGTTATAGACCCCGAAGTCTGGTTGCTCCTTATAGTCCTTCGCTGCCCATACCAAGATATCGGCAAGCAAGTTGGAGAGCTCACTCTCCGGACGGTGAGGGGACATATACTTTGCCGATCTGCCCACCTTCGGTCCCATGATACTGTCCACGATATGGCTATAAGGCTGAAGAAACAAGGTGGCCTCCGTATCAGAATGGGCATCGTAACGGCTGTCCACCAATATCCTGGAGCGTTCCACCTTAGCCACTTCATAATGTGTCCGGCATGCAGCCAATCCCATTGCCATGACCATGAAGAGAACTGTTTTCTTTTCCATTTACAACGATTTAACGACTACAAAAGTACGAAAAAAGGGGCAAAAGCCAAAAAATCCACCGATTTTATTGTGAGATTAAAGAAAAAGCAGTACCTTTGCACCCGCTTTCCGCGTAATCGCTGGCAGGAAGTCACGAGTTGCCTGTTATGTTGCGTAGGAACGATACAACAATTTAATTTAAGGATACAATGGATTTAATTAAAGTTGCTGAAGAAGCATTTGCAACCGGCAAGAAGTTCCCAGAGTTCAAGGCTGGTGACACTGTAACTGTCGCTTACAAAATTATCGAGGGTTCTAAGGAGCGTATCCAGCTCTATCGTGGCGTTGTCATCAAGATCAGCGGTCATCAGGAGAAGAAGCGCTTCACTGTTCGCAAGATGTCTGGTACCGTTGGTGTTGAGCGTATCTTCCCCATCGAGTCTCCCAACATTGAGAGCATCGAGGTGAACAAGGTTGGTAAGGTTCGTCGCGCTAAGCTTTACTATCTGCGTAATCTCACAGGTAAGGCTGCCCGTATCAAGGAGAAGCGTCACAACGTGGGTGAGTAATCCTACTGACCTGTACAGCATAAAAAAGAGACATCGCAATGGATGTCTCTTTTTTATTTCTTAGGTTTCTCTCCTACCTCATAGTTTTCCTCACCATCCCCCACACCATGCAAGGCATCCTGGAACGACTCCCAGTCCTGATAGCCTGCCAGCAATGACAGTCGGTCGAGCGTCTTCCTGTTCGGTTTGTGCAGCAGTTCCTTCTCTACCGCCTCCAGCAGCTTGCGCAACGCATGCCTCTTCTTCTCCATCATTTCTCTGTTCTATTTTTATAATACTATCCGTTCCAAATCTTCTGGTACAAAGATACTGCCACTGAATGCCGACTGAGCCTCAGCGGTATATCGTTTGCGACGAGTCTCGAGCGTCTGATCCTCTGTATGGTAGAGGATCAGATTCCTGACATGCAGACTCTCTGCAAGACGCGCCGCATCGAGTGCCGTACTATGATTCTTCTCATAGGGTTTGAAGCGGTCACGGTCTTCATAAAGGCAGAAAGCCTCACTCATCAACCAGTCTGCATTCTCAGCATACTGCTGGCACTGCGGACTGAAAGGCTCATCACCGAGGCAACATAAACGCTGACCATCGGGTAATAATGCTAAGAAGCCGAACTGCCGCTCTTTGGTAGACTGTATGTCGAAACACTGCAAGTGCATATCACCCACCTCGAAGGTATCACCATCCTCCAGACAGTGCATGGTCACGATACAACCAATCCCATCCGTGTTTTTCTTGGGTAATATCTGACGACATATCCCTGTCAGGAGGTCAAGTACTTTCCGGTGACTCCAGACCCGAAGGGGACGATGGAACTGCAGTGCCATGCGCATCATCCAGATACACCCCAGAAGGTGGTCGGTATGAGCATGCGTGACAAACAAGTCTGTGATGTCCTCACGCTGTATCCCAGCACGCTCCAGCTGTGTGAGTATACCATTGCCGCCACCGGCATCCACCAGCATCAACGCCCCACCCATACTATGTAACGTAAAGCAAGTGTTATAACATCGGGTCACCAGTGCGTTACCAGTTCCCAACATAGTAATATAGTTTTTCGCCTGCATATAAATTCCTTAGATAAAGATGATTTCCTTAATCACCTGCAAAGGTACGCATAATTCTTCAAAATCTATTTTTTGCAACTGAGAATTATCTCCTGAACCCTTAAAAAGCACCAGGACAAGCCTAAGGCTTTTAAACTTAGCTAAGAAAATCTGGTATTTCACTCAATTTGCACTATCTTTGACCTTCGGTCGAAGATACTCTCGTTCGAGAAAACCCAAATAAGATTTGGTTTTCTTCTCACTTATTCGTACCTTTGCAGACAGAAACAAATAGTATTAATATGAAAGAACTACAGCTGAAGTACGGATGCAATCCGAATCAAAAGCCTTCACGTATCTTCATGACGGAAGGAGAGTTACCCATTGAAGTGATTAACGGTCGTCCAGGATATATCAACTTCCTCGACGCTTTCAACGCATGGCAACTGGTGAAAGAGTTGAAAGCAGCCACCGGACTGCCCGCCGCCGCCTCGTTTAAGCATGTCAGTCCTGCCGGTGCCGCTGTCGGACTGCCGCTGAGCGACACTCTGAAGCACATCTATTTCGTTGATGACATCCAGGGGCTTGACGACTCCCCCATCGCCTGTGCCTATGCCAGAGCCCGTGGTGCCGACCGTATGTCGTCGTACGGCGACTTCGTGGCACTCTCCGACACCTGTGATGCCACAACGGCAAAGATCCTGAAACGTGAGGTGTCTGACGGTGTCATTGCCCCCGACTATACCGCCGAGGCTATTGAGATCCTGAAAGATAAGCGCAAGGGTACCTATAATGTCATCAAGATTGACCCCAACTACCAGCCTGAGCCCGTAGAGCGTAAACAGGTCTATGGCATCACCTTCGAACAGGGACGCAACGAGATCAAGCTCGATGACCCCGCATTGTTCGAGAACATCCCCACCCAGAACAAGACCTTCACTGCCGAGGCAAAACGCGACCTCATCATCGCCCTTATCACATTGAAGTATACCCAGTCGAACTCCGTTTGCTATGTGAAGGACGGACAGGCGATCGGTATCGGTGCCGGACAGCAGAGCCGCATCCACTGTACCCGTCTTGCCGGTAACAAAGCAGATATCTGGTGGCTACGCCAGCACCCGAAAGTGATGGCACTGCCTTTCAAAGAGGGCATCCGCCGTGCTGACCGTGACAACACCATCGACGTGTATATCTCAGAGGACGAGCATGACGACGTACTGCGTGACGGTGCATGGCAGCAGTTCTTCACGGAGCAGCCGGAGGTACTCACCCTTGCTGAGAAGAAAGAGTGGATTGCCAAGAATACCAAGGTGGCTCTCGGCTCTGATGCTTTCTTCCCCTTCGGCGACAATATCGAGCGTGCCCATAAGAGCGGTGTGGAGTTCATAGCCCAGGCAGGAGGCTCCGTCCGTGACGACCATGTCATCATGACGTGCGACAAATACGGCATCGCCATGGCATTCACTGGGGTTCGGCTTTTCCATCATTAATACTATAGGTACTATAGTAACTATATATATAAACTATGAGTAAAGAAGACGATTTCCAGTCGATACTGGAGAATGGCATCTCGTTTGGTCGTGGCGGTGGTCCCCGAAAGGAGGACGACAAGATAAAGACCAAGGCGAAGAAGAAGAAATACATCACTGGTGCTCACGGTAGCGGCTCTGCACGGCAGAAGGCAAAATACCGTGAGCAACGGAGAAACAGGCATAAATGAACCAAAACACAACAATAACGAACTCATGAAGAAACATTTACTACTATCATTATTTACCCTGCTGGCACTGACGGCTAATGCCCAGAAATACGTGGGCGGTGACATTTCCATGCTAAAGAAATTCGTTGACGAGGGCGCTGTTTACAAAGATAAAGACGGCAATATCGTTGAGCCCTTAGCTTTCCTAAGGGCAGAAGGCTGGAACTCACTCCGGGTACGCCTGTTCGTTGACCCGTCAAAGGCATCAGCGGATGAGAAGAAAGAAGGTGTGATCCAAGATCTGGAGTATGTCAAAGCTTTAGGCAAAAGCATCAAAGATGCTGGTTTTAGTTTCATGCTTGACTTCCACTATAGTGACACATGGACAGATCCAGGCAAACACAAGACTCCCTCTGCATGGAGCAGCATGACTGTTGAACAGTTGACAAAACAGATATATGACTACACCAAAGAGTGTCTTACAGCATTGAAAGAAGCAGGGGCAGAGCCCGACTTCATACAGACAGGCAATGAAATTACGACAGGAATACTTTGGAACACAGGAAAGGTGAACTCTGACGGTTCAGACACCTCGACTGGCTCTATGAAGAATCTTGCAGCCTACTTGGCAAATGCCATCAAGGCATGTAATGAAATTTGCAAGGATGCGAAAATCGTCATCCATACGGAGTTACACGCTCCTAATTCACTACCCAAGTTTTATGAGAATCTTGCCAAGTACCCTGACGTGAAATACGACATCATCGGACTTAGTTATTATCCTGACTATCATGGTACACTGAGCAGTCTGGATAATATCCTGAAAACCTTGGAGACCCAATACACTGATAAGCAGATCATGATTGTAGAGACTGGTTACGGCTTCGAATGGGCACTTTCTGGTGCGAAAGATGACTACAAGGACCAATATCCCTTGTCAGAAGAAGGACAACGAAAGTTTGCCGAGGAGTTGGTGAAGCTCTTAAAGAAACACGACAAGGCGAACGGACTCTATTGGTGGTATCCAGAATACACACTCAACAACATTGTATTCAAAGATGGCTCAGAAGACTGGGACAAAGACTTCACTTCCGGTTATTGGAATGCGGCCCTGTTTCATTACAAGACAGGTAAGGCACATGCCGCTCTCTATGAACTGAAGTCATTTCTCCCCAGCAGCGACGGCATCAGCAATGTCACGACAGGAAAGGTTACTGACAACAACTGGTACTCACTCGACGGGCATCAGTTAAAGTACAAGCCCGCATCGAAAGGCATCTATATCAACAATAAGAAGAAAGTGATCATCAAATAACAACAAGAAAGCGGAACGTTATCACAACGTTCCGCTTTTCTTGTTCATTCATCAATAGAGTACTAAAAGCTCAATTCCCTACCCCGATAGAAATTCAAGAGAGTGGTCTGGTAAAGGTATTCATAACGAGCCTGCACCAGATCACTCTCTGATTTCAGGAAACGGTTCTTCGCCTCGTTGAACTCGGTGATATTCGCCTTGCCATTCTCATACTTCGCCTGGGCAAGGCGGAAAGCGTCAGCACCCGACTGGCGGGCAGCCTCACTGCTCTCATATTTCGCCTGAGCGGCAATGGCATTATAATATACCTGCTGGATCTCCTTATAGAGCGTCTTCTTCACATTCTCAAGTTTCAACTGCTGGTTCTCGCGGTCGATACGTGCCGAGTTAATCCTGTTACGGGTAGAGAACCGGTTGAAGATGGGAATGTTAAGGTTCAGTCCGATATACTGCGAGAAATTATTCTTTATCTGCGTTCCGAAGTTATCCTGCTGCATGCCACTGGTCTTGTAATAGTTCGTCTGCAAACCACCATTCAGGGTGAGCTGCGGATAACGTGCCGCCTGCTCTATCTTAATAGTCTTCTCGGAGGCATCCAGACGAAGCTGCTCTGCCTTCACCTCGGGTTTGAAGGTCAGTGCCTCCGCATAGATCACCTCAGGGTTGGTCAGCTCAACGGCATGGAACGGTACGTCAGGCACCACGACCTGGAAGCCCTCTGGGGTAGGCAGCTCCAGTAACTGCGTCAGGGTGAGCTTGGACAACTGCAGGTTATTATCCGCCTGTGTCGCCGTCAGGATGCTCTGGGCATGCGTCGCTTTCTGCTGTGATACCTCTGCCCCACTCGCCTTGCCGTTATTAAAGAATGCCTGCAGGCGCTCTACCTGCATCGAGTCGATGGCAACCTGTCGCCATGCCACATCGGCAATCTCAGTATCATATAGGATCTGTACGTAAGCCTTTGCCACCTGCATGCGGATATCATTCTTCGCCTTCTCCAAATCCTCAATGGCTGCCTCAAGGTTCAACTGACTGAGACGGATGTTGTTGGGAATGCGGAAACCCGTAAACAAGGGAACACTGGTGCCGATACCAAATGACGTAGAACTGGTACTGCGGTTGGTATAGGTATTATCCACCGTCAGACCACGTCCGAACGAGAAGGTCTCCCCCACAGAACCTGTCAGGTCCGGCAACCGGCTGTTCTTTGCCGTCGACAACCGCAACTCATTCTGCTGACGGGTCAGGTCTTTCTGTTGGATACCTATATTATGGCTCACGGCATAGTCAGCACACTGCTGGAGTGTCCATGACTGCTGGGCAGAGGCAGACTGGGATATAGAAATTATAGTGACTATAGGAACTATAGTATTTGATAGAATCTTCCTCATCGCTTACTCCTCCTTGTTATCTGCCACTATCTGCGGACCACGCACCTTGTCTTTGGCGGTAAGTCCCTTCTTGATCTCAATATTCACACCGTCGCTGAGTCCCGTCTCCACCTGCCGGCGCTCGTATTCCTTCTTACCGCCCTTCCCCTTGATGACATAGACGAAGGTAGAGTCGCCAGAGAACTCAATGGCACTCTCCGGAATGGTCAGTGCCTTCTGGACTGACGACAGGACAATCTCCGCATTGGCAGAGTAACCGGAGCGCAGTTTATCATCCTTACCGACCTTCACCGCTGCCTTGATCTCAAACTGGTTGGCACCATTGTTATCGGTCGCCTTCGGGGAGATATACTCCAACGACGCGTCGAACGTCAGGTCCTGCAAGGCACCAATCGTGATCTTCATGGGTATGCCGTTATACAGCCGTCCCACCTCCGTCTCGTCGATATTACCACGGAAGATGAGGTCGTTCATATTCGCTACCGAGGCGATGGTGGTACCGTCGTTGAACGTGTTGCTGTTGATCACGGAGTTACCCACCTTGACAGGGATGTCCAGGATGACACCGCTGATGGTAGAACGGATAAGGGTGGACGATGCACTGGCATTCGATTTCGACACACCGTCACGGACCACCTGCAACGCATCCTGAGAGGCAGCCACCTCCTCCTTCGCCTGGTCCATCTTCTGCCTGATCTTGTCAAACTCATCGGCAGACACCAGTTGCTGGTCGTAGAGACTCTTCTCACGCTCATAGTCCACCTGTGCCTGTTTGAGGTTCAGACTGGCAAGACGCACACGGCTCTCCGCAGAACTGAGCTGTCCCATGTCAGGGATCACCTTCACCTTGGCTATCACCTCACCCGCCTGCACATAGTCACCCGGTTCCTTATAAAGGTCGGTGATGATACCACCAATCTGCGGCTTGACATTCACCTCATTACGAGGTTCTATCTTTCCTGTGATAATCGTTGTCTTCTTCACCTCGTTCATCTCAGGAGTGAACTCGTTATACACTATCTCTTTGGGTTGTGACTTCTGCCACAGGAACACGAAGGTTCCGATGAAGATCAAAGCAATGATGGTTGCGATAATCAGTTTCTTGTACTTTTTCATATGATGTTGCTTTTTATTTATTCTTTCTAATGATTCTATAGTATCTAGAACGTTCTAGAATTATCTAGATTATTCATCCCGCATGGCATCAACAGGTTTGATGCTCATGGCACGTGCCGCAGGAGCCAGTCCTGCCAGCACACCCATCAGACTCACCATCAGGGCTGCGACAATGGCTGTCCAGAAGCCTACCTGGAAGTGTGCCGTCAAGATGCCATCCTCTGTATTGCCTAACTCTAACATCTGTAATATAAAGACGGCAAAGAGGATGCCACTCATACCTGCCACCAGGGTCAGTACGATACTCTCAGAGATGATCTGTGACAAGATCATCCTTGGAGTGGCACCGATGGCACGACGGATTCCTATCTCCGTTGTCCGCTCACGCACCGTCACCATCATGATGTTCGAGACACCGATGGCACCGGCAAGCAGCGTACCGAGACCTACCAGCCAGATGAGGAAGTTGACACCCTTGAAGAGATTGTCAAGCATCTGGAAGAGCACTTCCGTATTGAACACCATCGCCCCCTGCTCATCCGTCGGGTCCACAAAGTGGGCTCTGGCTATCGTCTCACGGATGCGTGGTGACAGCTTACTCATCACGGTCCCCGGACGACCGGTAGCGGCGATGAGGTCTATCTCCGTCCCCCTGTTATAGGTCTGTTGCACCAGTGTCAGCGGCAATGTGATCTTCTCCTCGGCACGACCGTTGAAATTGATGCCTGCCGAATTATAATCCACACCGATGACCTCATAATAGGTGGAGTCCACACGGATGCTCTTGCCACAGGGGTCACCACCCTCCTTGAAGAGGTCCTTGTAAATCTTTTTACCCAACACGCAGACCTTTCTGTGCTCCAGGATATCCACCTCGTTAATGAACCGGCCATAGTACATCTTGGGAGCAACCACATCGGCATATTCCGGTGTGACACCCTGTATGCGTGGTACCGTACGCTGCTCTCCATAATAGGCGGTATTGCTTTTCCCCCAAGGTGAGAACAAGATAGGTGCCACCACATCCAACTCCGGCACACGCTGGCGCAGGCGATCAATATCTTTCTCGTCCATCGTCCACCAGCGACCCTTGCGGAAACCCTTATAGGGCTTCGTCGTCTGTTGCGACCATATCATGACCGTATTCGTGGCAAAGCCCTCAAAGTTACTTTGCAGCATCTCCTTCAGTCCCTGCCCGCCACCTATCAGGGCGATGAGCATGAAGACACCCCAGAACACGCCGAAACCTGTGAGGAAGGAACGTGACTTATTACGAGTCAGCGTATCCAGTATTTCTCTGTAACTGTCTAAATCTACTCTCATAATCAGTCTGCTCTTAATGCCTCGATGGGGCGGATTCGTGATGCTTTATAGGCTGGGATGAGTCCTGCGATGGTTCCTGCGATGACCATGACCATGGTCGCCTCGAAGCACACATCAAGACCTACGGTAGGGTTCAGGAACATCGTCGCCTTGAAGAGTCCTGTGTCAATGGTGTCATGTCCTACTGTCGCATCCATATACTCATTGGCACAAACACCCAATACCATTCCTATATATCCAAAGAAGGTGGTGATGATGACACTCTCCACGATAATCAGGCGGAGGATGCTCCACGGCTTGGCACCAATCGCCTTTCGGATGCCGAACTCATGGGTGCGTTCCTTGACGGTAATCAGCATGATGTTCGACACACCCACGATACCGCTCAGCAAGGTGAATAATCCCACGATCCACAATGCCGTCCGGATAATACCGATACCCTGCTGCATCTGGAGGTTCTGCGTATAGCGGTTCCACAGCCAGACAGCACTCTCGTCCTCAGGATGTACCTGATGGTTGGCATTGATACGGTGGCGGTAGCCCTCCTCAAAGTCCTCGTTTGCCTTCTCCGTATTCAGTCCATGAAAGGTAAACTCTATATTTCCCGCATCATCCGTATTGGCACCATAGATGCTCTTGATGGCTGAGTAAGCAGAGAAAGCCGTTGCCTGCTCATCCTCATCATCCTTATAGATGCCTACTACCTGGAACATGAAATTATTCACTTTCACATATTGCCCCAGCAAAGAGCGATAGTCTTTGGGATTCAGCTCCTTCGCCTGCTTATTGCTCAGCACCAGCACCTTACGTTTTCCCTGCTGGTCGAGGTCGTTGATAAACCGTCCATCCAGCATTTCCATCTTGTCAATCTTCGGATGGTTAGGATAGACACCAAGGACCGTCGTACTGAGGTACTCCTGGTTATAGGAGATGGTGGCGGAGATGCTGTAGCGTGCTCCCACCTCGTCGATGTTCTCCTTGAACTCCGCATCGGTCGCTTCCACGTCCCTGGTCTGCAGACTGATGTAACGACCCTCCTTCATACCCTGGTACGGCTTGGTCGTCTGACCACCGAACACGACCATCGAGTTAGAGAGGAAACGCTCGCTCTGCTGCAGGTTCGCATTGATGAGTCCGTTACCTGCCCCCAACAGTACGATGAGCATGAAGATGCCCCATGCCACCGCAAAGCCCGTCAGTCCGGTACGCAACTTATTGCGCTGCGCTGTCTGCCATATCTCCTTCAATAACTCCATCTTTGATTCTGATGATGCGGTTCGTCTGTGCGCCCACATTAGGGTCGTGGGTCACGATAATCTGTGTCATTCCCTCGTCGGCATTCAGCTGTTTGAGCAACTGCATCACCTCCACGCTCGTCTTGGAGTCGAGCGCACCTGTCGGCTCGTCGGCAAGGATAATCTGGGGTTTGGTGATGAGTGCACGGGCGATGGCGACACGCTGTTTCTGTCCACCCGAGAGTTCGTTGGGATAATGCTCTGCCCAGTCTAGTAGACCTAGGCGATCTAGGTATTCCAGCGCAAGGGTGTGCCGCTTCTTACGCGACACCCCTTGATAGAAGAGCGGCAACTCCACATTCTCTACTGCTGTCTTGAAGGAGATCAGGTTGAACGACTGGAAGATGAATCCAATCATGTGGTTCCGATACTCAGCCGCTTTCGACTCGGAGAGGTTCCAGATGGGAACCCCATTGAGCAGGTACTCCCCACTGTCATAGTTGTCAAGAATACCCAATATATTCAATAAGGTAGACTTGCCGGAGCCCGATGCTCCCATGATGCTGACGAACTCCCCTTTCTGGATATCGAGTGAGATTCCTTTCAGCACATGGAGCGGCTGGGCACCCTGATAGGTCTTGTTGATGTCTTTTAAGTGTATCATATCTGTCTCTTAGACGTTATTGCTATCGAAAAGGTTGCAGACCTCCTCCTTACTGATTCCCAAGAGTCTCATCTGCCGGAACATCTCCGGCATCTTCTGTTCCATGAACTCCTTCTTGCGGACCTGCAGGATCTGCTCCCTCGCACCAGGGGTCACGAAGTAGCCCAGTCCCCTCTTATTATATATAATGTTCGCGCGAGCCAGCTCGTCGTATGCCTTCACTGCCGTATTGGTATTCACCTCCAGCATCACGGCATACTCGCGGACAGAGGGGATGCGGTCGTCATCCTTATAGGTGCCGGCAAGAATCTCGTCACAGAGGCGGTCAGCCATCTGGACATATATCGCTTTCTCGTTGTTAAATGTCATACGTTCAACCATTTATTGTTAATCGCCTGTACACGGCAGAAGATACGGTAACTCAACCAGTAGTTGAAACAAGTCAAGAGATACAGACACACCATGATGACATACGTTGCCGGATGTACCTGGAGACCGTTCTGCTCATCATAACGCAAGAGGTTAATATTACCTTCAAAGTCGATGTGATGAAGTACGTTCACGATGATGATAAAGCACAACACTATGAACAATGTTGTCATCAAGAACTGCTGACGACGGAACGCAGTCCCTCCTAACATATACAGGGAGTGGAAAAAGAGAACGCACCCAGTCACTAAGAAGAATACATCCCACCAGTGACAGACTTGATCGGTATTGGTAGTTGTCACCAGCTCATGGATGTTTGGTGTTATCTGACTTAGGAAAGAGGGTACTCCCCAAATCATCTCACGTCCGAATGCTGGTGCCATCAACGTGCGGATGGTATCAGCACAGAAGAAAGCGACAAAGGTCACGATAGCGACTACGAAGGTCGACATGACCCAGCAACTGATATACTTCTCCAAGTTGGAGGCTGGGAACATCAGATAGGCAATACGCTTGCGAGTGTCTTTTAACACGGAGAAAATACCCGTAGCACCAAAGAGCATGGAGAAGACGAAGAAGGTTATACTGAAATTGACGGCATTATCAACTCGCATCTTATAAATATCCTGACCATTGTAAATGACTTCCCCCACTTCTGTCATGAGCATCTCCATGAAGAACAACACGAGGAAGAAGATAAGGAACAGTCTCAACCAGAAGTTGCGTCCCATCAGCAACTGACTCTTAAAGGTCAAAGCAAATCTATGGAAATCGAAGTTTTTCATTTTGTCTGCGTTTTGAAGTTAAACAATAGTTCGAGGTTGATCTGTGTCTCCGCATCACCAGCCTTGCGCTCTGCGATGACGGCATTACCCTGCAGGGTAGGCTCGGCATAGAGCACGGTGTCGTCCATCTCCTGAGGGGCACGATACTCGAAGGTGTACTTGTCGGTAATCTCCTGCACGGATGCATTGAGCAGCATGCTGCGCTGGTCGAGGATGAGGATGTGGTCGAGCAACTGCTCCACGTCATGCACCTGATGGGTAGAGATAATAATGGTACGGTCCTCTGTCATGTGCTGTGCGATGACCTTGCGGAACTGCGACTTCGAGGGGATATCCAACCCGTTGGTAGGCTCGTCCATGAAGAGGTACTTGGTGTTGGTGGCAAGGGCGAACGACATAAATGCCTTCTTGCGCTGTCCCATCGACAACTCATTGAGTTTCACATGACGGTCTAACTCAAAGTCCTTCAAGCAACTATCCAGTACCTCGTCAGAGAACTTGGGATAGAAAGGACGGTTGAGGTCGGCAAACTCCGACAAGCGGATAGGTGGCAGGTCGAACTCCTCGGTGACGAGGAACATGTCACGCAGTATCTCCGGCTGTCGCTTGCTGGTGGCAATACCATCGCAACTAACTACACCCTTTGCAGGACGAAGCAGTCCTGTGAGCAGATAAAGCAGTGTCGACTTACCCGTACCGTTCTTGCCGAGCAGTCCATAAATACGGTTCTCCTCCAGCTGGAGACTGAACCCGTCAAACACAAGCGCCTTCTGACCCTTGTACTTGAAACTGATGTTCTCAACGTTAATCATACGTTCTTTCCTTTTATCATTAATGTTAATTACTGTCTGTAATAGTGTACCACTTTAATAGTACACTGCAAAAGTAGTCATTAAAATGCTTCCAACCAAACTTTTCAGCGACTTTTTTTCATGTTAGGAGATATTTAACATTTCCACCTTATTTATTTATACGCATGTAAAGTGATATCCCTGATGTTGTAAATCAAATTGAATTACAAAGTAAATCAAATTGAATTACCGAGTAAATCAAATTGAATTACCGAGTAAATCAAATTGAATTACCGAGTAAATCAAATTGATTTGCAAAGTAAATCAAATTGATTTACAATTGCTCCGATATCTGTTGTTCGACGAATGGGAGTAGATTAACACTTATTGGGATGGTACCGGGAGTACTACCTGAGCAAAGGCGACCTGCCCATGTACTACAAGGGGTGGATGCATGAGGTACTGTATGATGTCAACCACAACCATTTCTACCGTGCCTTACGCAAGACGAACCTCATGCATAACGACATGAGGCAGCGGCATGCGGAGAAGGAATACTATAACGCCACTCATCTGCGAGGGATCATTTATTCGCTGATGGGCAACATGGAGATGGCACTCAGATGGGTGGCGATGTCATACTTGACACATCCTACAAGGAGGGCAGCCGCTTCATCCTCAAACTGCCTGTCGCATGATCAGCTGCGCTGGTCGGCACCCCACATCATCTTCTCCCGCAGCGTGTGGAAATAACGCTGTCCTGCCCGCTTGACAACCTTCACATAATAAGGTGCCTTGCGCAGGGTCAGGCGGGTACCCTCACTGCAGTTCTCGGAACGACCGTCAAGGGCGACGAGGAAATTATGCGAACGGCTCTCTACCGTCAGACTGATCTCCGCATTGTCGGGAATGACGATAGGACGGATGTTCAGGGAGTGCGGGGCAACGGCAGTCATCGAGAACACGCAGGTACCCGGCACGATGATAGGACCGCCTACGGAGAGTGAATAAGCCGTAGAGCCTGTCGGTGTGCTAATCACCAGTCCATCAGCCTGATACGTCGTCAGATAATCCCCGTTGACGGTCGTACGGATCGAGATCATCGCAGCATTGTCACGCTTCAGGATGGCGACATCATTCAAGGCACAATGGTAACCGGACAGGGGGGTGCCGTCTGTCTTGACAGCAATGGCGGCACGGGTCTCTATGGAGTAGTCACCCTCATAGATCGATTCAACGATATGCTCTATCTCTCCCGTACTGATGTCGGCAAGGAAACCCAACCGCCCCATGTTCACACCAAGGATGGGTATCTGCTTGTCACCCACCATGCTTGCCGCACGGAGGAAGGTACCGTCACCCCCCATGGAGATGACAAAATCAGCATCAAAAGCGGAACCCTCGAAAACACTCGCCACCCTCACATCCATGTGCTGGTGCTGCAGGAAATGAAAAAACTCCTTCTCCATAGAGACTTCCGCCTTACGCTCAGAGAGACATGCCAGTATCTTCATGATAGATACCGACTTCTTGGGCTGGTAAGTGTTGCCGATAATGGCAAACCGTAGTTTTCGTGAGGTCATAAAATTATCTCCTTTTTTTGCCGTTATTTGACAAACATTTTGTATCTTTGCCGTGTATTATGTGCGCAAAGTTACGGATTTTTAGTGAAAAAGCGCATAACAACAGGACAAAATTAGCAAGAAAATGACAAAACTAAGTGTAAATATCAACAAAGTAGCTACCTTACGCAATGCCAGAGGTGGCAATAACCCGAACGTATTGACGGTGGCAAGGGACATAGAACAGTTTGGCGCACAGGGTATCACCGTACACCCTCGTCCTGACGAGCGGCACATCCGCTATCAAGACGTGCGCGACCTGAAACCGCTGATTACCACGGAGTTCAATATCGAAGGTAACCCCATCGACTCGTTCATCGAACTGGTATTGGAGGTGACTCCCAAGCAAGTGACACTGGTTCCTGACGGTCATGACCAGATCACGAGTAACCACGGTTGGGACACCATCGAGAACAAAGCGTTCCTTCAGGATGTCTGCAAGACATTCAAGGATGCCGGTATCCGAACGAGCATCTTCGTCAATCCCGACCCGAAGATGGTGGAGGGTGCCAAGGCATGTGGTGCCGACCGCGTGGAACTGTACACTGAGCCCTATGCCTCCCACTATGCCGCCGACCGTGCCGCAGCCATCGCACCGTTCATCGCTGCCGCCGAGGAAGCAAGAAGGGTCGGGCTGGGACTGAATGCGGGACACGACCTCTCGCTGGAGAACCTGCACTATTATCATGAGATGATTCCATGGACGGACGAGGTGAGCATCGGACATGCCTTGATATGCGATGCTCTCTACCTGGGACTTCAAGAGACCATTAAACGTTACTTACAAGCATTACAATAAGAAGATGAAGAAAGTTTATGTTTTCCTTGCAGACGGCTTCGAGGATGTCGAGGCGCTGATCCCTGTAGACGTATGGCGCCGGGGTGGACTGGACGTGACAACAGTGAGTATCATGGGTGACTACACGGTGGAGTCGGCACATGGGGTACGGATGATGGCAGACACGCTGATCGAGGATGTCGATGTGAGCGACGCTGACCTGCTCTTCCTCCCCGGTGGAATGCCTGGTGCCAGCAATCTTTACGGCAACCAGCAGGTATGTGAGGCGGTGAAGGCGCAAGCAGAGAAAGGAAAGAAAGTGGCTGCCATCTGTGCCGCCCCTGCTGTCGTCTTAGGACAGCTGGGCATCCTCAACGGCAAGCGAGCCACCTGCTATCCCGGTTTTGAGAATATGCTGGAAGGTGCCACCTATACCGGCGGTCTTATCTCTATTGATGGCAATATCACTACTGGTGAGGGTCCCGCTGCCGCCTTCCCCTTCGCCTACGACCTGTTAGGACAACTCGTCAGTCCGCAGGTGGCTGACCAGATTGCCGAGGGTATGCGCTTCAAACACCTGATGGCATAATGGACTATATCATTATCGTAGCTGGTGGCAAGGGACTGCGCATGGGAGGAGATATCCCCAAGCAGTTTCTGCCAATAGGCGGGAAACCCATCCTGATGCGTACGCTGGAGCGTTTCCGGGCATATAGCGAGACGCTGCAGATTATCCTTGTATTACCCAAAGACCAGCACGACTACTGGTTCCAGCTTTGCAAGGAATACCATTTCCCCCTCCCCTCAACAGGGGAGGCTGGGAAGGGTCCCTACCTGATGACTGACGGTGGCGAGACCCGCTTCCATTCCGTACAGCATGGACTGGCATTGATCCCGGACGACGCACAAGGAGTCGTCGGTGTTCACGACGGGGTACGTCCCTTTCCCAGCATCGAGGTCATCCGTAACTGCTACGAGACGGCGCGCACGGCAAAGGCGGTCATCCCCGTCATCCCGGTGGTAGAGACGCTGCGCGTTATAGACCCTATAGGAACTATAGGTACTATAGGAACTATAGTCCCCACCCACACCGTTCCCCGCGGTGACTACCGCCTGGTACAGACTCCCCAGACCTTCGACATCCAACTGCTGAAGGCTGCCAACCAACAACCCTATAACGACAATTTCACTGATGATGCCTCCGTGGTGGAGAGCTATGGGCATCCCATCACCCTCGTGGAGGGCAACCGTGAGAATATCAAGATCACCACTCCTTACGACCTGAAGATTGCGGAAGTACTGATAGGATGACGGATATACTGCAACAGGACATACAATACCTGCCGGGCGTGGGTCCTAACAGGAAGAAGATGCTCAACGACGAGTTGGGCATCCAGACTTTTGGTGACCTGCTGCAGTATTATCCTTATAAGCATGTGGACCGCAGCCGGCTCTATAACATCCGGGAACTCACGGGCGACATGCCTTTCGTACAGGTGAAGGGACATATCCTCAGTTTCGAGACGTTCAAGATGAGTGCCCGCAAGGAACGGGTGGTCGCCCACTTTACCGACGGCAGCGGGAAGGTGATGGACCTCACCTGGTTCAACGGGGGGAAATATGCCAAACAGAGTTATAAGATTGGGACGGAATATATCGTCTTCGGACGACCGAATGTCTTTAACGGCCGCATCAACGTCACACACCCGGACATCGACGCCGCCGATAAGTTGGAACTCTCCGCCATGGGCATGCAACCCTACTATAACACCACGGAGAAGATGAAGAAGGGGGGACTCAACTCCCGCTGTCTGGAGCGTTTCGTCAAAACACTCATCGACACCATCAAAGAGCCTTTGCCTGAGACACTTCCCGACTTCATCACCAAGCGCCTGCACCTTATGAGTCGTGACGAGGCTCTGCGGAAGATTCATTATCCACAGAACAGCAGGGAACTGGAACAGGCTCGTGTCCGTTTGAAGTTCGAAGAACTGTTCTTTGTCCAGCTTAATATATTAAGGTATGCGAGTGACCATCGCCGTAAATACCGGGGGTATGTGTTCTCACGGGTCGGTGAGAACTTCAACTCTTTCTTCTATGACCACCTGCCCTTCCAACTCACGGAGGCACAGAAACGGGTCATCCGTGAGATCCGTAAGGACACTGGCTCTGGCAGACAAATGAACCGCCTGTTGCAGGGTGACGTGGGCAGTGGCAAGACACTGGTGGCTCTGATGTCGATGCTTATCGCCCTCGACAACGGCTACCAGGCTTGTATCATGGCACCGACGGAGATCCTCGCCGAGCAGCATCTGCAGACCATCCAGAACTTCCTCAGAGGCATGGACATCCGGGTGGAGCTGCTGACGGGTATCGTGAAAGGAAAGAAACGGCAGGAGGTATTGGAGGGACTGCAGAATGGCAGTGTGCAGATCCTCGTCGGTACCCATGCCGTCATCGAGGATACCGTCATCTTCTCTAACCTCGGTATGGTTGTCGTCGACGAGCAGCACCGCTTCGGGGTGGCACAGCGTGCCAAACTATGGAGCAAGAACACGAACCCTCCCCATGTACTGGTGATGACGGCGACACCGATTCCCCGCACCCTTGCCATGACCCTCTACGGCGACTTGGACGTGAGTGTCATCGACGAGTTGCCACCCGGTCGCAAGCCCGTGGTCACCACACATGTCTTCGACCGTAGCATGCCGTCGCTGTATGACGGACTGCGCAAACAGATCAACCAAGGCAGACAGGTGTATGTCGTCTTCCCGCTCATCGAGGAGAGCGAGAAAATCGACCTCAAGAACCTGGAGGATGGCTTTGAGGTGCTGCGGCAGGTATTCCCGGAGTTCCGTCTGAGCAAGGTACATGGCAAGATGAAACCCAAGGAAAAGGAGGAGGAGATGCAGCGTTTCGTCAAGGGCGAGACACAGATGCTCGTCGCCACCACGGTCATCGAGGTGGGTGTCAACGTGCCGAACGCCTCCGTGATGGTCATCCTGGAGGCTCAGCGCTTCGGACTCAGTCAGTTACACCAGCTCCGCGGACGTGTCGGACGGGGTGCCGACCAGAGCTACTGCATCCTCGTCACCAACCACCAGCTGAGTGAGGACACCCGCAAGCGCATCGATATCATGTGCGAGACAAATGACGGTTTCCGCATCGCCGAGGCTGACCTCAAGCTCAGAGGTCCCGGCGACCTGGAGGGTACCCAGCAGAGCGGTATGGCTTTCGACTTGAAAATCGCTGACATCGCCCGTGACGGACAACTCGTACAGATGGCGCGTGACGAGGCTCAGGTCATCATTGACGAAGACCCGACATGTGAGTCCGACAAATATATGATGCTCTGGAACAGACTGCGTCAACTAAGAAAAACAAACGTTAATTGGGCGGCGATTTCTTAACGGAAGTGTTAAAAGTCACCCAAATATTGTTAACGCACACTCGTTTTTTACCTTTTAAATAAATATTTTTATTACTTTTGCAGCGATATTTTCCTATTAGGAACCATTAGAACCGAAATATAAAGATCTTATGCTTACTAAAAGACAATTTAAGAACATAGCAATTTCATTCGTATTAACAATAATGGCAACACCTGTCATGGGACAGGACCTGCTTGCCAAGCAAGCCCCTATCGACCGCAAGATGAAAGCCGTCGACAGCATGGCACTCAAAAGACTTTTCCAGGCTGAGAGTTATGAGAATCCCGCAGCCGACCTTTATAATGACTGGAACAACCGCTATGCCCACAAGGCTACCATTCTTCCAGACTCTTTCCGCATTGACCTGCGTGACTTCTGCATGCCGACAACCAGTCGCGTGCTGACCAGCAACTTCGGTGCCCGTTGGGGACGCCAGCACAAAGGTCTTGACATCAAGGTGTATATCGGTGATACCATCCGTGCTGCTTTCAGCGGTAAGGTACGTATCGTACGCTATGAGGGACGCGGCTATGGTAAGTATGTCGTGATCCGTCACAATAACGGACTGGAGACTATCTACGGTCACATGTCCAAGCAACTGGTAACAGAGGATCAGGAGGTTCGCGCCGGTGATCCTATCGGACTCGGTGGTAACACGGGACGCAGCACGGGCTCTCACCTGCATTTCGAGACCCGTTTGTGCGGTATCGCCCTGAACCCAGCCCTGATGTTCGACTTCAGAAACCAGGATGTGGTGAACGACTACTACGTATTCCGTAAGTCTACTTACAACCGTGAGTCCGCTGAGGCTACCCGTCTGCGTGGCGTAGGTGGCAAGGCAGTCAACGGTGACCTCGATATCCCACAGCAGTCTTATGCTTCTGCTGAGCCAGCTAAGAGTCAGGGTGCAAGAACACATTCCACCCGCTTCCACAAGGTGGCAAAGGGTGAGACCCTCTCTTCCATCGCCCGCAAGCGTGGCATGACAGTCAGCGCTATCTGCAAGCTGAACCATATCAAGGCTACCACTCGTATCAGAGCAGGACAAATCCTCAGATATAACTAACTAAACCGACAACCGTCCACGGCGTTATGCCGCTGACCAAAAACTTCTAAATGAAACAGAAAATCATGTTTTGCATCTTACTGATGCTTCTATCCTCTGTGGATGTCGCATTGGCGAAGGGCAAGAAAAAGAAAGCAAGAAAAGTACAACGTACAGAGATGTATGAGGAGATCGACAACTTCGATTTCCTTTACAGCAACGACTATAACGTCAATATGAGTTTTGCCACGACGGATGATATCCTCAGTCAGGCAACCTCCTTCATCGGCACCCGCTACCGTTCGGGCAGCAAGGGTCCATACGCTTTCGACTGCTCGGGCTTCACCAGTTATGTCTATGGACAGAACAACATCTCAATTGGTTGTTCCTCCCGTGACCAGTACGCCCGCAACATCCCCATCCGCACGGAGGAGATGCAGCCCGGTGACCTGGTGTTCTTCACCAGTCCTAACTCCGGTCGTGGTGTCGGACATGTAGGTATCATCATGGACTACGACCCCATCGACAACTCCTTCACGTTCATCCATGCCAGCAGCAAGGGAGGCGTGAAGATCAGCCACTCTACAGACGGTAATTACATGCGGCGGTATATTGGTGTGCGCCGTGTGGCAAAATAACACAAAATGAGAATCAAACTTTTTCTTTTAACGATAATGGCAGGTTACTCAGTAGCCTGCTTTTCTGATGATATCACCGTCGCCATGACGGGGGATATCATGATGGGTACGACCTACCCCGGTATCTCACTGCCTCCCAAGAACGGGGAGGAGGTGTTCCGTGACGTGAAACCTATCCTGCAGCGTGCCACCCTTGCCGTAGGCAACCTGGAGGGCACCCTCCTGGATGGTGGTAGGAGCACGAAGGGCGGTGGTCGCAACAGCTATTCCTTCCGCACACCGACCAGTTATTCCCATCTATTGAAGGAGGCAGGCTACGACTTCCTGAGCATGGCGAACAACCACGCCAACGACTTCGGACAGGAGGGTATCATCAGTACTGAGCAGCAGCTGACGAAGCAGGGCATCAAGTTCTCGGGCATCAAGGGACGTGTGGAGTCCGCCGTTGTCGTCCGCAACGGTATCAAGTTCGGGCTGTGTGCCTTCGGACATAACCAGTATACCCTCAAGCACCGTGACCTCCAGACCGTCAAGCGCATCATCGACGACCTGAAGAGGAAGTCGGACATCGTCATCGTCTCTTTCCATGGCGGTGCCGAGGGACGTTCCAAGAGTCACCTGCCACAGGGCGCCGAGAGCTTTCTGGGTGAGGACCGCGGCAGTCTCCGTGAGTTCGCCCATTTCTGTATCGACAACGGAGCCGACATCGTCTATGGTCACGGTCCCCATGTCGTACGAGCCACCGAGGTCTATAAGGGTCGTTTCATTGCTTATAGCCTGGGGAATTTCTGCACTCCCTACGGCATGAGTCTCGCAGGTATCTCCGCCTACTCCCCCGTCGTCGAGATCAAGATTGACAAACAGGGCCGTTTCCTCAGCGGAAAGATTCACTCTTTCCTCCAGCAGAAGGGTGTCGGTCCCCGCAAGGATGCCAACCAGCATGTGGCACGTGAGATGATGAACCTCACCAACAGTGATGTTCCCCACAGTGAGGCTCGCATTGACAAGGAAGGAAACATCACCCTGAAATAATTTACATATCGAACATTTTTCATGAGAGGATGTGGTATCACCTGATTATCAAATAGTCTTGCAAGGCGGCAACGGTTGCAAGGGTAAAAAAGAAGATACATCCTACAAATTATTTGTTACTCCTAAGAAAATATTATGGTGATGGAGTACATTGCCGAATAGAAAAATATGACTATCTTTGCACTCGATATCAATGAAAAATAAGTAATATGAGACTAAAGACCACAACACTATTCGTACTATCCCTTATCGCATGGCTGAACGCCACTGCACAACAAACCGTCAACATGAAGTTTGGCAAGCCTACCAAAGAGGAGCTGCAGATGACTACCTATGCCGACGACAGCAGTGCTGCCGCCGTGGTGCTCTGCCGGCTGACCGACGTGAACTTCACCATCCAGCAGAATGGGTATCTGGTGGACTACCATGAGAAGATACGCATCAAAATCCTGAAGCCGGAAGGGGTACGATGGGCAAACATGACCATCCCCTATTACAAGACAGATAAGGACAAGAACAAGCTGAAGGTATCGAAATTCTCACTGATGACAGGTGATGTGAACGGTAACTTCCTGCAGTCCGGCTCGTTTGTGGATAATGCCATGGGGGACTTCGGCGAGGAGAGCGTGGAAGACCTGAAAGTGGTGGCGTATAACCTGGAGGGCAGCAAGACGAAAAAGTCGACGCTGAAAAAAAAGGACGTGGTGAAGGAACAGCTGAACGACGAGGAATACCAGCTGCGGTTTACCGCTCCTGACGTGAAGGTGGGAACGGTCATCGAATGTGAGTATACGGTACACAGCGACCTGTTCTATATGATCCACGACTGGTATGCGCAATGTGAGATACCGGTGGTGTATGCCAAACTGTATATGGACGTGCCCTGCTACCTGATCTACCACATGGAGGAGCAAGGTATTCAGCGGCTGAACTGCCAGTGCATCACCGGCTCGATGAACTACAAACTGGAGAGCGACCCGCTGGCAGCTCCTGTCAATGTACGCACCAACCGCTATACCTGTGTGGGCAGGAACCTGAAAGGTATTGCCAGGGATGTGAATGTATGGAACGTCAACGACTATTATGCCGGCATCATCATGGAGCTGAAGAGTTTCAGCCTGCCGAACACCATGATGATGGACTGTGTCAAGTCGTGGGAGCAGGTAGACCAGCTGCTGCTGGATGACGAGGACCTGGGGAAGCCCCTGAGTCATCACAGTCCGCTACGCCAGGAGATAGCGGATGCGAAGATGACGGAGATTGCCAGTCTGAAGGAGCGGACGGAGGCTGTCTGCCAACTGGTAGCAAGCCGTGTCAAATGGAATGGGAAATATGCGCTGTGGCCCCGCAGCACCGAAGAGACGCTGAAGGAAGGCAGTGGGTCGAATGCAGACATCAACATGCTGCTTATCCAGTCGCTGAAAGATGCCGGGCTGGACGCATCACCCATCGTGCTCCGTTCCCGTGACAAAGGACTGCTCCCCCATAACTTCCCGTCACTCCGTAAGCTCACCACCTTTATCGTTACCGTCGAGAATGGCAGCTCACCCATCTATGTCGATGCGTCGATGGGAGGAAAGACGAATCTGCTGCCCGCCACCTTGTTAGTGGAGCGTGCCCGTCTGCTGCAGAAAGGGAAAAAGAGTCATTGGGTGAACTTGCGGCATGTCACCTCAGCAACACGCCGGTAAAGATACGACCTGAGTTGATGCCCAGTCGACGGGCGGAGAAATAATCATTGCATTGCTGGTAGGTACAGATTCCCGACAGCCGGACATCTGTCACCCCTACCCCTTCCAACTGCAGGCGGTTGCACAGAGGAAGGTCGATGTGCCATTTGGCATATTTTCTTGCTATCCTGCTCATCTCGAAACCAGCGTCAGCAAACTGCTGGCAGACCTCATCGCCCACCTCGAAACTCTCCAGCGAGATGCCGGGACCAATGACGGCACGCATCTGGGAAGGGACGGAAGCATAGGTGTCACACATCGCCCTGACAGCCACCTCGGCGATACGCTTCACCGTACCCCGCCATCCTGCATGGACGGCACAGGCGGCATGGTGCTGCGGGTCATAGATAATAATAGGTATACAGTCGGCGGTTGACACCCCGATACACAATCCCGGCACATCCGTCATCACCGCATCGACACCCTCGATGACCTCCTGCTGGGGAGCGTCCACACGGCGCACCTCCGTGCCATGTACCTGATGGGGCATGACGATATGGCTATCATCAATCCCTAACAGTCCGGCAAGCGCACGGCGGTTCTCCGCAATATGCGCAGCCTCATCCCCACAATAGTTATTGATATTGAATGCGGCATAGTTGCCCACGGAGCAGCCACCATGACGAGTGGTGCTGAAGGCAACGACCTGTGCGCCTAAATCGTAATAGGTCAGTTGGGGGTTAGGCATCTTCTAGATCATCTAGAATTTCTAGATCGTCTAGATCATCTAGATCGTCTAGGTCGACATACTCAATATCCTCGTCCTCACCCTCGTCGGCAAGTTCCTCGGCGAAGCGTGACATATCCTTGTCACGGTGTACCAAGGTATCCTCCGCAAGAACGGTGGCGAGCTTATTGCTCTCGGCATTCAGTTCCCGCCACAGCACATCCTTCAGTTCGTCGAGTCCCATATTGGCAACCGCCGATATAAAGACCACGGGGAGGTCGTCAGGCAGTGTCTCCTTCAGCATCTCGATGAGTTCCGCATCCAGCAGGTCACATTTCGTGACGGCAAGGACACGGTGCTTGTCGAGCAGTTCCGGGTTAAACTGTGCGAGTTCGTTGAGCAGGATATCATACTCCTTCTTGATGTCATCCGTGTCACCCGGCACCATGAAGAGCAGCAACGAGTTACGCTCGATATGGCGCAGGAAGCGCAAGCCCAGTCCCTTTCCCTCACTGGCACCCTCGATGATGCCGGGGATGTCCGCCATCACGAACGACTTATTGTCGCGGTAGCCCACGATACCCAGTGAGGGCTCCATGGTGGTGAATGGGTAGTTGGCAATCTTAGGACGCGCATTCGACAGTGCCGACACCAGTGTCGACTTACCCGCATTGGGGAAGCCCACCAGTCCCACGTCCGCCAGCAGCTTCAGCTCCAGGATGATGGTCATCTCCTCCATCGGCTCACCCGGTTGTGCAAAGCGGGGAGCCTGGTTGGTGGCACTGCGGAACTGGAAGTTACCCAGTCCGCCGCGACCCCCTTTCAGCAATACCACCTCCTGTCCGTCGTAGGTGACGTCACAGACATATTTTCCTGTCTCCGCATTGTAGACTACCGTACCACACGGCACGTCGATATACACATCCTTGCCATCGGTGCCATGACACTTGTCACGACCGCCGTTGCCACCATGCTCCGCAAAGACATGCCGCTGGAATTTCAGATGCAGCAGCGTCCAGTAGTTATGGTTACCACGCAGGATGACACTGCCACCCTTGCCGCCATCACCACCGTCAGGACCGCCGTTAGGGTTATACTTCACATGACGGAGATGCATCGATCCCCGTCCCCCCTTGCCTGAGCGGCAATAGATTTTGACGTAGTCTACAAAGTTGCTTTCCATCTTTTCTAGTTTTTTCTAGATTATTCTAGATTATTCTAGAACGCTCTAGAACACTCTAGAACTTTCTATAAATTATCTATCACTTTCTGGATATCTCCGAAGATACGCTCCAACGTTCCCAAACCATTGATATGGTGATGCAGACCCTCCTGCTTATACCACTCAATCAGCGGCTGAGTCTGAGAGTGATAAACGACCAGACGCTTCTTAATCGTCTCCTCGTTATCATCAGCACGACCACTCTGCTGTCCGCGCTTGATAAGACGTGTCATCAGCTCATCCTCAGGAACGTCCAGCTCTATCATCGCAGCCACCTTGTCGCCACGCTCCTCCAGCATCTTCTTCAGAGCCTCAGCCTGTGGGATGGTGCGGGGGAAACCGTCGAAGATAACACCCTTATGACCACGACCGAACGAGTCGTAGACACTGGCAAGGATGCTGACCATCAGCTCGTCGGGAATCAACTGACCGTTGTCGATGAATCCCTGAGCCGTCTTACCCAGCTCGGTACCTTTCTTAATCTCATTACGCAGCACATCACCAGTGGAGATATGCCCTAATCCGTAATGCTCTATCAGCAAGTCACTCTGTGTTCCCTTTCCTGAGCCGGGAGCACCAAAAATCACAATATTCTTCATAACCACTTTCTTTTCTATCTTGTCTTGTTTGATTTGTGTTTCTTTTCCTTTCCATAAGTCGACATAGAGGTCACCTTTCCGTGCCTCCACATCACTTGGCAGATGGGGTAGTTTAATTTGTCTCATCACTTATTCTGTTAATGCGTAAACCTCTTTCAACTGACGGCCCTGCTGGTCATAGTCCAGTCCATAGCCCACGATGAAAGCATTGGGAATCTCGAAAGCGGCATACTCGATATTCAAGTCAACCTCCAGTTTCTCAGGCTTGACAAACAGGGAGCAGATATGGATGGAGGCAGGATTGCGGGTACCT
The DNA here is from genome assembly GCA_902776195.1 of uncultured Prevotellaceae bacterium. Taxonomy (GTDB): domain Bacteria; phylum Bacteroidota; class Bacteroidia; order Bacteroidales; family Bacteroidaceae; genus Prevotella. The sequence goes on along the minus strand of CACYPF010000003.1, from coordinate 5,749 downwards.
AATGTCTCTATCATCCTACTCATGGTTTTGCCGCTCTCCACGATGTCCTCGACAATGACGACGGTGCGTCCCGTAAGGTTCTCGTTGATACCGATTACCTCCTTGACCTTACCCGTCGATGTCGTCCCCTGGTAGGAAGCCAGTTTCACGAATGACACCTCACAAGGGATGGTCATCTCACGAAGCAAGTCCGCAGTAAACATAAAGGCTCCGTTGAGCACACTGAGGAACAGCGGGTTCTTCCCTTCCAGGTCCTTGCTGAGCCGTTGTCCCAACACTTTCACGCGTTGTCTGATCTCCTCTTCCGTAATAGAAGTTTGAAAAGTCTTATCCTTTATTTTTACGGTACTCATAGTGTCTTAATTGCAAATTTGGCACAAAATTACAAATTTTTCGTCAAAGAATGACTATCAATTAGTATATTTTTCTTATTTTTGCACTTGCAATGAAGATATTCACCAGTTCACAGATAAAAGAACTTGACCGATACACCATCGAACACGAGCCGATACCCAGTATCGATTTGATGGAGCGTGCCGCCAAGGCTTTGGCACGTGCCATCACGGATACATGGAATAACACGGTACCTGTCGTTGTCTTTGCAGGACCGGGCAACAACGGTGGTGACGCGTTGGCTGTTGCCCGCATGCTGGGCGACCAGGGCTATCAGGTCAGCACCTATCTCTTTAATATCAGCGGCCATCTCGCTGAGGAGTGTGCCGCCAACAAGAAACGACTCATCGAATCGAAGCGTGCCAAGGCATTCGTTGAGGTCACCCAGGAGTTTGACCCTCCCCGCTTGGAGAAGGGTATGCTGGTAATCGACGGTCTTTTCGGCTCTGGTCTTAACAAGCCACTGGCTGGTGGTTTCGCCTCTCTGGTGAAATATATCAATGCCTCGCAGGCTGACGTGGTCGCCATCGATGTTCCCTCTGGTCTGATGACCGAGGACAACACGTATAACATACGTGCCAACATCATCCGTGCCAACGTCACGCTGACCCTCCAGCAACCCAAACTTGCCTTTCTCTTCCCTGAGAACCAGATGTTCATCGGACAGCTGCGGGTACTGGATATCCGTCTGAGCCAGGAGGGAATAGAGAAGATAGAGGCAAACTATACCATTGTGGAGGAGTCACAGATACGCTCCATGCTCTTGGGACGTGACCCGTTCGCCCATAAGGGGCAGATGGGACACGCTCTCCTCATCGCCGGAAGCTACGGCATGGCAGGTGCCGCCATTCTGGCAACCCGTGCCTGTCTTCGTGCCGGAGTGGGGAAAGTGACTGTCCACACACCTAAGATGAACAGGAATATCCTACAGGTAGCAGTACCTGAGGCGGTTCTCCAGTTCGACCCGGAGGAGACAATCTTCTCGGAGGCTGTTGAGACAGAGGATTTCGATGCCGTGGGTATCGGTCCGGGACTGGGACAGAGTGAGGCAACCGCCATCCCGATGATCGCACAGTTGCGCCGCACCACCTGTCCTATCGTCGCCGATGCCGACGCACTAAATATCCTTGCCAGCCATCGTGCATGGCTCCAGCAAATTCCCAAAGGAGTGATCCTCACTCCCCACCCCAAGGAGTTCGACCGCATAGAGGGACACTCCGCCGACAGCTATGAGCGGCTGACCAAGGCACGCCATCTTGCCGAGCGGATACAGGGGTATGTCATCCTGAAGGGACGATATACCGCTATATGTATGCCCGACGGTCACATTCTCTTCAATCCCACCGGTAATGCCGGTATGGCAACTGCGGGAAGCGGTGATGTACTGACTGGTATTATCACGGCACTGCTGGCACGTGGCTACAAAGCACCAGAGGCTTGCGTCGTAGGTACCTACCTCCACGGACTCGCCGGCGACCTTGCCGTCCGTGACTTAGGAGAGGAGAGCCTGATCGCAGAGGATATCATCCGATATCTCTCACGTGCCTTTAAACGATTGAAAGAATAACAATACCATGCGACTGCTGAGGACACTGCTCACCGCTTTGCTGCTGTTTGGCAGCATGACGATTGGGGCACAACCCGTCTCGTCAGCACTGCTGCGGTCAGAGAAGATGCCGGAAGGTACCGTTTATTATCTCCCTAAGACTGCCGTCCATTTCCATCTTCTCACCGAGAAGAAGACATATACCCCTGGTATCTTCTGCCAATATGCAGAGAGATACCTGCAACGAAAAGATATCCCACAGGAGAAACAAACGGAACACCGGCTCCTCAAATTCCAGCTGAGCCTGACGGGGATCCGCGACACCTCCAAATGCTTTATCGTCAACCTGAAAGGGAAGAGTGCCACCTCCGAGATCAAACTCAGCGAGGACGGCGTACTGCTTGCCGTCAATGATACACCCAAGCAGGTACAGCAGCCGCTGCCGTTCCGTGCCGCACCCAGACAGACGACTCCTGACCCGCTGAAGTTCCTCAGTGCGGAAGCTATGAATGCCGGTAGCATGGCAAGGAAGGCTGAGCTAACAGCTCTCCAGATAGCGGAACTGCAGGAGCACCGCCAGCTGCTGATTACAGGGGAGGCGGAGGAGATGCCTACTGACAAGGCACAACTGCAACTGATGCTCGACGAGATTGACCGCACTCACGAGGCATTACTCTCCCTCTTCACAGGCATCACGGTATGTGACACTACGGAACAGGTGGTCACCCTGTGCCCTGAGAAGGAGATGAAACGGGAGGTGTTCTTCCGTATCAGCAAACAACTGGGTGTCGTCGACAAGGACGACCTCGCCGGTGTACCGTTCTATGTGAGCATCGAGGACCTGCACCAGCAGAGCCAACAGCAATACGACTATCCGGAGAACAAGAAGGACGGCGGCTTCTACACCAACGTCCCGGGCATCGTGCGCCTCACCCTCTACCGGGAGGACCAGCAACTCGCCACTTACAATTATGCGTTCGCCCAGTTCGGTTTCACCGAGCTTCGCGGCGGTTCCCTTTTCAAGAAATATCCCACGCAGATGATTCTCAACCCCATCACCGGTGCCATCGAGAAACTTCATGCGGAGATGCCGGAGAAAAAATAAGACTGTCGCAGACCCTCACGGGCTCACGACAGATGTGATACCTCCAATGGGAGGTGTTTTCCCTTCAAAAACTGACCTACCCTCACGGGCAGGCAGTTTGCTTTTAACATTTTAGTTTAACAATTAAACATCTTCTTGTTCCCAAGAAATGTCGCCGCAAAAGCGAGGAGTCGAACCTATCTGTTGCCCACCATCTGAGCCGCTTTGCGTACCAAAAAAATATACCCTACCCACGCTGTGACATTACACACGCCACGGCATACTACACCCAATGGGTATATATACGCAAAGAGAGTATCACCATCGCTGGCGTACACCTTATCATATATAAAGGGAATAATAGCCGCAGGCGCATATAAGAATCTACCCACGCGAACGTCTCTGTGCATTACCGCTGTCTATAGTTCAAAGTTGCGAAGTTTGAAGATGCAGACACGTAAAGTTGGAAAACGTCCTATCGAGACCGGCCGTACAACTGACCTGAGGTCTCTTTCCATCAAATTGTTTTAAAGTCGCCCACACATGGACACACTTACAAGTGCAAAGGTAGGAATAATTCCCGAATCCACCAAATATATTCCCGTTTTTTTCACGAAAGCGGGTAAGACTCCTTGCATCAATGACAAAATGGTTCATTCAGTCATCCCCGAAGTCACTTGCCAGAGTGGATCATTCAGTCATCGACGAAGTTGCTTGCCAGAGCAAGAACCGCATTCCCCGAGTTTCTTGAGTCCCCCGCTTGCATTTTTTCAACCAATTCCAAAGCCTTAATATCATGCATCAGGGTGAAGGCAAACCATTTCTCACCTCTTACCTCTCACCACTCACCTCTTCAACTGTAAGTTGAGTAATGTGGATCATTCAGTCCCCAACTTTTTCGATTTTCAATTTCCCAACTTTTTCTCTAAAATCTCTTTGAAGTCTCAAAAAAAATATATACCTTTGCCACCAATGAGATAAAGTCAATGAAAATTATTCATTAGATAAACAGGAAATTGATATGTGTACAATAACATTATCATATAATGAGAACGACCAAACTGCCAGCGAGAAACTGGCGGCACTGCTTAGTACCGGGCTGTTCGTTAAAGTTAACCAACAAGAGGAGTTGGATATCGACTATTCAGATGCGTCGCTTTATGAAGATGATCCTTCACTGAAGTTAGATAAAGAATCCTATACTCCAGAAGAATTGAGAACGATGTTGACTAATGATCTCAACCAGAATTTTGGAGTGAAAAATGCACTATAATTATCTCATCAAGCCCTTAGCGGTTCGTAAGGTGCGCTTGTTCTATCGGATTATCCATTCCAGTTATTGCGTTTTTTTTCTAATTCATCCCCTCAGGCACTTGACAAAGTGGATCATTTAGAACCCCAACTTTTATGCCTTGCGTAGGGGTAACAGGATAAGGGTATTGGGGTATCAGTGCCGTCCTTCGAGGGAGTTAGAAGCATCCTTTCAACCGTTCGCCTATAGCCAAACGACTGCACGGCTCCAGCCAATCAACTGAACGCCTATAGCCGTTTTCAATCCACTCAAAAGACTGTCGCTGTCTTGTAGCAGGGTTGTAGCACCATTGTAGCAGGATAAATCCTAATCCTGCTACAGGCTCCGCCCTTTGTACATCAGCATTTCAGCCACCCTGTAGCAGGGATAGCAGGGTTAAAGTCGCTTGGCGAGTCTGCCCAGTACATTCAGTTCCCCATTGCGATTCTTGCAGATACAATTTCATTCAATTCTTTTGCTATCTCAAAATAAAACTGTATCTTTGCACCATAAAACTCAAACGTATAATCATGGAGACAAACAAGAAAAGAACTCGAGATGATGTGCGCAAGGCTTTCAGAGAGTTTATGCAACAAAAACGAGAAGAGAATGAGGCTGCTATCGGCAGACTGAAATTATATTCAGAGAAAAGGCAGGCAGGGCTTATCTGAGCCACTTTTTCTCGGTAATATTTCTGTTATTTATAACTTATGAATCAACTAAATATAGAAACCATCAACCGTAAAGCGCCCTATCCTGTTGTTCAGATAGAAGGACTTCCCCACTTATACTATTTTCATACTGACCATGGAGTGGACTATGAAATAAGTATTAAGGCTAATGATATGTTTATTCCAAGTGGAGCTTACACACTCGATATAAGGAATATTTACAATCAACCTTCCCCTGGGGATGACAAACTGAGATTGACTTTATTGGCTTTAATAGAAGAATTCTTTAGGTGTAATAATGATGTCATGTTATATGTCACAGAGACAAAGGATGAAAAGCAGGCTGTTCGGAATCGACTATTTGTCCGTTGGTTTAACAAGTATGAGTTGCATCACCAATATGTTATACGAATAGCCCAAGGCAAGATGGATGGACAGATGAACTTCATGGCAATTATTTTAAGGAAAGATAATCCCAAGTTACAAATGGCTATTGAGGAGTTTGAAGAGACTGTGAGATTCCTATTTGAATAAACAAGTACAATGGGGCTTGTGCGCCCGTCGGGTTACGAGGTATGGTGTTTTGGCGAACTTCATAGAACGATGGAAGTGGATCAGGCAGTCATCCCCGAAGGCACTTGCCAGAGTGGATCATTCAGTCCCGCCTTTCGCAATTAGGAAAAACATATAACCTTCTAACATGATGTGGCTCAATTGCCTTTGTGCAAAGGGATTGAACCATGTTATATGCTTCCCGGACATAT
>CACYPF010000002.1 GCA_902776195.1 uncultured Prevotellaceae bacterium | reverse complement strand
TTTTGGAACAAATATTTTTGGCAATAAACAACTATCATAGTATATTTGCACCAGAACAGGTTACCAACTATCCTGACGAACAACGATATGGAACAGAACCTAGAACCGATACGGAGCAAGATCTATAAGATCAGGGGACAGCGGGTGATGTCATCCAATCATACTGACAAGAAAGACCTTGACGATTGGAAATCGCAATTTGCGACATCCAATTTTGTAAAAAAGGGGTTACGAAAACTCCCATACGCCTTCACAGAGCAAGGGCTTGCCATGCGCCATCCTATGGCGATAGCGTGGAACTCGCTATATTAGAAAATAATGAATAGTTTTAGAAATCATTTGGTGGAATGAAGGAAAAATGGTCAGAGGGTTTTGATGATTTTGGCGGGATTGCCACCGACTACTGCGTTGTCGGGGACATCCTTGGTGACTACGGCACCAGCGGCTACGACGGCATTGCGGCCTATGGTGACACCGGGACAGATGATGGCTCCGATGCATATCCACGCATTCTCCTTGATGGTCACCTGACCGAAATGAAACAGGTCGTGCCTGTCGTAGAGGTCGTGATCAACAGTGACTATCTTCACCTCGGGACCTATCAGCACATTGTCTTCTATCACTACCCTACCCGGCGAGAGGATGGTGGCTCCCTTGTTGATGGTCACATTCTTCCCGAAGGTCATCCGGCATCCGCAATCGCAATAGAAGGGTGACACAACGACGACACTATCGTCTAATGCACACTGAAACAATTCCTCCAGCAGTCCCTTGTAATCAGTTCATGACTACGTATCATCTCTGCCTCTACGTTGCGCATACGAGGGTCGCTCTTGCGTCCTGTTCCCGTGGCATCTATGGTGTCAAACATATTATTAAAAAAAGCATGAAGAAAAGTATTGTTTTGGTCGCAATGATGCTGGTGGCATCGGCAGCGGCCACCGGGTGTTTACAATTGCAAAGATACGACAATATTCCGAGGAAAACAAATTTTTTGCTGATTTTCTTCTGCCCCTATGAGCTACAGCCTATGGATTCTCCTGCAAAAATGGCGTTTCATCTGTTTTTGTTTAAAAAGAAAACAATATGTTTGGAGATTCGAAAATTTTTCAGTATATTTGCAGCGATAATACATTGATATTAAGAATAACAATTTAAATTCTACTGAAATGAAAGAAGAAGAGAAGAAGAAGGGGCAGAAATTGTCCAATGAAGATCTGGAGAATGTGAACGGTGGTGGTGGTGGTAAGAGAAGAATTGAACCTTGATTAATAGTTTAGAGGTACTGATGTAGGCAAAGCATCTACCGCTGAGACTTCCCGCTCACAAAGTGCATTACACTTAGTAAAGTAAGCCCGCAGGCAAACAGCTGCGGGCTGTTTTACAATTACAAATATGTCAGAGATATTTAACGATGAAGCATTAGAGGCTCTTGACGACCAGAGCGAACTCAAGGAGATGCCGCGGGTGGTTTCTCCCGGACTCTGGCTGGTGCTCTCCACGCTGCTGTTGCTGTGCGGCGTGGCACTCTTCTGGTGTATGTTTGGCAAGGTCAACTATACCGTCAGGGCCCAAGCCGTTGTATTCCCGTTTGCAGAGGCAAAGGCGATTACGGTCCCGTACGGGGGGACCGTCCACCATGTGGTAGCCACCAACGGTCAGGAGGTGTCGGCAGGCACTCCCCTTGTCAGTGTCCGTTCGCAGTTGGCGACCACCACCCTGACGGCACCTGAGTCGGGAGTGGTGCTGACCTCGAAGCCAGCAGAGAGCAAGTTTGAGCCTCGCGAGCCTGTGGCATGGATACTGCCCCAGGAGGCAAGGTTCCACGAGCGCGAGGTGCTTGCCTACGTGACATTCAAAGAACTCAGGAAGGTGAAGCTGGGTGCCAAGGTGCAGCTGACACCTGCCGACCTGGAGCGTGAGAAGTGGGGCTATGCTGTAGGCACCGTCAAGGGCATCGAGTCATATCCCACCAACCGCAAGATGGTGGCACAGCGATTGAAGCTGGCGGAGCTGGCATCCATCATCCCTGCCGAAGAACCAGTCTATGAGGTGCGCATCGTGCTCGACCGTGATGCCGACGGGCTGGTATGGAGTCGTCAGAAGAGCGAAGGCATGGCAGTCACCACGGGCATGCCCTGCAATGTGCAGATCATCTGGGACCGTAAGTACGTATGGGAAGTGCTGTTAGGACGAGTAGAGAACACGTTGAATACATTGCAAGGCAAGTAGGCTTATGAAGAAAGTGCCCATGGTGATGCAGATGGAAGCCGTGGAGTGTGGCGCTGCCTCACTCTCGATGATTCTTGCGTACTATGGCAAGTGGCTTCCCCTGGAGCAGGTGCGCGAAGCCTGCAGCGTGAGCCGCGACGGCAGTTCGATGAAGAACATCCTGTTGGCAGCCAAGACATATGGTCTGGAGCCCAGTGCCTATAAGGTGAGTGCCGAAGAGCTGGCAGGCATGGAGCCCGCCATCATCCACTGGAACTTTGAGCATTTCGTCGTCTTCAAGGGCATGCGGAAAGGCAAGGCATGCCTCAACGACCCCGGCATCGGACCGGTAGAGATACCGATGGATGAGTTCCGGCGCTCTTTCACGGGTGTCGCCATGACCTTCGAACTGACCGGCCGTTTCCAGCCCTCGGGTCATCCCACGAGCATTTTTTCCTACATCAGGCATAACCTGAGCGGTGCCAACGAAGCCTTCTGGCTGACTTTTATCTTCACCCTTTTGCTGGCAGTCGTCACCCTGACCCTGCCCCTGCTCACCCGGGTGTTCTTCGACGAGATACTCTCCGGGCGCAATGCGCAGTGGGCAACCGTATTCTTCTGTCTGATGGCTGCGCTGGCACTTTTCAACTTCATCGTGACGCTCTGGCAGCAGCGCTACTCCAAACGCATAGCCGGGCAGCTGGCACTGCGGGGCAACATCAACTATCTGCGTCACCTGCTGAGACTGCCCATGAACTTCTTCGCCATGCGTTACGTGGGTGACCTGCAGCAGCGTCAGCGACTCAATGAGACCATCACCCACTCGCTCGTCGAGGTGCTGGCTCCACAGGCTATCAACGTGATGCTATTAGTGCTGTATTTCATATTAATGCTGTCGTACAATTACATGCTGACGATGATTGGTGTCGTGGCAGCTATCGTCAACCTCGCCGTCTTACACTACTATGCCGGCAAGCGCCTGAACATGGTCAGGAGTACACAGCAGAGCATGGGTAAATACTATTCCACCACGGTCAGTTGTCTGGAGAACATCGAGAGTATCAAGGCAGCAGGCGCTGAGGAAGGATTCTTCCAATACTGGAGCGGGCTGTGGAGCAGAATGTTCAATAAGCAGCGTGAGATGCACATCCAGCAGAGCGAGATGAGTCTGCTGCCGACGCTGACATCGAATCTGCTGACGATGGCGGTCCTGTTGGTGGGAGCGTGGTATATCCTGCAAGGCGACCTTTCCGTCGGTATGCTCATGGCATTCCAAGGCTTCATGACCGCCTTCATGGCTCCCGTGGAGAAAATCATGAAGGCAGGACAGCAGTTGTTCGAGATGCGCTCCCAGATAGAGCGCGTGGACGACGTGATGAGGTATCCCGAAGACCGGCATGCCGACGGTGAGCATTCGGAGACGGGCAAACTGCTGGGCGAGCTGGAGCTGCGCGACGTCACCTTCGGCTACAACCGGACGATGCCTCCCCTGATCGACCATTTCAACCTGCACCTCAGGGCTGGCGAGTCGGTAGCATTCGTGGGCAGCAGTGGCTGTGGCAAGTCGACCCTCGCCAGACTGATATCCGGACTCTACAAACCCTGGAGCGGTGAGATACTCTTTGACGGGCGTCCCATCGAGAGCATCTCCAGCGACGAGTTGACCAACTCCATCGCCGTCGTCGACCAGAACATCGTGCTCTTCGACGACACACTGTCACAGAATATCCGCATGTGGGACCAGAGCATCGAGGATTTCGCCATCCTCATGGCATGCAGCGACGCACAGGTACACAGCGACATCATGAGCCGTCCCAAGGGCCTTGCCACCAAGGTGGTGCGGGGCGGAAAGAACTTCAGCGGAGGTCAGTGCCAGCGCTTCGAGATAGCCACGGCACTTGCCCGCGAGCCTATGATCCTGATCATGGACGAGGCAACCTCGGCATTAGACCCCACCACCGAGGACCTGGTGATGAAGCACATCCGCGAGATGGGCATCACGCAGATTGTGGTGGCACACCGCCTGTCGACCATCCGCGACTGCGACCAGATTATTGTCATGGATGCCGGACACGTCGTCCAACAAGGCACCCATGAGCAGCTCATGCAACAGGACGGTCTGTACCGACAGCTCATGGAAAACGGATAAGGAAGGAGATGAAACAGAGATGAGCATATTTTCCAGTCAGATAGAAAAGCGCAGGAAGCTGGATGCCTCCACCCTCTCGCGCGAGATCAAGGAAGGTGCGGCACGTATGGGGCTACGCTATGGCGGCACTGTCCCCCAGACCGACAACCTTGCCATCCGCCAGATACTGGAAGCGTTGAAGATTGTCGACTACGAACTGGAGCCCGACGATGTATTGTCCTTGGAGCAGCAATTACACAACATCCTCCAGGCGCATGGCATTATGACACGCCAGACAAGGCTCACCGACGGTTGGTGGAAAGAGGCTTCCGGACCCCTGCTGGGTCGTACACGTAACGGCAGGCTGGTAGCGCTGCTGCCCAAATGGACTGGTCGCACCTATCGCTTCACTGACGAGGACGGCACCCTGCGGGAGGTGTCGCGGCAGCAGATGAAGGACGTGCTGAAGCCAGAGGCATACAGTTTCACCAAGGCACTGCCCCTGCAGCGAATGACCAAGCGCCAGCTCATCAGCTTCATATTGTCGTCAACCGACACCAACAGTATGCTCTACATGGGATTTGCCGCACTGATCGTAGTGCTCCTGGGCATGTTTGTACCTATGGCTAACAAGATGGTGTTTGAAACGGTGATACCTGCCGGTATCGCCGCCGACCTGGCTCCCATTGCCGGACTGCTGGTAGGAGCGGCAGTGGTCATCATGCTGACGACCTATATCCGCAATCTTTATATTGTCCGCGTGGAGAACATCGTGGAGATGAACCTGCACAACGCCGTCATGGCACGACTCTTCCTGCTGCCTCCGAAATTCTTCCATACTTACAGCAGCGGTGAACTGACCTCCAAGCTGAACAACCTCAGTAACCTGTGCCAGCAGATCAATGAGACGACCGTCGGTGCACTGCTGAACGGTGTGCTCTCTGTGGTCTATTTCATCCAAGTGGGCATCTACGGCGGACCGCTCCTGCTACCCGCAATGGCTCTGTTTGCCCTGCAGGTACTGATACTGGTGCTCTACTTCCGCAAGGCGACCCATGTACAACAGCTATACATCGGCAAGAATGATGCCCTCAGCGGTATGGAGTGCAACCTGTTTGCAGGTATACAGAAGGTCAAGCTCACCGGTTCAGAGACACGCGCCTTCACCCAGTGGCTCAACCGGTATACCCATACAGCCAGGATCATCTACAACCCACGGTTTGCCATGCGCCTGTATCCCTCGCTGCTGGCGCTGATGAACGTAGGATCACTGCTCATCATCTATATCTTTACGCTGCAAACCTCCATCAAGACCAGCGACTTCATTGCGTTCACCACAGCCTTTGGCATGCTGACAGCCGCACTCACCGGGCTCACGGAGCAGATTCCCGAAATGACAAAGATAAAGCCACAGTTGGAGAGCGTCATGGCAATTGCCGAGGCAGTACCAGAGGTGTCAGGCTCACATACCCCTATCAAAGCCCTGTCGGGCAGCATCGAAGTCAAGAATCTGTCTTTCCGCTATCAGGACGACATGCCACTGGTCATCGACGACCTCTCGCTCAGCATCAAGGCTGGCGAATACGTGGGCATCGTGGGCATCTCCGGCTGTGGGAAGTCCACCCTGCTGCGCCTGTTGCTGGGTTTTGAGAAGCCCCAGCGCGGAAATATATACTACGACCACTACGATTTGGAGAAAGTAGACAAGAAACAGCTCCGCCAACGGATAGGAACATGCCTGCAGAACGGCAGTCTCTTCACAGGCGACATCTTAAATAACATCACCATCACCGCCCCCTGGTCCACCCAGGACGATGTCTGGGAGGCACTGCAGCTGGCGTGCATGTACAACGAGGTGAAAGCCCTGCCCATGGGACTGCACACCGTCATCACCGAGGGCGGCGGCGGATTCTCAGGTGGTCAGAAGCAGCGCCTGCTCATAGCCCGCGCCCTGATAGGTCGTCCCAATATCCTCTTTTTCGACGAAGCCACCTCGGCGCTCGACAACATCAGCCAGAGGCAGGTAAGCGAAAACCTCGACCGGCTGCATTGTACGCGCCTGGTCATTGCCCACCGTCTGAGCACCATCCGTCACTGCGACCGCATCATCGTACTCAACAAAGGAAAGATTGCCGAGGAGGGCACCTTCGAGCAGTTGATGGCACGCAAAGGCTTATTCTACGAAATGAGTCTGCGACAACTTTAGAGTGAAACCGTAATAGTACATACAAACTATGAACAAGATATGGATATTATCAACCGTGCTGCTGCTGACAGCCTGTCAGCAACAGGGAAAGCCTGGTGATTCACCCGAAGCCAGGGACACTACCGTCATCGCCGCAAGCCAGGATTCCGACACGACGGCTACCGGCAGACCGGCAGACAGCACGGTCCAACCATCCACCTTCCAGACCATGGGCAAGGTGGTGGCAGCACGCTATGCCGACGTGAAGTTCGAGACTACCCTGCCAGTGGTACGCGTCATGGTACGCAATGGCGACCGTGTACGCCGGGGACAGCTCCTTGCCGAGCAGGAAGCCTACAAGCATGCCAATGCCGTAGAGCAGCATCAACGCGAGATAGAGCAGGCACGCCTCCAGATGCAGGAAGTCATCATCTCACAGGGATACGATCCCGAGCAGATGGACCGCGTGCCACAGCGTGTGCGTCACATTGCCGAGGTTAAGAGTGGGCTGCTGATTGCCCAGAACAAGCTGGCAGCAGCTCGCAACGAGTTGAAGACTACCCGCGTGACGGCACCCTTCGACGGTATCGTGGCAAATGTCACAGCCCATGCCGGTCAGTTGGCTCAGACGGGTGATGTCGTGTGCCGCATCATCTCGCAGCAGCAAATGGATGTGGAGTTCAGGGTGATGGAGTCTGACCTTGGACGGTTCCCTATAGGCACAGCCATCAGCGTGGTACCTGTTGCCGACGAGCATGCTGTCTACGATGCCAAGGTGACAGAGGTAAATCCCGTGGTCGACGAGCAAGGTACCATCATGCTCCGTGCCCGCGTGGCTGCACCCAGCTCCCTCTTCGATGGCATGCACGTGTCAGTAAACCCCAAAACATCCCAGCCATGAGACACCTTGCCACCGTTCTGATGTTCTGCGCCGCCATCACTGCAGCAGCCCAGCATGTCGTCCGCCTCGACCTGGAGCGTACCGTCGAGCTTGCCACCGACAGCAGCCTCACTGCCGACCGCTACCGCAGCGTCTTCCAGGAGGCACGCTATGCATGGCTTTCGTGGATGGCAAGTCGCAAGCTGCAACTGGAGCTGAGCGCCACACCGCTGCAATTCGAGCAAGTCATGATCCAGCGCTACATCAGTGATACCGACAACGATGAATATCGCCAGCAGAAGCGACTGCTATCCAGCGCTAATCTGCAGGCACAACAGGTGATGGAACCATGGGGCGGTTCCTTCTATGCCTCGACAGGACTTGCCTTCCTCGGCAACTACGGTGACTATAACCAGCATCAGTATGCCGTCACCCCTGTCCGCGTGGGCTATCGCCAGGAACTGCTGGGATTCAATCCATACCGCTGGGACCGTCAGACCGAACCTATGCGACTCACGGTTGCCCAACAACAGATGAACTATTCAGTGGAACAGGCTGCTGCCGAGGCAGTCAAGCGGTTCTTCCTCTTGGCTGTGACGCAGGAACAACTGAAGATGGCTCAGGAACAGATGCAGTCGTGTGACACTATCCTCGCCATCGGCAACCGACGCTTCCGCATAGCGTCCATCTCGAAAGCCGAACTTGACATCCTGACGCTGCAACGCTCACTCGCCGCCACCGCCCTGAAGAGCGCCCAGCTGAGCCATCAACAGGCAGTCAGGAGTCTTGCCGTATGGCTGGGAATGGACGAGCACACTCGTCTGCAGCTGGTCATACCCACCGTATTGCCCCGCCTGAATGTGGCTGCCAGCGATGCCATTGACCATGCCTCACACAATAATCCCAACTATCTGTCCATGCAACTCAAGGAGCTGGAAGCCCGGCGCGATGCCGAACAGTTGAAGCGCAAGAAGGGACTCAATGCCAGCATCGACGCATCGATAGGACTCAACCAGGTGGCAGACCGCTTCGACCATGCCTGGCGCAAGCCACTGGTGCAGAACCAGGTGCTGGTAAGTCTCACCGTGCCCATCAGCGACCACGGCAAGAAACGTAATGCCTGGCTCGCGGCACAGAGCAAGGCTGAGACAGCATCCCGCCAGCGCGAGGAACAACAACGTGACACTGAGTTGGATGTCACACAGACCGTGGCAGAGGTTAACCAGCGCCAGTCTATGGTCGATGATGCCCACCACGCGCTGCGGACAGCAGAGGATGCCTATACCGCCATGCTGCAACGTTTCATCCGAGGACAGGCAAACGTCAACGACCTGTCGCTGGCACAGCAGTACTGGCAGACGGCACGAATCAATCAGGTCACGGCATTGCAGAATTTCTGGAACAGCTATTTCCATCTGCGCCTGCTCACGCTCTACGACTATCTCAAGCGGGAGCCAATACGCCACTGACGCGACAGTCATGAGAGTGATTTCGGCTGCCTGCAAAAGCATCATGCTTAGCAGGGGCTTTTGGTTTCAGGTTTCAGGATTCAAGTTTCAGGCTTCAATGTTAAAATGAAAATTTAGGGACTACAATCGGAACTGACTTTGCTGTATTATTGAAATAATTTTGTATCTTTGTCGCGTTAATGTGGAATAACAATAAAGATAACTAAAAATTTAAGGAAGAAAATGAAAGCAGATCAAATCATCAGAAACGCCAAAATCTTCACGGCAAACAAGGACAGCTTGCTGGCATCAGCACTGGTTGTGAAAGACGGTAAATTTATCTATGTCGGTGACGAATCAGGTCTATCGGATTATGAGGGCGAAGTGACCGACCTCGGTGGGAAGTTCATCATGCCCGGCATCATCGACGGTCATGTGCATGTGACGACAAGCATAGGATTCGCATATATGGATCCTGGCGAGTATGTCGTGTGCTCTAACAAACAGGAAGCCCTGGACTTTATGGGGGAACGCATCAAGAGCAATTCTGGTTTGAAACGTTACAGATTCATTCTGGAGCGTAAATACCTTAATGGGGATGACATCGTCAAGGAAGATTTGGATGCCATCTGTCCGGATGCCGAACTCCTGATTCTGGAAGGCGAAGGTCACAGCGTCTGGGTGAACTCCAAGATCCTCGACAGGCATGGCATCACCGACGAAACGCCTGACCGCGTGCCAGAACTCAGTTATTACGTACGTAAAGACGGTCATGTGACAGGAAATGCATTCGAGTCCTCGGGTTGGCACATGCTCTTCGATGACTTGAATGTGACAGATGAGCAGATTGATGCAGAGCTGATGCGTTGGATAGATTACTCAGTAAAGGCTGGTGTAACCGTTGTCTTCGACGCAGGTTTTCCTGAGGGCGAGGCTCTCCACGAACGTATCTATGAACGTTTGTACGAACTGGACAAGCAGGGCAAACTGCCTGTTTATATTGACGGAAGCATTGCGCTTACGAACCCCAGGAGAATGAAGGAAGTGGTGGAAGAGGTAAAGCGTTTCCGCCAGAAGTTCGACAGCAAACACCTGAATGTTCATACCTTTAAGGTATTCATGGACGGTACTTTGAGAATTGAGACGGCTGCCCAGGTCACCCCCTATATAGATACCCATAAAAGAGGGGCTACCACTTTCACCAAGGAGGAGGTTGCAGAGGTGATGAAGTTGCTCAACGACGCAGGATTGGACTTCCATGCACATAACGTAGGTGAACAATCTTCCCGCACTGTTCTCGACGGTGTGGAACTGGCAAGAAAGGAACTTGGCGACAAATTCCGTGTAAGAGTGACCTGTGCTCATCTGGAAATTCAGGATGATGCTGATATGGACCGGTTTGCCAAGTTGGGCGTTACCGCTAATTACACACCATGGTGGCACGCAGGATGTACGGGTGGCAATCCCTTTGAGATATGGAGAAGTCTGCTTGGTGAGGAGCGTGCCAATAAGATGTATCGCAGCAAGACGATGTGGAACACAGGTGCCAATGTGACTTGGTCAAGCGATAACATCATCTATGGTGACTTCTCTACCTGGAGTCCCTATCTTGGTATGGAAGTCGGCATGACGCGGAATATCAACGAAAAGACGAAAGCCCCTGAAAGGGCCAGAGTCGTTGCAGCATACCCTTCTCCCAAAGAGAGAATGAACATTGAGGAAATGATGCTGGGATATACCATCAACGGTGCCAAGCAACTTGGTATCGAAGCCTCTAAGGGATCTATCGAGGTAGGCAAGGATGCGGATTTCCTGATATTCGACAACGACCTGCTGACGGCAGAGCATGAAGGCTTTAGCCACAATATGCCGAGTGAAGTGTATATTGACGGGAAGAAAATTAATTAAAAAATGAAAACATGAAAACGAAAGGTGCAAATCTCCTTGCAAGAGGATATGAACTGATTGATGGTATCACGGTACCTGTAGGGACATCAAATATAGATTTGGGCGTAGAGGGGAAAGAGCCCCAAAACGCAGAAAAACTGACCATTACCGTGGGGAATGAGAAGATAAATATGTATGTTTTCCGTCCGTCAAATTACAAAGAGGGTGAGAATACACCGCTTGTCTTTTTCATTCACGGAGGTGGCTATCATTTTGGCAATGTGAGCATGGATGAGGCAAAAATACAGGGCGTGGCAGATGGAAGCGGTGCTACGGTTATTGCCCCAGACTATACACTTTCTCTGGATCCTTCTTACAAATATCCCATGGAGCTTGAACAAGTATATGCAGGACTTCTTTATGCTTATGAGCATGTGGATGAATTAAATGTAGATCCGGATCATATTGTCATTGAGGGAGAAAGCGCCGGTGGTGGACTGGCAGCACGTCTGGCTCTTTATAATAAGGACAAAGGAAAGGTTCCTCTGAAAGGTCAAGTGCTGATTTATCCCATGCTTGACTACCGTACCGGTGGTGAAAAGGATATTTACAATAATGAATATGCTGGAGGGTGTGTCTGGACAAAGGAGAACAATGTCTTTGGATGGGGAAAACTGATTGAAGGTCAGGACAAGGAGCTTTCCGATGAGGAAATGATTTATTTTTCACCTGCAGTGGCAACCGTTGAGCAGTTGAAAGGATTGCCAGAGACCTTCATGATCGTCGGCAGCCTTGATCTTTTCTGCGATGAAGACATATCCTATGCTCAGAAGCTTATGGAGGCTGGTGTTTTCACAGAGCTCTATGTGGAACCTGGAGTTCCTCACGCTTATGAGTATTTGGAATGGACGCCTCAGGCACACAGGTTCTTAGAACTCAGAAACCATGCAACGTCACGGATGCTTGGAGCTGATAAAGATGTTAAAGAGTCTGCTGAAGAAAAAGCCTTCAGAGAGTTATTATTAAAGTACAACCTTGAGCAGTAATCTGTCCATTTATTTTGCAGAATGAAATAAAAGGTGTACCTTTGCACCCGTTTTTGAGTGTATATATTAAATAAGGTATAAGGAAGATATGATAACAGTTACGAATCTCGCTATTCAGTTTGGAAAGAAAACGCTTTATAAGGATGTAAACCTGAAATTCACCAGTGGCAATATCTATGGTATTATCGGTGCCAATGGTGCAGGCAAGTCTACCCTGCTCCGTGCTATCAGCGGAGAACTGGAACCCAATAAGGGTACGGTGGAACTGGCACCAGGCGAACGCCTTTCTGTCTTGGAACAGGACCACTTCAAATATGACGAGTATACCGTGATGGATACGGTGCTGATGGGTCACCAGCCTCTATGGCAGAACATGAAAGAGCGTGAGGCTCTTTATGCCAAGGACGAGATGACGGAGGAAGACGGTAATCGCGCAGCAGACTTGGAGATGGCGTTTGCTGAGATGAATGGCTGGGAGGCTGAGAGTGAGGCAGCCCAGTTGTTGCAGAATCTCGGTGTACCTGAAAGCCAGCATTACAAGCAGATGGCAGAGATATCTAATAATGAGAAGGTTCGTGTGATGCTTGCCAAAGCATTGTTCGGACATCCCGACAATCTGTTGCTCGATGAGCCCACCAACGACCTCGACCTTGACACCGTACAGTGGTTGGAGGAATATCTCTCTAACTTAGAGCAGTGCGTCTTGGTTGTCAGCCACGACCGTCACTTCCTTGATGCCGTATCTACACAGACGGTAGATATAGACTTTGGCAAGGTAACGCTGTTCTCTGGTAACTATTCGTTCTGGTATGAGTCAAGTCAGCTTGCCCTTCGTCAGCAGCAGAACCAGAAGATGAAGGCAGAGGAGAAGCGCAAACAGTTGGAGGAGTTCATCCGCAGATTCTCTGCCAATGTGGCAAAGTCAAAGCAGACGACCTCACGCAAAAAGATGCTGGAGAAACTGAATGTGGAGGAAATCACACCATCCACCCGTAAGTATCCCGGTATCATCTTCTCGATGGAGCGTGAGCCTGGCACACAAATTTTGGAGGTAGAAGGGCTGAAGGCAGTTGATGCCGATGGTACCGTACTTTTCGATAATGTCAACTTCACGATAGAGAAAGGTCAGAAGACCGTGTTCCTGTCGCATAACCCCAAAGCGATGACGGCACTTTTCGAGATTATCAATGGTAACCGTGACGCTGATGCTGGTACCTATAAATGGGGTGTTACTATCACCACCGCCTATCTCCCACTCGACAACACCTCTTTCTTCCAGAGTGAACTGAACCTGGTTGACTGGCTGAGTCAGTATGGCACTGGTAATGAGGTGATGATGAAGTCATTCTTGGGACGTATGCTCTTTAAGGAAGAGGATATCCTGAAGAAAGTCAACGTCCTCAGCGGTGGTGAGAAGATGCGCTGTATGATAGCTCGCATGCAGTTGAAGAACGCCAACTGTCTGATACTGGACACCCCCACGAACCATCTCGACTTGGAGTCTATTCAGGCATTTAATAACAACCTGATCTCTTTTAAGGGTAATATTCTGTTTGCCTCTCACGACCATGAGTTCATCAATACCGTCGCAGACCGCATCATCGAACTGACACCAAAAGGTACCATTGACAAACTGATGACCTATGATGACTATATTTACGATGAGAGCATCAAGGAGAAAAAAGCAGAGATGTACTCTTAAGAGTGGCACGGAATTTGCTGTATAATCTTTACAAATGAACAAACGCTATGAAGGAAGAAGAAAAGAATCATCTGGAAGAGGAAGACACTCAGAAGGAAGAAGAAATCGTTGAACCTGAGAACTCGGAAAGTGCTGAGAACTCGGAAGGTTCGGAAAACGCAGATAACTCGGAAACCCCTGAGACTCCAGAAGAGAAAGACCCACTGGAGGCTGCCCAAGAGGAAATCGAGCAACTGAAAACACAGATTCTATATAAGACCGCAGAGTTTGACAACTATCGCAAACGCACCCTGAAGGAGAAGGCAGAGCTGATCCTGAATGGTGGCGAGAAAGCTGTCAGCGCTATCCTACCAGTCATCGACGATATGGAACGTGCCATGGAGAATGGAGAAAAGACAGATGACCCAGCCGTACTTCGTGAGGGTATGGAACTGATCTACCATAAGTTCATAAAAGCCCTTGAGGGACTGGGAGTCAAAAAGATAGAGACCAAGGATGCTGATTTCAACACCGACCTGCATGAGGCAGTAGCCATGGTACCCGGTATGGGCGACGACAAGAAAGGAAAGGTGATTGACTGTCTGCAGACTGGTTATCAATTAAATGACAAAGTAATTCGCCACGCCAAAGTGGCAGTAGGACAATAATATGGCAAAGAGAGACTATTACGAGGTGCTTGGCGTTGACAAAAACGCCACAGAAGACCAGATTAAGAAGGCGTACCGCACGATCGCCATCAAATACCACCCTGACCGTAACCCCGGCAACAAGGAAGCTGAGGAGAAATTCAAAGAGGCTGCCGAGGCTTATGATGTACTGCATGACCCGCAGAAGCGTCAGCAGTATGACCAGTTCGGATTCAACGGACCGCAAGGTGGCTTTGGAGGATTCAATGCTACCAGTATGAATATGGATGACATATTCTCGATGTTCGGTGACATCTTTGGCGGGCGAGCTGGATTCGGAGGCTTCGGGGGCAGTGCCCATCGTGGTCCCCAGCAGCATCGTGGTAGTGATCTCCGCTTGAAGGTAAGACTCTCTTTGGAAGAGATAGCTACAGGTGTCACTAAGAAATTCAAGGTCCGTAAGGATATTCCTTGTTCTCATTGTCATGGTACTGGAGCTGAGGATGGCAGTGGCACAGAGACCTGTCCGACATGTCATGGAAGTGGTGTTATCACTCATACCACCCAGAGTATCTTTGGTATGATGCAGACCCAAGGGACCTGTCCTACGTGTAACGGTTCCGGACATGTCATCAAGAACAAGTGCCGTCATTGTGGCGGTACAGGTGTCGAGAAAGGCGAGGAAGTTGTTGAGATCAAAATCCCTGCAGGAGTCGCTGAGGGTATGATTATCAATGTACCCGGCAAAGGTAATGCAGGACACAACAAGGGCATCAATGGTGATATTCAAGTCTTTGTGGAAGAAATCGAGGATGAGCGTTTCATCCGTGATGACAATGACCTGATTTATAACCTGTTGCTCGATTTCCCCACGGCGGCATTAGGTGGCGATGTGGAGATACCCACTATTCAGGGCACCAGATTAAGAGTGAAAATGGAACCTGGAACACAACCAGGCAAAACACTTCGCTTGAGAGGCAAAGGTCTTCCCGCTGTACAGGGATATGGTCGTGGAAACGGTGACTTGGTGGTTAATGTCAGTGTCTATATCCCCAAGACATTAAGTCGTGAGGAGAAGGAAGCGATTGAGAAATTCAAGCATAGTGACAATTTCCAAGGTGATGCCGCCACCAAGCGTTCTATCTTCCAGCGCTTTAAGAACTATTTCAATTAATACATTCCCGCCATGAATTATCAGGAGACCTGTCAGTACCTGTTCAGCCAAATGCCCATGTTTGAGAAACAAGGGGCATCAGGTTATAAGGAAGGCTTAGATAATACCTTGGCATTAGATGAACATTTCGGTCATCCACATCAGCAATTTGCGACTATCCATGTTGGAGGCACCAATGGCAAAGGGTCTGTGTCACATACCCTTGCTGCCTTTTTACAGGTTTGCGGCTATCGGGTAGGACTCTACACATCCCCGCATCTGGTGGATTTCAGGGAGCGTATCCGTGTTAATGGGGAAATAATTCCAGAGGATTATGTCGTCGACTTCGTTGAGAGAGAGCGTGGATTCTTTGAACCTTTACACCCCTCTTTCTTTGAAGTTACCACAGCCCTTGCCTTCAAATATTTTGCAGACAAGAAGGTTGATATAGCTGTCATAGAGGTGGGGTTAGGCGGAAGACTCGATTGCACGAATATCATTACCCCTCTTGTCTCTGTCATCACTAATATCAGCTTCGATCACACACAGTTCCTGGGTGACACCTTAGCTAAGATTGCCTCCGAGAAAGCTGGCATCATCAAGAATCAGGTACCTGTGGTGATTGGCGAGAGTCATGCGGAGACTCGTGGTGTATTCGAGGCAAAAGCTAAAGAAACGGGGAGCAAGATCATATTTGCTGATGACGAGCCGGAAATACTACAGGCTACTCCCCTGCCCTCTGGTAAGATGCACTATACATGTCAACACTGGGGAGAATTAGATGGTGAATTGGGAGGTATTTATCAGGAAAAGAACCTGAATACGGTGTTTGCGGTATTGAAGGTGTTGGCAGACAAAGGATATCTCTCGACATGCACCACTCCCAAAAGTCAGGAGCTTTTCAAAAAAGAACTGGTTGAAGCGTTAGCTAATATCTGTAAATTGACCGGGTTGACAGGACGGTGGCAAGTGGTCAACACTTCTCCTTTGACAATCTGTGATACTGGTCACAATGTTGGTGGATGGATCTATTTAAGTCAGCAGATAGGACAAGTGGAGTGTGATAGGCGGCATATCGTTTTCGGGATGGTAGATGACAAAGATATCAATAAGGTAATGGATTTATTACCAAAGGACGCTTCTTACTATTTCACGCAAGCCGCTTCAAAACGTGCTATCAAAGGAAATGTCGTGAAGACTATTGCAGCCCAACACGGACTCTATGGAGAATGTTATCCCACTGTGCTTGAGGCATATAGGGCTGCACAGAAAGCTGCGACAGCGAAAGATTTCATATTCATTGGCGGCAGCAGTTATTTAGTTGGTGATTTCCTGAAAAATTGCATTTAGTTGTTTTTAACACTCCTGTCAACGTTTTTTTTTCACTTTCTTTCGTTAAATTCGATTTTTTTCGGTTACTTTGCAGATAAATACATATGTAACTAAAAACAATCAATTATGGCGAACACAACCGAAAATGAAAACTTGTGTGGTCTGAACCGCAAAGACTTTCAGACCACGATCAATGGTAAGAAAACAGATTTATACATCCTGCGCAATCGTAAGGGTTTTGAAGTGGCCATCTCTAATTATGGTGGTGCCATTTGTGCCATTATGGTTCCCGACAAAGATGGTAAAGTGGCTAATGTCATTCAGGGACATGGAAGTATTCAGCAGCTCGCTAGTGGTGCGGAACCTTATTTGTCTACTTTAATTGGACGTTGGGGCAACCGTATCTGCAAGGGACAGTTCACTTTGAATGGGAAGGAATACCAGCTTGCCCTTAATGATGGTCCTAACCACTTACATGGAGGTACTCATGGCTTCAACTGCAGAGTATGGGATGCCCGCCAGATGGGACCCCGTTCTCTTGCCTTACACCGTGTATCATCCTATGGCGAGGAAGGATTTACTGGAGAATTAGACGTGACTGTTGAGTTCACCTTCACTGACAATAACGAGTTGGTTCTCGAATATCTTGCCACAACCAACAAGAAAACTATTGTCAACTTGACACATCATGCTTTCTTTAGCCTCGCCGGAACGGCTGACCCTACCCCAACTATTGAGGATCAGATTTGTGAGATTAATGCTGATTTCTAT
Organism: uncultured Prevotellaceae bacterium; assembly: GCA_902776195.1. Classification (GTDB taxonomy): domain Bacteria; phylum Bacteroidota; class Bacteroidia; order Bacteroidales; family Bacteroidaceae; genus Prevotella. The sequence continues at coordinate 156,216 of CACYPF010000002.1, read as the reverse complement.
CTTCCAACAGATGAAACCGCTATTCCTACGGGTGAGATTCTCAAAGTGGAGGGAACGCCATTCGATTTCCGTACACCGAAAACATTCGGAAAGGACATTGATTCCGATCATGAGCAGATTAAGTTTGGTAAAGGCTTCGACCATAATTATGTATTAAATAAGGTGGAAGAGGGAGAACTCAGTTTCGCTGCAAAGATCAAGGATCCAAAGAGCGGACGTACTTTAGAGTGCTACACTACGGAGCCAGGTATGCAGCTTTATACTGCCAACTATGCCAGTGGCTTTAAAGGTGCTAATGGTGCTACCTACCCACGTCGTTCTGCTGTATGTCTGGAAGCACAGCACTTCCCTGATACGCCCAATCGTCCTTATTTCCCCAGCGTTATCTTAAATCCTGGTGAACGGTACAAACAGAAAACGGTATATAAGTTCGGCGTAGAAGAGTAATTCACTAAAATCATACAGCATATTATGAGTAATCAAAAACAAAATGGAAGTCTCATTGCCATTATAACAATGTTCTTCCTATATGCCATGATTGCGTTTGTCACCAATCTTGGCGCACCTATCGGCGTAATTTGGAAAAACCAACCGGAGATTGGTGGTTCTAATGTATTAGGTATCATGGGTAACTTCATGAACTTCTTTGCTTATCTGTTCATGGGTATACCCGCAGGAAAGATGCTGACCAAAGTAGGTTATAAGAAAACCGCCCTTATCGGTATTGCCGTGGGATTTGTCGGAGTTCTTATCCAATTTCTGTCAGGTATGACAGCTGGCATTACTGGTTTTTGTGTTTATCTGTTAGGTGCCTTTATCTCAGGTTTTTCAGTATGTATCCTGAATACAGTGGTGAACCCCATGCTGAATCTTTTGGGTGGCGGTGGAAACCGTGGTAATCAGCTGAACCTTATTGGTGGTACGCTGAACTCTTTGACAGGAACACTGACACCCATGTTGGTGGGTGCCTTGATAGGAACGGTTACTGCTTCTACAAAAATGGCGGATGTCAACCTGGTGATGTACATCGCCATGGCTGTATTCGCAGCGGCATTTGTCATCCTGAACTTTATCCCCATCGAAGATCCTGAATTGGGTAAGGTTACTGCTGACACGAAATTTGAGCATTCTCCTTGGTCATTCCGCCATTGCACACTCGGTGTGATAGCTATCTTCGTCTATGTCGGTGTGGAAGTGGGTATCCCTAGTGGATTGAATTTCTTCCTTTCTGATTCTTCGGAAAAAGGTGCTGGTTTGGTGGAGAATGCTGCTACTATCGGAGGTGCCGTGGCAGCTATGTATTGGTTACTCATGCTGATTGGACGTATGGTCTCTGGTTTTATCGCAGGAAAGGTTTCTTCCCGTCAGTTGATGTTAGGGACAACCTTCGTGGGGATGATACTTATTTTGTCTGGTATGCTGCTGCCTAAGACCATCACCGTTACCATGCCATTGTTCAATATCATGACATTCTCTTTCACGTCAGCAGTAGTACCTATCAGCGTCTTGCTGCTTGTCCTGTGTGGCCTCTGTACCTCTATCATGTGGGCTTCTATCTTCAATCTTGCCACGGAAGGATTAGGCAAATATACAGCTCAGGCATCAGGAATCTTCATGATGATGGTAGTTGGTGGTGGTGTCGTACCCGTTATTCAGAATTTCTTCGCTGACATGATGGGATACATGCCAAGCTATTTTGTGTACTTGCTTGCTATGGCTTATATGTTCTATTATGCACTGATTGGTTGCAAGAACGTGAATAAAGATATACCTGTTGATTAATCTTTAAAACTAAAAACTATGATGGATATTGAATTTGTAAGAAGTCGTTTTATCAAGCATTTTGATGGAAAGACTGGAAATGTATATGCCTCACCAGGTCGTATCAACCTGATTGGTGAGCACACGGACTATAATGGTGGATTCGTATTCCCTGGAGCCGTTGACAAAGGAGTGATGGCAGAGATGCGTCCCAATGGTACAGAGGACACTGTTATGGCATATGCAATAGATCTCAAGGATCGTGTGGATTTCAAGCTCTCTGATCCCAATGGACCTAAAGCGTCATGGGCTCGCTATATATATGGTATTTCATTGGAGATGAAGAAATTGGGCGTCCCCGTTAAAGGTTATAATATTGCATTTGCCGGTGATGTACCTCTCGGTGCTGGTATGTCGTCTTCCGCTGCTATGGAGAGTTGCTTTGCCTGTGGCTTAAATGATTTGTTTGGCGATAACAAGGTCAGTCAATGGGATATGGTCTTGGCAGGTCAGGCAACAGAACATAACTATTGTGGTGTGAACTGTGGTATTATGGACCAGTTCGCTTCTGTCTTTGGAAAGGCTGGATGTCTGATGCGTCTTGACTGCCGTTCTCGTGAATTTGAGTATTTCCCCTTTAAACCCGATGGTTATCGTCTGGTTTTGTTGGACTCTGTTGTCAAACATCAGTTGGCAGGCTCTCCCTATAATGATCGTCGTAAATCCTGTGAGAATGTCGTTAAACATATCGCAGCCAAACACCCCGAAGGTAAATTTGAGACATTGCGTGACTGCACATGGGAGCAATTGGAAGAGGTTAAAGCAGAAGTTGGTGAGGAAGACTACAAACGTGCAAAGTTTGTACTTGGGGAGAAAGATCGTGTACTCGCCGTCTGTGATGCCCTCACCGAAGGAGATTACGAAAAAGTTGGAGAGATGATGTATAAAACGCATGAAGGACTCTCCAAGGATTATGAAGTCTCTTGTGAGGAGCTTGATTTCTTGAATGACATTGCAAAGGAAAATGGTGTTACCGGTTCACGTATCATGGGTGGTGGCTTCGGTGGTTGTACCATCAACTTGGTCCGTAACGATTTGTATAAGCAGTTCATAGCAGATGCCAAGCAGAAATTCAATGCCAAGTACGGTCATGAACCAAAAGTTTATGATGTCGTAATTGGTGATGGCTCACGCAAGCTTTGCTGATATTATCTGTTTAAAAAAGTTAAATATATAGCCTAAAGTGTAAAAATAACACTTTAGGCTATTGTTTTGTTTTGTTATATCAAAAATAAGATGTAAATTTACACCAAAAACAAAACAATAACAAATAACTTAAACATTTTAATATGAAAAACCTAAAGAAATCTTTTCTGGGATGTGGTATGGCTTTAGCTATATTCTCAGCATGTAACTCAGGTGAGCAGTCTGCCCTGACAGTATCAGGACTTGATCCTGCAAAGTTTGACACAGTCATTAATGAAAAACCCGTGAAACTTTACACGCTGAAGAATCAAAACGGGATGGAGGTATGTATTACCAATTACGGAGGAAGAGTGGTTAGTCTGGTTGTGCCAGATAAAGATGGAAAGCCAACTGATGTAGTATTAGGATTTGATAATATCGCTCAATATGCCGATACCTTAAATTCCCCCTCTGATTATGGTTCTTCCGTTGGTCGATATGCCAACCGTATTAAAGAAGGCAAGTTCGTCCTGAACGATTCTACTTATCAATTAAAGAAAAACGATGGTCCCAACTGTCTGCATGGTGGAGGCAATACAGGTTGGATGCATCAGGTATATGATGCAGAACAGATTGGTGACTCTATCCTTAAATTAACGATTGTAGCAGAGGATGGCGAGAATGGATTCCCTGGCAAGGTAACAGCTATTACCACTTATAAGGTCACTGCAGATAACACACTGGATATGACATGGGAAGCAGAGACCGACAAGCCAACCATCATCAATCAGACTAATCACAACTATTATAATTTGAGTGGTGATTTTACAAAGGCTGGTTATGATCAGGTATTATATGTCAATGCCGATCAGTTCACACCAAGCGACAAGCTTTACATTCCCACAGGAGAGATAAAGTCTGTAGAAGGAACACCTATGGATTTCCGTACCCCCCATGCTATTGGCGACAGCATTCAGTCTTCGTTCGACCAGATTCAGAATGCCACAGGATATGACCATAATTTCTGTCTGAACACCAAAGGTGATGACACTAAGGTATGTGCAAGCCTGTATTCTCCCAAGACAGGTATCTTCATGGAGATGTATACCAACGAGCCTGGTGTACAGGTCTATTCTGGCAACTTCCAGGGCGTTGGTCGTGATGCCGACATCATCCGCAAGCACGGTCTGAAATATCCGAAGCACGTCAGCGTATGTCTGGAGAGCCAGAAATACCCCGACAGTCCCAACCATTCTGATTGGGTACAGCCTGTATTGAATCCTGGAGAGAAATATTACAGCCACGCTGCCTATAAGTTCTCTATTAAATAAGCACATATCAAAAAACATTAATAAATAGTATATCACATTATGGCATTATTAGATTGGATTGTCATTGGCGTGTTCTGTCTGGCGCTGATCGGCATTGTAGTATGGGTCGTTTCACAGAAGAACGACAACTCAGCAGACTATTTTCTTGGTGGTAAGGATGCGACATGGATTGCCATTGGTGCAAGTATCTTCGCCTCCAACATCGGTTCAGAGCACTTGATCGGACTTGCCGGTGCAGGTGCCTCCTCAGGTATGGCGATGGCACACTGGGAGATTCAGGGATGGATGATCCTGATTCTCGGTTGGGTCTTCGTACCTTTCTATACACGAAGCATGGTATACACGATGCCTGAGTTCTTGGAGCGCCGCTTCAACAAGGAGAGCCGCACCATCCTCTCTGTCATCTCTCTGATCAGTTATGTGCTGACAAAGGTTGCCGTGACGGTTTATGCCGGTGGTCTGGTGTTCCAACAGGTATTTGGCATCAAGGAACTCTGGGGCATTGACTTCTTCTGGATTGCCGCTATTGGTCTGGTGTTGATCACCGCCATCTACACCGTCTTCGGTGGTATGAAGAGTGTGCTCTATACCTCCGTGTTGCAGACACCTATCTTATTATTAGGCTCTCTCATCATCCTCGTTCTCGGACTGAAGGCACTCGGCGGATGGGATGAGATGATGGCTGCCTGCTCCGTACAGACTGTCAATGAGTATGGTGACCACATGACCGACCTGATGCGTGACCTCCGTGACCCGCAGTATCCTTGGCTCGGCGCACTGGTTGGCTCTGCCGTTATCGGATTCTGGTACTGGTGTACTGACCAGTATATCGTACAGCGTGTGCTCTCTGGTAAAGACGAGAAGGAAAGCCGCCGTGGTACCATCTTCGGTGCTTACCTGAAACTGCTGCCCGTCTTCCTGTTCTTGATTCCAGGTATGATTGCCTATGCGCTGAGCACCAAGGGTATTACCCTGCCCAGTGGTGAGGTCTTCGTCCTGTCGACACCTGACGCTGCCTTCCCCACCCTCGTGGCTAAGATCCTGCCTGCTGGTGTGAAAGGTCTGGTAGTCTGCGGTATCCTCGCTGCCTTGATGTCATCGCTGGCATCTCTGTTCAACAGTTCCGCTATGCTGTTCACCATCGACTTCTGGAAGCGCTTGAAGCCAGAGACTCCTGAGAAGCAACTCGTGCGTATCGGTCAGGTCGCTACCGTTGTCATCGTGATCCTTGGTATTCTGTGGATTCCCATCATGCGTTCTGTTGGTGACGTGCTCTACAACTACCTGCAGGATGTCCAGTCAGTTCTTGCACCTGGTATCGCCTCTGCCTTCCTGTTGGGTATCTGCTGGAAGCGCGCCTCTGCCAAGGGTGGTATGTGGGGTTTGCTGAGTGGTATCATCATTGGTCTCACCCGTCTGGGTGCCAAGGTTTACTACAGCAACGCCACCGATGCCGCAAACAACTGGTTCAAGGCTATCTTCTATGATTTCAACTGGCTCTATTTCTGTGGTGTGATGCTGATTGTCTGCTGTCTGGTTGTCATCATCGTATCACTCTGCACAGAGGCTCCTGACGAGAAGAAGATCCAGGGCTTGGTATTCGGAACGTCTACTCCTGAGCAGCGTGCCGCTACCCGTGCTAGTTGGAACCACTGGGATGTGATACATACCGTTATCATCCTGACTATTACTGTTGCTTTCTATATTTACTTCTGGTAAAATACAAATCGACACGAATAGGATATGACGATATTCTATAATGAACACTCGAAAGTCTTAGTGTCTGTCGACTGCATCATCTTCGGCTTTGACGAGAATAAGTTGAAGGTATTGATCGGCAAGCGCAAGATGGATCCAGGACGAGGAGAATGGAGTCTCTACGGAGGCTTCGTTCGCCTCGACGAGAGTGTGGACGACGCCGCATACCGTACGCTCTATGAACTTACTGGTATGCGTAACATCTACATGCGACAGGTAGGTGCGTTCGGCAGTGTCGACCGCGACCCGGGTGAGCGTGTCATCTCGGTTGCTTATTACGCACTTATCAACGTGAAGGACTATGACCATCGTCTCCTGGAGGAGCACGGTGTGGAATGGGTTGACTTCGACAAAATGCCGCCTCTCTACTCCGACCACATGGAGATGGTCAAGAAAGCCCGTAACCTGATGAGGAACAAGATCAAGACAGAGCCCGTAGGCTTCCGCTTGCTCCCCACCCTCTTCACACTCACCCAGCTACAGCGTCTCTACGAGGCCGTCAATGGTGAGGAACTTGACAAGCGTAATTTCCGTAAGCGTATCAAGGAGATGGATTTCATTGAGAAGACAGAGCTTATTGACAAGACCTCTTCCAAACGAGGTGCTTACCTTTATCGATTCAACCGTCGTGTATATGACGAAGATCCCAACTTTAAATTATAATATTATGTTAGAAGAATTAAAAGAAAAAGTATTCCGTGCCAATCTTGACCTAGTGAAGCACAATCTGGTGATTTTCACATGGGGTAACGTGTCTGGTATTGACCGTGAGAAAGGCTTAGTAGTTATCAAGCCTTCTGGTGTTGACTATGACCAGATGAAAGCGTCGGACATGGTTGTTGTAGACCTTCAGACAGGAAAAGTAGTTGAGGGTGACTTAAACCCTTCATCCGACACTCCTACCCATCTCGTATTATATAGAGCCTTTCCTGAGATTGGTGGTGTGGTACACACCCACTCTACCTATGCCACGGCATGGGCTCAGGCTGGTAAGGATATCCCCAACATCGGAACAACGCATGCTGACTATTTCCATGATGAGATTCCATGCACTTACGACATGACCGAAGATCAGATGGCTGAGTATGAGTATAATACGGGTGTTGTGATTGTCAACCGCATCGAGGCTGGTAATATCAACCCAGTACACACTCCAGGTGTGTTGGTCAAGAACCATGGTCCTTTCTCATGGGGTAAGGATCCTGACAATGCCGTATATAATGCTGTCGTGATGGAACAGGTGGCAAAGATGGCTTTTGTTTCCTTCTCCGTCAATCCTAATACGACGATGAATCCACTGTTGATAGAAAAGCATTTCAGTAGGAAACATGGACCTAATGCCTACTATGGACAGAAGAAGAAATAAACAATATTACTATTAACATTAAAAAAGAAAAAATGAAAGCATTTGATAATTATGAGATTTGGTGGGTAACTGGTGCGCAGTTGCTTTATGGAGGTGATGCAGTTGTAGCTGTTGACGGACACTCCAAGGAAATGGTTGATGGTCTTAACAATAGTGGCAATATTCCAGTAAAGGTTGTCTATAAAGGTACAGCCAATAGCTCTCAAGAAGTTGAGGCAGTGATGAAAGCAGCCAATAATGATGATAAGTGTATTGGTATCATCACCTGGATGCACACTTTCTCTCCAGCTAAGATGTGGATCAAAGGATTGCAGGACTTGCAGAAACCATTACTCCATTTCCATACCCAGTATAATGCAGAGATTCCCTGGGAAACGATGGACATGGACTTCATGAACCTCAACCAGAGTGCTCATGGTGATATTGAGTTCGGTCACATCTGCACTCGTATGCGTGTTCCACGAAAGGTGGTTTGCGGATATTGGAAGAACGAGGAAGCCCAAAAGAAGATTGCCGTATGGGCTCGAGTCGCTGCAGGTGTCGCCGATGCTAAGAATGTACGCTGTCTGATGTTCGGTATGAACATGAATAACGTGGCAGTAACAGATGGTGACCGTGTCGAATTTGAGCAGCGTCTGGGTTACCATGTAGACTATTACCCTGTCAGTTCTCTGATGGATTATTTCAAAAAGGTAACTGATGCTGAGGTTAATGCCCTTGTAGAGGAATACAAGAAGGAATACACCATAAAAATTGACGAGAGTGGCGAGGATGTTTATTGGGAGAAGGTGAAGAATGCCGCCAAAGCAGAGATTGCTCTCCGCCGTGTATTGAAAGACGAGGGTGCTACCGCCTTTACCACGAACTTCGACGACCTTGGTGATGCAGATATCAACGATCCTAACTTCGTTGGTTTCGACCAGATTCCAGGTCTTGCCTCTCAGCGTCTGATGGCCGAGGGTATCGGCTTTGGTGCGGAGGGAGACTGGAAGACAGCTTGTCTGTACCGCACACTCTGGGTTATCCAGCAAGGCATGCCTACCGGCTGTTCTTTCCTGGAGGACTACACTCTCAACTTTGCTGGCGACCGCAGTTCTTGTCTGCAGAGCCACATGCTGGAGGTTTGTCCGCTGATTGCTGTCGACAAACCCAAACTGGAGGTTCATTTCCTCGGTATTGGTATCCGTAAGCAGCAGACAGCTCGTCTCGTCTTTACTTCTAAGGTAGGACGTGGCATCAAGGCTACCGTCGTTGACCTCGGCAATCGCTTCCGTCTGATCTCTCAGGAGGTTGAGTGTATCGAGCCGAAGCCCATGCCTAATCTTCCGGTAGCTTCCGCATTGTGGGTTCCACAGCCAACCTTCGAGATTGGTGCTGGTGCATGGATTCTTGCTGGTGGCACACACCACAGTGCTTTCTCCTACGACATAACAGAAGAGTACTGGGAAGACTTTGCTGAAATACTTGGTCTCGAGTATGTCAAGATCAACAAGGATACTAAGACATACGAGTTCAAGCAGCAACTTCAGAATAATGAGATTTACTACATGTTGAACAAAGCCCTTCGCTAAGCTATGGATAAACAACAAGCAAAACAAGTTATTGAAGCAGGTAAGGCCATCCTCGGCATCGAGTTTGGCTCTACCCGCATCAAGGCAGTGCTCATCGATGAGCAAAGCAAGCCTATCGCTCAGGGGTCACACGAGTGGGAGAACCAACTCGTTGACGGTTTATGGACTTACTCTACTGAGGCAATATGGTATGGTCTTCAGGACTGTTATGCCGACCTCCGCAAAGCTGTCCTTAACGAGTATGGCTGTGAGATAGAGACCTTGGCGGGTATTGGATTCTCTGCTATGATGCATGGATATATGGCATTTGATGAGTCTCAGCAGATTTTGGTTCCTTTCCGTACATGGCGTAACACCAATACGGCAAAGGCTGCCGCAGAACTTAGTGAGCTCTTCAACTACAATATCCCTCTCCGTTGGAGTATCAGCCATCTGTATCAGTGCATCCTCGACAACGAGGAGCATGTGAAGGACATCAAGTTCCTCACAACCCTCGCAGGATATATCCATTGGCAAGTAACAGGTCAGTTTGTTTTGGGTGTTGGTGACGCTTCCGGTATGATACCTGTTGACCCAGCTACCAAGACCTATGATGCCACGATGGTCGAGAAGTTTGATAAACTGGTGAGCATGAAACAATATCCATGGAAACTGAAAGATATTCTTCCTAAGTCATTAAGCGCAGGAGAGGATGCAGGTTTCCTGACTCCTAAAGGTGCTAAGATGATTGACATCAGTGGACATTTGAAAGCTGGTATTCCTGTTTGTCCTCCTGAGGGTGATGCAGGAACGGGTATGGTTGCCACCAATGCCGTCAAGCAGCGTACAGGTAATGTCTCTGCAGGAACTTCTTCTTTCTCGATGATTGTTTTGGAGAAACCGTTGTCTAAACCTTATGAGATGATTGACATGGTAACTACTCCTGACGGCAGTCTCGTGGCAATGGTACACTGTAACAACTGCACCAGTGAGCTCAACAACTGGGTGAAGATGTTCTGTGATTATGAGCAACTGATTGACAAGGTACAAGAGAAGCATCTGGTTTATCAGGTTCTTTATACTCATGCACTTCTTGGTGATCCTGACTGTGGTGGTCTTGTAGCCTACAACTACATCTCCGGTGAACCCGTCACAGGTCTTTCAGAAGGTCGCCCGATGATTCTTCGCAGTCCTGATGACAACTTCACTCTTGCCAATGTGATGCGTGCTGAACTTTATTCTTCTATCGTTGTTCTGAAGATAGGTAACGACATTCTGCTTAAAGAGGAGAAGATCAAGGTTGACCGCATCACTGGACATGGTGGACTGTTCAAGACCAAAGGTGTAGGACAACGTTTCCTTGCAGCAGCCCTCAACACTCCAATCTCTGTTATGGAGACTGCTGGTGAAGGCGGCGCATGGGGTATCGCATTACTCTCAGCTTTCCAAATCCGCAATCCGAAGAAGCTCAATCTGGAAGACTATCTGGATCAGGTTGTCTTTGCCGGCAACCAAGGTACGTCAGTAGATCCTATTGCCGAGGATGTGGCTGGTTTCGAGAAATACACAGAGAACTACAAGCGTTGTCTGCCCGTTGAGCAGAGTGCGGTAGATCATAAACTCTAATGAAGGGGAAAAGATCATTTATTTTCATGGTGCTCAGTGCCTTTGTGGCACTGGGTATTCATGCTCAAAATGAATCATGGCTATCACGTAATTTGAAGAAAGGCATGAATTACCTTGACTCCCTATGGGAGGCAAAGGTAGACACAAACTATATTGAAGTTCCCAAGAAGCCCTGGCGTGTTGTCATCTATCCAAAGGTTAACATGATCGATGTGAAGATGAACCACCAAATAGACTTGTCAACGACAGCCTACCGAGAATTGGACGATTTTACGGATGTTGATTGGACGATGCGCATCAATCCACCACTTGCCACCTACTTAGGTGTATGGGTTGGCTACCGAGGTCTTGGTATCGGCTATTCCATCCCTCTCATCAAAAATGCGGGACGCTATTGGACAGTCAGCTCCACAGGAACTCATTACGGTTTGATCTTCAGTCTTCGCCGTTTCAAAACACAGGACATGAAATTAGACGCAAATGTCCGTATCGGAGATAATGAGATGTCTGAGAAAGCCGTACCTTACAAGAGCCATGCCCCTATCTGGGTGCGTTCCGTTTTCCTTGATGGCTATTATGTCTTCAACGGTAAGCATTATTCCCAGGACGCTGCCTATAACCAGTCTGTCATCCAGCGACGTTCTGCCGGTTCCCTCCTCTTGGGTGCCTCCTGGTATCAGTCATCCATCGACTACTCCGACAAGTTGAACGGGGAGTTCATCTCTGCCGCCAGTGGCGTCGGTAAAATCAAGGTACAACAGGCAAACATCGGTATTGGGTATGGCTACAACTGGGTTCCTGCGAAAGGGTGGCTTTTCAATATCATGGTGATGCCCACTGTCAGTGTCTATAACAGGGTGAAGGTGACTACCTATGACTCCAACTATTCTTTCGATATAGTCCAAGAGAATACAGAGAACTATGGTAACTGGAACGCTGAGACGCACGAATGGTCAAACGGTGAGAAGAAAAGACCACTCCCCTTTGACGAGCAAGACCTTTCTTGGCAGAATGACGTAGAGATGTGGGAAACAGGCGAGCGTATCAACAAGACCCGCTGGAAGGTGAATATCAACGGACGGGCGGGAATCACCTATAACGGTAAGAACTGGTTTGCCAATGTCTATGGACAGTTGCACCGCTTTTCCTATAACCACGACTATACCAGTGTCAAGATGTGGGACTGGTATGTCAACACACAATTCGGTATCCGATTTTAATCAAATAACAACTAAAAACAATGAAAAAGTTACTATCAGCCCTTGTCATTGCTTGTTCAATGACTGCTTCAGCATCAGCAGCTGACGTGGTGAAAGCTACCCTTCATGCCGACCAGCCTGGTGCGAAAATCAATCGCGAGATTTACGGTCAGTTCTCCGAGCATCTGGGATCTTGTATCTATGGCGGTCTCTGGGTCGGCAAGAACTCTCCCATCCCCAACATCAACGGCTATCGGAAGGATGTGTTCGAGGCTCTGAAGAAATTACAGGTTCCTGTGCTCCGCTGGCCAGGTGGCTGTTTCGCCGACGACTATCACTGGATGGACGGTATCGGTCCTCAGAGTCAGCGTCCTTCTCTGCGTAACAACAACTGGGGTGGAACCATAGAGGATAACTCCTTTGGTACGCATGAGTTCCTGAACCTATGCGAGATGCTTGGTTGTGAACCCTATATCAGTGGTAACGTAGGTAGCGGTACCGTGAAAGAGATGGCACAGTGGGTTGAATATATGACAAGTGATGGTGACACGCCGATGGCTCGCCTGCGCCGTCAGAATGGTCGTGAGAAAGCCTGGCATGTGAAATATTTCGGTATTGGCAACGAGGCTTGGGGCTGTGGTGGTAACATGACACCAGAATACTATTCTGATGAGTATCGGAAGTTCAATACCTATCTCCGTGACCAAGGAGACAACAAACTTTATCGCATTGCCAGTGGAGCCTCTGACTATGACTACAACTGGACCAAAGTCTTAATGGAAAAGATAGGTAACCGTATGCAGGGGGTCAGTCTGCATTACTATACCTGTTCTGGCTGGAACGGTTCCAAAGGTTCTGCCATCAAATTCAACAACGACCAGTACTACTGGGCTTTGGGCAAGTGTCTGGAGATAGAGGATGTTATCAAGAAACATAAGGCTATCATGGATGAGAAAGACCCTAAGAATACCATAGGACTTCTCGTTGATGAATGGGGCACATGGTGGGATGAGGAACCAGGAACCATTCCAGGTCATCTGTATCAGCAGAATGCCCTCCGTGACGCTTTCGTAGCAGCCCTCTCACTGAATGTTTTCCATCGCCATACTGACCGTGTGAAGATGGCGAATATCGCACAGGTTGTCAATGTGTTACAGTCGATGATTCTCACCGACCAGGAAGGTACCGGCCACATGGTTCTTACACCCACCTATCATGTCTTTGAGATGTACACTCCTTTCCAGGATGCCACCTACTTGCCTATTGATATCGACAGCGAGATTATCCAGGTGAGCAAGGCATATTTCAAGGAGAAAGAGAATGCCAAGGATGCAGGCTACCGTCCTCTCCCACTCCTCTCCGCCTCTGCGGCAAAGACGAAAGACGGAAGCATCGTCGTGGCACTGACTAATGTCAGTCTTGACCAGGACAAGACCGTTGAGGTGAAACTTAGCGGTTGCAATGCCAAGACGGTCAGTGGTCGTATTCTCACCTCTAAGAAGGTAGACGACTACAATGACTTCAACAATCCCAACAAAGTCGCTCCCGCCGAGTTCAAGGATGCCAAGTTGAAGAAGAACGTGCTGACTGTCAAAGTTCCCGCGAAGAGTCTGGTGGTTCTGAGTGTGAAATAATGAATAAGAAAGCACTGTTCATATTTCCCATACTACTTATCTGCGTAAACGTCTCGGCACAAAAAGCAGTACTGGGCTTAGTAAAAAAGGTGGGCTCCCTGATTGACTCCATGTCAGTCAGGGGGCTCGACCGTAATTATATTGAAGCCCCGACAAAACCCTGGCAGATTATCTTAAGGGGAAATATGAACCAGAGTTCGGTAAGCATGAATACGGAAGGTAGCATCGAAGGACTCAGTTATAGAGCCAAGCCCTACCTTAAAACAACACCATCACAGTATGTCGGACTATGGTGCGATGTATTTCTATGGTCGTATCGACTATTCGTCACCCTCTAATGGCGACCTGATATATCTGATGCATGGTCTGGGTCGTGTCAAACTATGGCAAGGCAGTGTCGGTGTGGGTTACGCTTACAACTGGGTTCCTTTTCGTGGACTGCTTGTCAATGCGATGTTCATGCCCATGCTGACTTTTGTCAACAAGATCAAGGCTTACGGCTATGCGACCAACGTCGAGGAACTGATGGAAGACCCCACCTTCTGGAGCGATAACATAGACAATAACAAGTGGGACGAGTGGTTTTATGGTAACCTCCGCATAACTCCTATGGGCGACAAGACATTCAATAGTGGTATGAAGGTTAATTTCGATGCCCGCCTGTCTGTGACCTATAACTTCGGACGATACTTCGTCAATGCATACGGACAGTTCAACAATATGCGCTATAGCCATCAGAGCAGTTATGGTCATTTAAACGACTGGTTCATCAATACATCTATCGGCATACGACTATAAGACACCGCCAAAGGATGGAATAACAAATATGATTCAATAATACAATGATTGCTTCACCTACAGACCAGATACCTGAATCAGGTATCGGGTTTCCTACTACAAAATATTTAGACAGGAAAGTGGAGCATACTACATAAAAGTGTAAGATTTTACCAATAGTTTTCATTATAATAATAATTTTATGGGTGCATAGGACCTATACCTTGTTTTGAATGTATTGTCTGGAATGCGATCTTTTATGTCTTTAATTTTCTCATCCCACTACCATTTTATATCAATTTGATGAATTGAACATTTTTTTGCGAATTCACTACTGTCCGAGTATTGCTCAATCTTTGTATTGATAATGTCTTCTACTGGCGTATTATTAGGATTGTACCTTTTGTCTAAGATATAATATTTTCGCTGATTATTCATATGATTGTTAGTCCTAACAATAATCCAATTATTATTGGCTTTTGCTTCTATCACATATTCAGCAAAATGTCCCAAGCTATCATATTGGTTTTCATTAGTGGGAATAAGTGGTTCACCACCATAACAGGTGTTTCCTTTTATCCTAGTGCCATTAACTATAATTTTCCCACCTCCATCCCATTCTAACATATAAATATTGTTGCCAAGGTTATAGGAACCATAGAAATCAGGCCACAACCAAGTTGCTGTATACAGAAAAGCTGCAAAGCAAAAGTATATCACTAATATGCCAATCAAAAAGAAAAAAGCAGATTTCCCCAAAAGGCGTAATAATTTGTCAAGTAACCCAAAAACATTCATTTCCGTAAAGTGCCTATACCATAATAAAAAGTCTTGAAGCCGTGTATTTGAGGATTAATTCCAAATATTGTATTATTAATCCGTATAAATTTGGGGACTCTCAATGATCCACTTCTCCTAAGGATAGGTGAGCTCCTTTTGTATATTTGGAAACAAGTTATTGTCATGTTATATTAATTAATACTGTGCAAAGGTATTTCTTTTATTTCATAGGACAAAATATTTCACTAGAAATTGGTTCATTCAGAGTCCCCAGCTTTCTTTATTATTGGACAACGCAATAAATTCCATGAATGAATGAGAGTTATTTCTGTTGTTCTTTAAAGAAACTACAAAAATATTGAGTATCTTTATCTATCGGTTCTAAATGATATTCTTTATATAAGCGATTTATAATTGCAATAACATCCTTCTTCGCCGGTAAATAATCATATCTGTCAGCCATTATATAGGAGTAATAAAACAAGAAGACATACTTTCTGCCTTTATATAATTTTTCTTTCAACTTCTCGTAATCCTCAATAGAGCCTTTGAGACTACCAGCTTTTAAGCGCTGAATTTCCGTACTTTTGTAAGTTATTGCAGGAACCGCTATTTCAATATCATCATTTGATAAAGACTCGAAACGCTTGATAAATTCTTTACCTCTTTTATGTTTAGTTGAGGACTCCCATTTCTTTAAGTAGAATAATGCTATCTGTTTTGATCTTTTACCAATATTGGGAATATTCAATGAATGTGTGAGGCTATTGGCAACTCTTATTTTTGCTACATCAATCCCTAATTTGTTTGCTGCGACCAAATTATACAATAGTGTTTCTGAATATTCATCTGCATAATCGAATTCATTTTCTAATTCAAAAAACAGCTTCTCACTAGGGTTCTTTATTAGACTTGCAAATTTCTCTAAACACAGATTATACACAGAATCACCACTAGCATCTTTATCAATTATGAGGTTTACAGGCTCGTCACGGTCCTGGGGTATGTGTTGTTGCACATTATTTGTACATTTAGATTGTAAAAAAGATATAAGCAACAGAACTGCTAAGATGTTTGTTTTCATTTTTGCCAATTAATATTTTGAGTATTTTTCTACTGCAGGCTTTATTACTTTTATGTATAGCAAACACAATAAAATAATTATACAAATACCATATATGATATTCGTGTCAGAATTATACCACCAAACTCTCTCATAAACATCTATTCCATGAATAATTTTATAATTCCACAATTGGTTCTTAGGAACGAGAAATCTAATAATATCATCAATATATGTAATGACATTTACTAAACATATACTTTCTACAATAACCTCTATTGGGGAAAAACTGTATTTATATAATGTTATAATTACTGCCAAATTATATATAGAGTAAAGTATACCACAAATTAGTGCTGCAATAACCGGTGATGCAAATGGAGTTTCATTGTCAACTGAATTGCTACAATAATTTGCAATTGTAGTTTCAAACAATGTTACCATTATAATAGCAAATGCTGACCATAAATAGCTTCTTAGTATGTATAAAAAAAATTTCTTCATCATGGTTATTAAAATCCTATTTGATTGCTCAAACTCTCATCCATTTTCCTTCGCTCTTTTTGGCGAGTCTCTGCAGCTTTTCTTTGTTCTTCAGTCCAAGGCTTAAAGAATCATGGGGTCGGTTCTAGTGATCATTAGGTCAGACAAGTCACGCAAGTCCCACACCACATTCTTGGCAGACTCGTCGTTTAGTTCATACTCCACCAACTGCTTGTCCACCTTGTCCCCGATACGCAGAGTATGGATGCCTGTTATGTTCTGGGCATGACTCTGCAAACAAGTCAGAGTCAGTATAATGGATAATAATATCTGTTTCATCTTTCTTGGTTTAAATAATGTTTATTAACGTCTTTTGTTATACAAATTGATGGGCCTAGAAGTCGATTATTCAGAACAGATTTTCCTTTTTTTTATACATATATTTATAATACATACACATATAAGTATTACACTAAGTGACACATATAGATTGGTTACTGTAACAATACTTGTAAATTGCTTCTTTCCAAATAGCCAAATAGGAAATCTAAATAAGGTGTTTCCTTCGTAAATAACTAAATTGTGTGATTTAATATGAATATGATAATATCCCAAGGCAACACAGAAAATAATAAAAATGAAGTATATGATACTAGAGATTAAATTGCATTTAATAAATTTACAATTTCTTATTTTTATTAATTCATAAAACAATATCATTATATTGACGATAATTGCTATAATTATTACGTCATATACTTGTGAGACTAAAGGCAATCTCCTATCCTCAATATTTGAATTAAAATCTAATAAAGGTTCATATTGCAAATTTCTTTCAAACCATGTAATCCAAAAGATAACTGCAAGATTAATTATTATTAGAATTGTGGTTCTATTTTTCAACAGATTTTTAAGGATTGATTTCATATTTTAATATTGTTTCCGAAAATACTTATTAAACCATCCAACCCGTTAGGATCCAAATACTTTATTGGATTATCCTTACAATACACATACGGACTGATACCATAGTATTCTTCGCACAAGGGGTCAATAGCATTCCATGTCAGCAGGATGGGGTCGTACATACGGGCACCGTAGTCGTACCATTTCAGTCCGTGCATCAAGTCCAGTTCCTTGCCGTTGTACTTGTACCGCTGCAGCGTGGCATTGGTGTTTGCCCCTGCCGTGGTACGCTCACAGAAGGGACCACCGAATGGATAGTAGTGCGTCACCTGCTCCAACACGCCGCTCTCGCTGATCACCTCGCGGTTGTTGCCCAGGTGGTCTTGGTTGTAGTAGTGGAACTGGGGGGTGGCACCGCTGAAGGTGACATCCATCGCACTACAATTCAGCATTGCAGTGAGTATTGTCAGTAGTATGTATATGAGTCGTCTCATTTATTTTCCTGCAAATGTATGTCTTTTATTTCGTTCTACAAAATATTTGGACAGGAAAGTGGATCATTCAGAGTCCCCAGCTTTCGTCCCCCGTCGTCAATATCACCAATCTTCGGTCTTAGATACACACCCGTCGGGGTTGCCAAAATACTCAGCACAAAAATAGAACTGAACAGCAAAACAAGTATTCTTCTCATATCTTCTTTTATGTTAAAAGGTTAATGCTGCAAAGGTATGGAAAGATCATAAAAGAAATTTAGAAGATGAGCATTATTTTCTCACTCATTTCTCACTTGTACTAACCGCTTATAAATCAAGAAAATAAGAAGGAAGTGTAACCTTAAATGTTACAGAAATTAAAAAACAGCAGTAATAAGGTGATCAAAATCTTCCGCTTTGCCGTCTCTGCTGAATAGTTTTTGTAATAAGTTCCTGCGTAATTTATTGGCATATGCAGATGATATGCTTAGCATATTGCATAAATCAGAAGGTTTGAAATGGAGGCGGATCAGAACGCATGCGTTGTATTCATTTATATTAAGTGAATGACTCTTCGATAATAATAGCTGATGGAATTGTGGAAACAAGTCGAATGCGATAATACGTAACTCTTTCCATTCCTCATCCGTTGGTAATTGTCCCTTGGTAGAAAGAAAGGTGAACCTCTGGTAAATTGGAGATGCTATTAACTGGGCTTCCAGCATTTCCTGATATCCTTTTGTCTTTTTCCGTTGGTAAAGGTTAAGTTCTTCTTGTAACACGGAGATTGTCTTCTCTTTTTGGGCTATCACAAGGTCTTTGCCTTTCTCCTCGCTGCGCAAATTTAACAGGTCGGTTTGTGCCTCTTCTATCTGTTGTAAACACAGTAAGTATTGTTGGTGTTTCTGCTTTATTCTCTGCTTCAAATGGTAGTTGATTATATAAATAATAAGTAAAAGTGTCAGTATAACAAAACCACCTATCCTTATATATCCTGTCAGTCTTTGGGATTTTAGTGACTCTTGCTGGGCAATGGCTTGATGGCGGGTATAATCGTACATTGCCTGAGCCTGCTTTATCTCTTTGAAAACTTGGTTGGCATGAATGGAGTCGTTCATGGCATAGGCATAACTGTAGTATCTGGCGGCAGAGTCGGCAAGATTCTTTCTGTCGTATACAAGGGCAAGTCCCCGTGCTGCCCCATGTTGGTTGTTGTAGTCATTCGCGTTTTGCAATTCTTTGCGGAACCAATATGCTGCAGAGTCGAGCATATTTTCATTCAAGTATAGACTACCTTTCAGGAAATAGTATATTTCTCTCCCATGTTCAATATTGCCGTGTTCGTCAAAAAGTCCTGAGGATGTCTCATACAATGCCATCATCTTTCGCGCCTCCTTGTTTTGACCGGACTCAATAAGAATGTTTATTGTACCTCCCAATGTCATGGCTTCATCTTGAGACTTGCCCATCTGGGAATAATGGTCTGCGATATCATAATATATAGCCAGAGCAGAGTCGTTTTTATCTAATCTTTTGTAAGCGAGGGCTTCTTGTTCATAGCAAGCGAGGGCAGTCAGAGTGTCACGTGATTCCCATGCATAGTACGTGGCTTTTTCAAAACATCGAAGATGTTCGCGATAAAGAGACTGCTGGTAAAACACAGAACCCATTTGTGCATATACCCTACTTAACTGCCCATAGTCGCAGTCTGTCACTGAGGTGTCACACTGCTCTACAGCTTTTTGATATTATTTTAATGCCATCGGAGCCTCATGCTGTTCATGATAGGCACGACCTAAAAGATAGTAGGTGAGCATCTGATCGTTTGGGGTGCCATGGTCGTTAAAATAGGTGACAAAAGGCTCTACGTCTTCCACAAAAAAAGCTCTGTCCGCCTTATTGAGCATGTTAAGGCTATCAAGTCCAGTACGCATACTATCATACTTCCCATCAAAGCAACTTGACAAAAAGAGTATAAATATAAAAAGGTATGAGTAGCGTTTCATGCCTGCAAAGGTACGATTAAGTGAGCGAAAAACCAAATTTATTTAAGTTTTTCCAAGCATGAGTACCTTCGACCATTTCCCCTACATAAAGTTTTTTACCCTTGCAACCGTTGCCACCTTGCAACACTGCTTGAGAATCAGCGTGTTACGTGTGGCAACGAGGTGACAAGGGTGACAACGATTGGCGGTTTTGACCTTAAAATGAGTGAAAAAACGCTTCTCCTTGCGAAGCCTTAGGCTCCGAAGGGTGAAGGTGCCGCTTCCAAGGGTCGAAGGTGCCGCCTCCAAGGGGCGAAATCAATCGGGAGGGACGGTTCTCAGTGATCCACTTTTTGGAGCGACTTCGATGACTGAATGAGCTACTTTATAATAATACTACGTGATTTATTATCGAAAAACGGGGACTGAATGATCCAAAAATATGTTAGAAAATGTCAGAATGTGTACCAGTATCAAGCAAGAGTAATGTTAACTCTGTGTCGTTTTGCTTCCATAAAAGTAACCAATCCGGCTCTATATGGCATTCCCAGATGCCTGCATATTTGCCAGAAAGGATATGTGGATTGTACTTGGCGGGTAACGTTCCTGTTTCCGCAAGGAGCCGCACCACCTCCTCAAAGTTGGAGATATTGAGTCCGCGGCGTTTGCAAAGTTTATAGGATTTCTTAAACCGACCAGAATAAAGAATGGTGTATTTCATGCATCCAATTGTGCCATCAAATCTTCTACACTCTTTGCCTTGTATATACGACCAGCGTCCACGTCTTCTAACGCTTGCTGAATTCCACTTTTGCGTTGCCGTTTCATAGTCCATCCCATTTTCTTGGACAGAGTACGAATAAACGAAACCTCAAAAGAGGGTACTTCTAACGTAATATGTTCTAACGTTGTTGCCATAATTATTAACAGATATAGACTTTGGGGGCAAAGTTACAAATAAAATGAGATATACCAAACTTTTTTCAAGAATTTCACACTTTTGAATCGTGGGGACTGAATGATTCAAAATGATAATAACCTCACGGCTGGTAAAGATATGATTTTGCTAGTCGTTTTCCCTACACGTATTTTTTAAAACCCTTGTC
Organism: uncultured Prevotellaceae bacterium; assembly: GCA_902776195.1. GTDB lineage: Bacteria > Bacteroidota > Bacteroidia > Bacteroidales > Bacteroidaceae > Prevotella. Next base: position 135,233 of record CACYPF010000002.1, on the reverse strand, counting down.
ACCGTTGCCACCTTGCAAAACTATTTGATAATCAGTTGGTTGCTGGTAACAACGTAGCGGCAACGGTGACAAGGAATGGCGATTTTGTTGATAGTAATGCCTCCGATCACGGTGACGGAAGCCTTCCCTCACAGAGAGGAGCGGCTCCGATCAGAGAGGGAAGACATTCCCATCTTTAATCGGAGGCATTACTCACTGTGATCGGAGGCATCGGAATACCCCTATTGGAGATATTGGAACGAGTGATGAAGTATATCTTAAGCAAATGAGGGCTTTAATTGACTTGAATGAAGGCTTTAATTGGGTCAATTATGGGCTTTAATCGGTATGAAAGTGGGCTTTAGTCGGTAACAAAGCAAGGGTTAGTCGGTAACTGATTTCCCTTCAGTCGGCAACTGATCTCATAGTATTTTTAAGAAAATCGAAAAAACTACTCCCCTTCTCCCGTCATGTGGCTCAAGCCCCGATAAATAAAGGGCGGAGGGCACGGGAGTAGTTGACGGAACACCTCCCGTACTCCTCCCTTTTCTTTACTCACCTTTCGTCTCAAACAAATAAAGGAGTAGTTCAAAAGGAAACAGGGAGTAGTACGGGAGTTGTTGGAGCAACTACTCCCGTCTTGAAAAGCCCTGTACATCGGTGTTTCAGAAGAAAACGGGAGAAGGGGAGGTGTTTTTGAGCGAAGGCTTCTATTCGTGATTGGAGGAAGCCTTCTCATACCACTCTTTGAGAACATAGAAAGCCTTTTTCTTCTGACCCTCGTCAGAGAAAAGTCCCTTGCGGTTATAATAGTCCTGTATGCCGTTAAGGACACGTCGAGGAGAACGGAAGTCTTTGAGAATCCATGGGGTGGTACCTGCCAAACCGTCAATCTTGTCAAGCATGGCACAGTTCTCCCGATAGAGGTTCTCTTGGAACTCCTCCGTCCATCGTTGGTTCTTATCGCCATGAAGTCCATATTTAGCACCTCCGCCGAACTCACTGATAATGACTGGTTTATCGTAAGGTATCTCCCACTCCATCTTGGGAGCGTCATTCACATCACGATACCATCCGATATACTGATTAAATGACACGACATCAACGTATTCATTCATGTTGTCCTGCAAACGGTTCTTGTAATGATCGTGCGGAAACCGATCTCATCACGTATCACCTCCGTACCCCGCTGAATCTCCACCTTATATAATTTAGGAGATGCGGGTGACCATAACTGGGGTTTTGCCTTCTAGTTCCACGCACCATTGAGAGAAGTTGTCTGGCGTGCCATGACATTCACCACTTGGGGTACTTCTTCTGCTAAGGTCGCCATGATGGCAGTACACCAAAAGAAACACCATAAAACGAGTCTTTTCATACTTACTTTATTAGGTTTATGGGGCAAAGATATAAAAAAGTTTCATCTTTTTGCTAAATATTCCAAAGAAATAGTGGGAATTAGAAAATAATTCAGTAAATTTGCAGGAACGTAATGCTAACGCAGTTATTACTATTTTAATATAAACTATTATGAACGACAACAAAGTTATGAACAAGGCAGCGGACAACATCCGTATTCTGGCTGCCTCAATGGTTGAGAAAGCAAAGTCCGGTCACCCAGGTGGTGCCATGGGCGGTGCAGATTTCATCAACACCCTCTACAGTGAATTCCTTGTTTATGATCCAGAGCATCCCGAGTGGGAAGGTCGTGACCGTTTCTTCCTTGATCCTGGTCACATGGCTCCCATGCTCTATAGTCAGCTTGCCCTCATTGGTAAGTTTACTTTGGAAGATCTGAAGAACCTTCGTCAATGGGGTTCAGTGACCCCTGGTCATCCTGAGCGTGAGATTGCCCGTGGTATTGAGAATACCTCTGGTCCTCTGGGACAAGGACATACTTTCGCTGTTGGTGCCGCTATTGCCGCTAAGTTCCTGAAAGCAAAGCTCGGTGAGGAAGTAATGGGTCAGACCATCTATGCCTATATTTCCGACGGTGGTGTCCAGGAGGAGATCTCCCAAGGTGCAGGCCGTATCGCCGGTAACCTCGGACTCGACAACCTCATCATGTTCTATGACGCTAATGATATCCAGCTCAGTACCAAGACAGAGGTCGTTACGACAGAAGACACTGCCAAGAAGTATGAGTCATGGGGCTGGTATGTTCAGAAGATCAACGGTAATGACGTTGACCAGATCCGTGAGGCTATCAAGAACGCTCAGAAGGAGCAGAACCGTCCTTCACTGATTATCGGTCACTGTGTCATGGGTAAGGGTGCCCGCAAGGCTGACAACAGCAGCTATGAGAGCAACTGCGCTACCCATGGTGCTCCTCTTGGTGGCGATGCATACATCAACACCATGAAGAACCTCGGTGCTGATCCTGAAAATCCTTTCCAGATCTTCCCCGAAGTAAAAGAGATGTATGCTAAGCGTGCTGAGGAATTGAAGAAGATTTGTGCTGAGCGTTACGCTAAGAAAGAGGCATGGGCAAAGGCTAATCCAGAGAAGGCTCAGCAGCTGAAAGACTGGTTCAGTGGCAAGGCTCCAAAGATTGACTGGAGCAAGGTTGAGCAGAAGGCAGGTGCCGCTACCCGTGGTGCCAGTGCAACAGTCCTGAGTGTATTGGCTGAGCAGGTTCCTAATATGATCTGCGCATCCGCTGACCTCTCTAACTCTGATAAGACTGATGGCTTCCTGAAGAAGACCCACGACATCGTACGTGGTGACTTCAGCGGTGCATTCTTCCAGGCTGGTGTTGCCGAGTTGACAATGGCATGCTGCTGTATCGGTATGGCTCTGCATGGTGGTGTCATCCCTGCATGTGGTACCTTCTTCGTATTCTCTGACTATATGAAACCCGCCGTACGTATGGCTGCCCTGATGGAGCTTCCCGTGAAGTTCATCTGGACTCACGACGCATTCCGTGTTGGTGAGGATGGTCCTACCCATGAGCCTGTTGAGCAGGAGGCACAGATCCGCCTGATGGAGAAGTTGAAGAACCACCACGGCAAGAACTCCGTCCTCGTTGTACGTCCTGCCGATGCTGAGGAGACCACCGTATGCTGGCGTATGGCAATGGAGAACACCGAGACTCCTACCGCACTTATCTTCTCTCGCCAGAACATCGATATGCTCCCTGCCGGCAATGACTACAGTCAGGCAACGAAAGGTGCATATGTGGTAGCTGGCTCTGATGCCGACTATGACGTCATCTTGCTCGCTTCTGGTTCTGAGGTATCTACTTTGGAGGCTGGTGCCGACCTGCTCCGCAAGGATGGTATCAAGGTTCGCGTAGTCAGCGTTCCTTCCGAGGGTCTGTTCCGCAGTCAGTCCAAGGAATATCAGGAGAGTGTGTTACCAGCTGGTAAGAAGAAGTTCGGTTTGACTGCCGGTCTGCCCGTGACACTGGAAGGTCTCGTTGGTGCTGACGGTTGTGTATGGGGTCTGAATAGTTTCGGTTTCTCTGCTCCTTATAAGGTGCTTGACGAGAAACTCGGATATACAGGACAGAATGTTTACGAACAAGTTAAAAAGTTACTTGCCTAATGGAGATTAAGACTGTTGGAGTAGCCTGTGACCACGCAGGTTACCCCCTTAAAAAATATGTGCTCCAGTATCTGGAGGAGCATGGTTATCCTTATAAGGATTATGGAACATGGAGTGATGCCTCCGTCGACTATCCCGACTTTGGTCATGCCTTGGCTGAAGGTGTGGAGAGCGGCGAGGTATATCCCGGTATTGGTATTTGCGGCTCTGGTGAGGGTATCGCCATGACGCTGAATAAGCACCAGGGCATCCGTGCCGGATTGGCATGGATTCCTGAGATTGCCCACATGATTCGTCAGCATAACGATGCCAATGTACTGGTGATGCCAGGACGTTTCATTGATAATAAGATGGCGGAGAAAATCATGGATGAGTTCTTCAAGACGACTTTCGAAGGAGGTCGTCATCAGAAGCGTATCGATAAGATACCGGTACAGCCTAAGTAATAACAAACAAAAAAGGAGCGTTAGTCACGCTCCTTTTTTTATATACTCCGCACACATCTCCGCACACCGTTCTCCATCGACACCCGCAGAGACGATACCACCGGCATAGCCAGCACCCTCGCCACACGGGAACAGTCCCTGAATACGGACATGCATCAATGTCTCATTATCTCTGATGATACGCACTGGTGAGGAGGTACGTGTCTCCACACCAATCATCACGGCATCATTAGTCAGGAAGCCATGAGCATGTTTCCCGAAATACTTAAAACCCTCTTGCAACCGCTTGGTAATCATCTCTGGCATCCAGAAATGCAACGGTGAGGAGATAAGTCCTGGTGCATAAGAGCTCTTAGGCAGGTCGTAACTCAAACGCTTATTGACGAAGTCTGCCATACGCTGGGCTGGGGCTGTCTGTTTCCTGTTTCCCTGTTGCCAACAGTCTTTCTCCAACTGCTCTTGGAATGTCATGACCCGCAAGGCATCATTACCTGCAATATCCTCAGCCCGGACCTCTACCACCATACCGCTGTTGCTCCATTGTCCTCCACGGTTGGAAGGAGACATACCATTGACGACAATCTGCTGTTTATCTGTAGCTGCGGGAATCACAAAACCACCTGGGCACATACAGAAAGAGTAGACACCACGACCATCCACCTGAGTAACAAAGGAATACTCCGCTGCAGGCAGGTACTTTCCCCTACCCTGTTTGTTATGGTATTGTATCTGATCTATGAGTAATGAAGGATGTTCCAAGCGTACACCAACAGCAATGCCCTTCGCCTCTATCTCTATCTTCGCCTCTGCAAGATAGCGATAGACATCACGGGCAGAATGACCAGTAGCAAGGATGACAGGACCTTTGAAAGAAAGGTGAGGGTTGAGAGTTGAGAGTTGATAGTTCTCTGCCTCTACCCCTACTACGGTATCATGCTCAATAATCAGGCGTGTCATCTTTGTTTGGAAATGCACCTCACCACCACAGCGCAGGATGGTGTTACGCATGTTCTCAATAACCCGTGGTAACTTATCCGTACCGATATGGGGATGGGCATCGGCAAGGATATTCGTTGATGCACCATGCTGACAAAACACATGTAAGATTTTCTCACTATTGCCCCGCTTCTTACTGCGGGTATACAGCTTTCCGTCCGAATATGCACCAGCGCCACCCTCACCGAAACAATAATTGCTCTCTCCGTCCACCTGCTGCGTTTTGGTGATCATCGACAGGTCTTTCTTCCGCTCATGTACATCCTTACCACGTTCCAGGACAATTGGACGGAGCCCTAACTCAATCAGTTTAAGGGCAGCGAAGAGACCACCCGGTCCCGCTCCTACCACGATTACCTGAGGACTGTCGGAGACATCAGGATAAAATGTATGCTGATAGGCATCATCTTCCGGCATCTCATTGATATAGACACGCACCTTCAGGTTGACAAAGATGGTACGCTGACGGGCATCGATACTTTTCCTGAGAATACGCAGATGCGTAATGGTACGGACATCCAGTCCTTTCTCCTCGGCGATATACTGCCTGAGAGACTGTTCGTTGGCAGCCACCTGAGGTAGTACACGAAAATCGTACTCGCTGGTCATTATCCTTCTTTGAAGAGATCGTTAATCTCGGCTATCTCGTCCTCGTCAAACCACTTCGAGAGTTTTGACTTCGCCTTCTCCTGAATCTCAGGATCTACCTCCGTCCATACTTTCTTCAATACATAAACAAGTACGGCTAAGTCGTCAGTGAGTCCGACGATGGGGATCGCATCCGGCAGCACGTCAAGAGGACTTATCATGTAACCCAGGGCTCCGATAATCATCGCCTTGTCAGCTTTACTAATCTTGTCACTCTGCAGTGTATAGTACAGAATCAAGGCTGCGTACACCAGTTTTGAGCCAGCCCGTCTGGCAATACGGGAAATCTTCTCAACAAAGTCTGATTGAGAAAACTTATTGGCATAACTCATAAAATCAGGTAATTCCATATTATCTATTATTTAATGTTTAATTTCTTTTTCTATACGGTCCGCGCGGTCCGAAATTCAACCCCACATAGATACTCAAGTCACCAAAGATGTTATTGGCAGCAAACTGCGACTTATGGTAGTTATAGGCACGGACAATAGCACTGGCGCCAGCATACCATTTTGTGTTATTCCATACAATACCGAATCGTCCGATGCCATCGATATTGAAGTTACCGAAGTCGAAGCCCGATTCTTTCTGAGTATCATACTTTTTCTCCGTCTCACCCATCGAGGTCTTATAGGCAAGTGCCATCGACAGACTTCCGCATAACAGCCAGTTGCGGGCAAAGACCCAGTTATAGGCATACCCTACGGACGCATTGATGTCTGTATATTTGATGCGGTTGAACATCAGACCGCTGTCCAGTTCCACCTCATGTCCCAATTTCTCCTGTGCAAGAGCCTCCAACCGCTTATGGTCAAACTCGATGTCATTTTTCAGATAACCTAATCCAACCATCCACGAGCCACAACTGATCTTCTGGCATGTGCTTTGTGCGAAAGCCGCAGGATAAGAGAACCGCTTGTGGTTGAAGATATAGTAGAAGTTTACACCTGTTATACTGACATTCAGACCGTTAAATTCCTGTCCCTCCAACGCCTCTGTATCAATATCCTTTCCCAGATACAACCTTCTGATCTTATAGTCATCCACTGAGCGCCGGTAGAAGATGTCCGCACCGAAGCGGGAACTATAGATACTACCGTCAATCTCCAACTTTCGGGCACCGCTGAAGAAGTGAATGTTACGAAGGTCGATGGTGTAACCTAAGAATATCCAGCGCCATCCGAAATATGGTCCCATACGGACACCTATCGTGGGGGCAAAGGAAATCGACTGTCCGTCGTCACCAGGAGTACTGATACGATAATAGTCATAGGTGTTGATGGACTGGAGCATCAATGCCCAGTTGTAATGCTGTGGTTCCACATAATTGGTATCAATCTCACTGAAGCTGTCGATGAGTCGTGAAAGCCATCCTTTCTTGGGTGTCTCCATGCTCAACGAGTCTTGGGCTTTCACACCCAATCCTACCAGCAACAATATGATGAGCAGAACCTTTCGCATAAGCATCAGAATTTGCCAAGAATACGGTCCAATGCCCAGTTAACTGGAGTCGCAGACACACTTGTGCACTCACAGATGCCGATGCCTTGTAAGTGTTCTATCACTTTCTTTATCAGAGGGTATTGCACGTAAGGTGGATTCGGCACTGTAATACTCTCCGTACCATCACTGGTATGTAGCTTAATGGGCTGGTAGTCGAATACCGAGAAACTCACAGACCCTTGGTCGCCAATCAGTTCGATACGGTCTTCACGTGCCGACTCATGGGCAACGAAGCACCATGAGCCACTGCCAGGCAGTCCATTCTCAAACTGGAAGCACGCACTCACACTATCCTCCGCCTGATACAGTCCACCACGGTTGGCGCAGATACCACGAGCCTCGATAATGACACCAAAGATATCCTGCAGCAGGTCTAACTGATGAGGGGCGAGGTCATAGAAATAGCCACCCCCTGCAATATCTGGCTGCAGACGCCATGGCAACGTCTTTGCCTTATCTTCCTCACGGGGTGGAACAGCAAAACGGACATGCACATTAACGACTTTACCTATCTGTCCGCTGTTCACAATATCCTTTACTTTCTGGAAATAAGGAAGGTAGCGACGGTAATAGGCAACGAAACACGGCATCCCCGTTTCCTCACTGACACGGTTGACACGGGCACAGTCCTCATAAGTCGATGCTAATGGCTTCTCGACATAGACTGGTTTGCCAGCTTTCATCGACATGATGGCATACGTCGCATGACTACTGGGAGGAGTGGCGACGTAAATGGCATTGACATCCGGGTCATTGATTAATTTCTGTGCATCGGTATACCATTTAGGAATGCCATGTTTGATAGCATAGGTGCGGGCACGCTCCTCTGTACGGCTCATCACTGCAACGACACTGGAGCCCTCCACTTCCGAGAAAGCAGGACCGCTTTTGATCTCTGTCACCTCACCGCATCCGATGAATCCCCATTTCAACAACTTCATAACATTCCTTTTGTACTAGGTAACTCATAATGGTATATATCCCGTCGCACTGCCATCTTCAATGCTCTTGCCAGTGCCTTGAAGATACCCTCTATCTTGTGGTGCTCATTAGTACCCTCCGCCTTGATATTCAGGTTCATCTTGGCGGCATCACTCAGACTCTTAAAGAAATGCAGGAACATCTCTGTAGGCATCTCTCCTATCTTCTCACGACGGAACTCAGCATCCCATACAAGCCAGGGACGACCTCCGAAGTCGAGGGCGACACTGCACAGGCAATCGTCCATCGGCAGACAGTAGCCGTAACGCTCGATACCCCGCTTGTCTCCTAATGCTTTCAGGAAACACTCGCCCAGTGCTATTGCGGTGTCCTCGATGGTGTGGTGCTCGTCCACTTCCAAATCGCCTTTCGTATGTATCGTCAGGTCCATCATGCCATGTTTTCCTATCTGCTCCAGCATGTGGTCGAAGAATCCCAGTCCCGTAGAGATGTCACACTTTCCCGTGCCGTCCAGACAGACCTTGATTTCAATATCCGTCTCCTTCGTGGTACGCTTCACCTCTGCATAACGCTCACCGGCAAAGAGGGTCTCCGCCACCTTGTCCCAACTGCCTATCTGCAGGAACTTACATCCGATGTTCTCCGCAAACTGGCGGTCGGTATCACGGTCACCAATCACATAACTGTTAGCGATATCGTACTCTGGATTGCTCATGTATTTCTCCACCAGTCCTGTGTTGGGCTTCCGTGTTGGTGCATGATCTTCTGGGAAATGGGGATCAATCAGGATTTCGTCAAACTCCACACCCTCTCCTTTCAATGTCTGCAGGATGAAGTTATGGACAGGCCAGAAGGTGTCTTCTGGAAAAGAGTCGGTACCCAGTCCGTCTTGGTTGCTGACCATGACAAACTCAAAGTCGAGACGCTGACGGATGAACACGAGGTTACGGATGGCACCCTCCACGAATTTCAGTTTCTCGAAAGAATCTATCTGCTCGTCGGCAGGTTCCTCGATGATAGTACCGTCACGGTCGATGAATAACAGTCTTTTCATATATCTAGTTTGTTTTTCTCTTTCTCTTGTTCATAGGTCTCTATCGAGCCATACATGTAATAGACTATCAACAGTATCGGCATACAGATATAGACCAGTACAAAACCTGTCAGAAAATAGGTGATGAACGACAGGGGGGTGATATAGCCGGGCATCCCTAAGGGGTCACCATTAAGAAAACCTTCCTGTGACATCCAATGTGCCTGGGCAAGGATGATGGTTGGCAGACAACAGATTCCTGCCAGCACACAGACTATCAACCAACCTATCAGCATGGTGGTGAAGATATGTCCCATGTGCCGCAAACCTCTTGCATACGATGCTCCAAGCTGGGAGAAATATGACTTGCCTGTGTTCATCACATATTTCATGAAGACAAACAGCATAGGGAGAGTCATCAGTCCTAATACCATGCAGCACAGGGCGACGATAATCATCCATGTCATCATGGCATCGGGGGCGAAATGATGCAAGACAGCCACCAGGGCGGCAAGCAGTAAGACAGGTACCAGTATCGTCAGAATGGTGAACACATAACCTTTCAGTGTACGACCCATCATCCGCCGACTGATACTGAGCCAGCGCTTGGGAACCGTCATCGTATTGGTGTCGTGATGCTCTTTCAGCTTATTCACTACAGTTCCTACCGTCAATGCCTCTACGATGATGAAAAGCAATATCAACAGGAAGGCGAAACCGACAGACACTAAATATTGTTGGGCTATCTCTGGTGACAGTCCTGTCTTCAGCACCAACTCTTGCTTCATGATGGTTGCAGAGAGTGCCGGTAACTGTATGGACAACAGCATCTCCAAGGCAGCGAAAACCACTGCGAAGATGACTGCCATCAACCATGAAGCCTTCAGAAACAGGCGGAAATGAGAGAAATATAAACCAAGCCCCCTGGAGATGACTCCCCGGTAGCTTCGGCTCTTAAACAATGCGTATTCCATTCTTCTTTACTATTTTGGCTACAAAAATACATAAAAAAGACGAAACCTACAAACACCTTGACATTATTTAAAAGATTCGTTCAACAACTTAGGATTCTATAAAAACAACTTAGATTACAATTATGCAAGTTATGGTTTTCATTTTTGTTCATTAATGTTTTGAGAGGAATCTCACCTTTAGTCCTACCACTAACATCCTGCCTGGTGTGTAGAGCGCATATTTCCTCGATGACGAGTCGATACGGCAGTCTACCCTGTCAAAGATATTATCGACACCGATACTGGGTTCAATGACAGTCCATCTTGCCACATTAAAAGTATGGGTGGTATGGAGGTTCCACACCCCGAAGCCAGGAGCATCCTCGTAATCGGGATAGTAAGTCTTTGACTGTAGTCTGCCATTCAAGTTGATATTCATCTTGTATTTCCCCCACTGGTGATGGTAGTTAGCCGCAATGGTCGCAGCATGACGGATACTGCGCTCAAGGGTCATCCAGTCTTCCCCACTCTTGCTGCGGGCATAGGTATAAGCATAGTTTGCCGAGAGGTTGAAACCCTCAAACAGATTGGCAGACACATTCAGTTGTACCCCCTTCACATCACCCTTGTCACTGTTCCTGTAGAGGGAGTAGCGTTCGAGTTTCGCCGCCTGGTCGGCAGTCATCTCAGGAAACTCTGTCTGGAGCATCTGTAGGGAGTTGGCATCCACGTCGATATTTTCTCTCACCACCATATCATTGATACGGTTCAGGAATCCCGTTACACCCACCACGATATAGTCGTTATGATATTCCGCATTGAGTGAGAAATAATGACTCTTCTCCGGTGAGAGGTCCTGATTACCAAAGATAATCTGTGCCTTTCCGCGATTGACGGAGAAATAGTGATAATAGAGCTCGTCCAGTCCCGGTGCACGGAAACCGGCGGAATAGGTGGCACGGAACCTGAAATTGCCCGGTGCATACATCAGGGTCGCCTTGGGTGTCAGGTGGTTCTTGAACGTCTCATGATATGTCCAGCGAAGCCCCACGGTAGCAGTAAAGTCACGAAGGAACTTCATCTCATGCTGTGCATAGGCAGCGAAAGTCGATACGTGCTGGTCGATATTGCCAGACGATGCTGTCAGATTGTTCTTCTGCCAATCAGCACCGAAGATGGTGGTGGAGTTCGTCGTGAGACCGAGAATCGCTTTCAGTTGTCCCTCCATCGAGCGTTGTTTTTTCGACTGCACATAGTCGCCTACCTCATAAGACTTGGTGGCGACATCATATTCCTTACCATAACGGAAGCGGTCTACCGTGAAATCTGCCTGCAACGAGTTGCGCCTGCTGAACTTATAGATACCGCCCAAGTTCCAACGGAAGCCCTTATACCTCATCTCATAGTCGGTTCCCCCAGACACATCCTCACGGGTTTCGGGACGGTCGGTAATCTTATAGGAATAACTGAGTCCTGCGTTGAATGCCAACTTCCTGTTTGGCTTATAGGTGAACTTCTGACTGACCACATTCGAGCGGTAGCCAGTGAAGAGAGGAGCGATGGTCTCCTGTGTCTCCGTATCAGAGCCCTTCACGTATTCCAAGTTGTTGTTCTGATAACTGTCGGCACGGTCATGAGTGAAGGTGGTATAAGAACCGAAACCGTTCTTGTAGATATCTAAACCAACCGTTTCGGTCAGAACACCTTTCCCGCTTACTTTCAAGTCGTTATGCACATTGACCAAAGCATCAGTCGGTTGACTGGTGATGATGTTAATCACACCAGCGATAGCATCACTTCCGTAAAGGGAGGAGGCTGCGCCATCAAGCACCTCAATACGTTCTATGCGTGACATGTCGATGCGGTTCAGGTCCACATTATTAGATATGTCACCCGTCACCTTCTGTCCGTTGATCAGGATCAGGATATATTTATTCCCCAGTCCGTTCAGACGGAGGAATGTACCCATGGAGTTGGGTGCCATGGAGGTCTGTGGCATCATTCGTGTCAACGCCTGGTCGAACGTCGTAATGCCCTGCTCCTGTATCTCCCTTTTACTCATCACATGGACTGGTGTCGCCGTGGATTTCAGTCGCTGATGATGACCGGAGCCTGTCACCACGACTGGGTTCAGGTTATACGAACGACTCGTCTGGGTAGTGTCTATGTCTCCCTTTCTGTGAATCTGAGCCTCACAGGTAGTGTAACATGCCAGCAAACAGGCAAAAAGTACAGGTAATCTCTTCATGATATTTTCTTTTAAAAGAGGAGATGCCGTCTCACGACCGCACCTCCTTTTGCAAACTTATATAATAATACTACAAAAAATTCTATTCAGTGGCGGTAGTCGGAGTAGACAACGCATCGGGAGTCCCCAGCTTCTTAATTGCCTCACGGGTGTGGTTCATCCACAAGGCACGAACCTTGGCACGCTCTGCAAGGGCTGGGATATACTCATCACCACTCTTATACTTCTTCCAACAAGCTTCTGTGAAATTGGTCTCGTAAGCCTCAGTCTCAATACCAGCCTCGTTAAACAAAGAGTACCAGCTCTCCGGGTCTTCCGGATCAGCCATGTCATTATGAGCATGGTCACCGGCAATAGACATCAACGGGTAGAGCTGTGCCTTGGTGGCTGTATTCTTGTCATAGTAAGAGGTTTTTCCCATGTCACCAACCTGATAATCGAACTTACCGCCTCCGATGTGAGCCAGCACATCCTCTGCGTATGTCTCATTCATATCAACAGTACCTACATAATAGTTCTTGTTGAGGTTACGGAGTGCGTCCTCCAACTGCAGATAGCGGATGTTACCACCATAGTAGTCATAACCCTCAGGATTACCATGTCCCATGAAAGCGACAATACCCTTATTGACAGCAGCCTTGATGTCAGGCTCGTTATTCAAGACTGTTGCCAGTGCCTCTGCGTCACTTTCCTCAGCCATCAACGGAGTACCTACCACCACATTCTGATCGAGACTCTTCATATATGCATCGGTGAAGTCACCGTTACGGTTGTTCATAAAGTCCTTGACATACGTGTCACGAACACGGCGATACTCCTCACCAGGAATCACCTGCAATGACTGTACGACAATCTGCTTATAGCCAGCGAGACCAATGGCGGTCAACCAGTGCTCCGGATCGAAGTAATCACGTGGTGCTACATTCTCACCAGCACGTGCATTGTTGATACAGATGGCGGAAGAGAAGGAAAGATACACATCCCAGCCACTGAACTGGCTCTTATAGTCAGCCACCACCTTGTCGAAGGTGTCATAAGCCTGTTCCCAGGTAGAACCGAAGGCAACTACCAGAATGACTTTGTCACTGCTCTTCTGACTGTTGACAATGCCATTCACTGTCTCCTGATAGCGGTCGTAATTTGAACGTTTGTTGTTGTTACTGCTGCTGTTGTCATCATCACCACACGCAGTAAATGTGGCACTGGTGATGAATGCCATCATGGCAATCATCAAGAATTTAATTTTCTTCATTGTTTCTTTGATTTAAGTTATACTTATATTTGTTTGTAAGTTTCTTTCCTTTGTTGAAACGGATAGTCAATGACGCATAGACAGTAGTCCCTGGCGTTGTTGTTCCCAGATGGAGTCCATGCGGTGTCTTGTCTATATAATTAAAGATATTGTCGACACCTGCCTCTAACCGGTAGTTCTTTCCAAACTGATGGGTTGTCGAAAGTCTCCATATCTGATAGCCCTTGCCGTCACCATCCACCTGATAATACCGTTTACTCGACATACGACCATAGATACCGATGCCAAGATGATAGCATTTCGTGAAGTCATGATTCCATGTCGCATACCAGTTTGCCTTGTGATGCGCCATACCGTCAATGGTGACTTCTTTCATGACTTCATCTTCCGTGTCATACTGATGCGCCCTGGTGTCCAAATAACTATATGACCCTCCTACCGTGAAATGCTTGGTCTGATAACGTGCCGTGAAGTCAACACCATAGGTCATGGCATCCTCCATGTTCTGGTATTGGCGCACTCTCCTTGGGTCGTACTGAACAATCAGATCGCCCGGTGCCTCACTCGCTGGTATCGTCACCAGCGCAATCATATTATCCACCTTATTATAATAACCAGAAAGCGTCATGGTCAGATTGCCAATACTATATTCCGCACTGAGTCCGAAATAGTTGGAGGTCTGTGCCTTCAGATCACTGTTTCCGAGATAGAGGAGCACCCCGTTCATATTACGCACATACTGATAATGCAGTTCCTTGGGGGTGGGAGTCTTATAGCCCTGACTCCATGTAGCCCTTAGCCGCAGGTCTTTGACCTTCAGCATCGCAGAGAGTTTAGGAGTCAGCCGGGTACCGAATCCCTCATTACGTGTCAGTCGAAGTCCTGCCGTCAGGTACAGCGGGTTAAGGAGTGCCCACTCGTCCTGCACATACAATGCCTGGGTATTATCCGTTGCTTTTCCACCATTAACTCTCATCGGCGCCTCTAACCAGTCATGACGGTAATCGAATCCCGCACTCAGTTGTTGCTGATAGGGTAATTTGAACACACCTTTCAGGGTGATATGTGTCAGTCGTTGGTCACTTTGCAAATCCACGTCACCGGGGAAAAACGGATAATAGTTGGTGAAGCGTCCGTTCACGTATCCGTCAGTCAGTGTGGTGTCCGTATAGGCATACTTATAGGCATGCCGTTTCCAGTCAGCATCCAGGGTAATCACATCTGTCTCATTGAGTTTCCATTTTCCACCTACCGATACCGATGCGTTATTGTATTGCATATCATAGGTCTTGACATCCACACCGGGATGCTTGCCACAGGGGCGATAGATACGCTTCCAATAGATACTGCCATCGGCATAGAGCTCAATCTTGGGAGTCAGCTGGTACGTGAGATGCTCTGCTATCTGCCAGTTAGTATGACGGTTGACCGTCTTGTTCCGAGAGTCGGTGATATGATATTCTGTCTGTGACAATGCTTCCTCGCTGGTATTCTGCCAACCGTCAGAGTGTTGTAACTGGAAATTGGTATAGGAAGAGAACTTCCCGAAATTCAAGGCAATACCGTTATGCTGACGGATATCTCCGTAAGAACCGAAACGACTGGTATTCTCTACCATCACACCTTGCTCACGGTGTTTCTTGGTAATGACATTGATAACACCGGCAATGGCGTCACTTCCATAGAGTGCTGACGAGGCACCCTTCACAATCTCTATCTTCTCAATGTTATGAGGGTCGATGAGTGAGAGCTCATTCTCACCCCCGTTGTCACCATGCAGTCGGCGACCGTCAATAAGGATCAGTACATAACTATTGCCCAGTCCGTTCATCTGAAGATGAGAACCCATGTCATTCTCGTTGAACGCAAAACTTGCCGTCAGTCCCGAGAGAATATCCTCAATGCTCTTGCCGGCATATTGCTGCAACTGTCTCCCACTGATGACTTCTGTCTGAACAGGAGCATCCTTGAGCAGATGCTGCGTACCAGTACCTGTAACCACCACCTCCTGTATGCTGTCGTTACGCCAGATATTTCCTTGCGCACTGACAGACACACATGAATACATGGCAAGTATTCCTACCGTCAGAATCTTTTTCATTCACTTCGTATGATTCCCGCCAACGCATATTCCTGTGCGTGCGAACATTAATAAAAAACAGGCAGGTCTTCTGACTTTCCTCAGTCTGCTTTACCTTCCCGACTTATGTCAGTGGCGTTATACAAGCAAACCATCCAATGAGGATTACAGCTGCAGGTACAGTTCTGGACTCTCACCAGATTCCCTTACATCAGGCGGTATCAACCACCAGATTGCCTTTTCGGATGCAAAATTAGTGTAAATTTTGCGAACTGCCAAATATAACAGGTATTATTTTCTGTTCAGAACATTTAACAGGTTAATTCCCTTGGACACTCAATGAAGGTGGTTGCACCATGTGTTATAAGAAAAGAACGGTCCCTGAATCCCCATAAGACGCTGATGCATGGAATCCCTGCGTTTTGAGCCGTTTGGATATCCACGTCACTGTCTCCTACATAGACCGCAGACAAATCCGAAGGGAATGGAACGGGAATATCTAATTGTCGCATTGCCTCATAAACCGTGTCTGGAGCAGGCTTCTTATGAATACCCATGTCTTCGTGTTCTCCTATGGCGACGTCAATCTGTGGAAAGAAATGGGCTATCAGGTCTTGCGTAGCTGACATCATCTTATTGCTTACCACAGCAAGTTTACATCCTCTGTCTTTCAGTATTTTCAGCATCTCTGGTATACCCTCATAGGGCTTTGTCGTATCAAGGGAGTGTGCCATGTAATATTGACGAAAGGTAGCAAAAATATGTTCAAACTCTGGATGCTCAGCACCTTGGGGCACTGCCCGTTCCATCAACAGACGGACACCATTACCCACGAAGCCACGAATGTCATCAACCGAATGTTCTGGCAATCCATATTGACGAAGCGCATAGTTAACTGATGCGGTCAGATCCTGTAACGTATCCAACAGGGTTCCGTCAAGATCGAAAATATATATGTCGTATTCTTTCATACTGCAAAGTTACAAAATGTTACACGATTCTTGCAAAATAATTTGTTTTTTCTCTCAATTTAGACTAACTTTGCACTTTGATGACGAAGTTTCTGATAGCAGCACCACATAGTGGCTCGGGCAAGACAACTATTGCGCGAGGATTGATGGCACTGCTGACTCAAAAGGGATATCGGGTTCAGCCTTTCAAGTGCGGTCCTGACTATATCGACACCAAGTTTCATGAGAAAGTTTGTGGCAGACCTTCCATCAACCTCGATACGTTCATGGCGACACCAGAACATGTCCGTGAACTCTTTGAACACTATGGCAAAGACGCTGATGTATGCGTCGTAGAAGGAATGATGGGACTCTTTGACGGCTATGACAAGGACAAAGGGTCGTCGGCAGAGATCGCAAGGGTGCTGGACATCCCTGTCGTTTTAGTCATCGATGCCCAAGCGGCTGCCTATTCCACGGCTGCTTTGTTGTCTGGTTTCCTGAACTTCCGCAAAGACATCCAGTTCTGTGGCATCATATTCAATAAGGTGGGATCAGGAAAACATTTCCGTATGTTACAAGAAGTATGTGAGGAACAAGGGGTGGAGTGTCTGGGCTATCTGCCCAAGAGGACCTCCCTCGAACAAGGTTCCCGCTACTTAGGACTGGACTATAGTTCGATGCCAGAGAACCAGGACATTATTCATTTATTAGAGGAGACAGTGAGATGGGAAAGACTCTTAACGTTCTGATAGCACGGAATAGTGAGTCGTTCTCTTTTCTTTATCAAGAGGTGATTGACTCATTCCAGCATGTCTGTTTCTTTGATCCGGAAACAGAGATTCCTCATCTGGAGGGAATTGACTTGCTCTATCTGCCAGGAGGTTATCCTGAAAAGCATTTGGAGGCATTGGTCAAGGCAGAGAGGACTCGCCATGCCATCAGAGAATATGCGGAACGAGGCGGACACATCATCGCCGAATGTGGAGGGATGATGTATCTCTGTAAGTCAATAGTAACTGATGAGGGGGAGTTCCCGATGTGTGGAGTACTTCCCTACCAGATTACGGCACGGAAAGCAGACCGCAAATTGACATTAGGCTATCGCCGCTTCGTCTTGAATGGCAAGGAATACAGGGGACATGAGTTCCACTACACCCAGTTCATGGGGGAGACTCCCAAGAGTGTCACGCAAGTCTATGATGCCAAAGGGAATCCCGTGGACACACCCGTCCTTATATATAATAATGTGTTGGCAAGTTACACACACCTTTATTTAGTTGAGAATTGAGAGTTGAGAATTGAGAGTTTAGAGAGATGGAAACATATTTACACCCACTGATGTTCGTAGGTACTGGCAGTGATGTCGGCAAGAGTGTGATTGCCGCAGGATTCTGCCGTATCTTCAGACAAGACGGCTACTCCCCCGCTCCTTTCAAGGCGCAGAACATGTCGCTTAACTCCTATGCCACACCAGAAGGACTGGAGATAGGACGTGCACAGGCTGTACAGGCTGAGGCTGCAGGCATACCCTGTCATACGGATATGAACCCTATCTTATTAAAGCCACAGTCTGACCACACGTCCCAAGTGGTGTTGAACGGCAAACCAGTAGGCAATCAATCGGCAGGCAGTTATTTCCGCCATGAAGGAAGGGAATGTCTCCGTCAAGCTGTTCATGAGGCTTTCGACCGTCTTGCCTCCCAATATAACCCTATTGTGATGGAAGGAGCAGGCAGTATTTCCGAGATCAACCTTCGGAAAGTCGACTTGGTGAATATGCCCATGGCAATATATGCAGGTGCTGATGTCATCCTTGTAGCCGATATTGACCGAGGGGGTGTCTTTGCCAGTGTGTATGGCAGTATCATGCTCTTGACCAAAGAAGAGAGGAAATATGTTAAGGGGATTATTATCAATAAGTTCCGTGGTGACATTCAACTCTTCCAAGAAGGTATTGAAATCATTGAGAATCTGTGTCATATCCCTGTACTGGGTGTCCTTCCCTACTTCACCGACATCCATATCGAGGATGAGGACAGCGTGTCACTGGAACACAAAGCGCACCATGCACAAGGCACCTCATTAAACTGTGCCGTCGTCCTTCTGCGTCACATGAGTAACTTTACCGACTTTGACGTGTTGGAGCAGGACCCTCGCATACATCTATACTATGCCAGTAACCCATCAGATATCGAGGATGCTGATATCATTATCCTGCCAGGTTCCAAGTCAACGATTGATGACCTGTATCATTTACGGCGCAACGGCATGGCAGAGGCAATCATCAAGGCTCGTCGGCGTGGTGCCACTGTACTGGGTATCTGCGGAGGATATCAGATGATGGGACGTGAGGTCTGTGACCCTCACCATACGGAAGGAGATATTGAGCGTATACCAGGACTGGGACTGTTACCTGTCACCACCACCATCGATGGTGAGAAGACAACCCGGCAGGTGACCTGTGAATATGGACAAGGTTACGAGATTCACCAAGGTATCACGACACCTTTGGAAACTCCGTCTCCCCTATTGCACTTGCAGGATGGCACAGAAGACGGTTACCTGGTGGACGACCACTGTATGGGTACCTATGTCCATGGCATTCTCGACAACACCTCCTTCATCGACTATCTTTTGAAGCCCTTTGCCAATCAGTTGGCTAAGGACAGCACCCCCTTTGACTACCATGCTTTCAAAGAGGAGCAATACAACCGTCTTGCTGACCATATCCGTCAATATGTGGATGTGGAGAAAGTATATCAAATAATCAGTCACCATGCCTGATATCCTGATTGCCATATTACCCCTACTGGGAGGTTGGACACTGGACCTGCTGCTGGGCGACCCTTCTTGTCTCCCCCATCCCGTGGTATGGTTTGGGAAGATGATAGCATGGGGAGAGCATCGTCTGAACAAAGGAAGACACCGCATGCTGAAAGGAGCACTGCTGGCTCTTGTTCTCATCATCTTTGTTTTTACAGCCGGATGGCTGCTCAACCGTTATCTGCCCATCCTCAATGTCGTCATCATCTTCTTCTGTCTGGCAGGAACAACCCTTATCCGGGAAGTACGACAAGTATTCCTCGCCGTGGACAGGTCTCTGGACGAAGGACGGAAACAGGTGGCACGCATCGTAGGAAGGGACACTTCAGAGCTTTCGGCACAGGAGGTAAGGACAGCGGCATTGGAGACCTTGGCAGAGAACCTGAGCGACGGTGTGATAGCCCCTCTGTTCTGGTTTGCCTTGTTAGGAACACCTGGCATGCTTGCCTATAAGATGGTCAACACCCTTGACTCCATGATTGGCTATCACACAGAGCGCTACAAGGACTTTGGCTGTTGTGCCGCAAGGATCGACGATATTGCCAATTTCATCCCTGCACGTCTTACCGCCCTGTTGATGGTTATCGTCTCAGGGAAATGGAACCTCTTTGGTTTCGTATGGAAATACGGTAGTCACCATGCCAGTCCCAACAGTGGCTATCCTGAGGCTGCCCTCGCAGGCATCCTGCATTGTCGTTTCGGGGGTCCTCATTATTATTTCGGGGAGCGTTTTGACAAACCCTTCATTGGGGAAAATGAAAAACAGCTGGACACGAGTGACATGAAAAAAGCCATCCGTATCAACAGGATGGCTGAAGTGCTGATGATCATACTCATCATCTTATATCAGTGGATGTGTTACTAAACTGCACACAACCAGATAGACAGTCAGTTCCACCAACAGGCAAACAGCACCGCAACAGTCGCCGGTATACCCTTGTAGCCGCTGACGGATAAGCAGGTAAAGGAAATACATCACCAGACAAGGCATAAAGATAATCATCGTCCATGGCAGACGGGTCAGATAAAGGAACACTGCCATGGGGAGGAGCCCTTGTACGGCAAGACTCACCCCTGCCTTCCATTCCATTTTCCGGTAGACGGTCTTCGACTTAGCTTCCTCCTCCTTACGGGCATAGGGCAACATCAGTATCAACTGACTGGTCACCATCTTACTATAGGGGTCGGCGGCAAATACCACCAAGGCAGCCAGTTCGGGAGTCAGGGAATAGAGCGTCGTCCCTAACAGCAACTCATAGAACACCAGTCCCAGCACACCATAGGTGCCGATACGGGAGTCTTTCATGATGTCAAGAATACGCTGACGGTCTCTCCCGCCACCACCAAAACCATCCATGAAATCTGCCAATCCGTCCTCATGGAGAGCACCAGTCATCAACAGACGCACCGCCATCGCAGTGATGACAACCACCAGGTATGGCAATACCATACTGCCGAAATAGAGGATGGCAGCCATCGCTCCACCCGTCAGCCAACCTACTAAGGGCCAATGCTCCACAACGGTCTTATAACATTCCTTGGGTGGTTCATGCAATCGCCAGAAAGGAAGTCTGGTGAAGAAGATCAATGCCGCCCATATACGGTCGTACCAGTGAGTCTGGTCAATAGATATCTCCATAGGTCAGAAGTATTTGGTAATATTAGCTTTCTGAAAAGTATTCATCTCGTTAACCATCCTTACAGCAGAGTCAATAATAGGATAAGCACACAAGGCTCCCGTTCCCTCTCCTAATCGGAAACCCAGACGAAGCAGTGGTGAGGCTCCCATGGCATCCAGCATCTTCCGATGACCACCCTCGTCACCACAATGGGTGAATATCATATATGACTGGCTTTCGGGACACAAACGGATAGCGGCTAAGGCACAGGCGGTCATGATAAAGCCATCGACCAGAATGATGACATGGCGCTCTGCCGCTCTTAACATGGCACCAATAGCGGCGACCATCTCATAACCTCCAAAATAGCGAAGGATATCCTGAGTGGTCTGCAGTGAGGAGGCAGCATGACTGACAGACTCTGCCAACACCTCATACTTATGACGAATACCTGGATGATCCAGACCGGCTCCTGCCCCGACACATTCTTCCAGAGGAAGATGACAGAACAGATGCATCCAGATACTGGACGGGGACGTATTGCCAATACCCATCTCTCCGATACAGAGGATGTTACACCCCTCAGCGACACACTCGTCAACCAATGAGGCTCCTGTCTCTATCGCCTTGTCGTACTCCTCTTCCGACATGGCAGGCTCATAAAGGAAATCCCTAGTGCCGCAGGCTATCTTTTTGTGGATGATGCCAGGAACCTTGGATAAGTCATAATCCACCCCCACATCAACGATTCGCAAAGTGAAACCATGCTGACGGCAGAACATATTCACACCGCCACCGCCATGCGTGAAGTTAATCATCTGCTGCCATGTGACATCACGGGGAGACACACTGACACCCTCCCGCTCTATGCCATGGTCACCACCTAACAACAGATGGCAGGGATGCACTAACGAAGGGGACAGCGTCTGTTGAATCAGACAGACTTGCATCGCTAACTCTTCCAGTCTGCCCAACGAACCCTTCGGCTTGTTCAGGTTATCAATTCTCTCCTGAATGGAGGGACGTAATGTCTCATCAGGAGATGATATATTAAATGTTCTCATTTCACTTTCAAAGGTATTCCACTCACCATCAGGATCACTTCATCAGCTTTCGCTGCGATATACTGGTTCATCCACCCTTCCAAGTCGGTAAACTTCCGTTGGATGGCATTCTCACTGACACCACCACTTCCTATCTCGTTGGTGACGAAGATGAAGGTAGCCTCCTGTGAGGTGAAGCGGTCAAACTCAGCCTTTGCCTGTTCCAAAGTCTGTTCTACCTCATTATTCTCAAAAAAGAAATTCGTCAACCATAAGGTCACACAGTCTATCACGATGACACGTCCCGTCAGCTCGTGTCTGCTCAGGAATTTCTCTTCCTCGATATTCGTCCACTGAGGTCCGCGACGCTCCTGGTGTCTGAGCACCCGCTGCCGGAACTCCTCGTCCCACACATGGGCTGTGGCAAGATAAACAGGATTCTCAGCCAACTGCAAAGCTAATTGCTCAGCATGCTGACTCTTGCCCGAACGTTGTCCACCAATAATCAGAATGATACGTCTCATCTTTTTTTTATATTTTGCTGCAAAGTTACGGAAAGTCGAGAGCAAAACAAAGAAATTCGTTTCTTTTTTTTGCCGAGACGGAGTATTTTCGCCATCTATGATGGCAAAGTTACAGAAAATTATTAACTTTGCAGCAAGTATGAAGAAAATTATTGTTGCAGGAATAGGTCCTGGAGGACCTGAGGACATGACACCGGCAGTAACGGAAGCCATCAAGGAGGCAGAGGTGATTGTCGGTTATAAGTTCTATTTCCAATTCATCAAATCCTTCATCCCTCCGCAGTGTGAGTGTATCGACACAGGGATGAAAAGAGAGCGTGAGAGGGCTGAGCTGGCTTTTATACAGGCAGAACAGGGGAAGACGGTTGTCGTGATATCGTCTGGTGATGCTGGTATCTATGGCATGACACCACTGATCTATGAGATGCGGAAAGAACGGGGTTCCGATGTTGAGGTCTGCTCCCTGCCTGGCATCTCCGCTTTCCAGAAAGCGGCATCACTGTTAGGGGCTCCTATCGGACATGACCTGTGTGTCATCTCTCTCTCGGACTTGATGACACCTTGGGAGACGATAGAGCGTCGTATCCGTGCCGCCGCCACTGGTGATTTCGTCACTGCTGTCTATAATCCCAAGAGTCATGAGCGTTACTGGCAACTGTACCGCTTACAAGAACTCTTCCTGCAGGAACGCTCAGGAAGCACTCCTGTGGGTTTTGTCCGCCAGGCTGGCAGACCAGAGCAGAACATAAAGGTGACGACTCTTCATGACTTTAATCCCGAGGAGGTTGATATGTTTACCGTCATCCTCATTGGTAATTCCCAGTCGTATATCGAGGACGGGAAGATAATTACCCCCCGTGGGTATAACCTCACCTCCCACCCCTCACCTCTCACTTCTAATGAAAAACCCGGTCAGCAGATTATGATACAGAGTTTCAGACGTATTGAGTCTGAGTTGCAGGACAAGGACATTCCTCTTGACCGCAAATGGGCGCTGCTGCATGCCATCCATACCACTGCCGACTTTGAGATGGAGCATATTCTCTATACCGACGAGGGGGCTGTGGAGCATCTGTATAAGATGGTGAAGGATGGCAGTCTGAGAACCATTGTGACGGATGTGACGATGGTGACCAGTGGCATACGTAAAGGTGCCTTACAACGACTGGGCATGGAGGCGAAGTGTTACCTGCAAGACCCACGGGTGGCTGAGATGGCTTCCGCAGAGGGTATCACCCGGACGCAAGCGGGTATTCGTCTTGCCGTCGAGGAGCATCCTGACGCTCTCTTTGCTTTCGGTAATGCACCGACGGCACTGATGGAACTCTGCGACTTGATCCGTAAAGGCAAGGCGCATCCTGCTGGTATCATCGCCGCTCCTGTGGGTTTCGTCCATGTCTGTGAGTCGAAACACATGGTGAAGCCTTTCCGTGACATTCCCAAAATCATTGTCGAAGGGCGCAAGGGTGGCAGTAATCTTGCCGCCACGCTCTGTAATGCGATACTTTGTTACGATGATGCCGCACAACTAAAACCTGGGAGAGACTTGTGAAGAATGGAAGAGTTGAAAAATGGAAGAATTGAAATTTATCATTATTGGTATCACGGATAATCCGAAGCCGTTCTTTCCTCCTGAGGTGATGGAGGTCATCAAGAACGGAAAGGTATTCTCGGGTGGCAAGCGTCATCATGAGATTGTCGCCCCCTACCTCCCTGCTGACGCGCAGTGGATTGACATCACCGTACCCCTTGATGCCGTCTTCGAGCAATATCAACTCTCAACTCTCAACTCTCAACTCTCAACTATAACCATCTTCGCCAGTGGCGATCCGCTGTTCTTCGGTTTTGCCAATACGGTACAGCGGAAGATGCCGAATGCGGAGATAGTGGTCTACCCTACTTTCAACTCCCTCCAGATGTTGGCTCACCGTCTGGTGATACCCTACCATGACATGCGTATCGTCTCACTGACCGGCAGACCCTGGCAGGAGTTCGACCGTGCCCTGATAGAACGGGCAGACAAGATAGGAGTGCTGACAGACAGGGAGCACACCCCTTCCGCTATTGCCCAAAGGATACTGGAGTATGGTTATGACCAATATGCCATGTATGTGGGGGAACACCTCGGCAACACAGAGAAAGAAAGGGTGACGACCCTCTCCCTCCAGGAAGCCGCCGTGTGTGAGTTCTCCCACCCTAACTGTCTCATACTCTCAACGCTTGCCCCTCATCACTCTCCCAAACCTTTCGGTATCCCCGACAGTTCCTTCACCCTCTTAGACGGCAGGACGAAGATGATTACCAAAATGCCGATTCGCCTGATGACCTTACAGGCACTCGACCTTCCCAGACGGCATACGCTATGGGACATCGGCTTCTGCACAGGAAGCATCTCGATAGAGGCGCGCCTGCTGTTCCCTC
Organism: uncultured Prevotellaceae bacterium; assembly: GCA_902776195.1. Taxonomy (GTDB): domain Bacteria; phylum Bacteroidota; class Bacteroidia; order Bacteroidales; family Bacteroidaceae; genus Prevotella. Next base: position 110,224 of record CACYPF010000002.1, on the reverse strand, counting down.
ATCTGCATATCGATGCCTTTGAGATCCGTCCTGAGTGTGAGTCTATCATCCAAGAGAACATGCGTCGCTTTGGTGCCCCCGGCATCCATATCCACATGGGCGATTTCCTCCATTGCCAATTCCCCTTTGCCAATTCTCCATTACAACGTCCTGATGCCGTTTTCATTGGCGGGCATGGGGGACATCTGAAGGAGATAATGACGAAGGTGGTCAGTGTCCTTGCTGATGACGGCTGCATCGTCATGAATAGTGTCATCGCTCCCAAGGTGACCACTGACAGTCAGCAACTATGGAACGAGGCTTGCGAGGCATTAGGACTCCAGCAGGAGGCACCCGTCAGAATACAACTCAATGACCATCATCCAATAACAATACTGAAATGCAGAAAATAGCAATCATACCAATCAGTGACGCTGGCAAGGATATCGCCAGCGACCTGTGCAGAGAACTGAAAGCAAAGGTAATAGAACGCTCTGAGGTCGGCAAGCAATGGAAGAACTTCAACGGGTTCATCTTCATCGGTGCCATGGGCATCTGTGTGCGCACCATCGCTCCCTATATAAAGGATAAGCATGAGGACCCTGCCGTCGTCTGTGTGGACACCTTCGGACAGCATGCTGTCTCTGTGTTGTCCGGACATATCGGAGGTGCCAACGACCTCACATCTGAGGTTGCCGCTATCCTCGGGGCAAGGGCGGTCATCACCACGCAGAGCGACAATGCCGGGCTATGGGCTCTTGACACGCTTGCGGAACGTTTCAACTGGGCAATAGCCAGCGAGGACGACATGAACGAATGTATCTATGCTTTCGTCAATAAGAGACCGACAGCTTTGTTGATGGAAGTCTGTGACGAGGGTACGGACTATCTGGAGAAGACCCTCCCCGACCATGTCACCATCGTCAAGAGTCTTGCTGAGGTCGATCCCGCACATTACAGTCTTGTCATCATCGTGTCGCCCTACAACCTCTGTGCTCCTGCTGGAATACTGGAACTGCATTTCGTCCCGATGATTGCTTCATTGGGTTTCGGTCTTGCCAGTCATCCCGATGACTACATGGATATCTACGACCAGATAGACGAGACACTCAGCAGAATAGGTATATTACCCTGCTACAAACACTATTGCACCATCGACGTGAAAGCGGATGAGGAGTTCATTGATGTTCTGGAGGACTATGGCGAGGAGGTGGTGTTTTACTCTGCTGAGGAATTGGCGAAGGTGGAGGTACCAAACCCCAGCGATGTGGTCAATAAGCATGTGGGGACTCCCAGTGTCTGCGAGGCTGCTGCCATCCTCGGCTCTAACCATGGAAAACTCATCGTTCCTAAGGTGAAGGGTAAGAACTGGACGGCAGCCCTTGCCATCGACTATAAATACCTGCGGGAGGAGAAGGGACATATCGAGATTGTGGGTGCTGGTCCTGGTGACCCTGACTTGGTGAGTGTCCGTGGTCGTAAGGTGCTGGAGCGTGCCGACCTGATTCTGTATGCGGGCAGTCTTGTTCCCAAGGAACTCACTGACTGTCATAAGGCTGGAGCCATGGTACGCTCGTCGGCAGACATGAGTCTGGAAGAGCAGTGTGACCTGATGAAGAGGTTCTACGACCAGGGGAAATACATCGTTCGTCTGCATACGGGTGACCCCTGTATCTTCGGTGCCATCCAAGAGCAGATGGCATTCTTCGACCGTCAGGGAATGGACTATCATATCACACCGGGCATCTCCTCTTTCCTGGCTGCCGCTGCCGAGTTACGCAGTCAGTTTACCATCCCGGAGCGTTGTCAGACGATTATCCTGACTCGTGGCGAGGGACGTACTCCGATGCCTGAGAAGGAACAGCTGCACCTGCTTGCCAGGAGTCAGTCGACGATGTGTATCTTCCTCAGTGCCGCCATTGTCGACGAGGTACAGAAAGAGTTGCTGATGGAATATCCGGAGGACACTCCTGTTGCAGCCTGCTATCACCTGACATGGGGAGACCAGAAGATCTATCGTGGCAAACTAAAAGACCTTGCGAAAATTGTCCATGACAACCACCTTACCCTCACGACCATGCTCGTCGTCGGTGAGGCTATCGATAATCGTCATGGACTCTCAGAACTCTATAACAAACATTTCACTCACCTGTTCCGGAAAGGTGAGGCATAGCTCGATGTAATAGCTTAACTATTTTTAAGAAAAATATTAGGTGTCTGGAGAACAACGTATTGATATTTTTTGTAATTTTGCAGAGTTTTAAAGAAGTATTTAGTATATACGCTTGGTTTTCAGGCAGTTAAGGAAAAGAGACAAGTTTAAATGAGACAATTAAAGATTCAGAAAAGTATTACGAATCGTTCAAGTGAGGCACTGGATAAGTATCTGGTTGAGATTGGACGTGCACCACTGATTAGTATTGATGAGGAAATTGAGCTTGCACAGAAGATCCGCAAGGGCGGTCCTGAAGGAGAACGTGCTAAGGACAAGCTGGTGACAGCAAATCTTCGATTCGTGGTATCAGTAGCTAAGCAGTATCAGCATCAGGGATTGACGCTTACTGATTTGATTGATGAGGGTAACATTGGTTTGATTAAAGCCGCACAGAAGTTTGATGAGACACGTGGCTTCAAATTCATTTCTTATGCCGTTTGGTGGATTCGTCAGAGTATTCTCCAAGCTATTGCTGAGCAGAGCCGTATTGTACGTCTCCCATTGAACCAAGTAGGTAGTCTGAACAAGATTAACCACGAGATTAACAAATTTGAACAGGAGAATCAGCGCCATCCCTCAGTCTCAGAGCTGAGTGAAGCGACAAACCTTGACGAGGATAAGATCGGACAGAGTCTGATGGCAGACGGTCATCATGTTTCAATTGATGCTCCATTCCAAGATGGTGAGGACAATTGCATGCTTGACGTTATGGCAAGTGGTGATGATTCCCGTACCGACCGCCAAGTAGACCATGAGTCTATGGCTTTGGAATTGAACACAGTCCTTCAGAAAGTATTGAAAGACCGAGAGATTACCATTATTCGTGAATGCTTCGGTATCGGTTGCCATGAAAAAGGTCTTGAGGAAATTGGTGACCGTTTGGGACTGACCCGTGAGCGTGTTCGTCAGATACGTGAAAAAAGTATTGCAAAACTCCGTGAATCGGGTAATGCACGTATTTTAATGAAATATTTAGGGTGAAATTTTTGCTTCCTCAAAATTATTTTGTAATTTTGGGGCTATGAATAATAAAGCAAACCTTATAATATTAATGGTGGGCATGTTTATATTCATGCCCACCTTTTGTTTTTCTAAAGAAAAGTCTGACTCCAGCATCCTTGAAAAGATGTGGAGTTACAAGCGTAATTACACACATCAGAATATTGGTAATACCACTAACACATACATGCGCTACACTCTGAATACCGAGCGTCGCAACTTCACCATGTTCCTGATTCCCTCGCTCTATGCCTTTGCCAAGGACGACCGCCAGTATATCTCTGAGATATATGGAAAGATGGAGATAGAGAGTCTGCACAAGTTTAATATCAGACCGCAAATTATCAGTAGTAACATACCCCATGACCGGCAGGTGAGCGATGCGTTTATCAATTTCTCTACGCCCAACATCTACGACATGACGTTATATGACGACATGATACTGTCGCCTTTCTATCGGAGCAACAGGTTCTACTACCGCTATAAGATAGAAAACGAAGATGCCAACATCGTACATGTCAACTTCCGTCCCAAGTTGAAGAACACGCAGTTGGTCAAGGGATACGCCTTGGTAAACAGAAATACGGGACGCATTGTATATACTACCTTCGATGGTGAGTATGACATGCTAAAATTCCATATCGACGTGGTGTTAGGTTCCGAGAACACGAGCTCCATATTGCCACAGCGTTGCACTTCCGATCTGAAGTTCAACTTCATGGGAAACAAGGTAACGTCACATTTTCTTGCTACTTACGATAACCCGACCACATTGCCAGACACCCTTAATGAGGTTCACGATCGTGAAAAGATGGACTCGTTGAGGACATTTCAGTTGAATGACCTGGAGAAGGAAATCTATCGCAAATATGATGAGCAGAAAGCGAGAGAACATGCCGAGTGGCTAAAGGAGAAAGAGAAAGAAAAGGAGGATTCCCTTCACCCAAAGAAACGATCGCTGGGTGATTTCCTATGGGATATCGGTGACAAATTGGTAACCAGTTCTCATGCCGATGCCTTAGGAGCCAAGCTCACACTATCCCCTATCCTCAATCCACAGTATATCAGCTACAGTCCCAGCCGAGGATTGTCGTATAAGATACAGCTTGGTGCTCGTTACAACTGGAATAAGAAACGTTATCTGACTATTAGGACACAGATAGGCTATAATTTCAAGATCAAGCAGTTTTTCCACTACACCCCTATCAGGATGACCTATAATCCTAAGCGTAACGGTTATGCTGAACTTGTCTTCGCCAATGGTAATCGTATCTCCAACTCCAGTATCATACAGACTATCAAGAATATGAATCCCGATGTGGAGTTTAAGGAGAATCCCTATGTGGAGTTTAAGGATATTGAAAACCTGGGCCTAAACTACTTCACGGACAATTATATTAAGGCATACAATAATGTGGCAGCTTTCGACTGGCTGGAAATCAAGACTGGTATTGTTTTCCACATTCGAAGACCTGACAATAAGGAAGCGTTGCGGCGATTCAAACAACCCACATCCTTTCGCAGTTTTGCTCCCTCACTGACCCTGCATGTATCCCCCTGGAATCATGGACCATATCTGACGATGAACTATGAGCGTAGCATCAAGGGGATACTTGGTTCCAATTCAGAGTATGAGCGCTATGAGTTTGATGTCAGTCATAAGTTCAAACTCAACCGCCTGAGACTGGTCAATCTGAAAGGTGGTTTCGGATTCTATACAAACAACGAGACAACCTATTTCCTGGACTATGCCAATTTCCATGAAGAGAACCTACCCGGTGGATGGGAAGATGAATGGACAGGTTATTTCCAGTTGCTGAACAGTGACTGGTACAATATGTCCAAGTACTACCTGCGACTCAACACCTCCTATGAGTCTCCCCTACTTGTCTTCTCGTTTCTGCCCTTCGTAGGAAAGTATATTGAGCATGAGACAATCTATCTTAGTCTGCTCTCCATCCAGCACACACGACCTTATGCTGAAATAGGTTATGGCATCACGACCCGTTTCATCTCCATCGGCGCTTTTGCCAGTATGCTTGGTAAGAAATTTGAGAAATTCGGTGTCAAGTTTACCTTTGAGTTATTCAGAAATTGGTAAGATAATGCGCAAACCCCTTATTGTATACAAGGCAAGTGCAGGCAGTGGTAAAACCTTTACATTGGCAACCGAGTATATCAAACTGCTAGTCGTCAATCCACAAAGCTATCGGACTATCCTTGCCGTCACCTTTACCAACAAGGCGACGGAAGAGATGAAGATGCGAATCTTGAGCCAGCTGTATGGCATCTGGAAAGAATTTCCCGACTCGGAGAACTATACCCGTAAAGTACAGCAAGAGACAGACCTTTCTCTCCCCGTTGTCAGAGAACGTGCTGGAGAGGCACTTCATCTGCTCTTGCATAACTATAACAGTTTCCGCGTTCAAACGATAGATGCCTTTTTCCAGAGTGTGCTCCGGAACCTCGCCCGTGAGTTGGATTTGACAGCCAACCTCCGTGTCGGACTGAGTGGCGACCAAGTAGAGGAAATGGCTGTCGACCTGCTGATTGATAACCTCAAGCACACAGATGCCATCCTGCAATGGCTACTCCATTATATCATGGAAAGTCTCAGTGATAACAAGAGCTGGAGCACGGATGATGAGAAGAGGACGAGTTTTATTCGTGAAATCAAGAACTTTGGCAAAACGATCTTCCGTGATTACTATAAGGAACATCGGGCTGAGTTAAACAAGAAGATGGCAGAGGAAGGATTCTTTGACCATTATACACAAGTCCTCCGTCAGATTCGGGATGATGCCAAAGAGAGGATGCTGACTATTGCCGCTACATATTTCGATACCTTGGAGCAAGAAGGTTTCTCTGTTGCCGATATGAAAAGCAATACCCGTGGTGTTTCTGGCTACTTTATGAAGATCAAGAACGGAGTGTTCGACAATTCCATTCTCAACACAACAGCTGTCAAAGCCATGGAGGCTCCGGAGAACTGGTATAAGAAAGACCATCCCAGAGCCGAGGAGTTACATCTTCTTGCCGACCAAGTACTGATACCTATGCTACGGTATGCTGAAGTTGAAAGGGAAAAGCAATGGAAACTGTATCAATCGGCTCACCTGACACTCAGCCATCTTAACAATATCCGACTGTTGAGCAGTATTGAGCAAAAGGTCAAGGATATCAACAATGAAGCTAATGTCTTCCTGTTAGGTAATACCCAACATCTGCTACACTCACTAATACAAGACAGTGACGCACCCTTTGTCTTCGAGAAAATAGGTGCCCAACTGCATCATATAATGATTGACGAGTTTCAGGACACGAGTACGGTTCAATGGCAGAACTTCAAAGTATTGATGCTGGAGTGTATGAGTCATGTAGGCTCCGAGAACCTGATTGTTGGTGATATTAAGCAGAGTGTCTACCGCTGGCGTTCTGGTGATTGGCGTTTGCTCAACCATATCGAACAGCAGTTTCCGCAGGAGATGATGGAGGTTCGCCCTTTGCAGACCAATTATCGTTCTGAGCGTAACATTATCTTATTTAATAATAACTTCTTCTCTGCCGCTATTCGTCAGGAGCATGATGCCCTTCAGGAACAGAACACCATAGGAGCGGAACTGTTGAGGAATGCCTATGCGGATGTCAGTCAGCAAATACCAGACCATCGGGACTCTAAGGGGTATGTGGATATCCGGTTGTTGCCAGCCATAGAGTATCGGGAGCGAACCTTGGAGTTATTGAAAGAACATATCGTGACTTTATTGGGATGCGGTATCCCACAAAACAAGATCGCTATCCTTGTCAGGACAAATGACACCATCACACTCATTGCCAATTATTTCTCCGAACATTTGCCTGAGGTGAGTATTGTGAGCGACGAGGCTTTCCGCTTAGATGCCTCTGTCTCTGTTCAGTTGCTCATCAATGCTCTATTCCTACTTACCCATCCCACAGACTCTTTGACAAAAGCCAATATCATCAAGTCATATCATCAGGATGTGTTGTGCGACAACCTGTCAGATGCCGATTTGTTAATCAAAAGCATCCATGCAGACCATCTGTTACCTGAGTCATATATAATGCATTTTGAGGAACTGCTGATGCTCCCCCTTTATGAGTTGGTTGAACAGCTATACATGATTTTCCAACTCCACCGCTTGAAAGATCAAAGTGCGTATCTATGTGCTTTCTATGATTGTCTGATGGAGTTCACGAGAGACAACAGTACCGATATTGATGCTTTCATCGAGACTTGGGAACAGGAACTTCATAAGAAGACGATTCAGAGTGATGAACTTAACGGCATTCGTGTCCTGACCATCCATAAGAGTAAGGGATTGGAATTCGACAACGTGTTACTACCCTTTTGTGACTGGAGGTTGGAGCGTGTTGACACTATCTGGTGTGAACCTCAGGAAGAACCATTCAGTCAGCTTCCTGTAGTGCCTGTCGATTATAGTCAGAAGATGCTGGGTACCATCTATGAGAAAGACTACCAGAACGAGCATCTGCAATTGACTGTCGATAATCTCAATCTCTTGTATGTTGCCTTCACCCGGGCATGCAAGAATCTCTTTGTCATAGGAAAACGCAATGCTGGTAAAACACGTTCTGCCTTGATTGAGCGTGTCCTTCCAGAATTGACATTAGACGGAGCTGTGCTGGATGGGATAGAAGACCAGAATACAGATGTCTCTTTTTCGTATGGTATGCTCTATACAGATCAGGAAGAGAAACGTCGTACAACAGAAAATGTGTTCCTTCAGTCCTCTGACCAGATTCCAGTGGAAATGGCTGTCTTCGGTAACAAGACAGAGTTCCGTCAGAGCAATAAGAGTCGTGAGTTTGTGGAGACAGACGATGAGACAGCCCAACAGGGATATATCAAAACAGGTAGTATTCTCCACTATGTATTCTCAACTATACGCACGACGGAAGACGTACCCGAAGCCTTGCAGCAGCTGGAACAGGAAGGTGTCCTTTATGACGAGGAGATAACAGTAGCTAAATTGTCGTCTCTGCTCACCAAGCGATTTGCTGACCCCCGAGTCAAGGAGTGGTTTTCTGGTAAATGGACCTTGTATAATGAGTGCTCCATTATCTATACTGACGAACAAGGAGAGGTCTGTGAGCGCCGTCCTGACCGCGTGATGTCTGATGGTAACAGAATGATAGTCGTCGACTTCAAGTTTGGTCATCCCAGACCGGAGTATCAGGAGCAAGTAAGGGAGTACATGACACTATTGAAACAGATGGGACACCAACAGGTAGAAGGTTATCTGTGGTATGTGTATAGCAATCAAATAGAACCAGTCAAATGAAATCATTCTTAGAATACGTTGCCGAGGATATCATCAGGAAATATGGTCATGACCTGTCACGTACAGCAATCGTATTTCCCAACAAGCGTGCCGCACTATTTATCAATGAGTACCTGGCACGATTGGCAGACCGGCCTATCTGGAGCCCGTCATATATCACGATTAGCGATCTTTTCACGTCACACACCCATCGGACCGTTGCGGATCCCATCAAACTGGTTTGCGACCTTCACCTGTCGTATGTTGAATGCACAGGTATTGACGAGACCCTCGACCATTTCTATGGATGGGGGCAATTGTTGTTATCTGACTTTGATGACATTGATAAGAATATGGCGGATGCCGACAGGGTGTTTGCCAATCTGCGTGATATCCACGAGTTAGATGATATCAGCTATCTCACTGAGGAGCAACGTGCCATCATCAAACAGTTCTTCAGTAATTTCTCTGATGAGCATAATAGTGTGTTAAAGGAACGCTTCCTCAAGCTTTGGAGTCATTTCGCAGATATCTATCATAACTATAACCAACGACTGGAGCGTCAGGGTATTGCCTATGAGGGAGCTTTATACCGGCAGGTGGCTACTGACGAAAGCATCACTTTTGATTATGACCGCTACCTTTTTGTGGGCTTCAATCTCTTGCATCAGGTGGAGAGACGGATCTTCAGACGCTTGATGAAAGAAGGTAAGGCTTTCTTTTATTGGGACATCGACCACTATTACAAGACACAGGAGGCAGGGTATTATCTGTCCCAGTATCTTGGTGAGTTTCCTAACGAGTTGGATATGCACGATGATGCCATTTTCAACCAGTTCCAGAAACCTAAGGAAATCAGTTATGTCTCTGCGCCAACAGAGAATATCCAGGCTCGATATGTCAGCACATGGCTGAAGGAACACCGGCGTTATGCTGATGGCAAGCGTACTGCGATTATTCTTTGCGATGAGCAACTTCTTCCTGTTGTCATCCACTGTATCCCACAGGAGGTGGAGAAAGTGAATGTCACAACAGGTTATCCCCTGACACTCACGCCTGCCGCCTCTTTGGTTATTCAGTTGATAACACTTCAGACAGGAGGTTATCGTCCCCGTCTGCTAACGGCAATCCATCGTCACCCTTATTACAGGTATCTGACAGATGAACTGTTGAACAGTTGTGAGGCAACAGGTATCTTCCAGACTGAGCCTGTCCTTCAATGGATAGCACGGCTGCTCCGACATATCGCGCAACAAGCAAACAAGGAGGGCAATAAAGGACAGGAGGCATCACTTCGCGACGAGTCCCTTTTCCGTATGTATACGCTCATTAATCGTCTTGCGACACTGGTGCATAATGGTGACCTCTCTGTCGACCTCACTACCATGCAAAGGCTGGTACGCCAACTGATACAGACAACCTCTGTCCCCTTTCATGGAGAACCAGCTGAGGGTATTCAAGTGATGGGTGTATTGGAATCGCGTAACCTTGACTTTGATCATGTACTGATGCTTTCTTGTAATGAGGGGAATATGCCCAAAGGGGTCAATGACAGCTCGTTTATCCCGCATAGTCTGCGTAAAGCGTATGAGTTGACGACCATTGACCATAAGACAGCTATCTATGCCTATTATTTCCATCGTATTCTGCAACGGGCATCAGACATCACCCTGGTCTATAATAATGCGACCGACGACGGACATACTGGTGAGATGAGTCGTTTTATGCTGCAACTACTGGTAGAGAGCGGACACCCTATCCGTCAGTATACCTTGAAGGCAGGACAGCAATTACTTGTCAGGAAAGCTGTACCTATCATGAAGACTCCAGCTGTCATGGATATCCTTGTCGACCGTTTCGCCAAGAAGTCTGACACGCATCATGCACTATTGACACCAACAGCTATCAATACCTACCGCCGGTGTCCTTTGAGTTTCTTTTATCGCTATGTGGGAGGACTGAAGGAGATGGACGACGATGAACTGCAGATTGACGACCGCATCTTTGGTGTCGTATTCCATGCCGCCTCACAATATCTCTATCAGGAGATGATGAAACAGGGCCATCGCATTGAGCGACAACAGATACAACAAGTACTACAGTCAAAAGTTGCCGTTGAGATGACGGTAGACAAAGCATTCCGTGAACAGATTCCCAACAAGGAATATAGCGGACTGCAGCTCATCAACCGGGAGGTCATCATCCATTATGTGCGACAATTGCTGAAACTCGACCTTCAGTTGGCACCTTTCACCATTCATGCCCTGGAGTATGAGGTCATTCATGACTGGATAGTACAACAAGGTGACACCTCTTTCACTACCACGATTGGTGGCAGTATCGACCGTCTGGATGCTGTTGTGACAGACCAACAGGAACGTATCCGTGTCATTGACTATAAGACGGGAGGGGGAAAACTCACTTATCTGCCAGATGTAGAGAGTATCTTCGCCACCAATGAGTCGCATAATGGATATTACCTCCAAACATTATTATATAGTAGTATCGTCAGGGAGGATGCGACACTGAATCAAGAACAACTGCCTGTCAGTCCTGCCCTACTCTTTATCCAACATTCCACAGAAGAGGATTACAATCCCATTCTTCGCTTCGGCAAGGAAAAAATCACAGATGTACAACCATTCATCCCTGCTTTCAGGGAGATGTTAAAAACATGTATCGACGAGATTTTCAATCCCGATAAGCCTTTTATCCCAGTGGAAGACCAGAAGACTTGTCGGAATTGTCCGTATGCGCCTTTGTGTGGACGAGGATAGTTTATCGGTTCTTGTGGTTCATGAACCACTTATGTGTTATTCCGTTATACATCAATAAGGAAATAACAGTCAGTGCCAGCGCAACCGTATTTACATGTTGCGGTAATAACTCTTTGAGTATATAGGTTATGCCGACACCCAGTGCCAGTCCTGTTTCCCACGACAGCATAAAAGTACTCTGGGAAGTTCCACGCTGACAGTGACGGCTGAGTTTGATGAAGAACAACAGGAATCGTGCCCCCACAATACCCGTTGCCATACCGATAAAGGTGGACGAGATGTAATATGCCACTTGAGTGTGTTGCGTCATATTGATAAGCAGGGCTGCCGTTAAGAGAATCAGTCCTGTCACCACCTCACTTTTCAATTCTGCGTCACGAAACATGAAACGCTGGGCAAGTAAGGCAAGCAAGAATCCTGTCATCATCATTCCGAACTCTTCTATTGTATCCATCTGTCCAATACATAGTCCTAATACTATGGTGATCAACAGGAGATTCAGGAACAAGATACCGCCTGTGTCCAGCAGGAAGCGGTCCATACTCCACACATGCACTCGCTCTTCTGGGGCACGAAAGGGAAAATCCACCATCCGTATCAGTAACAAAGAGGCTAAGGAAAGTCCCATGGCCACCATGATAACGACACTAAAGCCCCATATCTGATGTATCAACAAACCAGTCAAGGGACCTAATGAGAGGGCAAAACGACCAAACCAGGACGCACTGTGATTAGCTTCTGTCCGCTGGTACGACTCACAGGTGTCTATTACCAAGGTGCTGGCAAGTACCATTTGGGCTAAACCAAACAAAGCACCTAAACAGAAACGCTGCAGGAGGATGAGCCAGAACTCCACAAACTCACTCTTCATGCTGTCAATATACCAGAGCACTCCTTGGCAGGCTGTTAGCAGCACTATCGCCCAAAGACATACTTTGTTACGGCGGTAATGTTGCACAAGATAGGAGACAAAGGGGCCTAACAGGAATAAGCCCAAGGCGAACACCCCTATCGACACCCCGGTCTCTGTCAGGGTGAAGTTCTCCTCCTTATCTAACCATATCGGTAAGATAGGAAGAAGCATATACACAGACATCGAGAGGAGCAGATTGGCGATGGCAAGCTGCCAGAACTCACGATGCCAGAGTTTGACGTGTACGGGGGTGTTCTGACTATTCATTTAGTATGATTCACTTTCGTTAGGGAAGTCACCGCTCTTCACATCGGTGACATAACTGCCGATGGCATCGGTCATCACCGTGTTCAGATCAGCATAGCGACGCAGGAAGCGGGGGGAGAAACCTTGCGTCATTCCCAGCATATCAGCAATGACGAGAACCTGTCCGTCTGTACCGTTACCGGCACCGATACCAATCGTGGGAATACTGATTTCCTTAGAAACCTCTGCAGCGAGCTTGGCAGGAACTTTTTCCAGAGTTACGGCAAAGCATCCTATCTCAGCCATCAACTTGGCATCTGACATCAGTTTGTCAGCTTCCTCTTTATCCTTGGCACGCACGGCATAGGTTCCGAATTTGTTGATGCTCTGGGGAGTCAGTCCTAAGTGTGCCATCACAGGAATACCGGCGTCGAGGATACGCTTCACGGTATCGGCAATCTCCACACCACCTTCCAACTTCAGGGCATCACAACCGCTCTCCTTCATGATGCGGATAGCATTCGTCACGCCCTCTGCCGCATTCACCTGGTAACTGCCGAAGGGCATGTCACATACCACCAAGGCACGGTTGACGGCACGTACCACTGAACGGGCATGGTAGATCATCTGGTCTACTGTCATCGGCAGTGTTGTCTGGTTACCTGCCATCACGTTCGAGGCAGAGTCACCTATTAATATACCATCAACACCTGCACGGTCGACAATTCCTGCCGTTGTGAAGTCATATGAGGTTAACATGGAGATTTTCTCTCCCTTTTGCTTCATCTCAATAAAACGATGAGTGGTCACTTTACGTGTGTCACTGACTAAATATCCTGCCATATTTTTATAATTTCGTTATCTCATAATAATCTTTCATCACCTTATCACATAATGGAGCTATAGCCTCTGCGGCATTGGTAGTAGCAAGTCCCACGACATACATGCCTGCCGCCCTACCCGATTTCAGCCCGTTGAACGAGTCCTCGAACACCACACACTCCCTCGGCGCGGCACCGAAACGAGCTGCTGCCTTCAGGTAGCAGTCGGGATGGGGCTTGGAGTATTCGAAGTCTTCGGAAGTAAGAATGGCATCAAACAATCCCTTAAACTCAGGATGCGCACGATAGACACTCGCCATCTTTATCTGGTTGGAACTGGTGACCACAGCGGTCTTCACGCCTTGCTTTCGCAAATCATGGATAAGATTCTCAAATCCAGCTATATATGAGTAGTCCATCTGTCGCTCAAAGTCGTTCAGACGTTGTGTCAGCAGAGGGCGTACAGCTTTCAGTTCTCCATCAAACCATGCGTCGTAAATCTGGTCAAGGGTCTGTCCTTTAATCTCATGCTCCAGTCCCGGATGCTCAGGATGAAACTCCCTGCACTGTGCTCCCCAGAACACCGTATATTGCGGTTCTGTATCGAACACTACACCATCCAAGTCAAACAATGCTGCCTTTACTTGTTCCATTTCGGGGTGCAAAGGTAGTGCAAAACGAACGAAATACCAAATTTATTTGGATATTTCTGAGATGCAGCCTACCTTCGAGATGCAGTTTCAAAATTACGAATAAGTAAGAAGAAAACCAAATTTTATTTGAGTTTTCTCGAACGAGAGTAATTTCGAGACGATGTCTCAAAGGTAGTGCAAATCGAGTGAACTACCATTCCGCCAATCCTAAAAGGTGACACTTACTTTTGTCACCAGTAATGCTAACCTTTGTAAAGGATGCCTCCCTTCATTGTAAATCAAATTGATTTGCAAAGTAAATCAAATTGAATTACCGAGTAAATCAAATTGATTTGCATCGTAAACCATATTAGATAGCAATTCAGTACGATAGAGTTTTCATTTACGTTGCCTAAGGCTTCAACCCACGAAGCCCGTACCTTCGACCATCGGCGCCTAAAGCTTCGACCCTTAGAGCCTAAGGCTCCTGCCCCCGAAGCCTTAGGCTTTGCAAGGAGAACTTCACTCGTTTTTATACGTATTTTAAGGGCAAAAACGCTATTCGTTGTCACCCTTGTCACCTCGTTGTTACCGTAATCGCCTGATTATCAAATAGTATTGCAAGGCGGCAACGGTTGCAAGGGTAAAAAACTTTATAAAGGAAAAATGTACGGAAGCCCCTCTCTAACCCTCTCCCTATTGAGGGCGAGCCTTCCCATAGGAATTCTTGGTTATATCCTATTCCGACCCGATATACAAGAACAGTAATCCAAGCAGCATCAATGCGAGGTCAAGTGCCTTGGCTCGTAGGTTTTTCTCATGAAACAACATTACCCCGAACATGAAACTGACGATGACGCTGCCACGTCTTACCATAGACACGACACTGATCATGGCATCAGGAATGGAGAGTGAATAGAAATACATAAAGTCGGCTGCCGACAAGAAGACACTGACACCGATGATAGCCCATGACCAATGGAAAGGTGTGGTTGTATGATGCTTGGGCCACCACATCACCATCAGCAGGACAACCATCATCACACACTGGTATAACGTGAACCATGACTGCACCATCATGCGGTCGAGTCCTACACCTCCTTGATCTTCTGGTGCCATTAGGAATTTGTCATACAATCCACTGACGGCTCCTAACACTGCCGCACCGATGGTCATATATATCCATTTGTCATGACGGAAGTCAATACCTTCTTTCCTTCCGCTTTTTCTCAACAGGAAATACGAGAGGATCGCCATCATGACACCCGCCCACTGCCAACCGTTCAGCCGTTCTCCGAAAACCAACAGGGCACCCACCAACACCAGCACCGGTCTGGTGGCATTGATAGGACCTACGATGGTCAGCGGCAGGTTCTTCATACCGAAATAACCGAGGATCCAACTCGACAGCACCAGTATTGCCTTCAAGACGATGTATTTGTGCATCTCCCATCCACCACTTCCTACATGGAAGATACTGTCATCAAGTAGTGTCGTTGTTCCGCTCATGATGATCAACGGCAGGAAAATCAATGAGGAGAAAAAAGTGTTGAGGAAGAGGACGGGCAGAACAGCGTTATCCTTCAGTGCCACCTTCTTCAGCGTATCATAGCAACCCAACAGGGCTGCCGACATAAATGCTAATATTAACCAAGTCATTGCTATTAACTTTCGTTATCTCGTTATCTCGTCATATCGAACTTCCTCAAGGCACAACGCCTGCGCCGGCATTGACTCACCTGCCTGTGTGCGTCTGCCCCCCAGGATCACTTCTCTGAATTCATCGAGAGTCATCCGATGCCGTCCCACCTCTATCAATGTTCCCACGACTGCTCGTACCATATTACGTAGGAAGCGGTTGGCGGTGATCTCGAAATACCAGGCATCATCCGCTGTCTGTATCCACTCCGCCTTTGTCACATGACAAATGGTTGTCTTCACGTCACTTCCTGCCTTACAGAACGCCCCGAAGTCCTCATACTCCATCAGGATACGCGCCGCCTCGTTCATCAACGGGAAGTCGAGCACGTAGTGCAGTTCCAAGGAGTAATGACGTAGAAAAGGATTCTTTCGGGTGTGGATATAATAATAATAGGTACGCGCAATAGCGGAGAAACGGGCATGCAGGTCGTCACTCACCTGCTCCACCCTGTCGACACTGATATCCGCTGGCAGTACCCCGTTCAGTTTCTTTGTCAGCAGTTTGGGGTCAAAAACGACATCCGTATCGAAATGAGCTGCCATCTGACGAGCATGAACGCCAGCATCTGTCCTTCCAGCACCTGTCACACTGACATCCTCACGCAACAGCAGCGACAGTGCCCTTTGCAGTTCTGCCTGTACTGTATTCCCATTAGGCTGCAACTGCCACCCATGGTAATTCGTCCCGTCGTATGAAAACCACACAAAATATCTCATTTCAGAGTGCAAAATTAGTATAAACTGCGTGAATAAACAAATTTATTATTGTATTTATTTTGTCCTATACGAGATTTTTCGTAACTTTGTCAACGATTAAAATAAACTTAAAACAATGAAGTTAAGATCAACTATAATCGTATTTTGCATTTTGATATTTACAACTGCAAACGCCCAATTAGTGATTAATGAATTGATGCAATCAAACATTGACTGTATCATGGATGACCAGAACGAATTCCCCGACTCCTGGGTGGAACTCTATAACAACGGCACCACTGCTGTCAACCTCAGCAACTATAAATTAGGAAAGAACAACAAAGAGGCTAAGGCATGGCAACTGCCCAGCAGGACCATAGGTGCCAAACAGTATGTCGTCATCTATTGTGATAAAGAGGAGAAAAACCTTCACACCGACTTCCGCTTGGAGTCAGGAAAAGGCTGTGAGGTGTATCTCTTCAAAGGTGGGGAGATTGTCGACCAAATTACTGACATGAAGAAACAACCTGCTCCCAACATTGCTTATGGACGTAAGACTGACGGCAGTGACTCATGGGGCTATCAGGCAGAACCGACTCCCGGCAAGACCAACTGCGGCAAGACAGTGAAAGATATATTAGGGGAGCCTGTATTCAGTGAGAAAGGAGGGGTGTTTACCACTGCTGGCACACATAAACTGACACTCTCGCTGCCCGAAGGGACACCAGCCGGAGCGGTCATCAGATACACTACCGATGGAACGGAACCCACGAAAACAAGTCCTATCTGCTCCACACCTATTACATTCAGCAGCAACCGTATTATCCGTGCCAAAATCTTCTGTGACGGATACCTGTCACCACGCTCCACGGCTCATTCCTATATCTTCTTCACGTCAAGGAGCCTGACCCTGCCTGTCGTTTCCATCATTACAGACAATAAGTATTTAAACGACAATAAGATTGGAATCTATGTGGATGGGACCTATCAGAGCGGTAAAAAGAACTACGAGTTTGACTGGCGGCGCCCTATCAACTTTGAGTATTTCGAGAACGGAAACGAGACCAGTAAGCTGAACCAGCTCTGTGAGACACGTATCATGGGAGGTGCGACCCGTAATAGTAAGTTCAAGTCTCTGGCTCTCTATGCCAACAAACGCTTTGGTGAGAAACGTTTCGATTATGAGTTCTTCCCCGACCAACGTCCCGGCATCACTGACTTCAAGTCGATAGCCCTTCGTAATGCGGGTAATGACTTCGATTATCTGTATATGAGGGATGCCATCATTCAGCGTAATATGGCAGAGCATGCAGACCTTGACTGGCAGTCATGGCGACCTGTCATCATCTATATTAACGGCATTTACAAAGGTATGCTCAATATCCGGGACCGCTCCAATGAGGATAATATCTATACTTATTATAATGGTTTGGAGGACATCGACATGTTCGAGAACTGGTCGGAACTGAAAGAGGGGGACTGGGATAACTATAACGCCTTCAAAACTTTCTATGCTGAGCACGGACATACAATGTCTGAATACGAACAGTGGATGGATTGTGGGGAGTTCGCCAACCTCATGATCATGAACCTCTATTATAATAATCAGGACTTCCCAGGCAACAATATCGTGATGTGGAGACCTAAAACTGATGGGGGCAGATGGCGTTGGATAGCCAAGGACACTGACTTCGGACTGGGACTCTATGGGTCTTCTGCATCATACAATACCATAGAATGGCTTCATAACCCCAACTATGACGCTGATCGTGCCTGGGCTAACTCATATGAGCACACCCGTTTGTTCCGCAGACTGATGGAAGACCAGGAGTTTTTCAATATGTTTATCGACCGCTGTGCCGTTTATATGGGTGACTTCCTCAACGAGAAAGGTACACGGGAAATCTGGGATTCCATGTATGACATGATTAAATTCGAGTATCCTAATCATCGTAAACTCATCAATCAATGGTGGCCGAACTATGAAGAAGAACTTACAAATGCCCGGAACTGGGTTAAAGCCCGTACGGATATCTTTTATAAGCAGATTGCTGATTTTTACCACTTGGGGACACCGACTTCCATGAGTATCAACAAAGGAATGGAAAGTCTGGAGGATATCTTGTTTACGGTTAACGACATCCCTCTGAGCAAGGGGATATTCGATGGTAAATTTTTCGGAGGAAGAAGTGTGTGCCTGAATGCGACATCCTCGACAGACAGAATAGTCATAGGATGGGATGTCACAACCGTATCAAGTGGAGGTACAGTTACCCAGAAACATGTTGACGGAGCATCATACACCTTTACGATGCCAACAGGTGGTAATGTCGTCATCAAGGCAACACTCGGTACTACAGGTATTGAGACCGTCAAGCAGAACATAAAAGCCCAGGAGAATGTATGGTATGATCTAAAAGGTCACCGTCTAACTAGGCAGCCTACCCAACAAGGTGTTTATATCAATAGTGGCAAAAAGATATTTACCAAATAAAAACAAAGAGAGAGGGATGAGTCTGTTGCACTCATCCCTCTCCCTTTTACTGCATAACTGACAGCCTAGTTATTCACACTGCCACCCACAATATCGAGCAATTCGGAAGTAATCGCTTGCTGTCGACTCTTGTTATACTGCAAGTTGAGTTGTCGCAGCAATTCGTCGGCATTATCCGTTGCCGTCTGCATTGCCACCATGCGGGCTGCATGCTCAGAGGCTACACTGTCAAGTAGTGCTGTGTAGAGCATCAGGTGAGCCATCTTCGGCATCAACTGCGAGAGTACCGTATTCATATCAGGCTCCACAATGAAGTTGTCGTTGAGTGGTTTGGTCTCATTTTCCCTGTACTCCTTCTTCCGACTATTCTTTTTCAGATAATCCTGTGTCTTCTTCGTCACCATATTGGTCGTCAGGTCACGCTCATGATCGCGCTCTAACTCACTCTCGATATCAATCGGGAGGAATGTCTTGGAAGTAAGTATCTGCGAACCTGCTGACTTGAAGTGGTGATAAATGAGCTCAACTTTATCAATCTCACCGTCTGCAAAGCGACGCCCTAAGTCCATCGCAATCTCGATACATTGATGAACATTGGGATGATCGACCATATTGGAAAAGTTGCCCATCACGTTATATCCCAACTTCTGCGCCTTCTCTGCCACCTTACGACCGATCGGATAAATATCGATATTCTTCACTCCAATCTCTTCGCTCAGTCCTTCTACCGTATGCTGCATTAATTTAATAATGTTAGCATTAAAACCACCACACAGTGATGAGTTACTGGAGAAGACGACCAGAGCGACACGCTTGACGGGACGCTCCTGATCATAGATGGTCTGTGCCTCTGCCTCCGCTGCCAGAAATGACTTCAGAATGTGCTCCAACATAGTCTCATAAGGCAGCATATTCTGGATGGCTACCTGCGCATGATGGAGTTTCGACGAAGCCACCATCTTCATCGCACTCGTAATCTTACGGGTGCTCTGAACACTGGCAATACGTCCTTTGATTTCCTTCAGACTCGGCATAGGCTATCAGGCTTTATAGGTTCCAGCAATATCAAACATGATTTCCTCAATCTTGCCAGTCGTCTCATCGTCAATCTTACCGGCGGCAAGTGTCTCGATGACTTGTGGGGCACTGGTGCGCAACTTATCGAGGAATGCTGTCTGACACTCACGTACCTTATCAATTGGTACTTCACGCATCAGTCCATGCACACCACAATACAAGATGGCGATCTGCTCACCTACTGGCATTGGACTGTACTGAGGCTGAATCAACAATTGGTTATTCTTACGACCACGGTCAAGAGTCATAGCCGTCACAGCATCCATGTCACTGGAGAACTTGGAGAATGCCTCCAACTCACGATACTGAGCCTGGTCGATCTTCAAGGTTCCTGCTACCTTCTTCATAGACTTGATCTGGGCGGAACCACCCACACGGGATACAGAGATACCCACGTTGATAGCGGGACGGAAACCTTGGTTGAAGAGGTCGCTCTCCAAGAATATCTGACCGTCAGTAATAGAGATCACGTTAGTCGGGATATATGCGGATACGTCACCTGCCTGGGTCTCAATGATAGGCAGAGCCGTCAGCGATCCACCACCCTTCACATGACCCTTCATGCACTCTGGGAGGTCGTTCATTTGCTCTGCTACCTCCTGCTGCTCGTTCATCTTGGCAGCACGCTCGAGGAGACGGGAGTGCAGGTAGAACACATCACCAGGATAAGCCTCACGTCCGGAAGGACGGCGGAGAATCAAGGACACCTCACGGTAGGCTACAGCCTGCTTGGAAAGGTCGTCATAGACAACAAGGGCAGGCAGACCACGGTCACGGAAATACTCACCGATGGCGGCACCTGCAAATGGTGCGTAATACTGCATGGCAGCAGGATCAGCGGCGGTAGCAGCCACCACGATGGTGTAAGGCATGGCACCGTGTTCCTTCAATGTCTGCACCAATGTGGCTACGGTAGATGCCTTCTGACCGATGGCAACATAGATACAATACACGGGCTTTCCTGCCTCATAGAAACTCTTCTGGTTGATGATGGTATCAACAGCAATGGCAGTCTTACCCGTCTGACGGTCACCAATGATCAACTCACGCTGTCCACGTCCGATAGGTATCATGGAGTCGATGGCCTTCAGACCTGTCTGGAGGGGTTCCTTCACGGGCTGACGGTAAATCACACCAGGTGCCTTGCGGTCGAGAGGCATCTCAAAGGAATCGGTTAGGTCGATATCCCCCATACCATCCACAGCCTGCCCCAGCGGGTTGATGACACGTCCGAGCATATTGTCGTTGACACGGATAGAGGCGATACGCTTGGTGCGCTTCACCACCTGTCCTTCCTTGATACCTGCTGTTGGACCAAGGAGCACACAACCGACATTGTCTTCCTCAAGGTTCATCACGATAGCCATTGTACCGTTCTCGAACTCCAGCAACTCGTTGGCTTCAGCATTGCGGAGACCGTAGATGCGAGCCACGCCGTCGCTCACGGTGAGTACGGTGCCGACCTCGTCAAACTTCTCCTCGCTGGATATGCCCTTCAGTTGGTCGAGCAACACCTGAGAAACTTCGCTTGGTTTAATTTTATCTGACATAATTACTTTTTTACTTTTTCAAGGTGTTAAGAATATTGTTGAGCTGAGTCTTGACACTGGCATCCATACGGTAAGTGTCATATTCAAGGATAAAGCCACCGATGATATCGGGATTCACCTCGGTCTCGAACTCCACAGTCCCATTAGTTTTACTCTCCACCATCTGACGCATCTTCTGCTCTGTCTCAGCCGACACACGTGCTGCAGTGGTGAGTTTTCCACGGATGACGTTCTTCTGCTTGCGGAAAAGCGTGACATAGCTGTTCGCCATGAACTGCATCACGTTCTCGCGGTCTTCCTTCAGTACAAGCTGTATGAAACTCTTGGTAAGCTCACTGGGGTTGTCACCGGCGGCTGTCTGCAACAGCATCTGTTTCTTGTCCTTAGAAAGCATAGGATTGTCTATCGTATGGCGCAACTGAGGTACCTCCAGATAACTCTTGGCAATGGTCATCATCTCCTGATAGACCTTCTCCTCCTGTTTCTGGTCTGTAGCACTTTTCAGCAGAGCCCTTGCATACCTGACAGATATTACTCCAATATCCATACGCAGAATCCTTATTTAGTTAGCAGAAACATCATCCAGCATACGGTCAATCAAATCCATCTGCGCCCTGTCGCCCTGCAGGTTCTGACGAAGAACCTTCTCGGCTATTTCAACGCTGAGCGTAGCGACTTGCTTGCGGATGTCAGCAATGGCAGCCTTCTTCTCCTGCTCGATGGCGGCTTTTGCATCATCCAACAAGCGGGCACCCTCTGCCCTCGCCTTCTCCTGGGCTTTTTCTACGATGGCATCACGGGTCTCGGCAGCCTCTTTGAGGATCTGTGCCTGCTTCTCGCGAGCCTCTTGTAAGATGGATTCACCTTCTTTCTGTATATTGGCAAGTCGCTCGTTCGCCTCATGTGCCTTCTGCAATGATTCGTCAATGAAAGCCTTGCGCTCAGCCACCATACCGGTGATGACTGGGAAACCGAACTTCCAAAGGAGGAAAAACACTACCAAAAAGGTAATGGTCATCCAAAACAACAAGCCAGTACTCGGAATTAATAAATCCATACGCTGTATTTACTTCTTAAACTATAACTTATCGCTTGATTAGATGCAGAGGAATGCGATAACGGCTGCGAACAGGGCTACACCCTCGATAAGAGCTGCCGCAACAATCATGTTGGTAAACAACTTGTTCATCACTTCTGGCTGACGTGCCATGGCATCCATAGCCTGACCACCAATTTTACCAATACCAAGACCTGCGCCAATAGCTGCGAGACCTGCGCCAACTGCGGCACCTAACTTTGCAACACCTTCTGCTGCTAATAATGTTGTAATCATAATTTTAAAGTTTTAAATTGTTATTGTTTTTATTCTTTCGTTTATTTCGATATTCGATTAATGCTCATGCTCGGGCTCTACCCTAGCCAGTCCGATGAAGACGGCGGAAAGCATGGTAAACACCATTGCCTGGATGAAACATACCAAACACTCCAGACACATCATGAACACACTCATAATAACACTTAGTGCTGACATGGAGAGCTGGACTGCTATTGCCTGACTTGCCACCAGGAAAATGATACATGTGATTGCCACTGCGATAGCATGACCTGCCATCATGTTGGCAAAAAGACGAATCATCAAGGCAAAAGGTTTGGTGAAGATTCCAACAAACTCAATCACAGGGATGATGGGAATAGGAGCCTTCAACCAAGTTGGTACCTCGGGCCAGAAAATATCCTTCCAGTAATGTTTGTTGCCAGAGAACTGCACAATAATAAATGTACAGAGGGCTAGGAAGAATGTCACAGCGATATTACCCGTCACATTTCCAGAGCCAGGAGGAAATGGTATCAAGCCCATCACATTACACGTGAAGATGAAGAAGAAACAGGTGAGCAGGTAGGGGGTATATTTCTCGTAACCCTTACCAACTCCCGGTTTGATGATCTCATCTACCACATACATCACCATCATCTCGATGAAGCCGACGAAGCCACCAGGTGCATTATCCGATGCCTTGCGATTCTTGTACCAGCGTGCACTGAGCAGGATACAGCAAAGCAAGATAATGACATTGATGAACATCACGGCAACGGTCTTGGTGATGGAGAGATCGAGAACTGGTTCTCCGTTCTCAACGATCTTACCTGCATGGTCACCCTCGGTAGCGATGGCAAGTCCATAAGGTCCCTGACGGAGCCCGCTGGCATCGGCATGGTGCTCAAACTGGGAGGAGCAGAACACATGCCAGCCCGTAGAACTTTGCACGATGATAGGCAGTGGAATAACCAATGACTTGCCGTCACCATAGTCGGTCACATGCCAGTCGTGTGAGTCCTTGATGTGCTCAAGGACCACCTCCTTGGCTGAGAAATCCTCCGCGCTCACCACCGATACCATGGCAAAAAACATCAGCGCCATGCAAAGTAGCCGTTTCGTGTGATTCATTATTTTCATTTAATGTCTTAATTTCAGTGTAACAACCATCATCACTGCATACATTATAATAAATATAATAGCAAAACTGATGGCGTTTTCTCTATTCTCGGTGAAGAATACGTACAATGCCACGACAGTAGCGACGAGCAACATACGTATCGTTGCCATTATCAGATAGAAGTGAGGCAAATGCTCTTGTGAATGCTTTTTGACGATGTCATAGCCTTTCACGTAAAGAATGCCCAGAAAGGTAAAAAACAATGCTGAGAGAACTATCTCAAGTATCATTCCTCTTTCTCTATACAGAGCGAAACGACGTTCTTTTGAACCTCCACGAAACCGCCCAGAATGGAAAGTCGCTCTTGGTCATACTCCACCACCCCTTTCTGGAGGATGGATATGATAGGAGCGTGGTTATTCAAGATTTCGAACTGACCCTGTAAGCCAGGAACGAGAACGCGCTCAACCTCTCCTGTGTATTCTATCTTCTCGGGCGAAACTATCTTCAACTGTAACATAGGCTTTATCCTTTAGCAGCTTCCAACAGTTTCTTAGCCTTAGCCTTGGCATCTTCGATGGTTCCCACGTTGAGAAATGCCTGCTCTGGCAGGTCATCAACCTCACCGTCAAGAATGGCATTGAAGCCCTTGATTGTCTCTTCGATTGGAACCATGACACCAGGCAAGCCCGTGAATTGCTCAGCAACGGAGAATGGCTGACTCAAGAAACGCTGTACACGACGTGCGCGGTTCACGGTCAACTTGTCCTCATCAGAGAGCTCATCCATACCCAGAATAGCGATGATATCCTGTAACTCCTTATAACGCTGCAGAATCTCTTTCACACGCTGGGCACACTCATAATGGTCTTTTCCTACAACCAATGGGTCGAGAATACGGGATGTACTACCCAGCGGGTCAACAGCGGGATAGATACCTAACTCGGCAATCTTACGGTCTAGCACCGTTGTAGCGTCCAAGTGTGTAAATGTGGTAGCAGGAGCCGGGTCTGTCAAGTCATCCGCAGGTACATAAACAGCCTGAACGGAAGTGATAGATCCCTTCTTCGTAGAAGTAATACGCTCCTGCATGGCACCCATCTCAGAAGCCAGCGTTGGCTGATAACCTACGGCAGACGGCATACGTCCCAACAAAGCGGACACCTCAGAGCCTGCCTGTGTAAAACGGAAGATATTATCAATAAAGAATAGGATATCAGCGGCACCACCATCTTTGCCACCACCGTCACGGAAACCTTCTGCAACCGTCAGACCGGAGAGCGCAACAGATGCACGTGCACCGGGAGGCTCGTTCATCTGACCATAGACAAGGGTTGCTTGTGACTTCTTCATTTCTTCGGGGTCAACAAGAGAGAGATCCCATTTACCTTGAGCCATCGCCTCCTTAAATTTCTCACCATAACGGATAACGCCCGACTCTATCATCTCACGAATCAAGTCATTGCCTTCACGGGTACGCTCTCCTACTCCAGCGAAAACAGAGAAGCCATTGTGACCTTTTGCAATGTTGTTGATGAGCTCCATGATCAGCACGGTCTTTCCTACACCGGCACCGCCAAACAGACCAATCTTACCACCTTTCAAATAAGGCTCCAGCAAATCGATGACCTTGATACCTGTTGCTAGAACCTCCTTCGTCGTAGACAATTCCTCAAACTTAGGAGCTTCACGATGGATAGGATAAGCTCCCTCCATGTCAAGTTGTTTCATACCATCGATAGGCTGACCAATCACGTTCAGCATACGACCTTTGATTTGTTCACCTGAAGGCATTAGGATAGGTGACCCCATTGGCTTCGCCTCCAAACCTCGCTGCAAGCCGTCTGTATTGTCCATGGCAACACAACGTACAGTATCTTCACCGATGTGCTGCTGAACCTCGACTACCAGCTGCGAGCCATCTGGACGCTGAATAGTCAGCGCCTCATGAATTTTCGGGAGCACTTTCTCCGCATCTTGACCTTCAGTGTTGAAGTACACGTCAATCACTGGTCCGATAATCTGAGAAATGCGTCCATTAATTTTAGACATAAGCTGTTTAATATTTAAAGATGTTCGTTTTTAAGTTATAGTTTTGCAAAGTTAGTAAATATTTTGAAATAAAAAAAACATTTCCGAACTTTTATTCGAAAATGTTTATATTTGGAGTTTTTTTAAACATCTTTTAGATACTCAACTCATCCAAAACCTTAATTAATTTCTTATTAAAAGGTTTATCAGTACGGATACATTCTGAGAAAGGAACATACACCACCTCGTTATTCCTCACACCCACCATGACATTACGCTGTCCCTGTTTGATAGCCTCGATGGCACCGACACCTGTACGGGAAGCCAAGATACGATCATGAGCAGAAGGACTACCACCACGTTGCAAATGTCCAAGGATAGAAACACGAACATCAAACTCTGGAAACTCTTTCTTAACACGTTCAGCATAATAGAGAGCGCCACACTTCGGGCTCTCTGAAACAATGACGATGCATGATTTCTTAGACTTACGGATGCCACGACCCATGAACTGTGCCAGCTGGTCGACTTCCGTCATTTCCTCAGGAATAATGGCGGCCTCGGCTCCACAAGCAATAGCTGAGTTTTGGGCCAAAAAACCAGCATCACGCCCCATCACTTCAACAAAGAAGATGCGCTCATGAGAATTTGCTGTGTCACGAATACGATCGACACACTCCATGATGGTGTTCATCGTCGTATCATAACCGATGGTAGAGTCTGTTCCATAAAGGTCATTGTCTATCGTACCAGGAAGACCAATGCAGGGAAAGTCGAACTCCATACCGAAATTACGGGCACCCGTTAGAGATCCATTTCCGCCAATAACGACCAAAGCATCAATCTTCTCATTTTGACATGTCTCATACGCTTTCTGCATACCCTCAAGGGTCATAAACTCTTTAGAGCGGGCAGTTTTAAGGATAGTTCCACCTCTGGTGATGATACCAGAGACGTTTTCCGTGGTGAATTTCTGGACTTCTCCTTTTATTAATCCATCGTAACCACGATAGATTCCCTTTATCTCAAAACCATTATAAATTCCAGCACGAGTAACGGCACGTATTGCTGCATTCATTCCTGGTGCATCACCTCCAGAGGTGAGAATACCGATTGTTTTAATTTTACTCATAAAAATATGTCATATTAGATTAATTTCCATCCAAAGAACGGCAAGACCTATTGACCAGCCTATGCATACTTTTAAGGTCATATTCTTCAAATACCATCCCAAACGAACATGCTCCATCTTCATCAGAGCAACGCCACTGGTTGAGCCAACACAGAGCAGACAGCCTCCGACCGCCGTACAGTATGCTATGATTTCCCAGTAGGCACCATTGACCGCCATATCACCAACAGCAACAACATCATATAGCATGATGTCACTTACAGCGACAGTGAAGGTATCAATAAGCGAACTGAGTATGCCTGAACCTATTCCTACCAGCCATATATTATGAATGTTCGCTTCAAACCATGAGGCAATGTCACTGAAGACTCCTGTCTCTGTGACAACACCCATTCCAAGCATTATACCCATGACAAATAACATCTGCTGGATAGCACCATATTGTATGGCACGAGGTATACGACGTTGAGCCATCTGGTCGGCATTCATCAGTCTGCGATTAAAAATTTCATTAACTATCCAAAGGACACTCAACACGCATAATGCTCCAAGAAATGGTGCTAACTTGGTGATATTATGAAATGTGGGTATAAACCACAGCCCTCCTATCCCTACTATCAACATTACTATACGCTGCCATCGATTCAACCTTGTATCATCACCACGATATGGAGATGTAATCCACTCACAAACCAAACGGTCTGGCAACTGATAGTTTATTAAGGCGGTAGGTATGACCCATGCTAATAAAGAAGGCAATGCAAGGTATGCGGAAAAGTGGGTGGCTGTCACTGCCCCATTACCCCAAAGGATCAGTCCTGTGGGATCTCCAATAACAGTAAAACATCCGCCACAATTAGCTGCCAGGACAATAGCAGACCCTATGAGCATTCGTTGTCTGCCACTTTGAACAATATTATGCATAATTACCAACATCATCGTTGTAGTGGTCAGGTTGTCCAGATTGGCAGATATAATATAGGTAGCTATGGTAATTGTCCATAAGAGTCGTTTCGAATTACGAGTCCGTATCCATTCTGTAATGAAATCAAAGCAACCATTATTGTTAAGTAGTTCTATTATAGACATCGTCGCTAATAGAAACATCACAATAGCAGCAGCTTTACCTACATACTTTAGGAAAATATTATCATAAATAAAAAATTTCACCAAGTCACTCGTCGGTTGTGCTCCAGACAAATATTCAATGTAATCTTGCGGGTGTTGCTGCATCACGAAATCTGTTCCATAACACACATAGAACACCCATCCTGCCGTACCCAAGAACATAGCAATAGCAGCTTTATTGACACCTGTCAGATGACCAGTGGCAATCAACAAATAGGAGGCTATCAGCAATAATACAATTATCAGTGTCATATAGTATGTTTTGGTTTTCGACTACAAAGATACATCATTTTTAGAAATTGACAACGCTTTGATAATGATTTTTTCAATCTCTGTCATCAAGAACACGGAATTTTTTCCTTCTTTCTCGAAGAGTTTCCAAAGACAAAGATACCGTTAAGCTTTCCATTTTGTTGTAATGGCATTGTCCAAGCGACCTGCCAATAGGATCAATCACACAACTTGCGCCTACATAATGAGAATATTGATCATCACCAACTCGATTAACACCTACCAGATACGCCTGATTCTCTATGGCTCTGGCACGTGTCAGAATATGCCATGCCGACTGGCGGGACTGTGGCCAGTTTGCAACAACAACGATGAGGTCGTATTCTCTGCCATCAGCATACCGACTCCAGCAGGGAAAGCGAAGGTCGTAACAGGTAAGTAACAAAATACGAAAATCTTCGAATTCAACAATAGTATGTGACTGCCCTGCTGTATAATATCGATCCTCCCCGCCATAAGTGAAGAGGTGATGCTTGTCATAAAAAACTTCCTGATTATTTCTGCCGTCAATAAAATAATGACGATTTCTGTAAGAGTTGTCAGGCAGATGGACTGCAAGACTGCCACAAATAGCACAATGTCTTTCCGAGGCGATATGACGCATCCATAATAACGCTTCATTGTCATCTTCCTCATGGGCAATCCCTTCGGGCTGTGTGGCAAAGCCTGTACTCCACATTTCAGGAAGGACATACAAGTCACTATTCTGACTAGTGTTTATCAGTTGCTTAACACGACGGATATTCTCTGTTGCATTTCCCCATTCTATGTCGGTTTGCAAAAGTGTGACGAGCATCTTGCCTTTCATTCCTTAATATATTATTTGACGTATGCAAAATTAACAAATAATATTGGAATAATAAAAAAATTTTATTCTTTTTGTGACTTTTAAATTTGATTTACTTGCGCATTTCACAAAAAATAATTATTTTTGCATCGTGATAGAATTAGCAAGACATTTAGAAATACTTCTATTAAGCAATGATTGTGTGGTAGTGCCTGACTTTGGTGGCTTTGTTGCACATTATATTCCTGCTCATATTGATGAGACAGACGGAATGTTCTTGCCTCCAATACGTGCCATTGGATTCAATCAACAATTAAAAATCAACGACTCTCTGTTAGTACAATCTTATGTGGAAGCTAACAACATCAGTTATCCTGAGGCTCTTCGCAAAATTGAACAGGAAGTAGTAAATATCAAACAGATTATCACTTATGAGGGTTCGTATCTATTAGAAAACATAGGCACTTTAACAGTTAATGATGAGGGAATCTACCTTTTTGAGCCTTGTGAATCAGGTCTGCTTACCCCCACCCTTTATGGTCTTAATTCATTTGATGTAGACCAACTGAAGCCAACACCTTCTCTGCAGCTAAAATCCAGTGAGCCAAGTATAATAGAAGAGGATAAGGTTGCTGTGGAAGAAACCGAGTCGCCACAAACCTCCATCATAGAATTGGTGGATGATACAGAAGACGAAAGTCATGCCATTCATATAAAAATGTCATGGATTCGCAATACTGTTGCCATTGCTGCAGCTATTATGCTTTTCTTCTTGATGACTACGCCGGTTGCTAATAGTAATTTAGAATCTCAGACCATGAGTGTATTAAAGAATAACTTCATCAATAAACTCATCCCGAAAGATTCAAATGTCGCACCGGCAACTCCTGTCCTTTCTTCCCAAAACAATAAAGTGGTGAAAGAAAGGATAAAGACAGAGGTAAAGCCAGATTCTATTCAACACCATTCTATACTTGAAAATAATAGATATTGTATAGTACTGGCAAGTCAGGTGAGAAAGGATAACGCAGAATTGTTTACTAAGCAGATGCGTAAAAAAGGATATAAAGACACAGACGTTTATATTTATAATAATGTGGTTCGTGTAGTCTATGGTCACTTTAAGTCCGAGAGTGATGCTTATGCTGAATTATACAAACATCGTTTTGATGCCGATTTTGAAGATGCATGGGTCTATAAAAGAAAAACTGAAGGATGAAGCGTGTAAGATGCCCAAAATGTGATAATTATATTATCTTTGATGAGACAAAATACCAAGCTGGTCAGTCATTAGTTTTTCAATGTGACCGATGTGGCAAACAGTTTGGTATTCGAATCAGCAACCAATCATCACCCACCAATGTTGATTGTGGGAGTATAATTGTTATTGAGAATGTTTTCCATTTCAAACAGGAAATTCCTCTCCACATGGGCGATAATGTTATTGGGAAATACCAGAAAGGGAATTCCATCAATACACCTTTTGAAACTGTTGACCCGAGTGTAGATCTTAATCACTGCACTATCAATGTCTCAAAGAATAAGAAAGGAGATTTATGTTACACATTGTCAGACAACAACAGCAATACCGGTACTTTTGTTGACAACATTGAACTCAAGCCTCGTGAAAAGAGAAGAATTGAGGACGGAACCTTGTTTACCATTGGAGCTACAAGTATTATCTTGAAAGCCATATAGCCTTTAATATTAGAAAATATTAAATTATTGTGCAACTTACGATTATTATCAGAATAATTTCGTAACTTTGCAACTCATTTGAGAAATAATGCTATATGAGCAAATATAAAAGAAATCCATTCGTCATATCTAAAGCGCTTCGGAATTTTTTATTTGCTGCAGTCCTAACTGCTGCAGCCACACAACTAGCCCATACAGCAGACTCTATGCTTGTGGGACATTTCGTTGGACCAGACGCAGTTTCAGCCATCAATTTAGTATTACCGTTTGTTGAGGTTCTTAATTGTTTCGGATTCCTTATCTGTTTTGGTGCCAATGCCATGTGCGCCAGAGCTATTGGTTGTGGTGACTACGATAAAGTCGCCAAGACATTTACTTCTACCCTCATCAATATTATGACTTTAGGGTTATTGGTTTCTATCGGTATATGCGTTTTCAGCTACCAAATAGTTGGCACTTTATCCGACGAACCAAGACTTGACCAAATGGCATATTTCATGGTTATTAATGTTTGGCTCATTGCCAGCACAGAAGGCATTGAGCTATGGTGGGGATTTGCGGTGGCATGTATCTTTGTGCTCATCTTACAATTATTGACAACATACTTACAAAGTCGGATAATTTTTCACAATGTATCACCAGTCACACTGATTCCTGAACAAATCAAGGATTATACTTTTGACCGTTCAGTCATGTATCAGGCAGAGGACGTGTCATTGGCACTTGATGAGATTGACAAATTTCTGAAAGTTGCATGTGTTGACAATAATGCAATATTTGAAATAAACCTATGCATGGAGGAGTTGATGACGAATATCGCCAAATACTCCGAAGGCAATGTTGTTCAGCATACCTTTGACGTACATCTCTGTGTCAACAACACAGGTATTCATGCCACTCTTAAAGATGCAGGGAAACCATTCGACCCCATCAAAGCAGGAAAGATGAATGACAAGAATATCGGTCAAAAAGATTTCCAGCATTTGGGATTGCGATTGGTTTGCAATATCATACCTGATATTACATACAAATACATGTATGGTCAGAATACAGTTTTTATACATAGATAAATTCTCTAAAGTCGTTTATGGAAGAAACAATAACAATGTATATGGATAATAGAAACAGGTCGTTCTCAATGATTGCCGACGTGGAAGGCGATTACAGCGACCTCAACCAAGTGGACATTCCTGATTCACTCCCGATACTCGCAGTTAGAAACATCGTTCTTTTCCCTGGTGTGGTAACACCAATACTTATAGGGAGGGAATCAAGTATGAAAGTTGTGCGAATCGCAGAAAAGGATGATTTAATCATTGGTGTGTTCTGTCAACGTGACCCGGACACGGAGCAACCTATCCGTGCTGATCTTTATGATTTTGGGGTATATGCGAAAGTACTCAAACTACTGACACTTCCCAATGGCAATATCACGGCAATTATCCAAGGACTGGGCCGTATCAAATTATTAGAATTGCAGAAATACAAGCCCTACTTGATTGGACGTGTGGAAATGGCTCCTGAAATAGAACCAGACAAGCGTGACACAGAATTCAAAACGGCTATTGATGATTTGCGCAACCAGACCATGGAATACATCAAATTAAGTGATGACATTCCAGAGGAAGCATCTTTCGCTATTAAAAATGTGGGGAATAATATTCTGGCTCTGAATTTCATCTGTTCTAACTTGCCTTTTTCGGTGAAGGAGAAAATCAGATTACTCATGATGACATCTATCAAAGAACGTTTGTTCAATACGATGAAGATCGTTAATCGTGAGATAGAACTCCAAACTTTGAAACTGGATATCCGCAACAAGACCCGTGACGATATTGACGAGCAGCAACGTAATTACTTCTTACAACAACAGATTAAAAATCTGCAAGCTGAGATGGGTAATGAAAGTTCGCCAGAGAAGAAGGATTTGTTGGAAAAGGCTCAGCAGAAAAAATGGAGTGAGGATGTCGAGCGTATCTTTTATCGGGAAGTAGACAAACTGGACCAGCTGAATCCTCAAAGTCCTGACTTTAACATCCAGCTCACTTATCTACAGACATTGGTGTCACTGCCATGGAACGAATGCACAGAAGATGATCTCCGGCTGGATCGTGCTCAGAAGATTCTCGACCGTGACCACTACGGTATGGAGAAAGTAAAGGAGCGTATCCTGGAGTATATTGCAGTACTGTCTCTTCGTGGTGATTTGAAATCGCCCATCCTCTGTCTCTATGGTCCTCCAGGTGTTGGAAAGACCAGTCTGGGCAAGTCGATAGCTGATGCGCTGAACCGTAAATATGTACGTGTATCCTTAGGTGGTCTTCATGATGAGGCGGAGATTCGCGGACATCGTCGTACTTATATTGGTGCGATGCCGGGACGTATCATCAAGAATATCCAAAAGGCAGGATCCAGCAATCCCGTGTTTATTCTTGATGAAATTGACAAGGTGACTCAGAACACCCATAACGGTGATCCTGCATCTGCCATGTTAGAGGTACTGGATCCTGAGCAGAACAATGCCTTTCATGATAATTACTTGGATGTAGATTATGACCTTTCAAAAGTCTTGTTTATTGCTACTGCTAATAATCTGGGGACTATTCCCAAACCTTTGCTTGACCGTATGGAGATCATTGAGGTAAGTGGCTATATTACTGAAGAGAAATATGAGATCGCAAAGCGTCACTTGATTCCTAAAGAAAAGGAAAACACGGGTCTTAACGATAAGGGATTGACATTCAACAAAGCCGCTATTGAGAAAATTATTGAGCAATATACTCGAGAAAGTGGTGTCCGTCAGTTAGAGAAACAAATCAATAAAGCACTTCGCAAACTGGCATTCCAGAAAGCAAAAGACGGCGAACTTCCTTTTTTGAAGATCAGTCCCACTGAGATAGAAGGTCTATTAGGCAAACCGCCTTTCTACCGTGACATCTATCAAGGTAACAGTTATGCCGGGGTTGTCACAGGTCTGGCATGGACCAGTGTCGGAGGAGAGATTTTATTCATAGAAACCTCATTATCCAAGGGTAAAGGCTCAAAACTCACCTTAACAGGTAATCTGGGCGATGTGATGAAGGAAAGTGCTGTTCTTGCCCTGGAATATGTGAAGGCACATGCCAAGAAACTTCAGATAGACTATCGCATCTTCGACAACTGGAATATTCACATTCACGTGCCGGAAGGTGCTACTCCCAAAGACGGTCCTTCGGCAGGTATCACCATCGCGACCTCAATCGCTTCTGCTCTTACCCAGCGGAAAGTTCGCAAGAATACCGCAATGACGGGAGAGATCACCCTCCGAGGAAAAGTGCTCCCTGTCGGCGGTATTAAAGAAAAGATATTGGCTGCCAAGCGTGCGGGGATTACAGATATTGTGATGTGCCGTGACAACCAGAAAGACATTGAGGAGATTCCTGAGATGTATCTGAAAGGTGTCAATTTCCATTATGTGGAGAATGTACAGGATGTCTGGGATTTTGCATTGACAGATGAGATTGTGGATCATCCGCTCAAATTTGAAATAGAAGAAGAGAAGAAAGAGAAATGACATTTGAACTGCAACATACCGACCCTGCCAGTGAAGCCCGTACAGGACTTATCACTACCGACCACGGTCAAATCAAAACACCTATCTTCATGCCCGTAGGAACATGTGGCAGTGTGAAAGGTGTTCATTTCTCTGAGCTCCGAGAACAAGTGAAAGCCCAGATTATTTTAGGTAACACCTATCATCTATATCTGCGACCGGGTCTGGATATTTTACGAAAAGCAGGTGGCTTACACCAGTTTAATACTTGGGACCGCCCTATCCTTACTGACTCTGGTGGTTTTCAAGTTTTCTCATTGACAGGTATTCGTAAGTTACGCGAGGAGGGGTGTGAGTTTCGTAGTCATATCGATGGCTCGAAACATATCTTCACACCAGAGAACGTGATGGACACGGAACGAATAATAGGTGCCGACATCATGATGGCTCTTGACGAGTGTCCTCCTGGGCAAAGCGACTATCAATATGCGAAAAAATCATTAGGACTGACACAGCGCTGGTTAGACCGTTGCATCAAACGGTTTAATGATACAGAGCCGCTATATGGTTACCACCAGAGTCTATTCCCGATTGTGCAGGGATGTACTTTTAAGGACTTGCGTCAGGAAGCAGCAAAGTATGTGGCAGACAAAGGGGCTGACGGTAATGCTATCGGAGGACTTGCCGTTGGAGAACCTACAGAAGTGATGTACGAGATGATTGAGGTAGTCAATGAGATATTACCTAAGGACAAGCCTCGCTACCTGATGGGAGTCGGTACTCCCCAGAACATCCTTGAGGCAATTGAACGTGGTGTCGATATGTTCGACTGTGTCATGCCAACCCGTAATGGTCGCAACGCCATGCTATTCACTTATCGGGGAACGATGAATATGCGTAACAAGAAATGGGAGGACGATTTCTCTCCTATTGACCCTGACGGATGTGATATCGACCGCATACACTCGAAGGCTTATCTTCACCATCTGTTCAAGGCGCAGGAGCTGCTTGCCATGCAGATTGCCTCTATCCACAACCTTGCTTTCTATCTTCGACTGGTTACTGATGCCCGTCAGCATATCGAACAAGGGGACTTCGTTCAATGGAAACGTTCTGTCATAGACAACTTGGGAAGGAGAATATAATCATATGATGAAAGAAAAGTGGAATCGTATTGTCAGGAGATTAAGGTTGTTGTGGAAACGATTACCTTGGAATCGCCTTGAACCTTTGAAGAAATACAATCCATTCCAATATGTTAAGCGGATGGACTGGTATATCATCAAGAAATTCATTGGAACGTATATCTATTCCATCCTCCTCATCATCTCTATCTCTATCGTCTTTGATGTCAATGAGAATCTGGCAAAGTTCACCACGTATCATGCACCATTGAGAGCTATCGTTTTCGACTATTACATGAATTTCGTCCCTTATTTTGCCAATCTTTTCTCCCCTCTGTTTGTATTTATCGCCGTCATCTTCTTCACGTCAAAACTGGCAGGCAACTCTGAGATTATTGCCATGCTTGCATGTGGCATGAGTTTCAAGAGACTTTTACGGCCATATTTGATTTCTGCAGCTTTGATTGCAGTATTAAACTTTTATCTCGGAGCGTATATCATACCCAAAGGGACGGTTGTGAGACATGACTTTGAGTCTCTCTACAAAAACAATAAGAAAAACACGACGGCAACAAACATCCAGTTGATGGTCGACAAAGGAACCGTAGCCTATATCTCACAATATGATGACATCCGCAAGACTGGTTACGGTTTCTCGCTTTATAAATTTGACAAGAAGAAACTGGTTAGTCACATGACGGCAAGTATCATCCAGTATGACACCATCAGTGACTCACGGTATCACTGGAAAGCACGTAATTACAAAGTCCGTGAATTGAAAGGTATGCGTGAGAAGATTACCAGTGGATCAGAAATTGACACTCTCATACAGATGGAACCCATGGACCTCATCTTCTCAAAAGGTCAGCAAGAGACGTTCACTTCACCAGAGTTGAAACGCTATATCTCCAAGCAACAGGAACGCGGATCGAGTAATGTTGTTCAATATGAAGTGGAATATCACAAACGAATAGCAACGTCTTTCGCATCCTTTATCCTGACCATCATAGGGGTCTCCCTATCTTCCCGGAAAAGGAAAGGAGGTATGGGTATGTATCTGGGTATAGGACTAGCACTGTCTTTCTCCTATATCCTACTGCAGACTATCAGTTCTACCTTTGCCATTAATGCTAACACACCACCTATGTTAGCTGCATGGATTCCTAATATATTATATGCGATTATCGCCTATTTCTGTTATAGACAAGCTCCAAACTAAATGAAATTTGAAGAGACATATTTAAATGATAATATCCTCGACGCACTTTATGACATGCACTTCGAGGAAATGACGCCAGTACAAGAGAAGTGTATACCTGAGATCCTTGACGGACATGATCTGATTGGTGTTGCACAAACAGGAACAGGGAAGACTGCGGCATACCTTCTGCCTATCCTCAGTATGCTGGATGATGGTGGTTTTCCAAAAGATGCCATCAATTGTATAGTGATGGCCCCTACCCGTGAACTCGCACAACAGATTGACCAGGCGATGCAAGGATTCGGGTATTATCTTGAAGGCGTGTCGAGTGTCGCTGTCTATGGAGGCAATGACGGAACTCGTTTTGACCAGGAGATGCGAGGACTCAAAATGGGAGCTGATGTGATTATCGCTACACCAGGAAGACTGTTGTCTCATATACGGATGGGACATGTAGACCTCTCCCGACTGTCTTTCTTCGTGCTTGATGAAGCCGACCGCATGCTCGACATGGGGTTTTCAGACGACATTTTACAGATAGCCAAATTGTTGCCGAAAGAACATCAGACAATTATGTTCTCTGCTACGATGCCTAATAAGATACAGCAACTCGCGCGAACATTATTATATAAACCTGTAGAGGTGAAGATTGCTGTTAGCAAACCTGCTGAAAAGATCCAACAGTCGGCATACGTATGCTATGAACCACAGAAACTGGACATCATCCGTCATTTGTTCAAAGCTGGAGAGTTGAAACGGGTCATCATCTTTTCTGGTAAAAAAGACAAGGTAAAGGACATCACACGGGAACTGCAACGAATACACATCAACTGTGCACCGATGCACAGTGACCTCACACAACAGGAACGTGATGATGTGATGTATCGATTCAAAGCAGGTATGGTAGATGTATTGGTAGCTACAGATATTGTTGCACGTGGCATTGATATTGATGATATTCTGATGGTTATCAACTATGACGTTCCGCATGACGCTGAAGACTATGTTCACCGCATCGGCCGTACTGCACGAGCACAGCGGGATGGTATTGCCATAACCTTTGTCTCAGACAAAGATATGCGTTATTTCTCTGACATAGAACGCTTCCTTGAGAAAGAAATTGCAAAAAACAGTTTACCGGAAGGATTTGGTGAGGGTCCAGAATACAAACCGATAAGTCCGAGGAAATCAACACGAGGACGTGGAGGAAGGCACCGCGGTGGTAAAGCAAACAAAAACAAGAAACAAGCAAGGAACCGCCAACAAAAAAAGAACGATAAGAAAGAATAACAATCGTTTGCACACATTTTTTATGAATTTTCTTTAAAAAAGTTTGAATTGTGCGGGTACACAGCCCTTTTTATCGAAAAATAATGGGTAAAAAGTTTTGTTAGTACTAAAAATTGTTGTACTTTTGCATCAGTTATCCTGAAAACAATCTTTTTACCTTAAAAGGACTAATACCTATTGAAGATATGAAGCGATTGCCTGTGAGGGTCATCGCTTTGTTTTTTATCACTTTTTCTTTGGTGGATTCAAAACTTTTTCGTACCTTTGCGCCCGATTTAGTCCGTGGTGGCTCAGTTAAGACGTGGCACAAAGCCATGCGCCATGCGGAAAAAACCGTTTAAACAATAACAAACAATGTACGCAATTGTAGAGATTAACGGTCAGCAGTTCAAGGTAGAGCAGGGAAAGAAGCTCTTCGTCAACCACATGAAAGACGTGGAAGAAGGTAAGACTGTTGAGTTTGACAAGGTACTGCTTGTCGACAATGAAGGTTCAGTACAGGTGGGCGCACCTACCGTAAGTGGTGCGAAAGTAGTGTGTGAGGTTATCAAGCCTCTCGTAAAAGGTGAGAAAGTGATTGTCTTCAAGATGAAGCGCCGCAAGGACTCTCGTAAGAAGAATGGTCACCGCCAGCAGTACACACAGGTAGAAGTTAAATCAGTAATCGCTTAAACGTAGGAGGAACAAGAAATGGCACATAAAAAAGGTGTAGGTAGTTCTAAGAACGGCCGTGAGTCAGCATCACAGCGACTCGGCATTAAGATTTTCGGTGGCCAGAAGGTTGTTGCAGGCAACATTATTGTTCGCCAGCGTGGCTCTAAGCACAACCCCGGTAACAATGTTGGTATGGGTAAGGACGATACCCTCTATGCACTCGTGGACGGAACTGTTCAGTTCCACAAGGGAAAGCGTGATAAGAGTATCGTATCTGTAATTCCTGAGGCATAACACCGACGAGAACAATTTTTTTACTCCAAACAAACACAGAATCCCAAATCTCTCCCGAGGTTTGGGATTTCTGCATTTATGACACATCCCTTATTCCTTCTGAGTTGATGGACACAAGCCGCTTGGTCATTAGGATGGCACTTTGCAACTGTTCCAATAGAGGAAACCAATGGTTTCCATAGGAGAAACTGATGTGAGACTATACTCGGAAGAGTGATGGAAGGAAACCTTATAACTCATGCACGATATAACAAGAATCACCAAACTCAATCCCTTTGCCCCTCGGCATTAGAATGAGTTTGGTGATAATGAAGGGTTCTCTTATACGCGTATGTGTGAGAGAAAAACTTTATTTGACGATTATCTTTCGAGTGGTACCATCTTCATATTGGACAATGTTGATGCCCTTCTGGGGGCGCAATAGGCGTTGTCCGTTCGGTGAGTAGTAGGTAACGGGTTTCTTATGAGTCTTCTCCTCGTCGATACCTGTTTCGCCAATAATAAAGTACTCAAAGGTCGCTACACGGCTCTCCTGTTGATCACCTTTTACAGCATATACATTGAGGATGGTATGACTGTCAATGGTGATAGGACTGGTATATTGTTTACGTGTACCATTTTCATCGCATGGGCAAGTGCCGTCAAGGGTGTACCAGATGGTAGCTCCCTCTGTGTCACAACTAAGGGTAACTGTTTCTCCTTTTACCAAACTGGTTCCGCTAATACGAGAGGCTGTTGGAGTTGCCACTGGCATTTCATCAGCACCTACCACACTGATCATCGTTGCAGTAGTGATATCTGTTCCTTCGAGTAGCAGCGTGAGATTGGTCGTTCCCTGTCGGTCGCCCCGAATCGTAATACGTGCTAACCCCGTTTCATCAAACTCTCCGACAGCAACAACTGTAGCCATATATCCTGTAGATACTGTTGCTATCACCTTTCTGCCCTTGGCTGCAGCACTAGGATATGCTAACACAGAGAAAGTCCGTTCACCGTCAAGGGGCACTTCTACCTGTGTGTCAACACCTAACTGGCGTACTTCACTGACTACAGTGAACTCTTGCTGATAGTCGGTCTGCATTTGCAAACCGGTATAACTCTCCACTTCATGACGAACGGTTAGGGTCAGTTTCTCGCCAACAGCAACCGGTGTATTTGGGCGCAGATAAAGACGACGTACATATGAATCGTTGCCCTCGTAGGATTGTGCCCAGTCTTGCATTTCCACAGAGCACTCAATCTTTTGTCCACCTTGTGAAAGCCAGATATTATTTAGGAGCGTACTTGGTCGCATATATTTATTGAACTCAAGTGTAACCACATCCTCATAGGCTCTGGCCGATTGTACACTGGGCAATGCATTCTGGCGAAGTTCAAGATTTATATCCAGTTGTGGTGGTGGCACGGGCAACCAATCGCTATAGGTTGTCTCGAAGCCTTCCTTCTCTACCTTCACCTGCCATAAACCAGCAGGTACATCCCAAGCATAGCGTCCTTCGGCGTCAGTGAAGAGCGGATTCTGTTGACCATACTCCGTTGCCTCCCATAGTACTGCCTCATCGTGCTGGTCGCCCCATTCATCTTCCTTCGTCTCCTTATAATAGATGGTAGTGGTGGCATTCTCCACACGGTTGTCTGGCACTGCCTCATAGACGTAGCCAGAAGGGTCAATGGTGACGCGTACATCTTTGAACAATTTCTTGCGATTCTCTGCGTAGCGCTGTTCTGCCAACCAACTGGTTCGGATTTTCTTCTTCCAGTCTTCATGGTTGCAATCCAGAGCATTGATACGCTCGTAATATTTTTGTACGTTGTCGCTATACCATATTCCATTTGCATAGTTGAGTGCCATCTTACCTAAGGCAACTCCAGCTCCCCCCAAAACGGCACTAAGTGAATAGCCGGCTGTAATGGGGATGGCCATCACGCCCTTGTTCATTGCCTCTAAACTTCCTATGTCTGCTAAAGTCAATGCAGTGTACCATATCGATTGAGCGGCAATAAAATTGTTTATTTCCTTTTTAAGCTGTGTGGCTGCTGCTTGGTCGTCCTTGCATGGATTGGGTACTGATGCTTCGAGTGCAATCAATCTCTTAACTTTATCAACACCTTCCATAATGTCGCTAATAAGGCCCACATACGATAACACATTGCCAATCTTGCCTATGACCTTTGCAGAACTTTGGATAGCTTTAACCACAGGTGTGTTGGCAGGAGCGTTTGAAAAGATTTCAAATGCTTCTGACGGATTAAGACCATAGTCTTTGAGACAGAACGCGATTTTATCGATACCGTCCGCCAACCATTTCCATGCTTTGAGTGTACCCAACGATGCCTTTTGGGACAGTGTAAGTGGGGGCGCACCCGCAACCTGATATGTTTTTTGGATGTAAGTGATTGCTTTGGAGGCTTCCATGATTTGCGGCGCTACCCATTTACGAACCATATCAGCACCATTCTTAATGTCGCTGACCGCTGCCGTAATCAACGTCAGTGTGTTATTGATACCATTCCACCACGCCTCATAATCAAAACCGCCTCCAGCGCGGGCACGCGACAATGCTTTTGCTGCTTCGCCCTTTATTTCTATGCGTATGTCGAATGAGAAGTCAACATAGACGCTATGCTCCTCTGAAGTCAGCAGATAGATTTTGTGCCCGTCTGTTGTGTTCAACTCTTCATATCCTTCGCTGAGCAATTGTGCAGCCGTAAGGCCTGTAGCATGATCAACAGAAATACTTTTACCAAGATCAGCACTGTAAATGCTCATGTCACTCAACGTGTTTTCAGTGAGATTCAGATTGGCGATGACTTTGTCTGCATATTCAATGGCGTCTTCAAAGGTCATTCCCTCAGGTACTTCTATATCTGCTTTTGACGGATCAAATCCTAATAACTCAAAAATATCGTCTAATGCAGCCAATCTCTTTGCAGCATCACCACTGACCATCACATCTAACAATCTGTTGATTTCCGTTTGGAATGAGTTGATGTTATCGCTAATAGCCGTTAGGTAATTGTGGTTGATGTATAGTGCATCAGCATCAGCCTTCACGTCATGTTTGTTCTGCAAATAAGTAACATCGATATTATTAACAGCATCTTCCTGTAAGGACACTGATCCCACCCAAGTTCCAGTCTTTTCCTCGTAGAAACAGTTGACATAATGTATCTTACCTTTCACGGTATAGGCAAGAACGGTCACATTGCTCACGGCATTGGGATCCGGAGAATTAAACTCAACAGAGAAGTTAAAGGGGTTTGCTTGGTGAACACCACAAACGTAATGTATGTCATCTATTTTCTCTGGATGCTCGAAGTC
Source organism: uncultured Prevotellaceae bacterium (assembly GCA_902776195.1). Lineage (GTDB taxonomy): Bacteria > Bacteroidota > Bacteroidia > Bacteroidales > Bacteroidaceae > Prevotella. The sequence continues at coordinate 67,902 of CACYPF010000002.1, read as the reverse complement.
GAAGTCAATCATCCCGCCTTCCTTATAGTCAAGCATACTAGCAAAGGGATAGGTCATATACACGTGCTTGACGTATATCATATCCTGATCGTAAGTCACGAATGAAGTCTCAGTAGTAACATCGATTCCACGTGGAGTGGTGATTACTGCATGCATCGGTATCTTGGAAAGATTTGGATACTGTGACAGTTCGACATAGGTAAACCATGTTCCGTCACTCTGAGCATGAGCCTGTCCAATTTCTACACCGTCAGCAAAAATATGTACATAACTCAATGCCGGGGCTGTGCCACGAACATAGAGGTTGCTGAGATTGGAGATCGTCTCTGCTACAGACATCGTGATGCCTTTCACCTCGCAACTGACCGTGCCGATGGGTTGCATAACCTCTCGTCCACCCAAACTGAACAGAGCGTAAGCCTGTGGACGGAGTATGCCAGCATCAGTAGCTGTGATGATAAAGCGCGTCACCTTGTCGATATCTTCCAAAGGGATTGGGATGGTGACACGACTGCCGTTGACGGTGGCACCGCTGACTATCTTAGTGCCTGTCATCACCGAACCGGGCACCATCTGTCCGCATGACGGGATATCAACTACCAGTCGGACATTAGATATCTTATCTTTATACGCTGGTTTGAACACAAACTGGGAACGCAGGGTTACATTGCTGCCAGCTCCCACTTCACTCTTGTTGAGCATCAACAGTGTACTGTCCACATTGGTGTAATAGCGGTCGCGCTCATTGAATATGGGTACTTTTTCTATGAAGACTTTGCTATATTTACCACTAGTCACCGTGACATCGCTCTGTGCGTAGTCAATACCTTTCTGCAGTCCTACCGCCTCATACTCGCCAATGCTGGGTAGTTTTCCATACATGGTATTATCGCCCATCACTACCAACGTGTAGTTACCATCCTTCAGACCTGTAATGATTTGTCTGGCTTCACTGAAAGGATAAGCATTGAGAAACAGTCCATTGTTGTCGTAAAGCAAAGCATTAACAGCACTATTATCTGTCTGACTGAACGAGGCTTCGATTCCGCCTAATTCCTTCAGCGGTATAGTAACCGTTGCTGAGTCGTTGCTACCAATAGTGAGTGTTACCTCTGTCGGCATAAAGGCATCCTTCCTACTGGATGCTGTCAGACGGATGCGGTCGCCAACCTTTGAATGATGTAACAATATAATCTGTGGATACTGCACACTCAGACTGTCTATTGCTTCACCTGTTGTCTCGTTAAAGGCTGCAAAGTCCACATTACGATAGTCCGGATATTGGTTGTATTTGCTTTCCGTTTCTCCCTCAACAGTACTTTGTGTAAAGGGGAGAGTAAAGCTAATCACAGAACCTTTCATGGAGTTGAGAACAATTGTGTCTGTGAGGTTCGTAGTCGTTGCCAGTTCCTTTCGGCTTGATACGTATCCGTATCTTGACGCACTCAGTACCACATTGCCAGAAAGCGCACGTAACGAGAAGCGTCCCGATGCATCAGATGATGTAACAAACGACTTGCCGATCATGCCATTCACTTGCTGAGACACTGTTACCGTTGCCGCCAACCGTTCTCCATTCTCGCTCATCACCACACCGTTTACCGTGATAGAATCCATCATCTGGAGGGTGACCACCTGTGCGTCATCATCTTTACCGACGAAGACTTCCTTCTTAGCGGGTTGCAGATAGCGCGATGCGAGCAGGTTAGGAAGCTTGACTTCATAATAGACAGCAGTACCGGCTATCTGCTTGTTGAGTTGATAAGTATCGCTGAGTCGTGCTCCCTTGGAATCGTTCCATACCACTGAAACCTGTTCAGTAAGATCCGTGCCTACGGGATTCTGCACCTTCACACTGAGGTTGTGCATTTTGCGCAACTGACCGAGTGGCAGTTCCAATGTCTTATCGGCCACAATGACGGTATCTGTCTGAGCTAAAATAACATTGCCTGGCGTTAGCAACTGGGCCACTACATGGGCTCCCACAGGAATATTGCGGAAGAGATAACTCGGCTTCTCGTCCACCACATAACGTTTGGTATCGTCGTTGAGTAGATTAGTCAAAAGGATTGACATGTTCTGATAGCGTCCGTCATGATGGTCTTGGGGGAGAGAGACAGTGATATTCTGGGCATCTTCTTCCTCAATAGGCAGAATGGTAACAAACTTGCCCCACTTGGCATCTGCCTTATATGCTGCCACCGACTGTTCTGGCACATATAGCCGCACAGTTGCTACTATATCATCGAGGGTGTTTCCATCAATCTTTGGAGGAGTGATGGCATAGACGGTCAAGTCCTCCAAACCCGTCAAGGGACTGAAGAAAGAGACATCGTAAGACTTATAAAACCCTTTCAGCGAAGCTGGCAACAGTAGTTTACGGATGCTGGGTAGCTCATAGTCGGAAAGTGCACTCAACATATCGGTAGTAATCTTAGTTCCGCTGTCATCATAGAACTCGCCAGCATCACCCGATGATACTGCTAATGACAGATGGTGGGCATTGCGCAGGTCAAGCACTTCGAGACTGGTCATATCGTAGAAAGGCAGACTTTTCAATGGCTCCTCCATCTGATAGTGACTGCTATATTGTGCTCCTCCAGAGATATCTCCTACAATCGTCAGGCGTCTCACTTCGGATGATTGGAACTGGTATTCGTTGCGTAATTCTGTAAAACTAAAGGATAAACCTTTCGCAGTATTGCGCCCCTTCAGCGTGTTGTTGATGAACACCTCGCCAGTGGAGGCCGTCCAACGATTGGTTCCAGGGTTGCCTGGCGTTTCGTCGTAACCAAAGTTGTTGTTTTCATCACCTGGTGCATCAGGGTCGTAGATGGCAAAGGCAGTCAGTGTGACAGCATGTTTGGGCATGACGAAAGTATATACATTGATTTGATAACCATTATCATACTTATAAGTCATCTGCCCTTCCCACACCGTCTTGTCATCGAGTTGTAAGTGAGAGAAACGCCAACCATTGCTGCTGGCACGCACATAGACACCTACGGAGTCGCCTGCATAGACACCTACTTCGGGAAAGTATTCAAACTGGCCATTGGGTTTACGCCAAGCAAAAGTTCCATTGTCATTTTGGCTCTCGTAACGGCCACCCTTAATAACATAAAATGTCACATCAAGATGGGAGGCCTGTTCTGATTCGACTTTCAATGCATAGTTTTCTTTCAGCATCTGAGGCTCCCCTGGAGTCAGGGGCACATACTTCATCCAGGCTTCGACGATGCAGTCGTGAGCAGGCATGGTGAAAGTAATGGTGCGAGTCAGAGCCATACCGGTATCGTCGAGAACAGCATCAGAAACTGGATTACCATCCCCTTGGTCAACGCCATCAACAATCCACTTCTCGACCGTGAAACCGTATGTCCCATAGCAATAGAGCGTAACACTTTGGCCTGCCTCTACAGAGACTCCGCTCTGTAATTCCTCAGCATAATAATGGTTGGTACCCACGTCACCCCATGCATTGAAGACTCCCGAGCCGGCATTCAGGTCCTGAAGGCTTTCCTCTGGCATTCCCTTAACCGTCAGAGTATAGGCTTGAAGGGTGAGGGTGGTCAGTGTGCAGATAAGTACTGCGATATATCTTGCTATATTCTTCATAATCGTTCCTCCTTTCTTACTTCATAATAATCTTTTTCCCATCCTTGATGTAAATACCTGGTTTCAATACTCCATCGACCTTTTGGCCTTGCAGATTGTAGATTGGTAAGCGTTTTGTCGGTGATGAAACAGACGGAATAGCCGTAGTGCTATTTGCAAAACTTACAAGGAAATGGCGAGTGCCAGTAGCTGAATGGAAGTTATATGCAGCCTCATCCAATGGTGTGGTAGTGCCTGTTGCTAAATCCTTCAGCAAAATACCTGTTCCTGTGTGTTTGCCTAAAGATAGGGTATAATCACCTTCAATGGCAACATCCAAACAAAGAGTGATGCCTTCAGCTGGTGTAGGACGCTCGTTGATGCTCAAAAGTTTATCATCTTCCAATGTGTAAAGCATCGACATTCCTTGTGACATCAGCTTTGGAGCATCACAGGTAGGTTCAAAGGCTATTTGAGCCCTCTCATTAAGTACGATACGTGTACGATCGTGCTGTCCGTCACCAATCACATGAATATCAAAGAGTTGTCTGTTTTCTTCTGCCGCACGACGCAAAGCTTGACTGCCAGATGGTTGGCTGGCTAAGAACTGTGGATAGCTATGATAGCGCCCTGATGCCGGCATATTGATGGTTGGCTGCACGTCATTATACTGCACGAAGAATGCCTGGAAGGGTTTCAGCAGCATATCATCGTCATCGCGCGTGTAGGTATAATAATGTTTGGTATAATAATCAGAAGTTTCGAATTCTGTATCTTTTCCATAAACCATATACGGCACTTTGATGTCACTGGCTGACATTTGATAGTAGGCAGGGAATGTATTTCCTACCAAATTCCATCCACGGTCTTCCACATTCGTAGCAGGATAATCCTTCAATGTAATGGTGCGCTGTTGGGCAAACATATCGTTTGTCACTGTCTGGGCGGGCAACTTCAATTGGAAATCATAGTAGTTGCTGTATTGGGGAGTCGCTGTTATATAACTCAAGATAAAGCCTTCACCAGCAGGAATAATGTCGTTGGCTCCAACCTCCTTCCAGTTGCCTGACGCATTATACGAGTTTGTGGATTGCGCATTGCCAGCGGCGCGACTTTGACTGTCGTATCGTAACAGAGAGGTCACGAAAGGAAGTGTAGCCGTCATGTCGTTGGGACGTAGGGCATAGGGAAGACAGAGGTAATACCAGTCACTGCGCATTCCATGCTGACCTGTGAGGTTGACAGCAAGATTCTGTGCTGTAATAGCCGTAGTGTTGATCAATGAACTACAGAAGTCATCGTTGGCATTACGCAAATCGGTTGCATTTACTATGGAACTGATGGTGATGTTGGATTCGAAGTTTTTAAGAGCGAGTGTCTGGCTGCCTTTAACTTCGATGTGTCCACCATGATGGTGATAAGCATCGTCGTAAAGCAACAGCTGGGGCGTGTTAGTTGGCCGATTACTGTCATCGTAAGTGATGTAACCCTGTTCTACAGCAATGATGTCGGCATCTGTCTCAGCAGGCAGAATATTCTGCAACTCCCACCAACCCTTGGTTGTCTTGAAATCGTCAACGACCGCCCGAGGTACGTAAAGCTTGAAGGTGTGATATTTTTCGTAATTATCGTAAATCTTAAAATAATTCTCCGGAGGAAAGAGAGCATAAAGGGTGATGCTCTCCAAGGCATCGTCGTCTGAGATGTAACTGTCATTGATTTGCGTAATGGTAGAGGGAAGAATCAGGTGCCGAACAGCCGTATTGCGTGCTCCACTATTTCCATCCCGCAAAGCACTCATAGAGAAGGAGGATACGCGATATCGCATTCCGTTATATGTGACGAAGGCTGGAATCTCTACAGTCTCTTTCTGTGCATCAATACTGGTAATGTAGGCTTGTCCGTTGTAGTCTAACCGATACTGCACATCGTCTGCTGTCACATTGCCATTCTGATAACCAGCAGCACGAGAGGCAGCACGAGCAATAACAAATCGGTTGTCGCAAACACCGGTCGGCGCTGTGAAGTGATAGGGTTGGTTAAGCAGGGTAGTGATACCTGTCTTAAAGTCTGTCAATACCAAGGAGGAATCAGCAATGATACTGTATTCGCCTTCTTCAGCAAAATAAGCGCCCAGCTTTACCTGTTCCCCTTCGTTCAAACACTGTTCGCTGATAGCGTAATGTGTTGCATCTGATCCTATTATATATAATATGGTATGGTTGTTGTCTATCTCTTGAAATTTAGTGGCATCCACTCCAATCTCATAGTTTGCTGTGGCATCGGGGTTAATCACAAGTCGGGTGCGATCTATCAGCTCGTTCTTACGAAGCAATTGAAGATTGAACACTTTTCTGTCTGGATGGAGGTTATGGGATGGCGCTCGACGGCGGCTATTGGAACTTGACGCATCCAGTTCTTTCATAAACGCTTCGTATTCCTCTATCGACTGGAAACGGCCGTATTGCGGCATGTCTAATTTTTCGTATCCCAAAGGGCGCTGGATGAAGAAACTCTCGAAGGGATTGAGCACATAGTCATCGTCTATGGGACTATAGGTGCGATAGCGCTGAGTCTTCTTATCATAAACGGTAAAGGGAACACCTGGTAAGAAATATTTGGTGCTATAGAAACAAGGATAGGGATTACCCACCAGATTCCAAGAACGGTCACAGTCAGCCTGAGCGGCATATTGTTGCAGGGGAATCTGTACATCTTGATTCGTGAAGATACGATTTTTAGTGGCGTTGTTCTGCGCTGTAAAAACCAGTGTAGCACCGTCACACTTTTCCCAGTCGAAGGTGACGGAGATAATGAAGCCCTCTCCGGCATGGAGCGTGCTGTCATTAGTCTGTTTTACCCAAACCTCGTCAAACTGGGCATTGGCTCTTTTTTGACCTGCATATTTACGGATAGCCCATTGAACACTCTTTCCCCCCGTAATGTGCATGTCACTGATTTTTGCATCAAAAGGCAGGGAAGTGAAAGCCCAATAACCATGTGAGGTGCTCCACTGAGTGAACCGCATTGAGACCTTGACGCTGTCAGCACGCATCGGTCCATCTGTATAAAGTGATGGCCAAACATCATCACGAGTTGCTAAGAAATTCCCAGAGGTCGATGTTGAGAGAAGGGCAGTCTCGTCCTGATCGGTCTCATGGATATAAGTGCCGAGGGAGAGTGTCTGACTACTTCTCAGTAGCATCTTACCGGCATAGACCAAGTCATTCTGGGTAGGGATATCGGGATTCTTTAAGAAGCCATGCGCAAGTGTCAGGTTTGGTTTGTTAGTAGGTATATCATCGCCAATCAGTGAATAGTTGAAGGCAACCCTATAGTTCTTGGCTGGTTCACCGTCATAGTTGCGGAAAGATTGGAAATGATCCCATCCGCGTTCTAATACATAATTCCCCGTTGACGGAATGGTCAGTACACGCCCATACATCTTTCTGTCAGTCGTTTCATCGCCTCGATAGCATCGGAAAAGTCCTTCGCCATCTTCATACCGCTTGGTGATTTCGTAAGCTTGCTTGTCGTAATTCCATTGTGAATAGCGTTCAATATTTGCCAACAGTGGTGGCACAGGTGCCAGACAGGTGACATCTTTCAGACTGTCGCAACCTGGAAAGGCATTGGTAGCTTTTATGAGTGTTGAGGGTAGAACAATCTGGCGCAGACTGTCACAATTATTAAAGGCACCATCATCTATCACTTTCAGTCCTTCGTGGAGAATCAGTTGGCGCAGTTGTTTGTGGAAGTAGCCATTAAAGCCCGTGAATGATTCTTGATTACCTAACACTTCTTTTCCAATACGGACAACAGATGCGGGTATATCAAGTTCTTTTATTGAAGGGATATTGCCCAGTGGTGGCAGGTAAGTGAGATGCTGTGGAAGGATGAGTGACTCCAACAGAGGCTTTGGACCCAATGTGGTAGCCAGTGTGGTGTTACTGATACCTCCTAAATCAAGATGCTTTAAGTTGGGCATCGTATTCTGCAACAGTTCAAAGTCATTGTCCCCCAATGTACCACTCAGGACGATGAGACTCTCCACATCGCTCAGATTGTCCACTTGTCTCAAGATTTCCTTGCCAAGGGTTCCTGGCAGGATTTTCTGAATTGTCACATTCTGTGCTATCACGACAGAACAGGTAACCAGTAAGAAAAATAAAGGTAATGTTCTTTTCATACTTAATTAGTTTTAGTTCTTCTACAAATGTAGCCATTTTACTGCTATCAACAAGTCTTGAAAAGGTGAATTTTGACGAACTGCCCATTTTCCGTGATGAACTCGGCAACAGGGAAATATTTTTTGCGGAAAGCTTGCAGATTTGAAACATTATCTATAATTTTGCAGTTATGATGACAAATAGAAAAACCTTCATTTCACTGTTTTCCCTGTTCGTTTGCCTCATGATGCATGGGCAAATAAAAAGCGAACTGGCTTTTCGTAGATATACCACTCAGGATGGATTGCCTCAGTTGCAAGCCGAGCGTCTTTGGCAAGATTCCAGAGGATATATTTATATAGGTACACTGTCAGGATTCGTACGTTACGACGGCAAGCAGTTTACTCCATTCTTGAAAGGAAGACGTGAGAATATCGTGGGTTTTGCTGAAGTTGATGGGCAGGTGAGAGCTCTGGGATTCCGGCGACAATGGTTGATTGACTGGGAAGAAGTTGAAATGCAGCCAATTGATCCGAAAGGGAAATGGTTGCTGAACAATTTTAATACATTAGATCTTCCCAATGGGTGGGTCATGTTGGAAGATGAACAGGAACGGAACAGAAGATTATGCAGAGTGACTTCTATAGGTATCGATAGTTTGATGACGCATCCGGCATTAGACAAAATGACCCAAGATAAAAAATTGTATTTTGACGGAAAACGCCTTTATGTGCCAACAGGTAAGACCTATTCTTATCATCGGTTGGGACCTCATCTCTATGCCTTTGGTGCTGATGGTATCTTTATTGTTGAGGATGGTGGGTGCGTAAAGCACGTATGTAATGCTCCAACAGACTGGCAGAATGGATATTTCGGATTGATAGTTAGAGGTGATGAGAATGCAGTTATTGCCGATGAACATAGTCTTTATGCATTCAATGGAACGGATTTGAACAAAATAGCAACGGGTTTCAATTTGATTAAGGATGTGCTTATAGACCGATGGGGACGGCTTTGGGTTGCAACCTACCAAGGAGTTTATTGCTTTTTCAATCGGAGTTTCACCAATCATCGGTTAACAGATGCAAATGACATAGTAAGAGCTATATCTAATCAGCTGGTAATGGGAACTCTGAATGGCAAGGTTATAGTCGATGGGAAGGTAATCAGCGATGATCCTGAACAATTCTATGCTCCTTCAGCTGTTGTCATAGGCAATACCACCTATATGGCTGGCAATGGTGATGTGACAGTTGTTACCAACGGGACACAGTCGTGGCTCCATCTTCCCAACGATAGGTATCAGTTTATAGCCAAGAAGGGTAACCAGCTGATTTTGGGATCCAGGAAATGTATTGCTGCCTATGACCCTGTGACAACGCGTATTGATACACTCTTCACAGACATAACTCACCCTTGGTGTGCTGCTCAAGACAAAGAGGGACATCTATGGGTTGGTAGTAGTTTCGGACTTTATCGTGATGGCAAGAAAGTGGAATACCCGCAAAAACTGGTTATCACTACCATGGACTCTGATGATGCTGGCAATATCCTTTTTGCTTCGGCTGACAGCCTGTTCTTGATTCGAAATAATGAGGTAAGAAACATGGAGACACCACTTTTGAATGGGCATGAGATTCGCTCCATACATATTTCACCTAAGGGATTTTTGATAATAGCGGTGCTTGATGGGCTGTTGGTAGGGCGAATAGATGCGGATTATCAATTGACGGACTTCCGTTTCTTTAATCATTTAAACGGATTTACAGCCTTGGAACCTTTGAAAGCTACAATGGGTGAAACCGCTGATGGTACTATTTGGTTAGCTGGAGTGGAGGAGATGGTCTCTTTCAAACCTGCCACGTTGCTATCCTATCGCGAAGAAGACACCTATATTGCTCCACCACTGCGCAGGTGGCAGCACTGGTGGGTGTGGTTCATTGGTTTATGCTTGTTGTCGCTGATGATATGGGCTGTCAGTCGTTGGTATGAAAAGAGACGAAATCGAAAGAAACTCATTCGGTTGGAACAGGATAAACTGAACAAACAACGCAAGATTGAAGCTATCAGAAAAAAGGCGATAGAGGCGGAGAATGATGTTAAGCACCGTCAATCATTGGCACACGATATCGTAGAAATGACGCAGAAACCGGAAAATGAACGTTTGTCATATCGTATTGTTAATGGTACCTTTGTCTGCGAATCTTCTGATATCGCTTATTTCAAGGCTGAAGGTAACTATACCCAATTGGTGACTTTCCACCGTTCTACGTTGATACTCGTAAGTATAGGTTCTTTGGAAAAATCACTTAATCCGCATGTGTTTATAAGAGCTGACCGCAGTACAATTGTCAATATCCAAAACATCAGTCAACTGAACAAGAAACAGCATACGTGCACATTCCAATCGGCTGAGGGTATAGAAGTGGAAACGAATCTCCTAACTCCAGCATTCAAGCGTATTGAGGGGCTTTTGTAATACTTTAAGGAAGTAATTGCATTTTTATAAACCTAAGCACACAGCGGGTCAGTCCCGCTGTGCGCTTGCTTCGGGCGGCAACAACCGCTTTCGCAACCAAACCATTGGCATTCCAAGCCACTTCGTACCAATGGGCATCTCCAAGCCAACAACAAACTTTCGTGCTTTCCAAATCACTCTCAGGAAAGTCCACCTCTTCAGATAGAGAACAGGAACGTGTCTGCCATCTGTGACAGCAGGATGTAGCCGTATTTTGCATAGCGACGACCTCGCCATCCAAAATGCGGCTTCATCCTGCGAGACAATTCACTTTCCTAACCAAGCCAACGAGCATTCCAATTCAATGTCAGTCGTTCCCTTGCGCCTTCATTCCCAAGTATTGCGAAAGCCTACCTACAGAAAAAAGGAACAACCACAATGAAGTGTACATCGTCGGCTGAAGCGAACCAAGTTCGATCAGGCGGTGGCACTCTTCATTGCGGTTATTTCCCCGATAGCCCGAAAATGTGACCTGCCTGTCTGGTTACTTCTTCGGGCGGCAACACTCGCTTTCGCAACCGAATTTTTAGGCTAACAGCAAATAAAATCTAAAACGTTTGGTTAAGTGGAGGATTTTATTTAATTTTACAACCGATAACGGGGCAGAAGCGGTCTGTTCTTAGTCCGATAGGACACTACGCATTTCAGAGTAAATCTGAGTAAAAGTTGGTTACTAAATCGTTACCACTCAACATCTGATTGACACATATCTGAATGTCAATCAACAAATTAAGTTAAAACCAAAGGTTTCCTTGTGGGAAACTATCAGTTTCCATGGTTCGCATCATTCGTTTCCATGGTTCGCATCATTCGTTTCCCTATAGTGCCTTAATTGTTCCCCAAGTCCGCACAATAAAAAAAGCGAGAAAGCAATAAAACTTCCTCGCTTTTATACGTTCTACCATATAATTACTCTCTCTTTCCGAAGATGCGGAGGAGATAGATAAACAGGTTGATGAAGTCGAGGTAGAGGGAGAGAGCACCTAAGAGGGCTATTTTCTGAGCTCCTTCCCCTGCATCGGGAGCCTGCATCAGCATCTGCTTGATCTTCTGGGAGTCATAAGCGGTGAGACCTACGAAGATCAGTACGCCGACATAGCTAATCACCAAGTCGAAACCGGTACTCTTGACGAAGAACACATTGACCAGTGTGGCAATGATGATACCGATGAGTGCCATCAGCAGATATTTACCCATGGACGACAGGTCGGTCTTGGTGGTATAACCGACGATAGCCATTGCCGCAAAGGTTCCTGCCGTGATGAAGAACACGGTGGCAATAGAGCTGCTGGTATAGGCAAGGAAAATATACGACAGCAATGCGCCATTGATGACCGAATATGCCACGAACATCAAGGTTGCCACGGACAATGACAGCTTGTTGATGGCGGCACTCACACCAATGACCAGAGCAAACTCTGCGATGATGAGACCCCAGAACAATATCTGGTTGGTATAAATAGCCTGCAGGACACCCGGACTGTTTGCCACGCCATACGCCGTGATACCCGTTATCACCAAGGCAAGTGTCATCCATACATACACCTTACGCATCAATACAGGAAAAGCCGCAGAGACATCCCATTGCCTTTCCTGTGCGTACTCACTTAATTCATAATCGTTGTTGTAGTTCATTTTCTATTTGATTAAAATTCGATGGCAAAGATAGTGATTTATTTCGCTTAGTTACACATTATCTGTCTTAAAAAAGAATAAAAATATATTACTTATGAAGAAAAAGAGTTATCTTTGCGGTAGTAACAAAAACAAATACAATGAAAAAACGGATTATCACCCTTGCCATCTGCTGGCTGACGCTGCTCCCCATGATGGCACAGACACCCCTCGTCCACCCATGGATGAACAAACGGGTGGCATATTTCGGAGACTCCATCACCGACCCGAAGAACAATGGATCAAAGTTGAAGTACTGGAACTTCCTACAAGACTGGCTGGGCATCACCCCATACGTCTATGGCATCAGTGGCAGGCAGTGGAACGACATTTCCAATCAGACCGACAAATTAAAGGCACAGCATGGTGACGAGGTGGATGCTATCCTGATATTCATCGGCACCAACGACTTCAACGACGGTGTACCCATCGGAGAGTGGTATGACATCCGGGAAGAGGAAGTGATGGCAGGTATCCATGAGCAAAAGCATATCGTGACCAGGAAACGGATGCACCCCATCATGACGAACGACACCTATAAGGGACGTATCAATATCGCACTGGATAAGTTGAAGCGCACCTACCCTACGAAGCAGATCGTACTCATCACTCCCATCCACCGTGCGGGTTTCTATGCCAACGACAAGAACTGGCAGCCCACGGAAGACTATTACAACCGTTGCGGTGAACCCCTGCAACGGTATATCGACGCTGTCAAAGAAGCAGGTAACGTATGGGCAGTACCCGTCATCGACCTCAATGCCCTGAGCGGACTCTTCCCTTTGATGGACGAGCATGTGCAGTATTTCAAGGACGGAGCTGTAGACCGTCTGCATCCCAACGACAAAGGACATGAACGTATGGCACGCACCCTCTACTACCAGCTGAGTACCCTACCCTGCACGTTCTGATCACTTCTTTGCCGTCGTACACTCATTCACCAAGTATACGATACTCATATAAGGAATACCTGTGTTCGTTTCCAGACCAATCTCACAGGTACGGCTATTGCTATAGCCCACCTCGATATGGTTCTTCTCTATTTGCGGACGTAGTTTACGAAGTGCATACCTGTTCATCTCTGGGAAGGTAAAGCCACGATCTCCGGCAAATCCACAACACCCGACGCCCTCTGGCAGATACACATTATTAGAACACAGTTTAGCAAGAGCTATCAGGTCGTCAGCAACCCCCATCTCACGAGTAGAGCAAGTGAGGTGCAAGGCAATATGACGGTCTGTCGGATGGAAGTCCAGGCGGGGCACGAGATACTCCATAATAAACTCGGCAGGCTCATAAAGTCTCATCTTACGCATGACCTTCTTCATACGATGCAGACAAGGACTCTGCGCACAAAGCACAGGATATCGTCCCTCCTCAGAAGCCTTCCATAAGGCAGTCTCCAACTCGGCACTCTTTCTGTCGGCGATATCCAGCATGCCCTTTGACTCCCATATCTGTCCACAGCACATTTTCTCCATGCCCTCCGGGAAGATTACCTCATAGCCCGCTTTAGCCATCAGCTGGATGACCTCATCCACAAGGTCATGTTTCTTACCACCCTGTCTTGACTGTCCCATGGTCTGGTTGATACAACTGGGGAAATAAACGACCTTCAGCTCAGAGTGCTCCTCAGGTTTATGCGGCAGCGAGCGTTCAATGATAAACTGCGTAAGGTCCGAAGGTTTCGGCTGTCTCTTTTTCTTTGGCATTGCCGTCGTCCACAGCGGCAGCCCTATTTTGTTCATACCACGGGCGACACTGGTCATCACTGAAGAACCCAGGGTGACATGTCCCAGGTGAGCCACGTCAAGTACCAGGCGCAATCCCTGTTTGATACCAGCCATATGGTTAGCAGCAAACTCACCCACCTTATAGCCTGCAGGGTTATTATTCATATCCATCTGGCGAATCAGATGTGTCAATTCCCCCGTGTTAATCCTCATCGGACAAGATGTCGCACAAAGACCATCCGTGGCACACGTCTGATCACCATAGTATTTATACTGTTTACGCAATAACTCCGCACGCTCCGGGTCAGCCCCTGTAGCCTCCAACTCACGTATCTCACGCTGAACGGCAATGCGCATCCGGGATGAAAGCGTCAGTCCGCAGGACATGCAATTCACCTCGCAGAATCCGCACTCAATACACTTGTTGGCACGCTTCACCTGTTCTATCGTTTCCTTAGCTGTTGAGAGGGAAGGATCCATAAGATACTTACCACCATCGGGAACCTTACCAAAATCATAATCAAGGACTGGTAAGGGCTTCAAACATTTGATAAAACACTCTGGGTCATCATTGAAAATAACACCCTGATTCAATAGTCCGTCAGGGTCGAAGATTGCTTTTAACTCCCTCATCGCTCCGTAAGCCTTTTCACCCCACTCATATTTCACGAATGGAGCCATATTACGACCCGTACCATGTTCAGCCTTCAACGAGCCGTCATACTCCTCCACTACCAGTTTGGCAACGTCACGCATCATCTCCGCATAACGTGCTACCTCATGCTCATCGGCAAAACTCTGATTCAGGATAAAATGATAGTTACCCTCAAAGGCATGACCATAGATACACGCATCGGAATAACCATGGTCAGCAATAAGCTTCTGCAACTTCACTGTAGCTTCCGGTAAACAATCGATAGGGAATGCCACATCCTCTATCAGACAAGAAGTGCCAACGGGTCGTGTACCACCTACAGACGGGAAAATACCAGAGCGAATTGCCCAATACTTACCATAGACAGCTGGATCCTCAGTGAACTCTGCCGGGATATACAGACGGAACTGTCCCAGACACTCCTTGATCTTCGCAATCTTCTCAAGAAGTTGTTCATGCGTCACACCTTTCGTCTCAGTCAAAATGGCTGTTAAGTTGTGATAGTCACCAGGTTCCACACCTTCTATCTTACCAGCATCAACATCCTTCTTATACTGCAAGAATACAGGATCATCCACACTATTGAGTGACATATAGTCGAGCATCTCAGCACTCTTGACCATCAGGTTCTCAGCACTCATCTTCAAATCCTCGTCACCAGCCTTCAACTTCTTCATTGCCACGACAGCCTCACAGCTTTCTTTCATGGTGAGGAAATAGACCATAGCCGATGCCTTGTATTTGTAATCATAAAGTGTCCTCATCGTCACCTCTGCCAAGAAAGCAAGCGTCCCCTCAGAACCGACCATTGAGTGAGCAATGATGTCAAACGGGTCGTCGTAGGCTATCAACGGACGGAGGTTTAAACCCGTTACGTTCTTAATACTATATTTATTTTGTATGCGCGAGGCTAACTCCCCGTCGGCACGAACCTTATCACGTAATTCCTCGATCTTTCGTATGAAGTCCGGATGAGTCTTGCGAAATGATTCCTTACTCTGCTCATCACCTGTATCAAGAATGGTCCCATCAGTAAGGATGATACGTGCTGAGACCATCATCCGGTCACTATTGGCATGCACACCACAGTTCATGCCCGAGGCATTATTAATGACGATACCACCCACCATCGCACTACCTATACTGGCAGGGTCAGGTGGGAACACACGCCCATAGGGCTTTAACAGCTCATTCACCCTGGCACCTACGATACCTGGTTGGAGACGAATAGTATCCTGATTGTCACCTATCTCATATTTCTCCCAATGTTTTCCTGCCACTATCAGTATGCTGTCCGTACAACTCTGTCCTGACAAAGATGTTCCCGCTGCACGAAAGGTATAAGGAAAGTTATACTTCTTGCAAGTCTGGACAATCTTTGAGATTTCTCCCTCATTGTCACTTCTGATCACTGCCTTGGGTATCTGGCGATAGAAACTGGCATCGGTGCCCCATCCGAGGGTACGTAACTCATCGGTATAGATACGTTCAGACGGAATAAACTGTCTGAGTTCTTCAAGTAATTTATTTAACATATATATTTAAGATTCTTACTTCTTTAAATCATATTTTTGCAAATATACAAATTATTCTTTATAAATTAATTAAATTAACCTCCTATTTCTTTTTACATTAAATATTTTTTTGTACATTTGCCACAAACTTTTGTAATAATAACTAAAAACCAAATTCTATGGCAGCGCTTATTTCTACGATACCTATCGCACTCCTGTTCATTTTGATGATGGGACTCAAAATGTCAGGTTGGAAAAGCGCTTTAATTACATTAGTTGTAACTGTCCTTTTGTCTATTTTCGCCACACCCGCCTTGGGTATTGTACCCGAGAAATATGCCGAGACCTCCATTGTCGGCATAACCGCATGGTCGCTTGTTGAAGGTCTCCTTAAAGCTTGCTTTCCAATTATCCTCATTATCATCTGTGCGATTTTCAGTTATAACATCCTTTGCGAGACAAAAGAGATTGAGACGATAAAAACACAGTTTATCCAGCTGACATCAGACAAAGGACTATTAGTATTGCTTTTGACGTGGGGATTCGGTGGTGTCCTAGAAGGCATGGCTGGTTTTGGAACTGCAGTTGCCATCCCCGCGGCTATCCTTATCGGACTGGGCTTCAAGCCGATGTTCTCTGCTGTCATCTGTCTTGTAGCCAACACTGTGGCTGTAGGTTTTGGAGCTGTAGGTCTTCCTGCCACAACACTTGCCAATGAAGTGGCTGGCGAGTTGACAGGAAGTATGGCATCGCATGATATGCTATGCAGTATTTCCACCTATATTATTATTCAGCTCTCACTCATGTTCTACATCACCCCGTTCCTCATCTTGATGATGACAGACAAGACAAAGATTATTAAGAACCTGACATTAGCATTGTTCGTAGGTACATTCTCCATCATCATCCAGTTTAGCTGCGCTTTATTCTTAGGACCAGAGACACCTGCTATCCTAGGCAGTGTCGGTGCTATCATCGCCATGCTTATCTACAACAAGCTCTTCCTGCGGCAGGAGGCAGAAAAGGATATCGTACATATTGAGAAGAAGAAGCTTGGTGCTGTCAAGACCTTCCGTGCTTGGAGCGTCTACGGCTTCATTATTTTCTTTATCCTTATCTCCAGTAAGATATGTCCAGACATCAATGCACTTCTGAAGTCTACTTTAGTGACGAAATTCCAGATACCTGTCATTGGCAACACTTTCTCATTCGGATGGCTGGCAAACGCTGGTCTGATGGTGTTCCTTGGTGCTATGATTGGCGGACTTATCCAAGGGCTTTCGTTTAGTAAGCTCATGAAACTATTAGGTAAGACAACCTATAACCTACAGAAGACAGCACTAACGATCTGCTGCCTGGTAGCACTTGCATCACTGATGAACAATACAGGTATGACATTAAGCATCGCTACAGGACTGGTGACAATGACAGGTACCGCCTATCCTTTCTTTGCCCCACTCATCGGTAGTATCGGAACATTCGTCACAGGTTCCGCAACATCGGCTAACATCCTGTTTGGAAAGCTACAGGCTGCTGCCGCAGGTCAATTGGGTCTGGTCAACGAAGCTAACTTCTTTGGTGTATCAGGTAACGAGACCAACTGGGTTGCAGCTGCTAACTGTGCCGGCTCCGAGGGTGGTAAACTCGTCTCTCCTCAGAGTATTGCCATTGCAACGGCAGCCTGTGACATGGAAGGACAGGACGGTGACATCATGCGCAAGACATTACCTTTTGCCATCTTCTGGATTCTAATGAACGGTTTGATGGTATTCTTGGGATTACACGTGATATAAATTGAATAATAATAATTGATAAGTATATATGAAGATAGGACTTTTTATTCCTTGCTATGTGGATGCCGTTTACCCAGAAGTTGGCGTAGCAACCTATAAGTTACTGCGCCATTTAGGGATTGACGTCACCTACCCTCTCAACCAGACCTGCTGTGGACAGCCGATGGCGAATGCCGGCTTTGAGAAACAAGCCATCCCCCTGGCAGAGAAATTCGAGAATCTCTTCAAGGAATTTGACTATGTCGTTGCCCCGTCAGTGAGCTGCACCGCTTTTGTCAAACTGAACTACTCCCGTCTGCTGAACCATGAGTGTCAGACTGCGAAGAGATGCATGGATGTCGTTGAGTTCCTTCATGATGTCGTGAAGGTCAACCAACGCTTAGGGACCTTCCCCCATAAAGTCAGTCTACACAACTCATGCCATGGCGTGCGTGAGTTAGGGCTCTCCTCCCCCTCTGAGGAACATGTGACACCTTTCAATAAGATCAAAGACCTGTTGCAACTGGTAGACGGCATTGATGTCGTTGAGCCCGAGCGTCCCGATGAGTGCTGCGGCTTCGGCGGTATGTTCTCCGTTGAGGAGACCGCTGTTTCGGCACAGATGGGAAAAGACAAGGTAGAGCGACACATCAAGACAGGAGCCGAGTATATCACCGGTCCCGACTGCTCCTGTCTGATGCACATGGCAGGTGTTGCCAAGAAGCAAGGACTGAAGATTGAGTTCAAACACGTAGTAGAGATTTTAGCAGCAGGACTATGAGTACAGCACATTCAAAAGCAGCTAAGGAGTTCCTGAAGAACCAACAATATGCCCATTGGCACGATGCCACCTTCTGGGCAGTACGCAGCAAGCGTGATAACATGGCTTACGGTCTTGACGAGTGGGAACAGCTCCGTGAGAAAGCCTCAGCCATCAAGCGGCATACCATCACCCATCTGGACGAATACCTCGACCAGTTTGCCACCAATGCCGAGAAGAACGGTGTGGAGGTACACTGGGCAAAGGATGCCAAGGAGTTCAATGAGATTGTCTATGGCATCCTCAAGAACCATGACGTGAAGAAGATGGTGAAGTCGAAATCCATGCTCACCGAGGAGTGTGAGATGAACCCCTACCTGGAGGAGCGTGGCATTGAAGTCGTGGAGACCGACCTGGGCGAGCGTATCATCCAGTTAAAAGGTCAGAAGCCGTCCCATATCGTGATGCCCGCCATCCATCTGAACCATGATGACGTGGGAGAACTGTTTGAGGAGAAATTAGGTAGTGAGAAAGGTAATCATGACCCCACGTACCTTACCTATTGTGCACGACTGAGCCTGCGCAACGAGTTCCTGACAGCCGATGCCGGTATGACGGGCGCCAACTTCGGTATTGCTGAGACCGGTGACATCGTGGTATGCACCAATGAGGGCAACGCCGATATGTCGACCTCCTGTCCCAAGTTGCATATCGCAGCTATTGGACTGGAGAAAGTCATTCCCAACTACGACTGCCTTGCCGTGTTCCAGCGTATGCTCTGCCGTGCAGGAACAGGTCAGCCCACCACGACCTACACCTCCCATTTCCGCAAGGCACGTCCTACCGCCCATCACATGCACATCATCCTGGTGGACAACGGACGCTCTGAATGGATTGCCAACCCGGAGCACTGGGAGTCACTGAAGTGCATCCGCTGTGGTTCTTGTATGAACACCTGTCCCGTATACCGTCGCTCTGGTGGTTACAGCTACAGCTATTTCATCCCCGGTCCTATCGGCATCAACCTCGGTATGCTACGTGATGCCCAGAAACATAGTGGCAACGTCTCCGCATGCACCCTTTGCAATTCCTGCCAGACCGTCTGTCCCGTCAAGGTCAACCTTGGAGACCAGATATACCTCTGGCGTCAGCAGTTGGACGATTTCGGCACTGCTAACCCGCAGAAGAAGCTCATGTGCCGTGCGATGTCTGTCCTCTACGGCAACCCTGCACTATACAATATGGGAACCTCGATGGCACATTGGGCAAACCTCATCCCCTCGCCTATCATGAACTGTGGACTGAACCCCTGGGCAGAAGGTCACGACATGTTCAAATTCCCCAAGAAACCGTTCCATGAAAGGATTAAAGAATTGAAAGACTGAAGTTATGAGCAGCAAAGAAGATATATTGAAGAAATACAGGGCGAACATCCGTCAACAGTTCGACATGCCCGATTTGAGTGACATCAAAGCTATCACCTACCCCGACCCGCTGTTGCAGTTCATGAATATGACCAAGAGTGTTGGTGGTAATGCCATAGAGGTGGAATCAGGACGGGACATCAACGAACTCATCCGTGAGCTATACCCCGATGCCAAAGAGATTGCCTCGAATCTCCCAGAGATCACCATTGCCACCCGCAATCCCGATACGGTGGGAAGAGCCCGTGACCTCAACGGTACAGATGTGGGTGTGATACGTGGCAAGTTCGGTGTTGCCGAGAACGGATGTATCTGGATACCCCAGCAGATGAAGGAGAAAGCTGTCTGCTTTATCTCCGAGAACCTCATCATCCTGTTGCCCAAGTCGCAGATCGTCAACAACATGCATGAGGCATACAAGCGCATAGAGTTTGACAAGACCTACGACGGTTACGGAACGTTTATCAGCGGTCCCTCCAAGACGGCAGACATTGCCCAGGTGCTGGTGATGGGAGCCCAGGCTGCCCGTAGTGTCACCGTCCTGCTTTTGCAAGAGTAACTCTTTTTATTAACCCATAAATTAAAACATTATGACTTACAAAGTAATTGACATCGAAGGAGTTGGCGATGTTTACGCAGAGAAACTGATCGCCGCAGGTATTAAGACTGACGCAGAACTGTTGGAGAAATGTGCAAAACCCGCTGGTCGCAAGGCTTTAGAGGCAGAGACAGGTATCAGCGGCAAGTTGATTCTGAAATGGACTAACCACTGCGACCTGTATCGCATCAATGGTGTAGGACCTCAGTTTGCAGAACTCCTGGAGGCAGCAGGTGTTGACACTGTCAAGGAACTAAAGCACCGTGTCGCAGAGAATCTGCAGGCAAAACTGGAAGAGGTGAATGCACAGAAGAACCTCACCAACCGTGTTCCTGCCGTTGTTGAGATTCAGAAGATGATTGACCAGGCAAAGGAACTGCCTGCTGTCATGGAGTACTAATATTCAAGAGATTGATAATGGTATTGACCTCCTCTGTTGTCAAAGCCTGATGACAGGGGAGGCTTATTTCTTGTTGGTGGATACGTTCCGTGACAGGTAATGAAAGTCCCTTCCACTCAGCATAACAACGCTGCTGATGGGGAGGAATAGGATAATGAATCTGCGTCTCCACACCATTTGCCCTCAGAAAATCTTGCAAGGCATCACGACGCTCACAAAGAATCGGGAAAACATGCCACACACTGTCTCTGTCAGACTGTGGAATGACTATCTGCGGATTACGTACCTTATTTATATATAAGGAAGCTATTTCCTTCCGCTTGGCATTTGCCGCATCCAAGTATCCCAGTTTGACATCAAGCATAGCAGCTTGCAACTCATCGATACGGGAGTTACGCCCCTGATAATCGAACACATATTTCCGAGCACTTCCATAATTCCCTAATGAACGGATTATCTCCGCCAACTGTTCATCATTCGTCGTGACGGCACCCGCATCCCCTAAGGCACCCAGGTTCTTGCCAGGATAAAAACTATGACCTGCGGCATCACCGAGAGAGCCTGTTCGCTTCGACTTAGTCGAGACATACATACAGCCGTGTGCCTGGGCATTGTCCTCAATCAGTTTGAGATGGTGGCGACGGCAGATGTCCCCTATCCTCTCGGTATAGGCACAGCGACCATAGAGATGGACTATCATGATGGCGCGAGTGCGAGGGGTGACAGCCTGTTCGATGAGAGTATCGTCAATCTGTAGCGTATGGATATCCGGTTCCACCAACACCGGCTTGAGATTATTCTCAGTAATAGCAAGGATAGAGGCAATATACGTGTTGGCAGGTACGATGACCTCGTCACCCTCCTGCATCACCCCCATCTCTTTATAGGCACGGAATATCAGTGTCAGCGCATCAAGTCCATTACCACACCCGATGCAGTAGCGAGTGCCGATATACTCAGCATAATGCTCCTCGAACCGTCGTGTAGCCTCCCCTTTGAGATACCATCCCCGCTGCAGCACACCATCAATGGCATGTCGCATCTCCTCGTCGTAAGGAGCATTCACCCGTTTTAAGTCCAAGTACTTGATCATAGCGTCCATTCGTACCAATCGTAACAAATACCACGTCCACCAAAACCTTCCTTCTGATAGATAAGCGGTTCCACCAATATTCTGCCATCCTCCTCATTGGAGGTTCCAAAATCAAAATATCTCTGTTGCCAATCACATTCATGCAACAGATAATCGAAAAGTGCGTCAATAACTCTCCACTGCTTTCCTTCCAGATTCGCTGAAATATATTGGGTATGGACAACCGTTGAAGTGATGTATAACACTGTGCCACCAAGTACCTTTCCGTCTTTTGAGGCAGTAAACAAACGAATCTGTTGAGGAAAACGGTCGTGCAAAAGCTCTATTTCTTCCAACGAATGAACAGGACAAGAATCATACTTATTCTTCAAGTTAAACGTCAGTACTTCCCAAAAACCTCTCAGATCCTGACTCTCATCAACCGTAACATCATGTGCTTTAGCTTTATTAATGCCGTATCTGCGATCACGATGCCATTTCAGTGGATACTGCAAGATAAGTGTTGAAGAGATACTGCGATCAATCAGTTTAGCATCACATACACTAAACAACGAATAGATATCCTCCTCGGAAGGAATACGATGAAAAATATGTGGGACAGGTTTATATACCACTTTAATAAACCCATCAGCACGTAAATAATCATTCAACTCACGAAATAGCTGCTGAATACGAGCCGCTGTGGACTCAGCATTCATAATAATGCCTCCATACGTCAAGCCTCTATGTGACCACAGAATATTATCCTCTCTATTAGCAGGTAAAAGGGCATATAATCCTCCGTCGCGATAAAACATCAAAGAATAGTCTTCAAAACGGTCAGAATGATAGTCCATATAGTGACGATCAAAGAGGAACGTACCATTCTTAGACTCAGCCACAAACTTATTCCATTCTTCTGCCTTGTCCGCTGTATATCTGACTATCTCAAACATTACTCGTTATTTGCAGGAACTCGTCGTAGTCATAAATATATTCTTTCTCATCGAACAGTTCTGATGCCAACACCAGACAGACTGCACCACTTGAGAAGTCTTCCAAGGTACGCCAAACATTTGTGCCGATATATAATCCCTGATAGGGATGATTCAAATGATAGACCTCTTTTCCACCATGCCCATCATCAAGTGCTACATCAAAAGAGCCACTGACAGCAATCACCACTTCCTGACAGGTACGATGGGCATGTCCGCCTCGTCGTCCACCACTTGGAATGTCGTATGTCCAATAAACACGTGCAATATCAAACGGCACATGCTTCATCTGTTCTGCTACTGTCAGATTGCCACGAGGGTCAACTATCTTGGGTAATTCGATAAGTCTTGCCTGATTCCTATTCATATAAAATAACGTGCATTCTTGCATGTGATTAATGAAACATGTATGACATGAAGCCTAAAGCTTCGACCTTAGGAGCCTAAAGCATCGACCCTCGGAGCCGAAAGCTTCACGAGACGAAGGTGCCGCCTCCTTGTCTAATAGGAGACGGCTCCATAGACATATAATACTATTTCTTCATATAAGGATCTGTACCCAGAACGGTCTTAGCAAGTCGCTTTGCCTTGTCACGAAGTTCATCGGTACTGTCACCCACCTCACCATAGCAGAGGACAACACCCATTCGACGACCAAAATGAGCCTCGGGCTTGCCGAAGATACGGATGCGGGTACGGTCTTCTTTCAGTGCCTCCACCAGGTTGTAATCCAATGGTCCCACCTTCTCCTCTGGAGAGAGGATGACAGCGGAAGCACCTGCGTGCTCCAGATGGATGCCGGCAATAGGTAGTCCCATCACGGCACGGAAATGGAGTTCAAACTCTGAGAGGTTAGTGGTATGACCCAGTGTCACCATACCAGTATCATGTGGGCGTGGTGAAAGTTCTGAGAAAATCACCTCTCCCTGACGGGTCAGGAAGAATTCGACACCCCAGATACCATAACCGGTAAGTGCTTTCGTCACCTGGTCAGCCATGTGCTGAGCCTGTTTGAGAGCTTCATCCGAAATCTTATAGGGCTGCCATGACTCACGATAGTCCCCACCCTTTTGTACGTGTCCGATAGGGGGACAGAAAATCGTGGGAGCATTTTTCTGGGTCACGGTAAGCAATGTAAACTCCGACTCGAAGTCGATGAACTCCTCGATAATCACCTCCTTCACATCACCACGGCTACCCTCCATTGCCTCACGGAAAGCCTGTTCCAGTTCATCGTCGTTATGCACATAGCTCTGTCCATGACCAGAGGACGACATCAGCGGTTTCACCACACAAGGGAAGCCTATCTCATCAGCCGCTTTCTTGAACTCATCGAAAGTCTTGGCATAGAAATACTTTGCCGTACGCAAGCCAAGTTCACGACTGGCAAGGTCACGGATGGCACGACGGTTCATCGTGAAATTGACAGCACGGGCAGAAGGAACCACCTGGATACCCTCCTTCTCAAAGTCAAAAAGACGCTCGGTACGGATAGCCTCTATCTCCGGGACAATGATGTCTGGCTGATGTTTCTTGACAGCAGCAGTCAGCGCATCACCATCGAGCATAGAGAACACCTCACGCTCGTCAGCCACCTGCATAGCAGGGGCATCGTTATAACGGTCGCATGCCACGACATAAGCACCGGCACGCTTGGCGGCTATCACAAACTCCTTACCTAACTCTCCACTTCCCAGTAACAGAATCTTCTTCATAATCGTATTTGTTTATCGGTTTGCATACATATTATCATAATACTTCTGGTAGTCACCAGAGGTCACATTGTCCAGCCACTCCTGATTATCAAGGTACCAACGGACGGTCTTCTCGATTCCCTCCTCAAACTGCAGAGACGGTTCCCAACCAAGTTCCTTCTGGAGTTTCGTAGAATCGATTGCATAACGGAGGTCATGACCTGCACGGTCGGTGACGAAGGTAATCAAGTCCATGTCCTCGCCCTCCTTACGACCCAGCAAACGGTCCACAGTCTTGATGACCACTTTGATGATGTCGATGTTCTTCCACTCATTGAAACCACCGATATTATAAGTGTCGGCTATCTTACCCTCATGGAAAATCAAATCAATAGCACGGGCATGGTCCTCGACAAACAGCCAGTCACGCACATTCTCACCCTTACCATAGACAGGCAGCGCTTTGCGGTGACGGATATTGTTGATGAAGAGTGGTATCAGTTTCTCAGGGAACTGATATGGACCATAGTTGTTTGAGCAGTTAGTCACCACAACAGGCATGCCATAAGTGTCATGGAAAGCACGTACGAAATGGTCGCTGGATGCCTTCGATGCACTGTAGGGTGAGTGTGGGTTATACTTCGTGGTCTCCAAGAAGAACTTGTCACCATAAGCAAGATGGTGCTCTGCCGAAGATGCCGTTGTTGTGAACGGTGGCTCGATACCTTGCGGATGTGTCAGTTCCAGTGCGCCATACACCTCATCGGTTGAGATATGGTAGAAGCGTTTACCCTCATATTTCTCCGGCAGAGACTCCCAATATAGTTTGGCAGCCTGCAACAAAGAGAGCGTACCCATCACATTGGTCTTGGCAAAGGTAAACGGATCCTTGATGGAACGGTCCACATGGCTCTCTGCGGCGAGATGGATGATACCATCCACCTTCTTATCCTGCATCAACTTGTAGAAAGCATCGAAGTCGCAGATATCCATCTTCACAAACTCATAGTTAGGCTTGTTCTCAATGTCCTTGAGATTAGCGAGATTACCAGCATAAGTCAACTTATCCAGGTTAATGATGTGGTAATCCGGATACTTGTTAACAAACAGACGCACCACATGGCTCCCTATGAAACCAGCACCACCTGTTATTACAATTGTTCTTTTCATATTATTTCTTTTATTTCGATATTATTTTCCTAATGTAATCACCTCACAGTCAGTGAATTTATCGCCTTCAATGGTCAGACGCACCAGCGTACGATCCTTATGCCATCCCTGCATTCCTGCCGCACCCGGGTTGATGTGCAGAAGATTGAGTGTCTTATCATATTTCACTTTCAGAATATGGGAATGCCCCGCGATAAACAACTGGGGAGGTGAGGCATAGAGCTGACTACGTATCGAGTAATCATAATTGCCAGGATAGCCTCCAATATGCTTCATCAGTACTTCCACATCCTCACATTTCCACCTGAGCACCTCAGGATACATCAGCCGGAGGTCCCCACCGTCACAGTTGCCACAGACGGCACGAAGGGGACGTATCCCGTTAAGCCGCTCCGCGACTTCTAATGAGCCAATATCACCGGCATGCCATATCTCGTCACAGGGCTCGAAATACTTTACGTATTTATCGTCCCAATAGCTGTGCGTATCGCTGATAATGCCTATTCGTTTCATATATTAAACTTCTTCCTGATAAACTCAGCTATCATCTTCTCCGTCTCCTCTTTTCCTAATATACTGGTATTTACACAGAGATCATACGACTCGGCGTGCCCCCATTTCTTACCCGTATAATAATTATAATATGAGGCACGCTTACCCTCTGCCTGAAGGATGATCCGCTTAGCCTCCGACGGACTCACGTTCTGTTTATCGAGAATCTGCTGTACCCTGTCATACATGGAGGCGGTGATGAAGACATTCACCACATTCTCAAAATCACGCAGTACATAGTCTGCACAACGACCTACAAAGACACAAGAACCCTCTTGTGCTGCCTTACGGATCGCATCACTCTGAAACTTAAACAGGTTCTCTTGTGAGAAGCCCGACTCATAGGCACCACTCACATGAGGAGTTGTCATACTGAACAGTCCACGGATAAACCCCTTTTTCTCATCGTTCTGCTCAAAGATTTTCTCACTGAAGCCACTTTCCTTTGCGGCAAGGTTCAGTATTTCTTTGTCGTAATACTTGGCGTTGAAATCGCGGGCCAGCATACGGGCAATGTCATGTCCTCCACTTCCCAACTGCCGCCCGACATTAATAATAAGATGTTTATTTTCCATAAGCTTTGAATTTTCTGATATACCAAAATAAAAGTGGAATAGTCATCGAGAAAGAGCCGAAGTCACTTGCCGCCATAGAATACCACACACCGTCCACCCCCCAGAACAGAGGGAAAATGTATGCCATAGGCAACAAAAGAATCAGCTGACGCGAGAGAGAAAGGAAAATACTGATTTTCACCTTACCAATACACTGGAAGAAGTTTGTGATGACGGCTTGTGAACCCACCACGAAGAAGACTATCATATTGAGTTTGATGCCACGTGCCGCAATATTAATCAGTGTGGAATCTGTGGTGAACACCCGGGCAATTTGTTGGGGGAAGAGCATTGACACCGCCCAACCTATTAGCAGGATGGCTGTCGCTGTGGCAATCGTCAACCATAGGCAGCGGAACATACGGTCGAAACGCTCTGCACCATAGTTATATCCTACGATAGGCTGCATACCCTGAATCATACCCATCACAAACATAAAAAGCACCATCACCACGGAGTTAGCAATGGAATAGGCACCTACTGCCATGTCACCGCCATAACGTACGAACTGGTTATTCATGACAATGACTATCACACAGGAGGTAGCATTCATCAGGAAAGGGGAGATACCTATCGATATGATATTCTTCACCAAATTAATTTTCAATTTATAGATACCTTTGCGAAGATGTAGCAACTCACGCTTGTCTGAGAACACCCACATCTGCCAACAGAGTGCCATTGTCTGCGAGGTGACGGTGGCAAGGGCGGCACCTCTGATACCCCATCGGAACCACCATACGAAAGCAATGACCAACAAGATGTTCATACCCACAGTAAATAATGTGGCATACATGGCGTGACGGGGCTTTCCCGCCGCCCGCAGCACAGCATTCATTCCAAAATACATGTGAGTGATGATATTACCCAGCAGAATGATGATCATGAACTCACGGGCATAGGGCAATGTCACATCGGAAGCTCCGAAGAACCGGAGGATAGGATTGAGGAACACCAGGCATACCACCATGAACAGGAAACCGATAATCAGATTCAGCGTAACCGTATTACCTAACAGGTACTGAGCTGTCTTATAGTCACGCTGCCCTAATTTCACAGAGATACATGTCGATGCTCCCACTCCCACTGCCGCTCCAAAGGCAGCACTGAGGTTCATGAAAGGAAAGGTAATACCTAGACCGGCTATCGCCTCTGGTCCCACCACCTGACCGATGAACGCACGGTCGATGATATTATACAGACTCGATGCTGTCATGGCGACAATAGCAGGCAAGGCATACTGTATCAACAGCCTACCTACCGGTTTTGTCCCCAGTTCAACTGTAGCTTGCTTATTGTCCATATTCTTTTGCAAAATTACGAATAAGTGAGCAGAAAACCAAATTTTATTTGAGTTTTCTCTCAAAAGAAAAGTACTCCTTTATTTTGCCATATCAACAAGATTTTGTAATTTAGCAACCGAAATGACAACAGAACAGAAAAAGCAAGACATCAGGCAGACTGACAAAGACAATCGTGAGTGGCAACAAGCTCTTCAGATTGTCGAGCACACACGCCACTCACTCTTCCTTACGGGAAAAGCTGGCACGGGCAAGTCTACCTTTTTGCGGTATGTGGCTCAAAACACCAAAAAGAAACACGTGATACTGGCACCGACCGGAATAGCCGCTATCAACGCAGGGGGGCAAACATTACACTCATTTTTTAAGCTGCCCTTTCACCCGCTGCTTCTCAATGACTCACGCTACAACATACGGAACATCCGCAAAACATTGAAATATAGCGGGGAAACAACGAAATTACTACGAGAACTGGAGCTCATCATCATAGATGAGATATCGATGGTAAGAGCAGATATCATCGATTTCATCGATAAGGTACTGCGTATCTACTGCCGCAATATGCGAGAGCCCTTTGGAGGAAAACAATTATTGCTGGTTGGTGACATCTTCCAGCTAGAACCTGTCATCAAAGAAGATGAATGGAGACTGATGCAGCCTTTCTACAGCTCCGCCTATTTCTTCTCAGCAAAGATATGGCAGGAGATGCGACTGGTCAGTATTGAATTACGTAAAGTGTACCGACAGAGTGACGATCGGTTCATCGGCATACTTGACCGTATCCGACAGAATACGGCTTCAACAAAAGACCTGCAAGATATCAATGCCAGAGTTGGCAAAGAGCTGCATCTGCACGATAACAACCTCGCCATTACCCTTGCCACCCGTCGAGACACCGTTGACTATATCAATGAGCGGAAACTCCAAGGACTGGAGGGTAAAACCACCGTTTTCAAAGGAAGAGTTACCGGTGAGTTTCCTGAGACTTCCCTACCCGCACCTACGGAACTAGAGGTTAAACCAGGAGCACAGGTCATCTTCATCAAAAACGACAAAGAACGGAGATGGGTGAATGGTACTTTGGGAGTAGTCATCTATATCGACGAGGAAGACGGTGTCATCACGGTCGTTGATGAGGACGGACACGAATATGACGTAGAACGTGAGATATGGGAGAACGTGCGTTATACCTTTAACGAAAAAGAGCAAAAGATTGAGGAAGAACAACTTGGAACATTTATCCAATTTCCTCTTCGTCTCGCTTGGGCTATCACCGTTCATAAAAGTCAGGGGCTTACTTTCAGACAAGTGAAGATAGATTTCTCCGGGGGCGGAGCCTTTGCTGGCGGACAAACATACGTAGCACTTAGTCGTTGTACCTCCCTGGAAGGTATAACATTAGAAGAGCCCATCCGACAAAGTGACATCTTCGTCCGTGCGGAGGTAGTCAGTTTCGCTAAAAGATATAATGATGGACAACTGATTAAGCAAGTGATGTTTGAAAGCAAGGCAGACAAGGAATATCACGATGCAGTGACAGCCTTTGACCGCCAGGATTTTGACGAATTCCTCCGCAATTTCTTCCTCGCCATCCACAGTCGCTACGATATCGAAAAACCTGCTGCCCAACGACTGATACGTCGCAAATTAGGTGTCATCACACAGTTGCAACAAGAATGCAGGCGATTAAAAGGAATGATTGCCAAGAATGAGGAGACACTAAGACGACTTGCTGCTGAATACGTATTGATGGGTAAAGAATGCGAAAGGGAACACATGCCTGAAGCTGCTATCCGCAATTACGAGAAAGCACTGGAGCTATACCCTGAAGCCATGGAGGCACAACGCAGAATCAAAAAATTGAAAAAAGACACTAAGAAATAAAAGAGATATGATTACATTCCCTATAGCCAAAATAAATCTTGGACTGAACGTCGTAGAGCGTCGTCCCGATGGATACCATAACTTGCAAACAGTTTTTTATCCTGTCGGTATCAAGGATGCACTGGAAGTGTTTCCAATGACAGACGACTTTCCCTCCGAAGTAGATTGCGACATCAAAGTGACCAATATTGATATAGAAGGAAACGAACAACATAACCTGGTAGTAAGAGCCTATCAGCTATTGAAGAATGACTTTCCTACCCTTCCCCGATTACATGCCCATCTCTATAAAGGGATTCCCACACAGGCAGGTATGGGAGGCGGATCCAGTGATGCCTCTGCCATGCTCCTATTACTAAACAAAGAGTTCCATCTTGGACTGTCCGAAGAACAACTCATCCAATATGCGGCGCAATTGGGAGCTGACTGTGCTATCTTTATCCTTAACCGTCCAGCATACGCGGAGGGAATTGGTGAGATACTGTCACCTATCGAGCTCAACCTCAGCGGATGGTATATGGGGGTGGTACGCCCGGACATTCCCGTTCCGACCAAAGAAGCGTTTGCCCACATTACACCACGAATGCCAAGAAAATGCTGTCGCGACATTGTCATGCAACCCATTGAGACATGGAAGGAAGAACTAACCAATGACTTTGAAGAAAGTGTCTTTATGACACATCCCGAACTCGCCGCTATCAAAGAAAGTATCTATCAAATGGGAGCTGTCTATGCTGCCATGAGTGGCAGCGGAAGTGCACTTTTTGGACTTTTCAGACAACCAGTTGACCTAAGTACCGAATTTGACGGAATGTTCACGACCTGCATAAAGCTCTGATTAACAAGCACAAAAAAAGAATGATTGTCTCACGACAATCAATCTTTCATTAACCTTAATAATCTAATACCATGAAAAACACACCACAAAAATAGGAAAATAAATTCCTTTATGCAAGTTATGTTTTAATAATTAATACTTATTTAACCTATTTTAAGTACCTACTGCTTCCACTCAACGATTTTTAACCAAGATTGTTCTTTTTTCTGTTCTTCATAAGCGATAGGGTCCAATGCTGTCATCTGCCGAAAATGAATCCCCAAAGAAGGTGAACTGACCATATCAGCCACATAAGGTTCATCAGGAAGATCCATGTATCTCGACACTTCGAGAGAGGTCCAATGGACAGAATAGACCTCCACCTTACTCTCTGGAGCCATGTCACCGCATGTCGTCAACACACATACCACCTGATTACAACTGTCAATGGGCTCACGGACCGGCATCAGATGCATGTCAATTCTCATGACCGGACTTACTTGCAGAACAAGTGTTGAGTCCGTCAGACTCACCATCTCGCTCTTCCCACCCAACTCGTTAGTGACAACCGACTTCATACCTGAATCGACAAAATCAATGAAGTCAAGACGGTTGTTCTCTGTCAGGTAAGGTATCAGACTGTCCGGCATCTGCAGGAAGACCTCCCTCATCTTCGGTTGGGCCTCACAAAGGCTGCACAGCGAAGATGCGAGGATGCATATCATCCATAATTTTCTCATATACCTAATTATCTTATTACCCACGACCAG
The DNA here is from genome assembly GCA_902776195.1 of uncultured Prevotellaceae bacterium. Lineage (GTDB taxonomy): Bacteria > Bacteroidota > Bacteroidia > Bacteroidales > Bacteroidaceae > Prevotella. Next base: position 36,219 of record CACYPF010000002.1, on the reverse strand, counting down.
GTCGGAGGTCTTTCACTCTGACTGCTTTTCCCTCGCTGACAGGCAGAGACCCTTTCTTTACAAGTTTCACACGCGGTGTCAGCAAAATCTCATCCTTCAACGCACGCTGAATATCCTTCGTCATTTTCTGAAGCTCAGGATATACGTCGGTATTCAAGCCGTCCAGCTCAACCTCTACGGTCATGATATCATTATCGTCCTCCGTATCGAGCGTGATGAGGTAATTACTACCCAAGCCAGGATATTGCACAAGAATCTTCTCCACCTGCATGGGGAACACATTGACACCCTTGATGATGAACATATCATCAGTTCGTCCCTTGATGCGGTCAATACGCCGGTGCGTACGTCCACAAGGACACTCACCAGGGATGATGCGAGTCAGGTCACGAGTACGATAACGCAAAATAGGCATCATCGTACGGTCTAAGGTTGTGAGGATCATCTCACCAATCTCCCCGTCAGGCACTGGCTCCAAAGTATCGGGATCAACAATCTCCAAGATATAGTTGTCTTCCCACAGGTGCATACCATTTTGCTCTAAACATTCGAAGGCGACGCCGGGACCATTCATCTCCGTCATACCGAAGGAGTTATATGCCTTAACACCCAACAAGCGCTCGATGCGACGACGCTGCTCTTCCGTGTGAGGTTCTGCACCAATGAAAAGTGTACGGAGACTGGTAGTGCGCGGGTCTACCCCTTCCTCTTGGAACACCTCCGCCAAGCGGATAGCATAAGAAGGGATGGCATGCAGGCAAGTGGTACCAAAATCTTTGATAAACATAATCTGACGCTTGGAATTACCAGCTGCGGCAGGTACTGTGGTGGCACCCAGTTTCTCCGCACCATACTGGAAGCCCAGACCACCAGTGAACATGCCGTAGCCAGAGGAATTCTGGAAGACATCGGTATCACGGCACCCCACCATATACATGTCACGGGCAATCATGTTTGCCCATGAGTCAATGTCATGACGGGAGTAGGTGACGACCGTAGGATGCCCCGTAGTACCACTCGTCGAGTGAATACGGATAGCATCTTTCATATCACCGCCGACCAGTCCAAAAGGATAGTTGTCACGCAGATCCTGTTTAGTGGTAAACGGTATCTTACGGATGTCCGCAATAGTCTGTATGCTATCAGGAGTAATACCAAGATCTCCCAATCTTTTCTTATAGAATGGGGATTTCAGACTAATCTCGATAGACTGACGTAATTTCTTTACCTGTAATGCCTCCAGTTCTTTGCGGGGCATCGTTTCCAATTCTGGTTGCCAATAATGTTTATTCATATCGTTTAGTTTTTTATAATTTCAATATCCGATCATAGACAAGTGGTAATTGCTTACCGATACTCGTCACGATGATGCCACATATTCTCTGATTCCTGACCTCTTCCACCATGTCTGCCATCAACTGCGCATTGATATCATCAAGATGGGATATCGGCTCATCGACTATAAGGAAATCACTGGGTTGCACAAGGGCACGCATAAAGGCGACACGCTGCTGTTGTCCTTGCGACAAAATGCCAGCCTTCACATGCAGTTTGTCTTCGATACCCAACCGCTCAAACCATCGTTCTATGGTCGTATGATCAATCTGACCAGTCAGACGGTTCTTGATCTCTACATTCTCCCATGCCGTCAACTCAGGGAAGAGGCGCATCTCCTGAAAAAGCATACCGAGGTGGTGCTGACGGATATCCACCCACTGGGAGACAGGGAAATGTCTGATATCTTGATCATCAAAACATATCTGCCCACTGTAGTCATGTCGATACCCCATCAGGTAACTGCAAAACGTACTCTTCCCCATCCCACTTCCCGCTTCCACGAGATAGGACTTGCCGCGCTCAAAGCAAACCTCAGCACGCCATACGTCAGAGACCAGGTCCTCACGCTGAGCAAAAACCTGTGGTAATACCTGATGGAGAAGAATCTGTCTCATAAACCTTATTATATTATTTACTTAGCTGTGCCATCATAATGGCAGAAAGACCTGCCGTCTCCGTGCGCAACCTGCTGTTGCCCAAATGAACAGAGCGGAAACCTTCAGCCACCGCAGCATGAACCTCATCGATGGAGAAGTCCCCCTCAGGACCTATCATCACCGTCACAGACTCATTGGCAGGCAAATGACTCAGTTCCTCAAACAGAGAGCTACGCTCCACCTCCTCATAGCAATGGGCAACATACCTTGCACCTTCATGATTTGCGGTGATAAAATCCTTGAACGACACCATGTCATGGAGCTCTGTCTTCCATGCCTTACGACTTTGCTTCATCGCAGAGACCACGATCTTATCCAATCGTGCAGTCTTTATCACATCTCTCTCTGAGAACTTACAGTCGAGGAAAGAAATCTCATCTACGCCTATCTCCACCGCCTTCTCTACCATCCACTCCATGCGGTCCATCAGTTTGGTGGGCGCAATAGCAAGATGGATATGTCCTTCCCAAGGGCGTTGCTGAGGCAGGATCTCTTTGATATCATACATACAGTGATGATTCGACGCCATAGAGACGACGGCACGATAGAAACATCCCTGTCCATCCATCAGCATCATCTCATCACCTGCCGTAAGGCGAAGGACCCTCACTGCGTGAGATGCCTCATCAGCAGGTAACTCATTGACATGAGCTGCGTCAGGCACATAGAAATATCTCACTTCCTTCATGACAACTCTTCCTTTCTCTCTGGGTGAAACATAAAATGAAAAGCGATACCCACTACCAATGCGTAGACGGCAAAAATATACCAACAATCACTCCATTGCACACTACCATCGGCCGCAGTATGGGCATTGACAACTACCTGCGCCGCTAAGGAACCTAACGTAGATCCGATGCCGTTGGTCATCAGCAGGAATAGTCCCTGCGCACTCGAACGGATGCTGGAGTCCGTAGACTGATCGATAAACAAGGAGCCGCTGATATTGAAGAAGTCAAAGGCTACACCATAGACAATCATGGAGAGGATGAACATCCACACGCCACTGCCGGGGTTACCCATTCCCAAGAGCGCAAAGCGGAAAAACCAGGCTATCGTGGCTATCACCACTACTTTCTTGATACCATAGCGTCTCATGAAGAAAGGGATGAGTAAGATACAGAATGTCTCACTGAACTGTGAGATGGAATACAGTATCACGGGATACTTCACACCGAAAGAGTCCGCATAGGCTGGAACAGACTGGAAATGGTCAATAAAAGGTGTCGCAAAACCATTGGTGATCTGCAGACAGACACCTAATAACATAGCAAAAATCAGGAACACCGCCATATTCTTCCTCTTAAACAGCGCAAAAGCCTGCAGTCCAAACAGCTCCACATAAGACTGCTTCCCTTTTTTCTTGTTCACAGGACAGGAAGGTAACGTGAGTGCATAGAGAAATAAGAGGATGCCCAGAATACCACTGGCTATAAACTGGTTGTGGTTCTGCTCATAGTCCATGATATCCACAAACCACATCGAAGCGATAAAACCTACAGTACCGAACACACGTATCGGCGGGAAACTCTTCACAGTATCTATTCCTGCCGTCGTCAAGGCATTATAAGCAACAGAATAAGACAAGGCGAGTGAAGGCATATAGAAGGCGATACTCAGACTAAACAACCCAAACAGCACAGAAAAAGAGACCTGTGCGCCCTCCTGTTGTCCATATAGTCCTGCCAGAAGCATTGCCACACCCGCCACCAGGTGACAGAAGCCATATAAGCGCTGGGCAGGAACCCATCTATCAGCAATAATACCGATCAGCGTCGGCATGAACAGAGACACAAAACCCTGCATGGCAAAGAAAGAGCCGATATGACTTCCCATCCCTATTTTGCTGAGATAGATTCCCATGCAGGTCAGATAGGCTCCCCATATCGCAAACTGCATGAAACTCATGATTGCCAGACGTACTTTCAGGTTCATTGTCTTTAAATAATTGGTTTGTTATCATCCCAAAGGGTCAACAGCCCCTCATCATTTTCTTTTAACTTTAAGCGGTTGCTGGTCCACTCGGTGAATGGCTGTTCTTTTATCAGGGGATAATACCTTTCCACTATCCCGTTGGAGAGTTCCACGACGTATGGTGTCCGGATGATTCCTTGTGGCGTTTGAAGTTCCGGACAAGCTATCCGCCGCTGCCGTTCCGTTTGTCGCTGGTTCATTGTTTATTTCTTTAGAATGGAAACGGATCAATTGTATCTGACTTATGAACAACATTTTATGCCCTTCATTATTACGGTCGTTGTTGTTCAGGTAAATGAAGCCCCTCAGTTCTTTCAGGGTTCCCTCCCTGTTCTGGGGAATTCTCAACTGCGTCTGTCCTGTCATAGACACATGACTGACCGTTTGAGTAGTGCTATCATTCTCATACTTCGCGACAAGACAAACAATGGCATCCCTTGAACCACTCTGATAGACGAAGTCCGTCATAAACTGGAACATGAACGTGTCCCCCTTGTAATAAGAGGTGTCCGCCTTCACATAGATATCGTACCGGTTGGAGGTCGGCAGCGGTGTCAACAACAGGTCGGTCTCATTCTGCCATACATTCGCTGTGTCGCCCGTTGAGCTATAGGTCGAGTATTTGTTGATATCCCCCACAGACGCACCCAATGCCTTCGCATCATCATTCAGACGCTCCTTGACTTTATGATAGATATCTTTCAATCGTTCAGCATGGGAATAGTAATATACCAAAGAGGAGTCAAACTCCGCCTCTGTCACATCGTATTTCTTCAGTACGGCATGGAAATAGACATTTTTCTGATAGTTTCTTTCCTCACCACTGTTAGACGGTGCCTCATTAGCCATCGCCTGAGCGACATGATAGTCGTAAAGGATATCCTCCAGGTCACCCGGCTGAATAAACTCAGAAGGCACAGAGGGTTTACAACCAATCATGGCAACGACAATCAATACTATGGCGAGACTATTCCGCATCGGTTTTCTTTTCTTTCTTGAGTGACAATTCTATCTCGCTGACCTCCTTACGGTAGAACAATAAAATGAGCACAACACCTACCGAGATGGCGGAGTCGGCAAAATTGAAGATGGGACTGAAGAACACAAACTGATTACCTCCCACCATCGGTACCCAGTCAGGCCATGTGGTGACAATCAGCGGGAAATAGAACATATCCACCACTTTGCCCATTAAGAAGGGAGCATAACCGGTACCAAAAGGAACAAAATAAGAGGTGTAGAACTCTGACGAGGCGTTGAAGATCAGTCCGTAGAACATCGAGTCGAAGATATTCCCTGCAGCCCCAGCCATCACCATGGCAAGGCACACGATATATCCAAATCTTTCTGTCCGTTTCACCGTTTGTGCGATATACCATCCCAGAACAGCAACGGCGACAATACGGAAAAGGGAGAGTACCAGCTTGGAGCCCAGCTCCATGCCATACGCCATTCCGTTGTTCTCAATAAACAGAATCTTAAACCACGAGAACACTTCGATCTGTTCGTGAAGAGTCATATTCGTCTTCACCCAAATCTTGATCACCTGGTCGACAAGCAGGATGGCTGTTACTATTGCAACCGCCATCCACCCGCGTTTAGCGATATTCTTATCTTTCATTTATTTTTTACCTGCCATCTTCGACTCCACGCTCAGTGTAGCGTGGGGAACGGCACGCAAACGCTCTTTCGGAATCAGTTTTCCTGTGATGCGGTCGATACCATAGGTCTTGTTCTCTATACGTACCAAGGCAGCTTTCAGTCCCTGAATGAATTTCTGCTGGCGGGAAGCCATCTGTATCAACTCCTCTTTCGACTGGGTGGCACTGCCCTCCTCCAAAGCCTTATAGGTAGGAGAGGTGTCATCCACATCATTAGAGTCCTTGTTCATCAGTACATTCATCATCTGGTCGTAGTCGCGCTTAGCGAGAGCTAACTTGTCATTGATTATCTGACGGAACTCTTCCAGCTCCTCATCAGAATAACGTGTTTTGTCTGCCATAATCATTAAGATTTAGTTATTTGGATATTTAATTTAAAGTCATCAAACTCAACCTCCACACCCTCATTGGGAGCGATGGCGATGTCATCGGCAAGCACCTGGGTCTTGATATAATCACCATACCTAGCCACCGCCTTCTGTATCTCGTCGTTCGGTGCCAGTGTGATATGGATACGGTCGGTGATCTCCAATCCACTGTCCTTACGGATATTCTGGATACGGTTGATGATCTCACGTGCCATACCCTCCTGTCTCAGCTCCTCGGTGAGCTCCACCTCCAGGGCGACGGTGAGACTGCCCTCGTTAGAGACGAGCCATCCGGGGATGTCCTCGCTGATGATCTCCACGTCCTCGGCGAGGATCTCTACAGGACCTGCAGCATCTACATTTCCTATCGTGAGCTTGCCGTTAGCCTCCAGCTCAGCGATCTGCTCCTGGCTCAGTGCGTCGACGGCGGCGGCAACACTCTTCATCAGCTTGCCGAACTTCTTACCCATCGTGCGGAAGTTACATTTCACTTTCTTCACCAGGACACCAGCGCCCTCCACGAATCTCAGTTCCTTGACGTTCACCTCATTCATGATCAGGTCTTTCACCGCCTCTATATGGCGTTTCTGCTCGTCGGTGGCAGGTATCATGATAGCCTGCAGCGGCTGGCGCACCTTGATATTCACCTTACGGCGCAGGGCAAGTACCATGGAGGTGATCTTCTGTGCCATCTCCATGCGTGCCTCCAGGTCCTTGTCTATCAACGACTCGTCAGCGACGGGGAAGCTGTCCAGATGGACACTGTCCTTCTCACCGCCTAAGTCACGGTAGAGCTGGTCAGCATAGAAAGGAGCGAAGGGTGCCAGCAGTTTCGAGATGGTCAGCAAGCAGGTGTAGAGGGTGTCGTAAGCAGACCGTTTGTCGTCACTCATCTCCTTACCCCAGAAGCGCTTGCGGTTCAGACGGACATACCAGTTGCTCAGGTCATCGTTGACAAAAGCGTCAATCAAGCGACCAGCACGGGTCGGGTCGTAATTCTCCAACTCTTCGGTAACCTTCTTCACCAGTGTGTTCAGCGAGGACAGGATCCAGCGGTCAATCTCCGGTCTGTTCTGCTGTGACACGGGCTGTGTCTTTGCAGCAGACGGTTCAAAACCATCCACATTGGCATAGAGTGCGAAGAAGGAATAAGTATTGTATAGTGTTCCGAAGAACTTACGGCGTATCTCATCCACGCCCTCCGGGTCAAATTTCAGGTTGTCCCAGGGCTCTGAGTTCGTCATCATATAGAGACGTACCGCGTCGGAACCGAATTTCTCTATCATCTCAAACGGATTCACCACATTACCGACATGCTTGGACATCTTGTTACCCTTGGCATCCAGCACCAGTCCGCTGGAGATCACGTTCTTGAAGGCGACGGAGTCGAAGATCATCGTGGCGATGGCATGCAAGGTAAAGAACCATCCACGAGTCTGGTCGACACCCTCGTTGATGAAGTCGGCGGGGAACGCCTTGTTCTCGTCTATCGCCTCACGGTTCTCGAAAGGATAGTGAATCTGGGCGTATGGCATTGAGCCGGAGTCGAACCATACGTCAATAAGGTCACTCTCACGCTTCATTTTCTTTCCGGTCTTAGAGACGAGGAAGATATAGTCCACATACGGGCGGTGGAGGTCTATCTTATCATAGTTCTCCTGTGACATGTCACCGGGAACGAATCCTTTGTCCTTCAAGGGGTTGGACGGCATCACGCCAGCCTTCACCGCCTTCTCTATCTCGTCATAGAGCTCCTCGATGCTGCCGATGCAGATCTCCTCACCCTCCTCAGAGCGCCAGATAGGCAGTGGGGTTCCCCAGAAACGGCTACGGCTGAGGTTCCAGTCATTCAGGTTGTCCAGCCAGTTGCCGAAACGTCCCGTACCTGTTGACTCCGGCTGCCAGTTGATGGTCTTGTTCAGCTCGCTCATGCGCTCCTTCTTTGCCGTGGACTTGATAAACCAGGAGTCCAGCGGATAGTAGAGCACCGGCTTGTCGGTACGCCAGCAGTGCGGATAGTTATGCACGTGTTTCTCTATCTTAAAGACCTTCTTCTGCGCTTTCAGGTCCATACAGATGGAGATATCGAGTGTCTCGTCCTTGTCGGTCAGTGTCTCGTCATAAGCATTCTTCACATAACGCCCTGCGAACTTGTTCCACTCATCGACGTTGACATAGTTCTTCACGAAGTCAGGGTCGAGGTCGTCGGTCACGAAATATTTACCCTGCAGGTCCACCACGGGACGCTCGGCACCCTTCTTGTCGATCAGCACGATCGGACAGATGCCCGCCTTCTTTGCCACGAAAGCATCGTCAGCACCGAAGTTAGGAGCGATATGCACGATACCGGCACCGTCCTCCGTCGTCACATAGTCACCGGGGATGACATGGAAGGCATCACCCATCGGCTTGATGGCAGGCATCAGCTGCTCATACTCCATCCCGACGAGGTCCGTACCCTTATAGCGTGCCACGATACGGTAGGGAATCAGTTTCTCACCCTTCTTATACTCAGGCATCTCACCGCCGTCGGTGATATGTCCCTCTGCCGGCAGATAGGCGTTCAGGCGAGCCTCGGCGAGTACCAGTGTCACCTTGTCGGCGGTATAGGGGTTATAGGTCTCCACGGCAACATAGTCGATCTTCGGTCCCACACAGAGTGCGGAGTTAGCCGCCAGAGTCCATGGCGTTGTCGTCCATGCGAGGAAATAAGGAGTACCCCATCCTGTCATCTCGGGTTTAGGGTTCTTCATCTTGAACATCGCCGTACAGGTGGTATCCTTCACGTCACGGTAGCAACCGGGCTGGTTCAGCTCATGGGACGACAGTCCGGTACCTGCGGCAGGGGAATAGGGCTGAATGGTATAACCCTTATAGAGCAGTCCTTTCTGGTAGAACTGCTTCAGCAGCCACCAGAGGGTCTCGATATACTTGTTGTCATAGGTGATATAGGGATGGTCAAGGTCTACGAAATAGCCCATCTTCTCGGTCAGTTCCCGCCATTCCGCCGTGTACATCATCACGTTCTCACGGCACTTGAGGTTATAATCCTCTGTCGAGATATAACGCTCCGACTCCTTGTTGTCGATATCTGCCTTGGTGATACCGAGTTCCTTCTCCACACCCAGCTCTACGGGCAGTCCGTGGGTGTCCCATCCCGCCTTGCGGTGTACCTGATAGCCACGCATGGTCTTATAACGGTTGAAGGTATCCTTGATGGAACGTGCCAGCACGTGGTGAATACCGGGGTGTCCGTTTGCCGAGGGAGGTCCCTCGAAGAACACGAACTGAGGACAACCCTCACGCTCCTCGATGGAGCGGAGGAACACATTCTTCTCCTTCCACATCTGCAGGATATCATTGTTTACCTGCGTCAAGTTCAAACCGCCATGCTCGGCGAATCTCTTTCCCATAAAATGATCTATTTTTTCTATACTTTTTTCTTACTTTATGATTTTTAATGCGCAAAGTTACGAAGAAAAAATGAAATACACAAATCTTTTTGTTATATTAATGTGAAAATTAAGAAGCCTTAGGCTCCGACCTTTGAAGCCTAAAGCGCCGACCTTCGAAGGTACGGGCTTCGCAGGCAGGAGCCTAAGGCTTCGTCAAGAGATGGCAGTAATAAATATATTGACGGATTGACGGATGACAGTGAAAATTTAAAGTCTACGTGTGGGCGCGCAGGAACTCGGAAAAATTGCGATTTGGGAAGTTCCTGCGCGCGTACACGTGAAAGGTAAAAAAACATCTGTCACCCGTCACTACCGTCAAGAATACAGCTGCATACTAATTATTAATAATTAGTAGTTAACCGTAACACTTCCGTCGTATCAGATGACACTCGACAACGGTTGTCGGTACGGATGCCTACCAACCAGACCATGTTACCTTCTCCGTCGACGACCACCAACTGACGGCGTTTCTCGAAAACGGTCATCTTACGGTCGGTCATCAGGTCGCTCAGCAGTTTACGACCCTCCATCCCGAAGGGGATCATCCAGTCACCCTCCTCTACCCGTCTGACGGTCAGGGGGAAGCGCACCCTGGAGACATCGACGGTTGCCACAGCGGCATCTCTCGATATCCATACGGGTTCTGTTTTCACAGAAATTCTCGTCTGGTCGTCGAGTACATAGGTGCCCTCTTCGGGTATCCGCAGATTTTTCAGCGGTTTCAACGACGGTTCCACCAGCAACCGCCCTCTGTCAATCAGCACGTCATAGCCTTTGGGAGAGGAAAACACCCTACCGGTCTCAGCCGTTAACAGTTGGCGCACCTGCACCCCGTTGAAACCAAATTTTTTCAACCATTCAAAGACAATATATTCTCTTGAACAATCATTATTTAATTGTCTTAAATCCAGCACCTTAACATCATTATACGGAAGCATCACAGCTTCTAAGACAGATTGCGCATCCGAAAGGTTCTCCGCCGTACGCTGTATATTCTCCGACACCGCAGGATTCAACAGACGTAAGAGTGGGACGACCTGCAAGCGGACTTTATTACGGAGTACATCCGTCTCCAGATTGGTATGGTCGGTGACGTATTCCTGTCCCTTTTTCCGCAGGTACTCTTCTATCTCTGCCCTTGAGACACTAAGCAAGGGGCGCAGGATATTCCCGTTCTTAGGCTGGATCCCAGTTAATCCGCGAAGACCCGTCCCTCGGATAAGATTCATGAGCACCGTCTCCACCGTATCATCCCGATGGTGCGCCACGCAGACACCTTCTGCCCCGATATCCTTCCGCAGTTGTTCGAAATAACGGTACCTGAGCTCACGTGCAGCCATTTCAACGCTAATCTTATGTGCCTCCGCATAGGTCAGCGTGTCGAAATGAATACGATGGAATGGGATGTTCTTCTGTTGGCAGAGTTGTTCACAGAAGTGCTCATCCCTATCCGACTCCTCCCCCCGAAGATGGAAGTTACAATGGATAGCATGAAACTTATAGCCCATTTCATCGAGAAGTAAGAGCAAGGCGACACTGTCTGCTCCACCACTCAATGCGACAAGATATAACTTATTATCATCAAGCAGTTTATGATGTTTGATATAATCCTTTACTTTACTCAACATAAAGCACCAGTCCCTTCAGGTATTCTCCTTCCGGATGATAGATATTAATAGGATGATCGGCAGGCTGGTGCAACTGGTGCAGGATACGCACCTTCCGCCTGGCTAAGGCTGCCGCCGTGAATACCGCATTGCGGAAATGGTCCTTCGTCACCACCTGCGAACAGGAGAAGGTAAAGAGGATACCACCCGGTTCAATCTTCTCGAAAGCTTTCTGATTCAATCTGGTATATCCTTTCAATGCATTATGCAAGGCACCACGGTGCTTGGCAAACGCTGGCGGGTCGAGGATAATAAGGTTATAGTCGGCACCTGCCTTCTCCAAATATTTAAAGGCATCCTCACAATATGCCTCATGACGGGCATCACCCGGGAAATTCAACTCCACATTCTCCTTCGTCAGTGCAATAGCCTTCGCCGAGCTGTCTACGGAATGCACCAGTTCGGCACCGCCACGCATGGCATAGAACGAGAAGCCACCTGTATAGCAGAACATGTTCAGCACCCGCTTACCCTTGGAATACCGCTCCAACAACGAGCGGTTCTCCCGCTGGTCGACAAAGAAGCCCGTTTTCTGTCCCCTGAGCCAGTCAACCCGGAACTTCAGTCCGTTCTCCAAGGCTATGTTGTCGTTGCTGCCTCCATACAGGAAACCGTTCATATCGTCCTCCGTCATAAAGGGAAGGGTTGTCTCACTCTTATAATAAATATGGGAAACACGGGATTCCATCACTTCAGCGAGCACCTCCGCTATCTCCTTACGCATCAGGTGCATACCGATGGAATGGGCCTGCATCACCGCCGTCTGTCCATAGATATCAATGATCAGACCTGGGAGGTGGTCGCCCTCACCATGCACCAGGCGATAGGTGTTGTTCTGGGGATTATCCGCAATACCGATGGCAAGGCGCATCCGTAATGCCGACTGTAAGCGTGAGAACCAGAACGCATGGTCGATCTCAACGTCAGAGAAGGTCAGGACACGGACAGCGATAGACCCTTGCTGGTAATGTCCTACAGCGATGAAATCGCCTTCAAAAGTAATGACACGCACTAAATCGCCTTCCTCTATGCCATCGTCCATCCTCAGGATGGCACCTGAGAACACCCAAGGGTGGAAACGGCGCAGGCTCTCATCCTTCCCCTTCCGTAACTGTATTCTTTTGTACATCTTCCGTCTCTACTTTTATCAATTCGTAATCTTCTGTCTGTTCAAGTCGCAACAATTCCTCATAAAGCAAGATGCAGGTCCAGGCATCTGTCGCCGCATAAATCTTCTGTTTGTCACTCAATATGTCCGCCTCCCAGTTAGAGAGCTGGTCACGCTTACTGATGCGCATCCCGAAGAAATTGGCAAAGAGTTTCTGAAGACTCATATCCTCGACTCCTATTTCCTTGACTTTATCTTGCAGGTCTATGAAATTACCTCTTCGGAACTCCCCACGCCTCGACAACATCATTAAGTCGTCATGCAGGGACAAACCTATCTTGGGGACCTCTGTGTCCTCCAGGAGCCGTTTGACTGCAGCCGTCATCCCTAACTGATTGAGACGGAACAGGAAACAGATGTCATGAGTCGCTATCTGGAGCAGCGCCACTTGATTGACTCTCCCTTTCTTGAAGGATGGACGTGTCTCTGTATCTATGCCGAGTATGGGTTGCGTCAATAGGAAGTCAACGGCTTTCTGCGCCTCTCTTTCCGTGAGTACAACCACGATACGTCCCTCGAAGATGATCCTTGGCAGTGTGCTTATTTTCTTCTTATCGTATCTGTTAAATAATATCTTTTTCATCAAACTTTTGTTTTCAAGGTGCAAAAATACAAAAAAATGACGATTTTATGGCGATTTCTGAGTTTTTTCATTTACTTTTGCACATTATTTATCATTATACTATGGCAAAGAAGAAAAAAACAACCACTGCGCCCTCTTTTAAAGAGGCTATAGGGATTGATAAAATATTCCACAACGAAAGACTGAATTTCTTTCTGGGTTTCCTGCTCCTATTCGTCGCAGGTTACCTGACATGGGCTTTTATCTCTTATTTCACAACAGGAGCCGCTGACCAGAGCATGATAGAGATGCCCAAGGAGGGGGAAGTATTGAACCAGAACGGGGAGTTCCAGAACTCTTGTGGCTCACTGGGAGCCTATAGCGCATGGTATTTCATCAAGCGTTGTTTCGGGTTGTCTGCTTTCCTGATTCCCCTTTTCATCCTGTTAGTCTCCATCAATTTGATGAGAGCCTATCGGGTAAACTTACTAAAATGGTTCATGAGCCTGACACTGATTATGATATGGACATCAGTGACATTGGCTAAGTTCCTGACTCCGTTCTTTACGGACGCTCATTTCAATCCCGGGGGTGACCACGGACTTGCCATCCGTGACATCATCGAGGGGTTAGTAGGAGCTCCCGGTCTGACATTCCTACTGGCGATCTGTGCCATTGCCTTCCTCGTCTACCTGAGTACGGAGACGATCATTATCATCCGGAAGATATTCAATCCCTTGCACTATCTGAAGAAGATACCGATGGAAATAAATATCGGCAAAGGTGACTCGGACGACAAGGAGGGAATAAAGACGCTGGAAGACCCCACCGTGTTCGATGATCCACAAGAGCAGACCGTTGAATTCGGACCGGAGGGGCCGGAAGTGAAAGAGCCGCAGCCTGCCTATGAACACCCAGAGACCGTCATCACCCCTCCTGTAAATGACACTACTGGTGTGGAGATGACCGTTGAGACTGGTGAGAAAGAAGAGACGGCAAGCGGTAAGGAACTGGTTGGTGAATACGGTGACATCAATACACCCTATGACCCGAAGCGTGACTTGGAGAACTACCACTACCCGACCCTTGACCTGCTGAAGAAATATGATGATGACGGCAAACCGTATATCGACATGGCAGAACAGACGGCAAACAAGAACCGTATCGTGGATGTACTGCGCAACTTCGGTGTGGAGATCTCGAGTATCAAGGCGACCGTCGGTCCTACCATTACCCTTTATGAGATCACACCTGCCCCTGGTGTGCGTATCTCCCGCATCCGTAACCTGGAGGATGACATCGCCCTGAGCCTCTCAGCCTTGGGTATCCGTATCATCGCTCCTATCCCCGGAAAGGGCACAATAGGTATTGAGGTTCCTAATGCGAAACCCAGTATCGTATCGATGGAATCGATTCTCAATTCCAAGAAATTCCAAGAGACAACAATGGAACTGCCTTGTGCGGTAGGTAAGACCATCACCAATGAGGTATTCATGTTCGACCTCGCCAAAGCGCCTCACCTGCTCGTTGCCGGTGCCACGGGTCAGGGTAAGTCTGTGGGACTGAATGCCATCATCACCTCTTTATTATATAAGAAACACCCGGCAGAGTTGAAGATTGTCCTCGTCGACCCGAAGAAGGTGGAGTTCAGCGTGTACTCCAGTATTGAGAAGCATTTCCTCGCCAAGATTCCTGATGATGACGCAGAACCCATCATCACCGATGTCAAGAAAGTGGTGAATACCCTTAACTCTCTGTGTAAGGAGATGGATACCCGTTACGACCTGCTAAAGATGGCACAGGCCCGTAACATCAAGGAGTATAACAAAAAGTTCATCGAACGCCACCTGAATCCTGAGCATGGGCATAAGTTCATGCCGTATATCGTCGTTATCATCGATGAGTTCGGTGACCTGATCATGACGGCAGGCAAGGAGGTGGAGCTTCCTATAGCCCGTATCGCCCAGTTGGCACGTGCCGTGGGTATACACATGATCATCGCCACACAGCGTCCTACCACGAATATCATCACGGGTACTATCAAGGCTAATTTCCCGAGTCGTATCGCCTTCCGTGTAGGTGCTATGATTGACTCCCGCACCATCCTCGACCGACCGGGTGCCCAGCAGCTGATAGGACGTGGTGACATGCTTTACCTCAACGGTGGCGAACCTGTCCGTGTACAGTGTGCCTTCGTGGATACTCCTGAGGTGGAGCGCATCAACCAGTTTATCGCCCAGCAGCAGGGATATCTCTCTGCCTTTGAGTTGCCAGAGCCGGATATGCCTGACGACGAGATGAGTGAGGCTGCTGATGTGGACATGCAGCACCTCGACCCGATGTTTGAGGATGCCGCCCGCCTGATCGTCATTAACCAGAGTGGTTCGACGAGTCTGATACAGCGTAAGTTTGCCATCGGCTACAACCGTGCCGGTCGTCTGATGGACCAGTTGGAGAAAGCGGGTGTGGTTGGTGCCGCCCATGGCTCCAAGCCCCGTGAGGTATTAATACAAGATGAGTCTAGTCTCGATAATTTATTAAGTCAATGGAGAAGATAATATATTTCAACAGGGTAACGAAAGTGATGGTGCTCATGGCATTTCTCACTTCCCATTTCTCGTTTCTCACATCTTACGGTCAGACCGCCACGTCAGTTCTCGACAAGGCGGCAAAGGTGGTCTCCCATAAGAGTGGCGTACAGGCATCTTTCACCATCAGCAGTAAACAACACGGCAGTACGAGTGGTACGATAGACATCAAAGGACGGAAGTTCCATGCCACCACCCATGAGGCTGTTGTATGGTTTGATGGCAAGACACAATGGACGTATGTCAAGCAGAATGACGAGGTGAATGTCAACACCCCCTCTGCTGCCGACCTGCAGGCGATTAATCCCTATAACTTTATTTATATGTACAAGCAGGGGTATGCCGCTACAATGACAATGAGTGGGAACAGTTACATTGTGACCTTAAAGGGCAAAGGGAAGAGCATCTCTGAGATGGTTATCACCATCAACAAGCAGACTTATGTGCCTTCTCAGATCCGTATGCTGCAGAACAAGCAGTGGACGACCATCAAGGTAACACACTTCCGAACTGTCAAGCATGCTGACGGCATCTTCCGTTTCAACCCCAAGCAGTACCCCAACGCGGAAATCATAGACTTAAGGTAATATAGGATTTAGAGTAATAAGATGAGTCTGACAGGAATACAACTGTTTCGCTTGCTTCGCAAGAACAAGAAGTTAAGCGATGAACGTAATGTGATGTTTGAGGCGAACCAGTATGGTAAGTTCTTTGCCTATCTGGGACTCGCTTTCTTCGTGGTATATTTTATTGCCATCGGCACTTTCTTAGGATGGGTAGCCGCTACCGATGATGAGTACCAGATGATGTTTTTCGTCCTCCCCTTCATCCTGATCTTTGATTTCTTCGGACGTTTCATGGCGCAACAGACACCGGTCATGCTCGTCAAACCTTATCTGCTGATGCCTATCAGCAAGTATACGGCGGTAGACTGCTTCCTGGTGTCGCAGCTTTTCGATAGCAGCAACCTCATCTGGATGTCGCTGTTCCTGCCCTACACCTTCATCTGTGTCTGTGGCAGCATGACCTTCTTAGAGGGACTGGCTATGCTGCTCCTGCTCCATCTGATGATACTGACCAACAGCCAGTGGTACCTGCTGGTGCGTACACTGGTGAACAAGAGCCTATTCTGGTGGGCTTTGCCTGCTGTCGTCTATGGTGCCTTCATCGTGCCTTTCTTCCTGTTGTCCGATAAGTCGGCGGACAAACTGTTCGACTTGATATTCGATTTCATCGGGGAACATGGCTTCACATGGTATGCTTTCGCATTCTTCATCATCTTGTTCACTATCCTATTCATCATCAACCGCACATTACAGATGCGTCTGATCTATGATGAGATATCCAAACAGGAGAAGACAAAACTGAAACACGTCTCGGAGTTCTCGGCTCTCAACCGCTTCGGACAGATCGGTGAGTACCTCAAACTGGAGATCAAGAGTACGATGCGCAACAAGGCGATACGCACCCGCTTCATCCAGGGTGTTGCCATCATCACCATGCTGTCCCTGATGATAGCCTATACGGATGCCTATACCGGCAACTTCGCCCGCAACATCTGGTGTCTCTACTGCTTCGTGTTCTTCGGTGCCGTCAACCTGGTCAAGGTGATGGGACCGGAAGGTAACTATATCGACCTGCTGATGGTGCATGAGGAGAATATCCTTACCCTGCTGCGTGCGAAGTACTATTTCTACTGCGCCATCGTGCTGTTGCCCTTCCTGTTACTCTTACCTCCTATCATCTCTGGCAAGTTCTCGCTGCTGATGGTCCTCGCCTACCTGCTGATCACCACAGGACCGGAATACTGTCTGCTCTTCCAGTTGGCGGTATGGAACAAGACGACACTGCCTTTGAACGACAAGATAACGGGTAAGAACCAGTTCGAGAACAAGCTCCAGCTGGTTATCGAGCTCATCGTCTTCTTCGTTCCCGTCGCATTGGTTCTGATACTTCAGGCACTTTTCGGTGAGAATGTCGCCTTCATCATCATGATCTTCATCGGTCTTGCCTTCACGCTTGCCAACCCCTACTGGATGCGTAACATCTACAAGCGAATGATGCAACACCGTTACGAGAACTTGGAAGGATTCCACTCAACAAGGTAAAAGTTAAAATTAAAGGTTAAAGAAAAAATATGTATTTCACAGGTATCATTATTGCTGTTTGTACTTTCCTGACCATCGGAATATGGCACCCTATCGTGATTAAGACAGAGTATCGTTGGGGCACCCGTCCTTGGATTATATATCTGATCATCGGACTGATATGTATCATCGCTGCCCTCTTCATCGAGAACACCATCCTCTCCGCAGTCATCGGAGTCTTTGGTGCCTCCGCACTCTGGGGCATCGGTGAACTGTTCTCTCAGAAGAAACGGGTACAGAAGGGATGGTTCCCGATGAATCCGAAGCGTCGTGACGAGTATCCTCCCATCGACAAAAACGAGACGCTCTGTCCTGTACACCATGGCAAGAGTATCTATGCAATAGAAAACGACGATGAAGACGCTACTGCTGCAAGTCGGTAAGACTGTCAACAAGCATTTTATAGCGGGCATTAATGATTATGTGGAACGCATCAATCATTACATGCCTTTTGAGGTGGTGACCATCCCCGAACTCAAGAACACGAAGAGTCTGACGGAGGAACAGCAGAAACAGGCGGAAGGGGAACTGATCCTCAAACAACTGCAGCCATCTGACACGGTAGTCTTGTTGGATGAGCATGGCAAGGAGTTCCGTAGCGTGGAGTTCGCCCGTTGGTTGGAACAGAAACGCAACACGGCACGTCGGCTTATCTTCGTCATCGGAGGTCCGTACGGCTTTTCTCCTGCCGTATATGCACGTGCCAACGAACAACTCAGCTTATCGAAGATGACTTTCAGTCATCAGATGATACGCCTCACCTTTACGGAACAGGTATACCGTGCCTGCACCATCATCAAAGGAGAACCGTATCATCACGAATAATCACACGAACAGACTGCCTACCTGATAGACGATGGCACTGACGAGCCATGCCACGACGGTGGTATAGCTTGCTGCAAAGAATGCCCATTTCCATGAACCCGTCTCGTGCTTGATGGCAGTGATGGTGGCAATACAGGGGAAATAGAGCAGTACAAAAAGCAGATAGCAATAGGCGACCAAAGGTGTCAAGCCATCCAGTCCGCCCAACACTCCTATCGTCGAGGCAACGATCTCCTTGGCACCCACTCCTGCTATCAGCGACACGTCCAACTGCCAGTTGAAGCCTTGCGGAGTGAATAGCGGGGCGATAAGTTGTCCCATCCGTCCGATATACGACTCCTCCATGGAGGGTGCCACACCCATCGGTCCGAAATAGCCCAATGCCCATACGATAATACTTGCCACAAGGATGACACCACCCATCTTCTTGAGGTACTCCTTACCTTTCTCCCACGTATGGCGACCTATTGCCTTCGCCGTCGGCCAGCGATAGGGAGGCAGTTCCATCACAAAGGGGGTGTCCTCGCCCTTGATGACGATGGTGTAGAATATCTTACTGACGATGACCGCTGTCACGATACCGACGGCATAGAGTGACAGCATCACCCATGAGCGGTACTCCACGGCGAAGAAGGTTCCCGTAATCATAATATAGATGGGCAGACGTGCCGAGCATGACATAAAGGGCAGGATCAGCATGGTAATGAGTCGTGAGCGGCGACTCTCTATGGTCCGTGTCGCCATCACCGCTGGCACATTACAGCCGAAGCCCATTACCAATGGGATAAATGACTTGCCGTGCAGTCCCATGCCGTGCATCATCTTATCCATGATGAAGGCTGCACGTGCCATATAGCCGGAGTCCTCCATCAACGAGATGAAGAAATAGAGTATCAGAATCTGCGGCAGAAAGACGATGACGGCACCCACACCGCCGATGATACCGTCTACCAACATAGAGCGTAACGGCCCGTCCGGCATCCTGTTGCTGATGAAATCACCCAGTCTTTCCACACCCATCTCTATCCAGTCCATCGGATATTGTCCGAGGACGAAGGTGGTCTCGAACATCAGGAAGAGGACGGCAAAGAAGATTGGGAATCCTAAGTATCGGTTCGACAGGATATTATCGATTAAATGGGTTGTCCGGTAGGTGTCTCGCTTATCACCTGTAGTAAACTTCGCCTCTGTCAGTGCACCATGTATGAAACCATATTTCGCATCCATAATGGCAGTCTCTGAGTCTGTCAGTGTCTCCTCATACACACGGGCTGCCGCCTTGTCACGCTCTACGAGAATCAGTTTGCTATGCTCCCCTGCCCGCTCTCGGATGAAATGGGCGATATCTGTGTCATGCTCCAAGAGTTTCAGAGCCACATAACGGGTGGAATAGCGAGGATGAATGGTAGAGTCTGGTTTCAGGAATTTCTGGATATGCCGTATACCGTCTTCTATCTCGTGTCCATAGTTGATATGGATATGGCGTGCCGTGGCATTAACACCCTCATAGACCTCAATCACCGTACGGAACAGCTGTTCTACACCCTTACCGCTCTTGAACGAGGTAGGTACCATCGGCGTACCGAAGAGCGTCGACAGTACCTGCAGGTCAACGGTGTCACCACGACGCTCAAACTCATCATACATATTCAGGGCACACACCATGGGAAGGTCCATGTCCAGCAACTGGGTCGTCAGATACAGGTTACGCTCGATATTGGATGCGTCAATCACGTTGATAATCACGTCAGGGATTTCCTCCGTCAGGTGTTTCCTGACATACAATTCCTCTGGTGAATAGCACGACAGGGAATAGGTGCCTGGCAGGTCTGTGAGGTTGAACTCATAACCGAAGTAATGCGCATGAGCCACGGAAGCGTCTACTGTCACACCGGAGTAGTTGCCCACATGACCATGAGCCCCTGACGCAAAGTTGAACAGGGAGGTCTTTCCACAGTTGGGATTTCCTACCAATGCCACATTCAGTGTACGGTGCTCTCGCAACGCCATGTGGTGCAGGTAGTCGTCGGGATGCTTCTCGGGGGTTATCTCCTCACGGGAGACACGGTATGCCGAAGGGGGCTCCACATACTCTTCTTCCTTGGAGATAACCTCTATCATCTCTGCTTCCTGGCGACGCAGACTGACCTCATAGCCCATCACCTTATACTTCACTGGGTCTTGTAGCGGAGCGTTCAGCAACACCTCCACCTCCTTACCCCTGATAAAGCCCATCTCAATGATGCGCTTGCGGAATCCACCGTGTCCTTGTACCTTCACAATGACACCGTGATCACCAGTCTTCAGATCAGATAATTTCATTTGCTAATCAATATTTGTACGATACGATCTGCCGAACGACCGTCCCAGCGGTCAGGCAGACTACCGGTCTTCCACGTTCCTGCCATCATACGCTGAAGTGCCTCACGCAACTTCTCTGCATCCTCACCGACCAGTTCGTTGGTACCTTGTTTCACGGTTTCTATATGTTCCGTATAGCTGTTCAGTGTGATACAGGGTACATGATGGAAGGTGGCTTCCTCTGCCACATTTCCAGAGTCGGTGATGATACCCATCGCATGGGAGGTCAGATAACCGAACTCAAGATATGGAAGGGAGGGGACTATTGAGAGGTGAGAGGTGAGAGGTGAGAGGTGAGAGGTGACTGATGGTCGCAAGGGAGCAATAACGGGGATATCCCCTACTACATCGCTGATGGAATCGAGCATTTTCTGCAGATTATCTTTGTCGGCAAGTAATGCCTTGCGGTTGATGGTGAACACCAGGTATTTGCCATCCTCAATACCGTCCAGACAGGCGGGACGCTGCCAACGGTCGTGGTTGTAACGCAACGTGTCCATGAGGATATTACCCACCATATAAATCTTATGCATCTCGGCTCCCTCACGGGTCGCAATACTGTTTGAACTGACTCCTGCCGTAAACAGTAAATCACTTAAACCGTCTATCACTAACCGATTGATTTCCTTTGGCATACGAATGTCAAAGGAACGGGTACCAGCGACCAGATGTGCAAGACGGAGTCCCCGCTTTTTCGTCACGATAGCGGCAGCCATTGTCGAAGCAAGGTCGTCCACCACGATGACGGTATCTGTCTCATGCTGCTCCAGATACTGCTCGAACTCGGACATCACCCTACCCGTCAACTCGTTCAGGTTCTCGCAGTCCACACCCAGGAAGACATCCGGTCGTGGCATTTGCAGATTCTCATACAACGAGTCCTCCAAGGTAGGGTCATCCTCCCTACCGGCATACACCAGTTGATACGTAATACCTTCCGTTTTCTCGATGGAACGGATGATGGGAGCCACTTTCACGAAATTGGGACGTGCCCCTGTGAATATACAAATCTTCTGCATTGCTATTTACTTGCTCTCATTAATCAGATAATCAGATTTCAGTCTTTTATAAGGCTAAAAATTCAGTCCTTTGTCGTTCTGCTTTTCCTTTCGTGTGCAAAGATACAATTAATCCGTCAAAAAAGAAGAGGTATTCCCTAAAAATTTGAATCATTATATACAAAATTGGACCATATAATACTGTCCCTCCCCAACATTAAAGAATAAAAATCGTGCATGAAAAAGGAAAAAAATATCATTTAACGCTATTTTTTAACGGTTCGGGCATAAAAAATGTCGTGATAGCGAGTGTATTTCAGTTTTTTATTTTAAATTTGCACACACTAAAACAATATTATAATGTATAAGGAAAAGAAATTTTTCGGTTTGCTGGCTTTGCTGCTGATGGGCTGCGGCAGTATGGTGGCACAAAGCAAACTGGCTCCGATGGTGAGTGCCTACGTGCAGCAGGCAAAGACAAAGCGTGCAGCTTCGGCAGAAGAACAGAAGCCCGGGCTTTTCATGGTGAACGTTCAAGCGGATGCCAACCCCGACGAAGTGAGCACACAGATAACCGAAAGGGGCGCAGAAGTGAAGGCGGCTATGGGTCGCATGCTGATGGTGGCTGCCACAGCCGAACAGTTGACTGACATTGCCCAATTGGAGGGGGTGGCGAATATTGCGATAGGTACGAAACCCCTGCTGAAACTCGATAAGTCGCGACAGGTCACACACACCGACGAGGTGCAGAGCGGCACGGGCGAGCAACTGCCACAGGCCTACAACGGCGATGGCGTCATCATTGGAGTCATTGACTCCGGTTTCGATTGCACCCACCCCGTCTTCAAAGACGAGAATGGTAACCTGCGCATCAAGGCTGTCTATATGTCCGGCATGACCTATACCGATGGAAAGGGCAAGAAGGCGGTGATTGACGGCAAGGAAGTGGACGGTTCGCTCTTCGACACGCCCGACATGATACTCGACACCCTGCAGCTGAAACAGACCAATACATTCCACGGCGTACACGTAGCCGGATGTGCAGCAGCCAGTCCGGTAGCCAACGTGAAGGGCACCGAACAACAAAATAAGAAATACGAAGGAAGCACTACTGACGTAGAGGTGCTCAACGTTATCAATGCAATGAACTACATGGAGGAATATGCCAAGAAGGCGGGCAAGCCCATGATAGTGACGATGAGCATGAACACGGCAGCAGGACCCCACGACGGTACCAGTGCCGAATCGCTGGCATATAAATATTTCTGCGACAAAGGCAACATCATGACCATTGCCTCAGGCAACGAAGGAAGCGAAAAATGTCACGTCCACAAAACGATAGATGCCGACCACCCGCTCAAGGTGTTGTTATCCAGGGGCAACTCATACAGTTTCATCAACTACCTGCTGACTGACAAGCCTACCAAGATTAGAATCTTCCTCTACGACATAGTGAAGAAGACGGAGGTGGCCACCACGAAAACGCATCTGCTTGCGAACGGCATCGATTCACAGGCTGTCATATCCAAGGAAGGAGAGCAGGCGTGCGAGGACGAGCTGAGCAAGGACTTGCTAAAACTGATGAAAGACAGCGAGGGCAAAAGCCGTTATAACAATTCGGGCGGTGGGATGGCTGTTAAAAACGGTATCGGCGAAACGCAGAATCCGAAGGGAGGCACTCGCCATCTGACCACCACAACCATTCAGACGATTGGAACAATAATCAGCAGCGACATCAGATTAGGCGTCGAGATTACGGCTGACGAGAGCGTAGAGCAACGCGCATGGGTCAACTCCGATAGCGGCTGCGAGTTTGAGGACGCCGAGGGATTTGACAAGGGGTCATCCGATGTCAGCGTAGGCGACCTCTGCACCACTGGTGTCCCCATCAGCGTGGGTTCATGGAACGCCAACAATCTGATTGTTAGCGAACCAGGTGAAGAACCAACAACTGATGCAGGGGAAACAGTAGGCAATATATCCAGATACACCAGCTATGGCATTGACTATGCCGGCCACCAGCATCCCTTCGTGGTAACACCCGGTCACTGTATCTATAGTGCCAGCAACTCGTTCATGGACGATGAATTCAACGACGTCATTGCCGACCAGAATTTCTCGAATCAGTTTAAAGGTCAGACCACCCCACGAAGCTACAGATGGGTGAAATCCAACGGTACGTCGATGGCAACGCCCATCGCAGCAGGCATCATTGCCCTGTGGCTGCAGGCTGCCCACGACAAGGGCATCACTCTGACCATCGACAAGGTGAAGGAAATCATCGAGCATAGCACCGATACCGACGAGTTTACCCAGAAAGCGGGCATCCGTGCCGGTCATGGAAAACTGAATGCCTACAAGGGAATACTCTATGTGCTGGGACTGCCAACAGCCATCAGCGAACTCAGTCAGCACCAACCGCAGGGAGTGACTTTCCGCATGGCCGACAGCCGACTCTATGCCGAGGGTGCCGAGGACGGAACGGCGGTCACGCTCTACAACCTGTCGGGAGCCATCGTGCGCCAGACGCAGGTGGCAGGCGGCAGCATCAGTCTCGACGGTCTGCAGCGCGGTGTCTATGCCGTACAGATAGGGCGATTGGGCTCAACACTTATCCGATTATAACATAATAATTTAATAACAACAATTATGAAGAAAATTTTGATGATGGTTCTCATGGCTGGAATAGCCCTGTCAACTAACGCACAGTGGAACAACTGGCACACAACACAGGCCATTAGCGGCGGTGTGGGTATTATAGGTTCTATTATCGCTTCGTCGGAGCGTAAGAAGGCCATGGAGATTTTCGAACGCGAGAAAGCACAGTATCAGCCTACTTTCGAGAAAGTCTATAACGAAGCCAAGAGCCTGGAGTCGGAAGAGAAATGGGCAGACGCACTCGACAAATACGAGGAGGCAGCCACACTGAACTGCGACTACGGATATACCGACCAGAAGAGTGTCACACTGAAAATCAACAGCCTCTACGAGAAGGCCGGACGCACGGAGGAGGGTCCCAGTGTGCTGAACAACAAGACCACCATCCTGCCCGACTATACACGCTATCGCTTCACGGCACTGAATCCCATCAGCAAAGGCAAGAAGGACAATACGCAGACGAAGATTGTGCGCGTGAGCTGCTCGGACACCGAGACACGTATCGAACTGGAATGCGAGGCCGATATGCCTAACGACGAGCTATACATCAAGTCGGACACCTACATCAGAAGCAAGGGCGGCGACAAACTGCGCCTGCGCAGTGTCGAGAACGTGACAGTGGCTCCTGTGGTGACCAAGATTCCATGGCCATACCAGAAGTTGCGCTTCGCCCTGATATTCCCTGCCCTGCCCATCACAGCCGAGATGCAGATAACCGACAACGAGGAGATATACTACTCGATGGCACTGACGCGGCTGTCGGGTGTCAACCATGCCGTCGCCCTGCAACTGTATAAGGAACAGGGCGACGCGCAGGCTGTTTATGAGGCCACCAAGGCGCGCTTACCATGGGACGAGGCACTGCACAGGGCGGCTGCCGAAATGGAGTTCATCACCAAGAATGGCATT
This sequence comes from uncultured Prevotellaceae bacterium, assembly GCA_902776195.1. Lineage (GTDB taxonomy): Bacteria > Bacteroidota > Bacteroidia > Bacteroidales > Bacteroidaceae > Prevotella. The sequence continues at coordinate 10,884 of CACYPF010000002.1, read as the reverse complement.
CAGATCGATGCCTGCTCCCCTTACCTTTACCCGCATAGGGGAGCAGGAAAATGCGTAAACATCATTATTAACAACTAAAAAAGTACAGTGGAGACAGTTGTCACCCCCCTTTCCGTTCAGACAGCAGGCGGTAAACAGAGGGTTAATTGCGCAACGCAACAGGGTATTTTCCGTAAACATACGTTAAATGTTTGACAAGAATTCTGCAACGCTCTCGTTATTTTTTACGGAAAAAATTGGTGATGTCGATTATATTCGCTATATTTGCAACATATTACTCAATTTTAATGAAGAAACAAAAAACAAGAAGACTATGAAAAAAAGACTAGCCTTATTTTTTGCGGCTGCGCTGATATGCGGTGCGACAATGCTTACATCGTGTGCGAAAGAGGACAATCCTTCTGGACAGGCTGATACCAGAGAGTATGTTGAGGATTTTCCCAAGGCATCTACTACGGACCAGCTGACAACGACTATCCAGCGGCCTGCCTATGTATTTGACGCCACGTATACGGGCGAAGGCAAGGCGGTAGTGGCACGTGCCACGAAGAAGTCGCTCCAAGGCGAAGATTATCTGAACATCATCCGCGTACTGGCCAAGGGCGGTACCGTGGTATTCACAGAGCCAGGGCTGGACGTGCTTGACGGTTTCTGCAAACAAATCGCGGCAGCCATCGATATCTATTCTCCTGCTTCCGAGATAGCTCAGGAATATCTCTCGGCAGAAGCCATTCAGCGCATCATCCTGTGGAGCGAGACGAGCCCCTTTGCGGACATGATAGAAGAAGATGTGAAAGACCGCTATGAGATTATTGGTCTCCGGGCGCAGACTGTCTATCTCAGCATGAACGACCGTGAGGGCATTTCCACCAAGATGACCATCGACGTTGATGTGGAAAAGAAAGACAAGGAAGACGAGTTTGAGACGATTCCCGTTGAAGTGGAGATTCCCAACTGCATGGACGACTACTATTTCGGAGAGAAGGCTGACGACCTGGCCGAGTGGCTGAACAGCAACGAGCCCGAGACGACGGAGAATGAGGCGAATCAGGTCCGTGCCCTGATGAATCGCGCGGCTGGCGACGCCACATTGCAGTCGCTGTGCAAGGCACAAACTTTCATTCTGAAAGGTGACAACAACAATCTCGATTACCAATGGGGACCAGCCTCTGTCCGTGCCATTTATCATCCCATCCAATTGCGTTACGACATCTGGACAGCCTATTCTGCTGACAAGAAGTGCGACTTCTACTGCGTGAAACTCAGCGTCACCGCTGAGAACAACCAAATGGGATGTGGACCTAGCGAAGCGCGCAAATGGTATGACGCAACGTATTTTAAACCTTGGCAGGAGTCTGCTAAATCAATTAGTGCATATCCTAATATCTATGGACCTTATATGAGGGAACTTAAAATGAATTGCAGCTTGGAGGGCTTGAAGGCTCAGCTGGTAGATTACACACCCAAAAACACACCGGGCGGTACCACCGTCACAGAGTCGTTCTCGGCTTCGCTGGGTGCTAACGTTGGTGTCAATTCATCAGGACCCATGGGTGGTATAAATGGCTCACTTACTTGGGGATCATCGGTATCGAGAATCAACCCCGACCTAAAGGCTACGGTTACAGCCAATACAGGCACGGGCCAGTTAGAATTCGACTACATAGCAGCGCGCCCCATCGCAGAATACAATGTTTTTCTACCCGCCAAGCATACCGGTATAAAGGATATCTCCATCACGACCTGTACTGTGCAGCATGCCTGGGTATGGAGCGTAGAGACGACTGCGAATAATGTCACACTCAATACCGTCTTTAAGTCTGTTGACGAATGGCTGACTTACGAAGAGTTTGCTGCAAAGTGTTATGAGCATTATATCTCCCTGCCCTGCGAGCATAAGTTCAAGTCGGCTATCAACTGTCCGCCACGCAACAAGCAGGAGTGGGCAATGACCATTGAGCCCACCAATTCGAAGGCTGATGCATATCTGAAGCAGAAACTGCCGCAGTATTTCTGGGACAACAACGTATTCTTCACCCGCAAGGAGAATCACCTCAAGGCCGACACGAAGGACGAGATCAGTGCCTGGGTACAGAAGTCGAAAGCCATCTTCGACAAGAACAACAGCATCCTGAAGGGAGCTGCTCAGGAAGGCGGCATTACCGGCAACTTCACCATCCGCTGGCACCAGACTAACGGCACAGGCGGCACAGACAATGATTTCACCTACGAAGCTAAGATTAAGTAAGTGGGCTATACGCTTAAGCCGCTTTTGGGGACTTTTCCCTGTGAACATACGTTAAATTAAGATCAAACTACTTAATTTTCTTTATTAACTAAAGGTTTTAGTTTCATCGAACTAAAATCTTTAGTTATTTTGCAGTTGGTAATTGATAATGACGCTTTTTTGAACTACAAAACCAAATGCATGAATGACAATGAAAAGACTGACAAATAAAGAAAAGGAAATCATGGACTTGTATTGGCAACACGGTCCGATGTTTGTGCGCGAGCTGTTGGAGCACTACGCAGAACCTCGCCCCCACTTCAATACGCTGTCCACGATGGTTCGCATCCTGTGAGACATAGGGACGGGTCTCTCGGGATTCCCTCGCGACTGGGCGCACATCGAGTATCTGCGGATGAAGGACTACTGCTGTTGGCACCAGGTACCTGACGACTTCTATCAAGGCGAAAAATGGCTTGACGAGATTGAATCCATGTTCAAAACCGCCAAGCCCATGATGGACTTCATCAATTCAGTCATTTACGATTACGAGTAATCTATGGCCCCAATGCAAGCACGTTGCGAAAAATTTCGCATAACATTTGGAAGCTTCATCATGCAAGAGCTCGCGTCCTAAATGACTTTTCTGGATAAAAGTTTGGTGGTTAAAAGATATTTGACTATCTTTGCACCAATAACAAATGAACAGCAGGAGCATCCCTGTAATTTAACATATAGAAATATGGATATACAGCAATATTATTAATTACTAAAACTTATGCGAAGAATTTTGAATTTGTTTTTGCTGTTCTGCCTGCCATTGATGGCGATGGGTGAGGAGATCAGTCAGCAACAGGCAAAGGAAAAGGCTTGTGCCTTTATGCAGCAGCTGCAAGGACGAAGGGCTCAGGATCTTGGAGGTGTCAACAGTCAGAAGTTGCAGTCCGTAGAGGTGGGTCTGCAGGCGCTCTACGCATTCAACTGCGAGGGTGGGGGCTATGTCATCGTCAGCGGTGACGACGCTACAACACCTATCCTGGGCTATTCGCCCGATGGTGCACTCAATGTTGACGAGATGCCTGCCAACCTCCGTACGTGGCTGGAGGGCTATGCCGACCAGATACGCAGACTGCAGCGGGGCGAGGCAAAAGTGGCTGCACGCAGAGTTCCCGTACAGCGCGAAAATATCAATCCTCTCATCGAGAGCCTATGGAACCAGCGAGCCCCCTTCAACTGGGAGTGCCCGAAGGATATTAGAGCTGATGTGCTGTCAGCCTCAGGCTGTGTGGCGACCGCGATGTCGCAGGTGATGTACTTCCACAAGTGGCCACAAGAGGCTACGACAGCCTATACGACTATTGGTAAGAAGAATGTGCCTTCAACGACCTTCGACTGGAATAATATGCTGCCCGTCTATGAAGAAGGGAAATACACGGATGCTCAGGGCAATGCCGTTGCTCACCTGATGCGATGGGCTGGCTGGAGTGTCGATATGGAATATAGTGCAGAGATGTCTGGTGCGGTGTCAGGTCGTGTCGAGAAGGCTTTACGCCTGTGTTTCGGCTATGACAAGAATACACATTGGGTGAATTACAACAACTACTCATTAGACGAGTGGGAAGAACTCATTTACAACGAACTGGCCAACCGCCGTCCCGTCATCTACAGCGGCTACAACTCCAACCACGAGGGACACTGTTTCGTCTGCGATGGCTACAAGGATGGCAAGTTCCACTTCAATTGGGGATGGGGTGGCAAGGCTGATGGCTTTTTCGAGATCCGTGTGCTCAATCCCTCCTTCTCGGGTGTGGGCGGCAGCACGGTCAATCTCAGCTGGTCAGACCTGAACGATGCTACCATAGGCATTCAGAAACCTACTGACGATGCTGCTATCGACTATCCTCCCTCTACGGAGACCAACGAGGGGTTCTATGTCTTTGGCCCCACAGAACTGACACGAAACTCGACCAAAGAGACCTTCCCTCGTATCTGGACCCACTTCTATGTCTGCAGCGCTACCAATGCTTATATCAACCAGTGGGCTTACCGTTATGCGCTGTTGAAGGGCAACCGCATCCACTGCATGCTCTGGGGTGGCAGGAATAAGATAGATCTCAATAGCTACGACTTGATCTCGATAGCCAATTTCAGCGTGGTACTGCCCGATACGCTGTCTGACGGAGAATATCGCATGGTGCCGATGCACGAAACGGGTAAGGAACCTACCATCAAGGATGTCGTCGCAGGTTCTCAGTATAATTACATCGGTGTCAAGATAGAGGGTACCAAACTGACACTGAAGAGCCATCCTGAGGCACACTTGGAGGTGAGCAATCCGCGCAAGACATTCCATGAGGACGACGGGTCGGTGCGTACTGTCACCTTTACTGTCAAGAACACGGGGCAGGAGGAATATAGAGGCTATATCAATCTGTATATCCCTGAGTCGCAGATACTCTGGAGCTATGAACGCATACGCCTCTATCCTGGTGAGACGCGCGACTTCACCTTGACTTCGAAGGGAAAGACATCCAAGTTGTACACCACGTTGTTGCCCAATGCTGATTTCAGCGTCTATGCCGACCGCTCGTTTGCCAACTGGCTCTATGGCAAGAAAGTCAATCTCCAGCAGTACGCCTTCGGCAATCTCACGATTACTAGTCCATATATTGACCACGAGAAGAAAATCATCAAGGGCAACCAGCTGGAAGCATCCGTCAGCGTCACCAACCAGTCAGCAGCTGATTACAATAAGTTTTGCGAATTCCTGATTCTGAATGCCGACAGCCTCTATGACGAAATGATGCTCCTGTCTAATACGCCGGAGATTGGCGCAGGAAAGACCTATGCCGGTGAGGGTAAGAAGACCCTCAGCTCAAATTGGAAAAAAGTGGTGTTTAGCTTCCGCTACCGAACAGGCGGAAATTTCATGGGCGAAATCTATTCTGATGTCTATACCGTCCAGCCTGTCATCTATTCTTTTACGAAGGATGGTAAGGAACAGCGACATGAAGACTGTGAGGTCTTCGAGACTCCAGAGAATGTCACACTCGTCATGCTCCAGAATACGAATGTGAAGCAGGTAAAGCCCAATCAGAACCCCAACACCATCTATTTTACCAGCAAACCGCTGCCAGAGGGCCTCGACAACTCCCTGGTAGTTGATGGGGAAGGAAGGTCCAGTAAGACTTTGATATTCAATACCGCCTTCGATGCGCTGTTCACTACAGACGTTATTCCCAGGATGACGGCAGATGCTGGTTTGCAGCACACCTTTACCGCTGAAGAGACCAACTGCTGGCTCTCTATGGCATTGCCGTATGACAACCTGATTGGCGATGATATAAAGGATGTGGCTACTGGCGAGAATGTGGCGAGCAAAATCAAGTTCTATAAAGCATCTGACGAACTCTCTGATTATGGATGGTCTCAAGGTCAGATACAAGTCAAGGCAGACGATGGGCACCAGGGCTTCTGCCTGTTGCGCGTCGATCCCTCGTTGGCAGGCAAGACGGTACAGTTCACCGAAGGCACCATCAACTCCGGATTGGCTCAAGGAGTCTTCACGCCCAATATAGGCCTATTCAACAACTACTGCCGACAGACCAAGGAGAATGTCTATGTTGTCGAAGGCAATCGCCTCGTGCTGAAACAGAGTTGCGAGCTCAAGCCATTCACGCAATACCTGCAGTTGGCCGAGGGTGTAGAGAATCCTCCTGCCTACCTCACCATCACCGATGTCAGCAATCCTTCGGGTATCGATGAGGTCAGGAGCCTGAAGCCGAACGGCCACGAAATCTACTACGACCTGCAGGGTCGTCGCATTGATAACAACAGCGTTCGCAAGGGAGTCTATATTGTAGGAAAGAAGAAGGTAGTGATAAAATAAATCGAGTAGGAGGAAAATGAAACATTTTTCCTCCTATTTCATTTTCCGACCTCTTGCACCATCGGATATGGCAAGGGACTGGCACCTGCCATCTTCTGCTGTGGTGCTGGGAGTGTGAATTTACAGATAAAAGACAAACTTTGTTCCTCTCTCTCCCTCTCCATCATAGTCACAAGGCAAAGGGAACTGGCAGCTAATATCACTCACAGCATCTTCATCGAGGTGGGTAGCAAGTTCAAGTTCGATGGCCTCTCGCTTACTGTTATAGCGGATGTCCCAGATGCCACACCCCAAAGCGGCATCTACCACTGTCCTTATCTCGTCTTGCCGCCGCCATATAGCAGATCAGGGGTTCTCTGATCTGTTCGTGGCATTAACCGCCAAGACATCTTTGAGGACGATGAAGACTATGTACAGTTTTTTTGAAGTCTCCGAACAAATCAGAGTCCCCTGCTCTATGCGTATCTGTCTGGTCATATCCCCTAATAAAAGTGATTTGATTCAATAGCAAAATAGGACTTATGCTTTCTCCATAAGCATAGGTCCTATTTGTATTGGGACGGGGTTTTATAGAGGCTCAATCATCAAAAACTTCATCTTTGGAGTACAAAGTCATATACATCCGAAGCGTGTCTTTATAGGGTTTCTTAACCTCATTGGGCGCAAAACCACAGCATTCGTAGAATCCCACAGCACTATACTCTTTTGTCGCAAGTGCTTCAACCGTAAGGAACTGACAACCTGCTAATGTCTGCCTTCTCGCCAGATCTGCTATCTGTTTTATCAGGAAATCGCCGATATGTTTGCCCCTCCATTTCTCCTGTATAGCAAGGTAGGCAATATCCATTGCAGGGTATCGTGGCTTAGCATAAAAAGTCTCCTGATAATCATGACACTGGAAATCAGTCAGTGGGTAAGAAACGAGTTTTCCTAAAAATGCAGCCCCTTCCATTCCATCGTCCAGTATTTCTCGCTATCCTTTAGCCTTTGCCGTGCAGCCTTTTCTTTCTCATTGAGCTGCCCCGTCATAGCACGACGTAGTGATGCCCGAATCTCTTTCGAAAACTCAGGTGTGATCCGTTCTCTTGGGGAATTAACTCCTAACATAACTCTACCTCCTAATCGTTATTATACATCTTTTCGCTGCAAATTTACGATATTTTTCCGAATCGACAATGCTTTTGCCAAGAATATTGCTTAACGATGGCAAAGTTACAAACATATTCTGATAAAACCAAATTAATTACAAAAAATGATCAGTAGAACCGACCCCGTGATCCTAGCATCTTTTAATGATAAAAGGAAAGCAAATAAAAAATGATTCCTCACATCTCACGACGCAAGGAACCTAATAATTACTTATTATCAACTTTTCGATTGCAAAGATAATAATTAAACTCACCATCCATCCCCAATCAGATAGTCACCTTTGTCAATATAGTATCCCTCTGGTATTTCACCACTGTAATATGTTTCAGAGTACCCACGAGAAACGTCTCTAATCCTAATAAGTTGTGGATATTTACTGTCATCACAAAACTGCTTAGAATCAAATGGATAACCATATTGAATCTTGCATATATCAACCAGTTTCTCAGCTTCCCATCCTTCTTTCATACTTCTTCCTCCTTTACAATCTCCCAGTAACCAGTCTTGTCACTTCCTTTTCTGGCGATAATTCCAAGGTCGCGGAACTTCTTTAGTTGTTTCTCTATACCACGCTTAGTTAATCCTATCTGTTCTGCGATGTCTCCAGCAGACAAAGACGGATTGGATGCCAAAAGTAACAAAACCTTCTTTTCGTTTACACCGAACTTTACACCGAACTTTACACCGAACTCTTTGCCGAACTTTTCATCGAACTCGTCTTCTGTATTTGGCAAAGGATTCCCCTGATGCGCTTTCAGCGTCTTGTAAATCTCGCCCAGCATAAAGTCTATGAACGGACCAGATTGCCCTGCACTCGTGCTGGCAGAGATGGCATCATAATACTGCTGCTGATTACTATACACCATGTTCTCTACAGGCAGATGCTCAAACAGCGGATGCAGCTTGCCCAATATCAGCGACTGCCACAAGCGTCCCATTCGTCCATTACCATCGATAAAGGGATGGATATACTCAAACTCGAAATGGAACACGCAGGAACGGATGAGAAGATGGTCCTTAGAGCGCTTCAGCCAATCAAAAAGGTCGCCCATCAGCATAGGAACACGAGCAGCAGGAGGGGCAAGATGTACTAAGCCTTTCTCACCAAACACGCCCACACCACCTTGCCGATAGTGACCTGCTTTGTCAACCAATGCCTGCATCATCACACCATGCGCCTTCAGCAAATCCTTCTCCTTGAAGGCATCGAGCATAGGATACAATTCATAGGTCTTGATGGCATTCTTCACCTCCTGAATCTGACGGATAGGTGCCACCACATTCTTGCCATCGATAATGTCACGCACCTCATCCTCAGAGAGTGTATTACCCTCAATGGCCAGTGAGGAATGAATGGTCTTAATGCGGTTCGCCTTACGGAGTCGCAAACCATCCTCCTGTTCCAGACGGATGGCATAACGCTCTATCTGGGCAGAAATATCCGCTATCAGGTTGATAGCCTCAGAACTTACTGTGAATGGTGGTACGTAGCTCATTGTAGTCTTGCCTTTAGGTCATTGAATGCTGCTGCTATTTCGTTCTCCAACTGACCGATGCGAGCCATGATAACCTCCGTAGGCTCGTACTCAACCTTCTCACGTTCAACCTCCTTATACTTGTTGATGGAAAGAACGTAGTCATTGCTCCGTATCTCATCAACTGGAACTAAGAAAGACTTGTCTTTACGTGTACGCTCTTCTTCCGCCTTTAGGTTGTTGAAACGTGCCACAACGTCTGGAATATCGTTTTCTTCGACTTCTGTACGCTTCTGGTCAAGTGAATACCCATCCGCTTGCATATCGTAGAACCATACCTTATCTGTGCCTCCTGCACCAGTCTTGGTGAAGATAAGAATGGCTGTAGATACACCGCTATAGGGTTGGAATACACCGCTAGGCATTGAAATAACAGCCCTCAGAGTATGATTCTCAACTAACTCTTTACGCAATGCCACATGAGCATTGGAGTTACCAAACAGCACGCCATCTGGGACAATACTTGCACAACGTCCACCAGTCTGCAGCATACGTATAAACAGAGAGACAAACAGCAATTCTGTTTTCTTGGTGTTGGTGATTGCCAGTAATGATTTATTAATATCCTCACTATCCACACTGCCTGCAAATGGTGGATTGGCTAGACAAAGAGTATATTTCTCAGTGTCATTATTGCTTGATGATAGACTGTCACGGTATGCCACATCAGGCTCTTCAACACCATGCAGCATGAGATTCATTGCACCAATTCGCAACATGGTACTGTCCGTGTCGAATCCATGAAACATACTACCATTAAACCTCTTTGCATTATCCTTCTTTAGAAGTTCTTGTTTGTAGTTGTCGACAATATACTTGGCACTCTCAACGATAAAGCCAGCACTACCCATCGCTGGGTCACATATATCATCCTTCAATGTCGGTTGCATCAGCTCAACCATCATGCGGATTATGTGCCTTGGTGTACGGAACTGACCGTTATTTCCACTAGCTGCCATCTTCCCAAGAATGTACTCATACACATCACCCATTGCATCACGGTTATTCATATCCAACGCATCAACGCCATCAACGATTTTGGTAAGTGTACGTGGATTCTGAATGAGGAATACAGCATCACGCATAAACCTACTGTATGCAGAAGATTTGCCCTCATTGAGGTTCTTGATGAACGAGAAAGCATCATTGCGGATGGTGTTAAACATGGCTGTTGCTTCCATGTTCTTGAACACATGCCAACGTAGGTTATTGTATGGCACATCAGCATCCGTATCGGGATTATGCCACATTCCTTCTTTGAACGTTGGATTAGGAACACTTACCCCCAATATGTTTGCTTCTGCTTCCTTCTTTGTCTGAGCATCGTCAAGCATCTTCATAAAGAAGAGATAGGTCATTTGCTCCAATACAGACATTGGATTAGTAATGCCACCTACCCAGTAAGTGTCCCAGATTGAATCTATGCGGTTTTTAATATCTCCAGTAATCATCTGTAGAAATAGGTTTGAATTTAACCACAAAGTTAGCCAATTTATAGCTAATTCCAAAACTTGATATTCAAAAATGTTATGAAAATGAATGTTTTTAGATTTAATTAAGATGAAATGAAAATGATTGCGCAAACTAGCGCAATCAATTAATCAAAATTCTAGGAGGTCATAGGTGTCTAACAACTGAGATTCTGTAATGCCTAAATAAGTAAATAAAAACAGATGAAAAGTAAACAATATCCGTACAAAGTCAACGATCTCAGAAAAAAGTCAACCAACTCAGCGATAGTCGTCAATCAATCCCAGTAGAACAAGACAACCTTTTCCGTATGGATAGACAAACTAAAACAGAGAACAGAGAACAGAGAACAGTAAGAAAAGTGAAATAAGTGAAATTAATAAGTGAAGAATAAATTTTATATTATATATATATTATATATAATATATATATAATATAAAGCACATTTGTAGTATAAAATGAAAAAACTTTACTGTTCTCTGTTCTCTGTTCGCACGATTCCAAATCTGTTGTCAATGTCTTTCCCTGTATAGTGTTGACTCCTTTTGAGCCTTGATTTGTTGCTGTTTTGTTAATTACTGTTTATTATACTGATTCTGTTGACTTATCTCTCT
>CACYPF010000001.1 GCA_902776195.1 uncultured Prevotellaceae bacterium | reverse complement strand
CTTTGACCTTGCGGTCGAAGGTAAGTGGCACCTCGAAAGAAAAAATAAATGAATTTATTTTGTTCTTTGCTCGGTTTAAATTACCTTTGCACTCTGATTATGAAGAAGTTGTTTTATGTTATCATAGCTTTGATGATCCTGTCGGCATGCGGGCAGTCTTACGAGGAGACGAAGCGTTTGTCAAGACAACAGCGTCGGGAAGCAATGCGTAAGGACTCTGCTGCACTGAAGATTGCGGTCATGCCCACACTCGACTGTCTGCCGATGTATGTGGCAGAGTATCATCACTTGTTTGACACCCTGAATGGTGGGGTGCGTCTGAAACCCTTTATGGCATATATGGATTGTGACACTGCTTTAGAGCGTAAGCGGGTGGAGGGTAGTGTGAGCGATCTCGTAAGAGCGGCGTGCATAGAGAAACGGGGAACGAAACTGCGTTACGTTTCTGCCACGAGTGGCTATTGGCAGTTGATTACCAACAGGAACTCACGTATTCATCAGCTCAAGCAGTTGGATGACAAGATGATAGCGATGACCCGCTTCTCGGTGACGGACATGCTCTGTGACATGATTGTCGACTCAGTGAAACTTCGGGATGAGCATGTGTTCCGTGTGCAGATTAACGATTTGAACGTGCGGTTGGATATGTTGCGTAATAATGAGATGGATGCCCTCTTCTTCCAGGAACCGCATGCAACTGTTGCCAGGATAGCGAAGAATCCCGTGGTGCTGGATACCAGGACCGCAGACATGCAAATGGGTGTCATCGTGTTCCGTGAACAGGAGATGCGTCACCCGGAGCGTCATAAACAGCTGGATCTGTTTGTCAAGGCGTATAATTCCGCATGTGACTCCATTAATAAAAGAGGGATAAGCTATTATCGTGACCTGATAGTGAAAAAATATGGCGTGTCAGCGCAAGTTGTCGACTCGTTGCCCAAGTCCATTAAGTATCAGCATGCCGTCGGTCCTCGTCAGAAAGACATGGACAGAGCACAGAAATGGCTTAAGAAGAGAAAGTGATGACAGGTACAGAACAACAACTATACAGAGTCGCTGAGAAGTTGCGCAAAGGCAATGTCGGATTGGCAATTGCTGAGATGGAGACCTATCTTGCCGCTTACCCGCAGCAGCAGACATTAGAGCGGCTTAATGGTATCAAGGCGGAATATGAGTTGATGAGGGACTACTGGCGTCGTGGCGTTAATGATCCCCAGTTGGATCAGCTGTATCACCATCTCCTTCAGCGGGTGTATGTGCTTTATGCCAATGTCGCCCTGTATCACCGGTTGCGTCAGTACCCTACGCTGTCGGGTATCCATAACCGGGTGCGGATGGAAAGGAAAGACTGGTCGTTGACGGATATCCGTAAAGAGATGGAGGGGTTCATTAGCAATATCGCCATGATGGAATTGGAGCCTGAGCATACCCGTCAGGAGAAGAGCGAACAGCTTTACAAGGACCATCAGACTGCGGTGAACAATCTGTTTTGCTATGTGCTGACATCCCGGATGTGGACTGATGGAGTGGGGAATGATTTCGAGGAGCTATTGATTTCTCCTACTATTGATAGTAACGACCAGCAGTTATTGGTTTCTGCCGTCACCTTGTCATTGTTGAACCAGTACGACATCGTGAAATTCCGTGTGCTGGTGAATGTTTACCGTCGTTCCCAGGAGGTCGCTGTACGGCAGCGTGCCTTGGTAGGATGGGCATTGTCACTAAGAGAGAGTGTCCGTGAGATATACCCGGAGCAGGAGGAGTTGGTGACATCGCTCCTTTCTTCTAAGACTGTTTGTGAGGAACTGACGGAACTGCAGATGCAGCTGGTGTATTGTCTGAATGCGGAAAAGGATACAAATACCATCCAGAAAGAGATAATGCCAGACCTTATCAAGAACAACAACTTGAAGATCGGTCCGTTCAGCATTGAGGAAAAAGAAGACGATCCGATGGAGGATATCCTTCATCCTGAGGCATCAGAGCAGCGGATGGAGAAGTTGGAGTCCACCTTCGGTCGTATGATGGACATGCAGAAGCAGGGGTCGGATATTTATTTCGGTGGTTTCTCGCAGATGAAGCGTTTCCCTTTCTTTTATGATATCAGCAACTGGTTTGTTCCTTTTTATCTTCAGCATCCAGACATCAAGCACTTCGTCAACAGGATGCAAGGGAATAAATTTGTGGAGAGAATGATGAAGGCAGGACCTTTCTGCAATAGTGACAAGTATTCGTTCATCATCGCCTTCCAACAGGTTTTCGATCATATACCGGAGAATCTGCGGAATTTAATGCAACGGGGTGAGGCGACGATGGGAGAAGTTCCTGAAGACGAGTTGGACACTCCAGCTTTCATTCGGCGTGCCTACCTGATGGATCTCTATCGTTTCTATCGACTGTTTCCAAGTCGTAATGAGTTTGTGAATCCCTTTAATACCACTTCTGTTGATCTTGGTGCCTGTGAGTTCTTCAGTCTGTGGCTTTTTAAAGGCTCTCCCCTGGAGCCTTATAAAGACCAAGTCGTCCGGTTGTTGAAACGCAAGAAGATGGATGAGCCTGCCGTGCGCTTGCTGGACTCGTATAGTGACGATCATCGCTCGGTACAATATTATATATGGAATGAGTTATATGATCAAGCTTTAGAGTTGGAACCTCAGAATGAGAGAGCCTTGAGGGGTAAGGCTCGTAAGTTGTTTGAGTCCGGACTTTTTGATGAGGCAATGGACACTTACGATGAATTATTGTTGCTGCATCCTGATAACGCTACCTATCTGTTGAATAAGGCGGTCTGTCTTGTTAAGACAGAAGATTTCGAAGAGGCTTTGAAGCTATTGTACCGATTGAATTATGAGCAACCCGATAATGACCGTGTGACCCGTGTCCTGGGTTGGGCTCTTCTTTGCAATCATCAGTTGGAGCAGGCTGATAAAATCTACCAGAGACTTACCGCTATGGAGAATCCTATGGATGACGACTGGCATAATTATGCTTATTGCTGCTGGTTCTCAGGCAGGATAGACGAGGCTGTCAACTGTTTCAGAAAAAATGCGGGACCCTATGAGGAAGATAAGAGCTTCCTGTTGTTTGACTACCGTCTATTGGAAGAGTATGGCATCAGTAGCACTCAGATCAAATTGATGGAGGCTGCAGTCTTGTCTTGATACGTCGGTAACACCATGTCCATCCAAGTGGAATACCCACTCCCGCAATCGTATAAAGTATCCAAAAACAGTCTTCCTTGGCATGGTCGTGGATGACCATGTGACAGCCAATCTGTGCAAAGTCCAAGTCATAATACCATATCTTGATGAGGCTGACAACCTTATAGCTGATGATATGGAAGACGAAGATGGGTAAGGTGTTGTCACCACAGTAGACAAGAAAGCGCTTGACGATTCCCTCATGCTTATTCAGGTAATGTGCGATATTGTAAGTCATAAGGAAACCGCAGATAGCGGGAACGGGTAAGGAGATAAACTGGATGAAAGAGGAACGCCAGTTCATGTTAGCCGTCAGATATTGGGAGAAGAGGTAAACAATAACGGCGAATAGAAGGGTCGTCCACCAGGATATCTTGTAATGTTGTTCCCATTTGCGGAACAGGAACCCGCAACCGAAGAAGAAAGTACCCATGATCTCCCGGTAGCCTCCTTGGATCAGCGTGATGATGCGAAGTCCTTCTGCGGTTTTCCATGCGGCAAGTAATAACATACAGACACAGACTCCTATGGGGACTATGGTCTCTTTATGAGGTGCTAATTTCGTGATGTTCCCGGTGATGGTGTTCAGTCCCTTATATATAATAAGGTATGCGATACTTGCTACCAGGAGTCCACGGAAGAACCAGAACGCTCCACATAGGAATTGGTCGTAGCCCCCCATTGCTGTAACCATCGTCCATAAGTTCTGTTGCATCTGATGCCATGAGTAAGGGTGGGTCACACCACCGCTCCAGTTTCCGTATTGCTCATTGAGGATGCCGAGGTCGAACATCCAGTTATGGATAAGGAGAAAAAATACTGCCCATGTCAGGAATGGAATGTAGAGTCCCTTGATGCGCTTCTTTACGAAGGTTGCCTCGTCATTGAGATAACGGAGTGAAAAGAAATAGCCTGCCGTGATGAAGAATACCGGCATGTGGAATTCGTACAGGAAAGCACTGACTACATCCGGTGCGTCAGCATGTCCTATCACCATCAGGATAATGGCGAGTGCCTTACAGATTGAGATGACGGTGTTGCGTTGCATAAGATTACAAGAATGGGGCTAAAAGGTGGGCGAACCATCCACGGAACTTCTGCCACGGGGTGCGGAACTGATCCCATGATTCCTCCGTTAACAGGAAACTCTTCTTGGTGTCCCGGTCAAACATGTCGTCTAACTCCTTAGTGGTCTCCTTGTCAATGATGACAGCGTTTTGCTCGAAGTCACACCGCAAGCTGCGGGCATCTAGATTGGTACTGCCTATCGTACAAAAACGTCCGTCCACCATCATGATCTTAGAATGGTGGAAACCGGGCTGATACATCCATACGATGGCTCCCCGTTTCATCAGTTTGTGTGCCTGATAATAGGCGCAGTCCGGTGTAAGGGGTATGTCACTCTTTGCCGATTGCATGATTTCCACCTTTACCCCTCGTTTGATAGCCCTGGTCAGTGCTCTTGTGACTTTGGGTATCAGGGTGAAGTAGGGGTTGATGATCTTGATGGAGTCTTGAGCCTCGTTGATCGCGCTAATGTAAAACTCACGCATGATCTTTGGGGTCAGATAAGGCTCACGGGTAATAATGCCTACCATCTTTCTCCCTGCGGTGGATGTCGTATCGGGTTTCAATCCCTCAAAGCGGGTCATGGTACCGCCGCGGTAGTACTTGATGCCATGCACATTCTCACCGGTCACCCGGTTCCATATCCTAATGAAAATCTTCTGTAACTCATTGACGGCATCTCCCTCTATGCGGCAGTGCATATCACGCCATTCCCCAACTTGCGGAGTTCCTTTGATGTAATAGTCGGCGACATTCATCCCACCAGTATAGGCTATCTGTCCGTCAATGACTACTATCTTACGGTGGTCACGTCCGAATATCTTATTGATCCAAGGAAAGCGGATCGGGTCATATTCCACAATATTGATACTGTCGTCACGCAATGCCTTCAGGTGATGTTTCTTGAGTGGCTGGTTATTGGAGTCATTGCCGAAACCGTCAAACATCGCTCTGATCTCCACCCCTTCCTTCCGTTTCTCTCGGAGAATATCGAAGAGCAAGGAAGCAATAGAGTCATTGCGGAAATTGAAATACTCCAGGTGTACACTGCTCTTAGCCTGCCGGATAGCCTTGAACATGTCATCGAACTTCTCTTGTCCCGACATCAGAAGCGTTACACTGTTGTTGTCAGAGAACCGAATCTTCTTAGAGCGTAGTGTTTGGACAATCAGCGAGTCACTCGTCTGAGCGCTCGCTGATAGTGTTAAGAGAACCAATAAGGCGGATAAAAGAATTCGCATCATATTATTGCTTGTTCTTTAAGCGGTATTCAAGTGGTGTCATGCCATATTTGTCTTTGAAGATATTAATGAAATTCTCCGCAGTAGAGAATCCAATATTGATGGCAAGCTCACTCATATTGATGTTTGTCTTGGTTAAGAGCACACATGCGTGTTTTAAGCGGATGTCACGGACGACTTCAGCTGGTGTCTTGGCCGTGATATTCCTGATCTTATGGAAGAAAGGAACACGTCCCATACCCATAGCAGATGCCATTTCTTCCAGACTGATCTGTCCTCTGCTCATATTTTGGAGTACATATTGCTCCACGTTCCTCATCAGCTGACGGTCCATCAGGTTGCTCATTGAGTAGTTGCCAATGGTCTCGTCCTCACCATAGAACTGCTGGGCTAAGACTCCACCTTGTTTCTCAGGAGTACTTTCTGTAACAGTTTGTTGTGAGACATCTTTTGTTTCTTCAACAGATGACTTGGCCGTATCGGTAGCATGTGGGATGTCCTCATAGACCATTGTCGCAGTTGTCATACTGGCATTACGTCCTTCCAGCATACGCGTCTCACGTCCTTCGATGGTATTCTGTTCCATTTCGACAGGACCTAATCCCATCAGTTTGTTGAAGCGCATAACAGCTTCTTGGACATTGAATGGCTTGGCAATATAATCGTCTGCGGCAAGGGTGATGTTCATGTCGCTCATCATCTCCTGGGTCAGCACAGTGTCAGTCATCAAAACAAACTTGATTTGCTGTGTGCGTGGGTTGGATTTGAGTTGGTTACAGAGCTCACTGCCTGTCATGTGTTTCATGTCCTGTTTACAAATAACCAGGTCGGCTTTCATAGACTCAATGTCAGGAATGGCAAGCCTGATATCATCGTATATGTGGAAATCATAAACTTCGCGCAAGTGGGCATTCATGAAATTGTTAAAGTCCTTATTACTGTCTATGAAGACGACATTGAATTTTTGCGTCTTCTTATCTAAGCGCAGAGGCTGAATGGTAGCTGTAAGCTCAGATGTAGCAATAGAGGGGAGACTGACTTCTCCTTGGTCATTCAGCTCCAGACGGTCTTTTGCAGTAGATTCTGCTTTAGCTTCTGGATTCTCCAGAATAGTTTGCATTTCGGAAATGCGAGTGATGACTTGGAGCATCTGGAAGTGTAGGGAGTTCAACTGCTCCCGGCCTTCTAAGTCATTCTCTTTCTCGGCAAGATTCCCTATAATCGTAGTCATTCGCGCCATTGGCTGTCGTAGCTCGTCACTGGTTAGCTTGATTTCCTCACGTTGACGTTTCAATTCATCAACGACGGTACGCTTTCTGGTCATGTAATTCTTGAGTTTCTTATAGCCATAACGCCAAATAATCAAAATTACTATTGCAATAAGCACATAAACGGAAAGCATCCACCAAGTCAGCCACCATGGGCGCTCAATGTAAATCTCCAATTTACGCTCTTGATTACTTACCGCACCATCAGCGCTGACAGCTTTCACGTGCAAGGTGTAGGTTCCACTGCTTAAATCGCGGAACTTCACTCCGTGGAGCAAGGCATCGCCGTTCCTCCAGTCGTGGTCACGACCTTCCATCCAATACATGAATTGTAGTCGTTCACCTTGGTTGTAGTTTCCTGCGGCGAACTTGATGGTGAAGGTGTTTTGTTTATTCTTCAAACTGATTTTGTTACTCTCATTGAGGGCTTGCGGGAGAATCACATTATTGTCGTATTCATGTCCTACAAGAATTTCCTCTTCACCGATGAACAATTGCGTCAACATGACACGAGGAAGGCTGTTCTGGTCTTCTTTTGCGGCTTGGCGAACCCAGTTTACACCATATAGACCTCCAAAAATAACAGAACCGTCTGATTTGGTAAGAATAGAGCCGGTGTTGAACTCATTACTTTGCAGTCCGTCTTTCGTGTCGTAATTATAGAGACCATAACCGAAAGACCCTTCTTCTCTGTTTCTTTGAACTACGATACGGCTGATACCATTACTGGTCGTCACCCAGATATTACTGCTTTTGTCTTCTGTAATACCGCATATGGAATTGTTGCAAAGTCCGTTTTTCTCAGTAATATAATTCAACGAGTCTGTTTCAGAGTTGTATACATTCAGACCTTCACGCGTACCAACCCATATCAAACCTCTGGAGTCTTCAAACACTTGGGTGATGTAGTTGTTGGTGAACGTCTTGAGATTGGTAGAATTACCGGTCAAGAGCGTCTTCTCCCTGTTGGATAGGTTCAGTAAGATCATTCCTTCTGAAGTTCCAATAAGCAGTATGTTGTTTTTCCCATAAAATAGGCTGGTGATATTGTTGGTATTCAGCATGCCGTTCTCACGTGTATAAGAGGAGAACGTGTTCATTTTGGGATTATATACCTGTAATCCTCCATTAGTGGCAATCCATAGATTACCGCTGTTATCCTTTGCCAGTGCATTGATATGGTCGTCAATAAGGGTCCTCATACTATCTCTTGATGCTGAGAAGATATGTGTGGTTCCATCCTTGATGCGGGTCAAACCATTCTGGCGAGACCCCACCCACAGACTTCCTTCGTTAGTGGTTTCCATACATGAGACTTTCTGACTTGCCAACGGTCCTTCATATCCGATGACACCTTTGTCACTTGTCCCATACCAGATATTTCCGTCGATGTCTTGTGCAATGGCGGTGATGTCACCATTGAAAGAGGATTGGAATTTGTATATGTTGTCTCCATAGAATGCTACACCGGACTTCTCCGTTCCAATCCATAGTAAGTCGGTATCGTCTACATATACACTTTGGACACCAATGGTCTCTTGTGTCAACTGATTGTTTCTTCCATCATGCGGCTGTACAGATTCTATTGCATGGGTGTTCATGTCCATTCTGAGAAGTCCCATACGATCCGTTCCTATCCAGATGTTTCCATTCTGGTCACTTGCCATGCCGTTCACACTATGGTCAGCCGACACATTGGTCAGCCCTATGCTGTTTCCTATAGAGGTGTCCCATACGTTGGTGCTTTTATTATACTGCATGAGAGTTCCTTGTCCATAGAGCCAGATGTTGTCTGACTGATCTGCAAAAACTTTTAAAGAGGAACTCTTTCTCAAGTGTTGTTGGGCGACATGATCGGAAGCCCATACCGTATGTTGCTGGTGCATGATGTCACAGCATACTATCCGACCGTCCTCATAGACTATAATGGCACCGTCACGGCATTCTCCGATAGAACAGATGTTTCCTTGTGGAACTCCATGACTGTCGTCTGTGTATCCAAACTCATAAAGTAGTTGTTGCTGCATGTTATAGGCTACGACTCCTTTGTTGGGAATAGCAGCCCATAAATTCTTATGTCGGTCGAAGTAAACGACATTTGGCAGTCCTTCAATTCCCATTCGGGCATAAATCTGTTTCATGTCACGCTCAAATGTCTCTGTTTGAGGATGATAGACGCAATACCCGGCAGAAGTGAGAATCCAAAGATTGCCATCTAAAGCTTCCTGTATACTACGGATATAACTGTCGGGTAGGGAAGACCCGTCTTTGGAGTTACTTTGGAAATTCCTGAAAGTGTAACCGTCATACCGATAAAGACCGGCAGGTGTTCCAAACCACATATATCCTCGACCATCTTTCAGGATACAGTTAATCTGACTACTGGTTAGACCGTCTTTAATGTCTAATGTCTTGAACAGATAAACGCCTGCTACTGCAAGAGGCAGGGCAAGCATCAGTACTAATAGTATTTTCTTCAGTCCTTTCATAACCTGTTTTGTTTTCTGTTATAAAATACATGCATAGCGGTCTACGATACCTAACAGTCTGTTATTGGCGTCAGTGACAAGCACATTATGTATTTTGTATTTATTCATGATTTTCTGTATCTCGGAGATCTTGGTCTGCGGAGAGACCGTTTTGGGGGATAGGGTCATGACGTCACTCACTGTGCGGTCAAAGAACTCTGCCTTCCATTTCTCCATCGCCCTGCGGATGTCACCGTCCGTGATCATGCCGGCAATGGTGTCATTGGCAATGGCTACGCCCAGTCCCAGTTTACCTTTGCTGACAAGGATGATAGCCTCGCCCAGATGCATCTCTGGGGTCAGGATTGGCAGATTCTCCGTAATCATCACGTCTTGTGCGGTCGTCAGCAGTCGTTTGCCTAACTCACCGCCAGGATGGAACTGAGCAAAGTCCTGTGGCTGGAAATGGCGTTTGTTCATCAGTGCAACAGCCAGTGCATCCCCCATTACCAGTGTTGCTGTCGTACTGCTGGTTGGAGCCAGGTTCAGAGGACATGCCTCTTTCTCCACACTCACATTCAGATGACAGGTGGAGTATTTTGCCAATAGCGACTGCGGGTTACCGCTCATGGCGATAATAGGGATTTCCATATGCAGCACCATGGGGATGAAACGCAGAAGCTCGTCTGTCTGTCCTGAGTTGGAGATGGCAAGTACGACGTCTCCTTTAGACATCACGCCAAGGTCGCCGTGGAATACGTCCAGGGGGTTGATGAAGAAGGAAGGTGTTCCCGTTGATGCTAATGTCGCTGCGATTTTTGCACCGATATGTCCACTCTTCCCGACACCCGTGACAATCACCTTGCCATTGCAATGCATAATTAAGTCGACCGCTTTGTCAAAGTTGTCGTCTATCTTGGCAATCAGGTCAAGTACCGCCTGAGCCTCGTCTTTGATACATTGTATGGCGTTCTCCTTATCAGTCATTGTCTATCAGTTTTGCGACAAGTGATTCCAACTTGTCCAGTTCCAGCATGTTTGCGGCATCGCTTAGTCCCTTGTCGGGGGTGGGGTGTACCTCAAAGAACCACCCTGTGGCTCCAAAGGCTTTAGCCGCTATAGCCATCTGTGGCACGTAGCGTCTGTCCCCTCCTGTCTTTCCTCCTGCTCCTCCGGGACGCTGTACACTATGAGTACAGTCCATAATAACAGTCGGAACAATCTCCAGCATGTCAGGGATGTTGCGGAAATCCACTACCAGATTATTATATCCCATCATGTTCCCTCTCTCTGTCAACCAGATGTCTTTGGCTCCTGCATCACGGGCTTTCTCCACCGGATAGCGCATGTCCCGTCCACTGAGGAATTGCGCTTTCTTGATATTGACGGTTTTCCCTGTCCGTGCAGCGGCAATCAAGAGGTCAGTCTGTCTGCATAGAAAAGCTGGAATCTGGATAACATCCACTACTTGTCCGACAGGACCAGCCTGCCATGCCTCATGTATATCTGTGAGCAGGCGAAGACCGTGCTTTTCTTTGACATCGCAAAGCATTTGCAGTCCTTTATCAATGCCAGGTCCCCGAAAGGAGCTGATAGAGGTGCGGTTCGCTTTGTCAAACGAAGCTTTGAATATAATATCAGTCCCCAGTTTCTTGTTGATGTCCACCAGTCTCGCCGCAACAGTATCCAGCAGCTCGGCGGATTCTATAACACAGGGACCTGCTATAATCGTATTTCCCATATTCGTTATCGCCATTTCCTTGCAAAGATAGCGATTATTCTGAAAATAATCGTATCAATTCAGAATTATTTTACATATCATAATGAAATTTTATTTCATTTGATGTGTACGTCCTGTTGAGGGAATGGGATTTCGATGCCGTTTTGGTTTAGTGTGTTGTAAATAGTATTCAGCACGTCACTGATGACATAAGACTGTTTTGGAGCGTCTGCCCAAACGAACATCTTCAGATTAACGCTTGAGTCAGCAAGCTCTCCAATAACCGACTTCGCCTTCTTCGATTTGTCTATCCACTTGTGTTTCATCTGGTTGACAGCACCGTCAACGAGTTCAATGACTTGTTGGAGATTGCTGCCATAGGCAACGCCATAGTGGATAACGGCAAGGACGTAGCCGTGGTTGCGAGTCAGGTTCTTATAATTCTTGGTAAATAACTGAGAGTTCTGGAAAGTGATGACCTCACCATACAGTGACTCGACGACCGTTGAGGTATAGCTGATCTTAGTCACCTTACCCATAGTGCCGTCCACCTGGATCCAGTCGCCTACTTTGATGCGTCCAGCCATCAGGGTGATACCATAGTAGATGTTCTCGATGATGTCCTTCGAGGCGAAACCAATACCAGTCGACAAGCCTCCGGTAACCACCATCAGCCATGCGAGGGAAATGTTCAGAATACCCATCGTAATCAAGAACCAGGTGCCCCAGATGATGACCTGAATTACATTTCTGCCCATCACCTCCTTGCTGGCAGCAGTGGTCGGGTCGGCTATCTGGTAGTGCATCCGCATCAGTTGCAAGATGGTCTTGCTGATATAGGCAAAGAAGAACCACAGGCTGACAACGATGGCAAGTGAGACGATGCTCAGTTTCAGGTTTTTCAGGTTGACGAAGTTGGTATTGAAAATCTTCCAGCACAGATCGCTGAGGTTAAAGACATCCGCAGCCCAGTAAATACTGATCATGACAGAGACGACACCCGCTACGGGAAGCAATACCTGATAGAACAAGTCGTAAGCCCAAGTCTTGGTGATAGGCTTGTCTGCCATCTTGTGCTTAATGCCATATAGCTTCATGTATTGCAGTGCACAGGTGATGGTCAGGATACAGGTCAGTTGCATCGTCCACCATATCAGCATCTGTACAGCCATCAACGTGTAACCTGACCATGAGCTGATGACAGATGCGATGAATACGATCAGTGAGACGTAGCTGTAGAAGATGTCTGACCGTGGGATGTTCTGGTTGTGCCGTGCAATGACACTCCATTGCCAGATGGTACAAAGGAATAGAACCGGTGGGAATAACATGTTGACCAATTCATTAGGTATCAGGATGATACGGAAGGCGATGACCAGGAAACTGATTGCCATCAACGGGGTGTAGATACGGAAAGCGCTTTTGATCTGGTCTCCTTTGACGCGGAGTAAAAGCGATATCAGGATGACACCCATCAGCCAGGCGAAATTCACCAGCAGGTTACTTGCCATAATAATGAAGTTCTGTTTTGCAAGGGCAAGGGCGATACCTAAGATAATGGCAAAGGTGATGGTGGTCGTGGCTAGTGTGATACAGGTCCGCTTTTTCATGAACTCCTCCGTGCGGAATCGTTTGGGTACGATATAGCGTATAATGGAGAAATTCAGCAGAGAGGCGATGATAGCATATATGATAATGGTGATGAACAGACCGAATATCCAGCGGCTGTCCCATTGCGAATAGGCGTTTGGCTTGTATTTCTTTGCCACTGTCCTTTTCATCATCTGCCATTGTCTGTTCCAGTCTTTGAGGATGGTAAAGTAACTGTCGCCACCATTCTTAAAGATACTCGTCTGTATGTCGTTATAGCGTTTCTGCGCATAGTCGTTAAGATAGGACAACCGCTCTTCCGTCATATTGTAATAATGGATGTAATCCTGCATGGTGGCACGGTTCTCTTCCATCGAGTTGCGGATGTTGGTGGCAAGGGTAAGACAAACGTTCCTGTCAATCTTTGACTGTTCGTCAAGTGTCTGGACGGGCATCACCTTCAGTGAATTGATCAGTGAGTCATAACGTGCGATTTCCGCATCTGCCTTGTT
Source organism: uncultured Prevotellaceae bacterium (assembly GCA_902776195.1). Lineage (GTDB taxonomy): Bacteria > Bacteroidota > Bacteroidia > Bacteroidales > Bacteroidaceae > Prevotella. The sequence continues at coordinate 274,510 of CACYPF010000001.1, read as the reverse complement.
CAGGAAGTTCTTGAAAGGGGCTCTTTGTCGTTGGAAGGTGTAGTATTGCTCTGTCGCCTCATGGCAGGCGTAAGTCAGGTCGAAAACATATTCTTGCTTCTGTGAGTAGAGCATGAGCGAGTTCTGATTCGACAACTTCATCGTGGACATCAACTGCTCCCGGACTTTCTCGCTCTGCTTTTTGTTCATCTCCAGCATCTGGGAAAGCTCCCGGTGGAAAGTGGTCAGTTCTGTCCGTAGTATTTGCAGGGTTTGTGGGAGGTCTTTCTCCTTCAGGACGGCATGGGCGTCAAAGACTCCCGCGAAGAATATGATGAGTAAAAAGAATATTTTCTTCATGTTTTTGCGTAATTTCGTGCAAAGGTAGGAAATAATTCTCAATTCTCAGTTGTTCGTTCTTAATATTTTTGTATCTTTGCAACAAATTTAGAAAAAGAAACGGCTATGAAATTGATTGCTGACAGCGGAAGTACCAAAACGGACTGGACGCTCCTTCATGATACAGGTTTACGTAATGAGGATGTGGTAGTGGTGTCTTTTAAAACGCAGGGAATCACTCCTGTTCATCAGTCGCCCGCTGAGATCCGGCAGATACTGGCGCAGGAACTGATGCCACAGCTCTCTACCTTCTCACGTGCCCAGCTGGTTAATTCGAAAATTCTTGAAAGTCCTCTATTGTCGAACATCCAAGTGTTTTTCTATGGCAGTGGTTGCACGCCAGCCCATGTGCCGATGATGAAACAGATGCTCGATGAGGTGTTTTCTCCAAAAACAGTGGAGGTGTATAGCGACTTAATGGCGGCAGCACGAGCACTGTGCGGTCATGATGAGGGTATCGCCTGTATACTTGGCACAGGTGCTAACTCTTGTTTGTTCGATGGTGAGAAAATCGCACAAAACACCCCCGCACTTGGTTATGTCTTAGGTGATGAGGGTAGTGGTGCGGTATTAGGTCGGTTATTCATGAATGCTATCTTTAAGAACACTCAGTTTGCCAGTATCCGTGACACCTATCTGGCAGAGACCAAGATGACACTCCCCTCTATTATAAATAAGGTATATAGGGAACCGCTTGCCAACCGTTTCCTTGCCTCTACGGCTTCATTTATCCATGAGCATCTTGACTATGAGCCTTTACGGGACTTGGTCGTTTCCAATTTCCGCACGTTCTTCCAACATAATCTCATACAGTACCAGCGTCGTGACCTGCCTGTCCATGCGGTAGGAAGCATCGCCTTCCATTTCCAAGATGAGTTGAGGGAGGCGGCAGAACAAGAGGGATTTTTCCTCGGTACCATTCTGTCCGCTCCGATGGAGGGGTTGGTGAAATATCACCAGTAGGAGTCCGGGGATGATATTTTGTTGCTGAAATATGATACTTTTGTTTTTGTGGGTAATTTTTATTCACATTTTCTTTCGTAGTAACTATTTTTTGCTTATTTTTGCATCTTGAAATGTCGTTGCTACGTGCTGGCGATGGCTATAGCTGATTAAAATACTACTAATTTAATAATCATTTTATGAACAAAACATTCAAATCTGCAAACTGTGTATTTGCGAAAATCAGATGCATAGTTCTCTTCTTGATGATGTTCCCATTAGGTGCCTTGGCACAGAATGTGAATATTTCAGGAACAGTGACCGACGCCAACACTGGTGAGGAGGTCATTGGTGCTACGGTGAAGGTAAAGGGTTCCACAGGTGGTACTATTACCGATGCCATGGGTAATTACAAGATGTCGGTGCGGCAGGGTGCTACCATCGAAGTCTCGTATGTAGGTTATCAGACCAAATCGGTCAAAGTGTCTGGAGCAGGCAAGTTAGACATCCAGATTGCCGAGGATGTCAACATGCTGGAGCAAGTCGTTGTCGTTGGTTACGGTACAATGAAGCGCTCCGACCTGACCGGTTCTGTATCCAGTATTGACGAGAAGGCAATCAAGCAGGGTGTCAACACTTCTCTTGAGCAGGCCATGCAGGGTCGTATCGCCGGTGTACAGGTGACCCAGAACTCTGGTGCTCCTGGTGGTGGTATCTCCGTACAGATCCGTGGTATCAACTCTCTGAGTGGTAACGAGCCTCTGTATGTCATTGACGGTATCCAGGTAAGTGGTAATACCAGTGGCAACAGCTCAGTGTTGAGCAGCATCAACCCTTCCGATATTACTTCTATTGAGGTGTTGAAGGATGCCTCTGCTACGGCAATCTACGGTTCCCGTGCTTCTAACGGTGTCGTTCTGATTACTACCAAGCGTGGTGAGGAAGGAAAGGCAAAGATTCAGTATGAGGGCTATTTCGGTTGGCAGAGTATTCCCAAGAAACTGAGTGTGATGAATCTCCCTCAGTATGCGGATTTCTATAATGTACGTGCTGCCATCCAGGGATGGGGTACCCGTGAGGACTATAAGCATCCTGAGTTGCTGACCAATGGTACTGACTGGCAGAGTGAGCTGTTCCAGACAGCCTTCATGCATAACCATACCGTAAATGTCAGTGGTGGTAATAAGGATATGCACTATTCTATCTCCGGTGGTTACCTGGATCAGGATGGTGTCGGTATCGGTTCAGGCTTCAAACGTGCCAGCTTCCGTGGTAATTTTGATACCAATATCACCGACTGGTTGCAGATTGGTACGAATGTCGCTTTTGCGAACACCAAGCAGGTGATCACGTTCACAGAGAGTAATGTGATCTCTACCGCGTTGAGCCAGTTCCCTGATGTGGCTCCCCGTAATCCAGACGGATCGTATGGCGTTCCCGAGGTGAATGATTTTGCTACCTATTACAGCAACCCGATCTTCGAGGCGAATATGAAGGAGAACAAGACAGACAACTATCAGCTGGACTATAATGTCTTTGCCAGTCTGACTCCATTGAAGGGCTTGAATGTCCGTGTAGAGTACGGTGGAAGCAGAGGTTGGAATAATACCTACTATTTCGTACCGGAGTATACCTATGGAAGTATCATGGTGGAGTCAAACTCTACCCGTACGAAGTCTATGAGCAAGTATGGCACATTCAAGCAGTATGCTACTTATAACTTCGACATCAAGAGCGACCACCACTTCTCTGTCATGTTAGGTCATGAGTCACAGTGGGGTAACTGGGAGTCTTTGAGCGGTACCCGTAAAGGGTATATCTCTGATGCTATCCACTCTCTGAACGTGGGTGACTCTTCCACATCAACCAATAATGGTGATGACGGAACGGAGTGGGGTATTGAGTCTTACTTCGGACGTTTGAACTATAACCTGCTGGACCGCTACTTGTTCACGGCAACACTTCGTACCGACGGTTCTTCCTCATTTGGTAAGAATAACCGTTGGGGTTGGTTCCCCTCTGCTGCGCTTGCCTGGCGTATCAGCAATGAGCCTTTCATGCAGAAAACATCTTCATGGCTCAGCAACATGAAACTTCGTCTCGGATGGGGTCATGTGGGTAACCAGAGTTCAGGTTCTTATGCTTATGGTGCTACCATGGCTAACACTGCTACCGCATGGGGTACCGGTTACTATCCTGGTAATTTCCCCAACGCTAACTTGAAGTGGGAAAGTACAAAGGCATGGAACATTGGTCTTGACCTTTCTTTCCTGAACAACCGTATTGAGTTTATTGTTGACTGGTATTACAAGAATACTGACAACCTGTTGATGCAGGCATCCCTCCCCTCATACGTTATCAATAACGACTGGATGGGTATGTCGGCTCCTTGGGTGAACAGCGGTGCTATCCGTAATACCGGTGTTGAGTTCACCCTGAATACGGTGAATATCTCTAATAAAGACTGGCAGTGGCGTACAGGTGCTACACTCTCTATCAACCGCAATAAACTGACCCGTTTGAATAGCGATGGTTCGACGATTGCTGGTTCGATAGGCACCAATACTTATACGTTATCAGAAGTAGGAGGTCCTGTAGGTCGTTTCTACGGATACAAGGTTATCGGTATGTTTACCTGCGAGGATGACTTTTATCAGAAAAATGCAAAAGGTGAGTTCTTACTTGATGCTACTGGTGCTCGCGTCCCAGTGGCTCGTCCTGCTGAGGAAGGTGAGAACGGTGCTATGTATGAAATAGCACAGAACAGGATATGGGTTGGTGACTACATTTTTGAAGACATCAATGGCGATGGAAAGATAACATCAGCAGATAGAACCTATATTGGTGATCCTAATCCAGATTTCACCTTTGGTTTGAACAATACCATTACATGGCGTGACTTCGAACTGAGCTTCTTCCTTAACGGAAGTGTAGGCGGTGATATTTATAATATTGTACGTATGGAGCACACCAACACGCAGGGTTATGGTAACAAGATGAGTGATGTTGCCAACTATGCCCGTGTTAGTTTGTATAACCCGGAAGGTTCTGCTAACGACATCACGAATGTCTATGTGTCTAACGCATCCACGGCAAGTGTACAGCGTATCAGTGCCGCAGGTACCAGCATGAACGACAACAACCGTGTCAGCGACCGTTTCGTGGAGAATGGATCTTACCTCCGCATGAAGTCTTTGTCACTGGCTTGGAATCTTCCCAAGAAGTGGCTGGCTCCTTTGAAACTTGACTGGGTTCAGATATATGGTAATATCCAGAACCTCTTCACCATCAGTGGTTATGACGGTTACGATCCTGAAATCGGTGCTCAGGGACAGAGTGTGATTCTGCAGGGACTTGATAACTACCGTTATCCTTCTCAGCGCATCTATACATTCGGTCTGAAGGTTAAATTCTAAATATTGAAGAAAACGCTATGAAAAAGAATATAATATATATAATGTGTGCACTGATCGGCGGTTCTACCATGCTGACCAGTTGCGGTAAGGATTTCCTTGACAAGAAACCGACGGGCAATTACACCGCTGAGACATTCTATAGCAGTGATGCAGCCGTCAGGAAAGGAACGGAGCCGCTCTTTAACCGTGCATGGTTTGACTTTAACCGTCGTGCGCTTGTGGGTATGGGCTCTTATCGTGCCAATGACGCATGGAACCCTTACGTAAGTGCTGAGTTCGCCCGTTTCCAGGTAACGGCACTGACAGAGGACATGGGTCTTGCCTGGTCAGCTCTTTATAATGTGGTGACCATGAGTAATGCCACCCTCTATAACTTGGAGAAATATTGTTCCGAGGATGTCAGTGAGACAACCAAGAATGCTGCCATCGGCGAGTGTTACCTGATGCGTGGATGGGCATACTTCTACCTGCTTCGTGGTTGGGGTGCCAATATCCTGTTTGAGGATAACCAGACGATGGTGGACAATCCTATCCAGCCGTTGAATCCGGAGGCTGACGTGCTGAAGTTCATCGTCCGTGACTTCCGTCGTGCGGCAGAGTATCTGCCAGAGACCGGCACCGACTTCCATCCTTCCAAGTATGCTGCCAAGGCTGCCCTTGCCAAGGCACTGTTGGCACAGAGTGGTTGGAATGATGCCACTAAAGGTGACCATGACCGTAACACCTCTATCCTCGCTGAGGTCGTAGAACTTTGCGATGAGGTCATCAACTGTGGTCAGTATAGTCTGATGGATAATTATGAGGACCTCTTCAAGGCACAGCATAACGACAACTCAGAGACTATCCTTGCCATGCGTTGGGCAGATCCTAACACTGGTGAGTGGGGTGCCATGAATGCACTTTATTCCGACCTCGCATTCCCTGAGGTGACGGATGTGAATGTATGGGGTGGCTCACTGCATGCCTCAGTGGATATGATAGACCTGTATAACGAGGATCCTGCGGATTCCATCCGTCGTGATGCTACTTTCTTCACACCTAATGAGCATTACAGCTATATCAAGGGTGCCGAAGGCGGATATACCTATGCCCATAACTGGATGCAGTTGAAGAAGGGTGTTCTTGGAACCAAGGCGGATGTCGCTCCTTCTGGACTGGCTCAGATGGCTTCTCCACTGAACACATACATCCAGCGTCTTGCTGATGTTTACCTGATGAAGGCTGAGGCTATCCTGGGTAATGCTGAGTCTACTTCTGATGGTGAGGCTCTTGCTGCCTTCAATGCTGTCCGCCTCCGTGCTAAGGTTGACCCCTATAGCTCTATCACCTTCATGGATATCCTCCGTGAGCGCCGTATCGAGTTCTGTATGGAGTACTTCAACTGGTGGGACATGGCTACCTATTATCGCTGGAAGCCACAGACCATGCTCGATTTCTTCAACAACCAGCAGTATCGTGCTTGGGAGATGCGTGAGGGGTGTGTGCTGAAGAACGAAGACGGTACTCTCAGCTACCGTGGTGTCTTCCCTGGTACCAACAACTGGTATCTCACCACCGAGGAGGGATATTGCTTATGGAATGACTGCCTGCGTACGAGTATTGATGACAATACCGTGGTGCGGAAACTCACGCATGACGAGTATGTAGCTATGCGTAAGACATTGCTGACTGCCAAGGGCGCTGACTATCAGCCTATTACCCTGAACGAGTCTAATGTCTTCATGCCTTATCCTGAGAGTGACGTGATTCAGAATCACTACCTGAAGGAGGCTCCGCAGCCATACAACTTTGGTGAGGAATAATTAAAGTATGTACAGAAACATTATTAAACAGATATTTCTTATGAAGTACAAAATAAACAGCAAGAGTCTCCTGGTGCTCTTCCTGATGGGAGTGATATCGTTCAGCTTCATGGCTTGTAGCGATAGCAATAGCTCAGGCGGACAACCGGAGATCACGGGTGTCAAGATCTTAAGTTCTGACACACTCAATTACAGTTATGATGAATATTACACCAAGGCTGGTCCCGGCACTATGATAGCCATTGAGGGTAAGAACCTCGGTGGTGCCCTGAAGGTGTTCATCAATAATCAGGAACTGACCTTCAATACCACGATGAATACTGATCATAGCATCATCGTCTCTATTCCTACAGAGGAGAAAGGCTTTAAGCTTTCCGCTTTCGAAGATGTTCCTGACGAGATCCGGGTAGAGACCCGCGGTGGCGTAGCTACCTATGAGTTTAAGGTGACGGCACCCGGTCCGCAGTTGCAGCGTATCCAGGCGGAATATCCCCGTGTGACTGGTGATGAGATCATCCTGCACGGTCTGAACCTGGTGGACATTGAGGATGCTTATTTCTCTGATGTGACCGTTGAGGAACTGGCTGAGTCGGAGAGTAAGGAGATTGGTGGTAACCATGTTGCTATCAGCAATATTGAGACGGTACTGATGGATCATCATCTTGCCTCCAATAACTCGTATGTGACCACTTCCATCTTGAAGTTTGCCATGCCAGAGGTTCCCTATCAGTCGGGTGTCATCGTTCTGGAGTGTGCCGCAGGTACAACCTATATCGCTTATTATAAGGTACCTGGTCAGCCTACTATCACCAGCATCTCTTCTGATATGCCGCAGATTGGTGAGGACCTGATTATCAAGGGTACTGAGTTTGTACAGGTGGAGAGCGTCAAGTATGGTGATGTCACCCTGACTGAGGATGAGTTTGAGGTGAACGAGGAACAGACTCAGATTACGGTTCCGTTTGCTAAGAAACCATCTGCTGGCAGCGAGGCTAAACTGACAGTGACCACGCCTGGTGGTACCGTTTCTGTCGACCGCTTCTATGACTACTCAACTATCCTGACCACCTTTAATAAGGATGATGCTGGAAACTTCATCGATGCTACCAATAATGGCTGGGGACCAGATGCCCAGTTCATTGACGGTGGTGATGCCGATGGTGTCTATGCATACTGGAACATCCCGTCAGAGGGTACTCAGTGGTGGGGTACGATGGTTTACTTCCGTAAGGACTGGAACGGTAACTCATTCCCACTCTCAGACAATATCCCTGATACCGCAACAGCGGACGAGGTGTACTTCGCTATCAATGTATACAACGACGGCTCTGACTATAACAATGGCGCCTTCACAGGTTATGTCCGCTATATGTTCCAGCCTATCGGAGATAAAGAGAACCAGTATGACAACGGCTTCGCATGGGCAGACTACGACAATCAGATACCATCGTTCGCACGTCCTGTTCTTGCCGATATCAATAATGAGGCTCCCGTAGGCCGGTGGTATCGCCACGTGCTGCCATTAAGCTCGTTCGACTGCTATTGGGGCAAGACTTATGCGGAGATCAAGGCAACTGGTCTGAACCAGTTCCGCATTCAGTCCCTCAACCAGGGAACACCTTCTGGTAAGATCAATGTCAAGTTCGACAACGCTCGTGTGATCTATATTCCGTCTAAGTAATCATCAAAAGAATCAATATCTTATGAAAATAAAGAATATTTTAACCGTTATGTTGCTTGCCGCAGCAGCTCTGGGATTCCAGGGCTGCAGCGACAGCGATAACGGAAACAAAGGCCGCTTCGGAAAGACTGGTGCTGGTACGGTACTTAATCTGTCCCACGACGGGGCAGAGGTCTCCGAACTGAATGTGTCAATGGGTGAGCTGACTTCCTATATGATTTCCATCGATACCGATGGTGCCTGGCAGGTAGCGATGCCTGATGCTGACACTACTTGGGTACATATCACTCCGCATGAGGGCTATGGATGGGCTGTCAATGAGGAGGATGCCACTAACCTGAATGCTTATGTGAAACTGAAGGTTGATTACAACGAGGGTGAAGAGCGTTCTACCATCCTCACCTTCACCACAGGTAGTCTCGTTGCCACACTGACCATCAACCAGGCAGGCCGTGGCAGTTCTGACGACCCCATTGAGAGTGTATGGGATATGGTGTCTAACATCAAGATGGGTTACAACCTGGGTAATACCTTGGAGTCTAACCACGACCCCTCTCAGTCATGGTTCCATCCTTCTGGTCCCGGTGACTGGAAGACTTATGAGACGTGTTGGGGACAGCCTGTCACCACACAGGAGATCATTAACGAGATTGCAGGCAAGGGCTTCAACATCATCCGTGTACCTGTGACATGGTTCCCGCATATCGACGAGGAGGGTAACATCAACGAGGAGTGGATGGCTCGTGTTGAGGAGGTTGTCAACTACGTGCTGAAAGCTAACTGCTACTGTATCATCAATGTGATGCACGATACAGGTGCCCGTGCCGAGGGACGTACCGACAAACAGTGCTGGCTGACTGCCGATATGGATGCTTATCCAGAGAATACCATTCTCTATCAGAAGATATGGAAGCAGATTGCCGAGCGTTTCAAGGACTATGACGAGAAACTTATCTTCGAGTCGTTTAACGAGATCCTGAATGCTTCTTATTCATGGACGGCTCCTTCTTCGGCTACCGACCAGGCTTATGAGGCTATCAACAAACTGCAGCAGGACTTCGTCAACGTTGTACGTGCTACTGGTGGCAACAACCAGTATCGTAACCTCGCTGTCACCACATATGCCGCTACGGGTACGAGTGATGCTGCCCTTGAGGCGTTCCAGGCTCCGCAGGATGTGGTACAGAACCATATCTACCTGACTATCCACTCTTATGATCCTTACAACTTCTGTAACAACAATTCGGGTAAGAATCAGGATGGTACCACGTTTGACTACAACATCAAGATTTTCGATGATGACTGTAAGGCAGAGATTGACAGGGTATTCGCACGCATCCAGAAGCGTTGTACATCTCTTGGTATCCCCTTCATCTTCGGTGAGTTTGGTGCTATCGACGAGGATAAGAGTATGACAGAGCGTGTGAAGTATGCTACCTATCTGAAACAGAAGTTCACAGAGTATAACATGACTGGTCTCTGGTGGATGGGTCTCTACAACCGCGATGATGATGAGTGGTACGAACAGGAGATTGTCGACGCTCTCTTCAAGTAAACCACGAATTATAACATGAATAATGGGACTTTCCTTTCGGGAGAGTCCCATTTTTTCTTTCCTCGTGTGCGTAAGGTTTGTAAATGAAAACTATATCATGCTGAATTGTAATCTAACTTGGTTTACGATGTAAATCAATTTGATTTACTCGGTAATTCAATTTGATTTACTCAGCAAATCAATTTGATTTACTTTGCAAATCAATTTGATTTACAATGAAGGGAGGCATCCTTTACAAAGGTTGTCGTTATCGGTGTCAAAAGCAAGTGTCACCTCCTGCTGATGAAGGTGCCGTCATTGAATCTATCAATCTGTCAGCCTATCTGTCAGCGCGCAATCTTTTGTCTGTCAGTACGTTATGTCCTCTCGCTGATAGATTGACAGATTTTTCCCGATTTTTAAAACTTGGGTATATTTTCTCAACTTTTGCAAGCTCTGCTTGCTTCAGTTTCCTCTTACCTCTCACCTCTAAATGATAATACTTTCTTTGCAGAATTGTGACTTTTTTTGTCACAATACTTTTTTTAACAAAGAAATATTTGGAGGTTTCAGGAATAATTTCTATTTTTGCAACGTTTATTTGCCTGCGTCCTTGAGGCAGGGCATAGATGATAGAAAACCGATAAATTATTTATATTAACCAAACAATTAAAAATTAAAAGCTTATGAAAAAATTATTTACTCTTATTGCTGCTGCGCTGATGGCAGTTGGTGCAAGTGCACAGACTTATTTGATTGCTGTGGATTCTTATCCCTGGAATTATGAAGTGGTAGAGTATCCTGCTGATACACAGTTGCTGTTTGGACAGTGGGGACAGTTCATCATAGCTACTGGTGTTGATTTCTCTCAGTACAAAGGTGTCAAGGTAGAATACTCTGGCGATGCTTCAACAGCAACTACAGAAGGTTGGGTCAATGTAAAGTATGGTGATGGTACAGATGCGAATTCTACCTCATATGGTTTGAATGCTAGCGAAACATCGACAACAGTTGAATTTGAAGAGGCTAGAAAGACTATCACCAGTGGTCAACTTGCTATTCAGGGTACTGTTGCAAATGCTAAAATCCTTCTGAAATCAGTAAAATTAATTGCTGCAGATGGAACAGAAACAGCTATTGCTTCTTATCCTGGTTCAGGTCAGAACCTCTGGAATGTTTCGCCATTTATCGCTGGTGGTAAGATTAACTTCAAAGGTCAATACGGTGGCTTACGAATTGTAGACGCAGAAGGTAAGGACATTACCTACACTAACGATGGAACAGACACAGACAAACGCGAAATTGTCTTTACATTTGGTTCAGCTCTTGAGGCAGAAGGTTTGATTTTTGAGCTTAATGATGCTGCTGGCGGATTTAATTGGCTTAACATTGATAAGGGAATCGAGAGTTACACTCTGACTTTGAGTCCAGAAACTGTTGGTTCTAAGGATGACGCAGGAAACTTTACCGCAAAGAACTTGGTTAAATTATACATGAAAGCCGGTGCCGCAAGTGGTTATCCAATGGCTGTTGACATTAAGAGTATTGCCGCTCCTGCCAGTGAAGGTGGCGAAGAGGCTACTGGTGCAACCTATATGTTTGGTGGCATTACTGCAGATATGATTACTATTGACGCTAATGGCGAGAAGTCTACTACTACACTTGACGAGGTTACTATTCCTAGTGTAAACTACACAGGTTCTGGTGATTACATGAATGCTTCATTCAGCAACATGGAAAACGTGAAGTTGGCTTACAAGAATGGTAGTAGCAAGAAAAACATCTATAAGTTCGCAGAGAAATTTACACAGGTAGACGGTAAGAATGGTATTATCATTATTTCTGGTCTTAAGGCTGATGACGTTGTTTCTCTCTTCGTTAGTGCTAAGGGCAGTACTGCTTCTAAATTTGAGGCTCTGAAGGGTTGCACAGCAGATGCAGGTAATCCTGAGAGTGTAGCTAAGGCTGCAAGTGTTGATGAGTACGTTGAGGTTAAGTTCACCGCTACAGAATCTGAGATTCAGATTAAGGAGACAGCTGGTGGATTCCGCATCTCAAAACTTCTGGTTAACGGTGGTGCTACTGGCATCCAAGAGACTGTTGCACCTGTTAAGGTGATTAACAACGGTGCTATCTACAACCTCGCTGGTCAGAAGGTGAACGAGAGCTATAAGGGTATCGTTATCAAGAACGGTAAAAAGTTCATTCAGAAATAAATTGAATATCCTTGAGTGATATGAAGGTGGAGCCCTCAAGGTTCCACCTTTTTCGTTGATTTATTTGGAGGATTCAAGAATAATTCCTAAATTTGCACCAAACAAATATGGAGAGATATGACTGCTGTAGTATTAGAGCATGAAACGGATAGTTACTGGAACCTTATAAAGGATGCTGGTAATGAAGTAAAATTAGCACTGATAAAGAAACTCAGTGATGCTGTACTTCCTGCTGTTGCAGAGAAGGAGGTCAAAGATAAGAAGTATACTGCAGATGACTTTGCTGGTATATGGAGTGATGCTGAGTATATGGACGCTGAGGAGATGGTGAAAGTCATTCGGGACAATCGCCACATTAATAGTAGTCGTAATAATTTGTTTCTTTAGGTGATGGCTCGCCTGACAATGGCAGGTACACCTACGAGTGATTTTGATTTGTTAATAGGCTGTACTGCGGTTTCAAGAAAAATGGTGATGGTAACTCAAAACATAAAGGACTTTGAGAATATCAAAGATATTCATTTAGAGAACTGGGTAAACAAAATGTAAGAACTATGGCAGCAAATGTAATGTTAATCGCAGTCATGATAATGGCTATTGTTGGAGTGTCTTACTTCTTGATAGAAGATAAGAAAAGTAATAATGTGTCTTCTCCAGAACAGTAATTATCCCTTAAATCATAAATAAGGTGGAGCCCCCAAGGTTCCACCTTTTTCATGTGAAAATTTGGAGGTTAGGAAAGAAAGTGTTATCTTTGCCCTGTCAATGAATAACGAATAAAACCAATACGATAATGAAGAAACTATTACTACTAATGATGGTTGCTGTTTTGGTAATCGCCTGTCAAAAGAAACAAGAGATGGCAAAGGATTTTGTGAAAGTGGAGAACGGACACTTCGTCCGTGGTGGTAAACCATATTACTATGTGGGTACCAACTTCTGGTATGGTGCCATCCTCGGCTCCGAGGGACAGGGCGGTGACCGTGCCCGTCTGGGTCGTGAACTGGATGAGATGAAGCGCATGGGTATCGACAACCTGCGCATCCTCGTAGGCTCAGATGGTGAGCGTGGGGTGAAGACCAAGGTGGAGCCGACACTGCAGATAGCTCCCGGTGTATATAATGATACGATATTGGCAGGACTCGACTACCTGTTGATGGAGATGGGCAAACGCGACATGGTTGCCGTGCTATACCTGAACAACTCATGGGAATGGAGTGGGGGCTATGGCTTCTATCTGGAGCATGCCGGTGAGGGTAAGCAGCCACGTCCTGACGAGGCTGGCTATCCTGCTTTCATGGCTGCGATGGCTAAATATGCCACCAACGAGAAGGCTCACCAGTTATTCTATGACTACGTGCGTTTCATCATCGGACGTACCAATCGTTATACGGGCTTGAAGTATACCGATGACCCCGCCATCATGTCATGGCAGATAGGTAATGAGCCACGCGCCTTCTCCAAGGAGGCACTGCCTGCCTTTGAGAAATGGCTTGCCGAGGCTTCGGCACTGATCCGCTCATTGGACAAGAACCATCTGATCTCCGTAGGCAGTGAGGGCTCATGGGGCTGTGAGAACGACCTGAGTTCATGGTCACGCATCTGTGCCGATGAGAATATCGACTACTGTAACGTGCACCTGTGGCCCTACAACTGGGGATGGGCAAAGCCTGACTCTCTTATCGAGCATCTGCCCATAGCCTGTGAGAACACGAAGAAATATATCGACGAGCATCTTGCCGTCTGTGACAGCTTGAACAAACCCCTCGTCATGGAGGAGTTCGGTTATCCTCGTGATGGCTTTAAGTTTGCCATCGGTACTCCCACCCAAGGACGTGACGGCTATTATAAATATGTGTTCTCACTGGTTGCCGACAATGCCGAGAGTGGAGGAAAGTTCGCCGGTTGTAACTTCTGGGGCTGGGGTGGTTTCGCGGAGCCCAAGCACGAGCAGTGGCAGGTGGGTGATCCCTATACCAACGACCCGGCACAAGAGGCACAAGGTTTGAATTCCGTCTTCGCTACAGATACTACAACGCTTGATGTTATCCGTACTCAGGTAGAACGAATGAGTCATGTAAAGTAGCAAATATATTAAATTGTATGTGATAAAAGCAACAAAGTATCATTATATTTATAAAATTAATGCTAACTTTGCAACCGATATTATTACAGATCTAAACATTTAGAAGAATGAGACGAATAGAAACCGTTTTATTGTTGCTGCTGTTAGCATGTGTGGTACCCGTACAGGCTCAGATTCGAGGCAATGAAATACAAGTGAATGTCGTACCCGACCATCAGGACTGGAAGTATGAGGTGGGGGAGACGGCTACCTTCAAGATCAGTGTGACACGCTCCGCCACTCTGATAGATAATGTGACTGTCGACTATGAGGCGGGTCCGGAGATGTATCAGGACGTGAAGAAAAAGGGCGTGGTACTGAAAGACGGTACGCTGACCCTGAAGGGTAAAATGACAAAGCCAGGTTTCTATCGTGTTGATGTCAAGGCGCATGTAGGAGGAAAGGAATATAAAGGTGCATGTGGCGCAGCTTTCTCACCGGAGAAGCTGCAGCCTACGACAGTGATGCCCAAGGACTTCGAGGAGTTCTGGCAGAACGCTATCAAGGAGGCTCGCAAGACCGATCTGAACCCCACCAAACGCTTGTTGCCAGAGCGTTGCACCAAGGATGTGAATGTCTATGAGGTGTCCTTCAATAACATGCAGTGGGACTATCGTACCTATGGTATCCTCTGTGTCCCTGTCAAGGAAGGCAAATATCCCGCATTGCTGAGGGTACCGGGAGCTGGTGTGCGTCCTTATGGCGGTGATGTCTATACCGCGTCACAAGGTGCCATCACCCTGGAGATAGGTATTCATGGTATTCCCGTGACCATGGAGCAGAAGGTGTATGATGACATCTTCCATGGTGCCTTGAACTGGTATTGGGAGTTCTATACCGACGACCGTGACAAGAACTATTACAAACGCGTGGTGCTGGGTTGTATCCGTGCTCTCGACTATATTGCGGAATATACCCCATGGAATGGTAAGGAGATGGGTGTGTCAGGCTCCAGTCAGGGAGGTTTCCTGACGCTCGCCACTGCTGCACTTGACAAACGCATCACTTATTATGCTCCTGTGCATGCTGCCCTCTGCGACCATACCGCCTCTCTACAGGGAGTCGCTTGTGGGTGGCCTCATTATTTCTATTGGAATAAAGGCAAGGGACAGGAGAAGCAGATTGAGGTTTCCCGCTATTACGACGGTGTGAACTTCGCCCGCATGATAACTGATAAGCAGACGGGGTGGTTCTCGTTCGGCTATAACGATGATGTGGTGCCCCCCACTACCGCATGGGCAACGTATAATACGGTGAAGGGTCCCAAGACGATTAAACCGTATCAGGCTACCTGGCACTTCTGGTTCCAGGAACAATGGGACGAGTGGGAGGACTGGATGCTGCGGCAGATGAAAATCAGGAATTAGTAATGAGTAATGAATAATTATGATTACTTGTAAGCGTGGAGTAATATAGAATTAAGAATATGAAGAAATTATTGGTAATAGGAACGGTAGCAATGGCGATGGTAGCATGTGCCACTAAGCAGGCTGAGCCTCAGAAGACAGTGGCTCAGCAGTTGTTGGAACGTCTGGACTCTCTTCAGAAGAAGGGAATCATGTACGGACACCAGGATGACCCGATGTATGGACTCACATGGGAGTATGACAAAGACTCCAGTGATGTGAAGAATGTATGTGGCGACTATCCCGCTATCATGGGCTTCGACCTCGGTGGTATCGAGATGGGTGATAAGAAGAACCTGGACAGTGTTCCCTTTACCCGTATGACAGAGGAGATACAGAACCATTACCGTCGTGGTGGTATCGTTACCTTGAGCTGGCATCCCCGCAATCCTGTCACCACTATTGAAGGTGGTGGCTGGGCAGGACAGAAGTTCCCGGAAGGAACGGCATGGGATGTCACCGACTCTACCATTGTGAAGAAGATTCTTCCTGGTGGTGAGTTCCACCAGAGGTTCGAGGGCTGGATGCAGCGTGTATCTGACTTCCTCGCGACTTTGAAAGATGATAACGGACAGAAGATTCCTGTCATCTTCCGTCCTTGGCATGAGAATTCAGGCTCTTGGTTCTGGTGGGGTGAGAAGCTCTGTACCGTAGAGGAATACAAGGCTTTGTGGAACATGCTGCAGGATAAGCTGAAGGCTGACGGCTTCGATAATCTGGTATGGTCATACTCTCCCGGTTGTCAGGATAACCTGACCGCTGAGCGCCTGCTTGACCGTTATCCCGGTGATGACCGTGTCGATATGCTGGGACTGGACGGTTATCAGTGGGTACCCGAGGAGAAAGACAAGTTCATTGAGCGTACCAAGCAGAACCTGGAGGTACTTTGTGCCGTGGCAAAGGAGCACAACTTGATTCCTGCACTGACAGAGACAGGTATGAAGAATATGACACAGCCCGACTGGTGGACCTCCACACTGCTGCCTGCCGTAAAGGATTTCCCTATCAGTTATCTGTTGACGTGGCGTAATTACAAGGAGGAATGGTTCGGACCAGCTCCCTCGAAGGCTGATGCGAAATATTTCGTGGACTTCTATAACGATGAGAAAACCTTATTCCAGAACGATATAAAATAATTGAATATGAGCGATTTTAAAACCAAAGTAGCTGCACTGCGTGCTCATCACGAGGAGCTGCTGACACGCAAGAACGAACCCGTAGAGTGGGGCAATGGAATTTACGATAAGTGGAAGAACCCTATCCTGACCGCAGAGCATACTCCGCTGGAGTGGCGTTATGACTTCAATGAGAAGGATAATCCTTACCTGATGCAGCGCATCATGATGAATGCCACCCTGAACTCAGGTGCTATCAAATGGAATGGCAAGTATTGCCTCGTAGTACGTGTGGAAGGAGCTGACCGTAAGTCGTTCTTCGCCGTTGCCGAGAGTCCCAATGGTGTGGATAACTTCCGCTTCTGGGAGGAGCCTGTCACCATGCCCGATGATGTGATTCCCGCTACCAATATCTATGATATGCGTATCACGAAGCATGAGGATGGTTGGATCTATGGTGTGTTCTGCGCAGAGCGTCATGATGACTCACAGCCCGGTAATCTGAGTGCGGCAACGGCAACAGCAGGTATCGCCCGTACCAAGGACTTGAAGACTTGGGAGCGCCTGCCGGACCTGAAGACGAAGTCACAGCAACGTAACGTGGTGCTGCATCCTGAGTTCGTCAATGGCAAGTATGCGTTCTATACCCGTCCGCAGGATGGCTTTATTGATACAGGCTCTGGTGGCGGTATCGGTTGGGCACTCGTTGACGACATTACACATGCCGAGGTGAAGGAGGAGAAAATTATCAATGCCCGCCACTACCATACTATCACTGAGGTGAAGAACGGTGAGGGACCTCATCCTATCAAGACCGAGAAAGGGTGGCTGCATCTGGCGCATGGTGTTCGTGCCACTGCCGATGGACTGCGTTACGTGTTATATATGTATATGACTTCACTGGAAGATCCCACTAAGGTGATAGCCCAGCCAGGAGGATTCTTCCTCGTTCCTACGGGTGACGAGTATTTGGGTGACGTGATGAACGTGGCATTTGCCAACGGATGGATCGCCGATGAGGACGGACGTGTGTTCATCTACTATGCATCAGCAGATACCCGTATGCATGTTGCCACCTCAACCATAGATAAACTTACAGACTACTGTATGAATACACCGGAGGACGGACTTTATACAGCAGCTTCCGTGGAAACCATCAAGAAACTTATTGCTAAGAACAAACAGAATGGCTAAATCTAAATTATCAGAGAAAATAGGATACGGTTTCGGTGATATGTCGTCCAGCATGTTCTGGAAGATATTCTCATATTACCTGCCGTTCTTCTATAGTAATATCTTCGGACTGTCATTGGTGGATGCCGGTGTCCTGGTGCTCGTTACACGTATATGGGATGCTGTCAGCGATCCGATGATGGGCGTGATTTCCGACCGTACGACTACTAAATGGGGAAAGTACCGTCCTTACCTGTTGTGGGTGGCTCCGTTCTTCTCCATCTGCGGTATTCTGTTGTTTACCACTCCAGACTTGGACTATGGAGGAAAGCTGATATGGGCGTATGTCACCTATATCCTGATGATGACCGTCTATACGGGAATCAATGTGCCTTACGGTGCTATGCTGGGTGTGATGACCGATGACACGAATGAGAAGACGGTGTTCTCCTCATTCCGTATGTTCTTCGCCTATGGTGGTTCATTCATCTCGTTGTTCCTTTGGGAACCCCTGTGTAATCTCATGGGAGGATATGACTCTCCCAAGGGATGGTTCTGGGCAATGGTGATGATTGCCGCTGCCTGCTTCGTGATGTTCATCCTGTGCTTCATGATGACCAAGGAGCACCTGAAGACCATGTCTACTGTCAGTGTAGGCAACGACTTCAAGGCATTGCTCTCTAACAAGCCTTGGTGGCTGCTCATTGGTGCTGCCCTGTGCTTCAACCTGTTCAATACCGTCCGTGGTGCTACCGTAGCCTATTTCTTCCAGGATATCATCGGACCGAATGTCAATCTGGTATTCTTCGGACTGATGTTTGCTTTCTATGCAGGACTGTTCCTCGGAATCGGTGAGGTGTCTAACATGGTGGGTGTCGCCTCTTGTGTGCCCATCTCAGGAAAGTTGGGAAAGAAAACTACCTTTATCTTAGTGAACGCCTCATTGGTAGTGCTGAGTGTGTTGTTCTATTTCATTCCATCTACTCCGACTGGTTACTGGATGATGCTTATCTTCCAGATACTGATATCTATCCTGACGGGTATCATGTCTCCCTTGGTATGGAGTATGTATGCTGACGTGAGTGACTATGCGGAGTTGAAGTTCAAGACTGCTTCAACAGGTCTGATATTCTCTTCCAGCTCTATGGCGCAGAAGTTTGGTGGTGCTATCGGTGGTGCTGCCGTGTTATGGCTGCTTGACGGATTTGGTTACATCACTGACGCCACTCAGTTGGCACAGGGTGTCGCTCAGCCGGAGCTGGCACTGTCCTGTCTGCGTTGGCTGATGAGCTTTATCCCAGCTTGTGTCGCTCTGCTGTCTATGTGTGTGGTATGGTTCTATCCTCTGACTACTGAGCGCATCAACGCCATTAATGCGGAACTGAAAGAAATACGTGCTATTGAAGACTGATATGATAGAAGAAATGAAAAAGGAGATGCAGGATGTTGTGGAGAACAACATCCTGCGCTTTTGGATGGAAAAGATGGTGGACCATGAGAACGGAGGGTTCTATGGTCGTATTGACGGGAAAGAGGTGTTGCATGCCGATGCAGAGAAAGGGGCAATCCTCAATGCCCGTATTCTGTGGTCTTTCTCTGCCGCTTATCGGGTATTGGGAAATCCTGAGTACCTGAAGATGGCAACTTATGCCAAAGAGTATTTCATGGAGCATTTCCTGGACAAGGAGTATGGCGGTGTTTATTGGAGTTTGGATTATAAAGGTCAGCCGTTAAACACCCGTAAGCAGTTCTATGCCATCGGGTTTGCCCTTTATGGTATGTCAGAATATGCTCGTGCCACAGGTGATCAGGAAGCACTGGATTGTGCCCTTCAGTTCTTTGACTGTATCGAGGAACATGCCTTAGATCCTGTCTATAATGGTTATATTGAGGCAAAGACCCGTGACTGGCAACCGATTGCCGACATGCGTTTGTCTGAACTGGATGCCAACTTCCCGAAGTCGCAGAATACTCATCTGCATATTATTGAGCCTTATGCTAATCTTTACCGGATATGTAAGGCTCCAAAGGTGGAGAAGGCTTTACGTAACATCATCAATATCTTTACGGAACATATCCTGAACCCAGAGACGCACCATCTGGATCTCTTCTTCGAGAACGACTGGACACGTGGTGCAGGACAGTTGGAGAGTTACGGTCATGATATTGAGTGCTCATGGTTGATGCATGAGGCTGCCTTGGTATTAGGTGATCCGGATGTACTCGCTAAAATGGAGGAAGTCGTCAAGATGGTTGCAAAAGCCTCTGAGAAGGGGTTGCGTCCTGATGGGTCGATGATTCATGAGGCGAATCTGGATACAGGACATGTGGATGATGACCTGCACTGGTGGGTACAGGCGGAGAATGTCGTGGGCTGGATGAATATCTATCAGCATTTCGGTGATAAGGATGCCCTTGAGCATGGTGTCCGTTGCTGGCAGTATATCAAAGACAATCTGATAGACTGGGAGAACGGAGAGTGGCACTGGAGCCGTCATCCTGACGGGACACTGAATACGGTGGATGACAAGGCCGGTTTCTGGAAATGTCCTTATCATAATAGCCGCATGTGTTTGGAAATGATAGAAAGGCCTTTTAAATGAAAAAGAAATTATTTTTTGTGTTATGGATGGTCGGCATGGTACTGACAGTGTCAGCAAGTAGTGCCCGCCCAACTTTCGGAGAGAAGCCCAAACTGGTGGTCGGCATCGTTGTAGACCAGATGCGTTGGGACTATCTCTCTATATATTATAATAGGTTCACGCATAATGGATTCCGTCGGATGATAGATGAGGGATATAGTTTTGATAACTGTTTGATAAACTATATCCCAACAGTGACAGCGATAGGACATACCAGTGCGTATACGGGAACCTCGCCTGCCTTTCATGGTATCTGCGGGAATACTTTCTTTATAGATGGCAGAAGGACTTATTGTTGTGCGGACAGTACAGTGCGCACCGTAGGTACTGACAATAAGAATGTAGGGAAAATGTCACCCCGCAACCTGCTTGCTACTACGATTGGTGACCAGTTGCGTCTTCACACGAATTTCCGTTCTAAGGTGATAGGCATCTCGTATAAGGACCGCGCCGCTATCTTCCCCGCTGGGCACTCCGCCAACGCAGCCTATTGGATGGACTTGAAAAACGGACAGTTTGTCACCAGTACCTATTACATGCAGGAACTTCCCACATGGGTTAAGGATGTGAATAGGCAGATGGCTCAGAATAAGGAGTTGAAGCGGCTTGGCGTGGATGTCGGTCTGTCCCCATTGACCGGTGTGTTGATTACCGATATGGCAATAGCTGCTGTCAAAGGTGAGAAGATGGGACAGGGTAATGAGACGGATATGTTATGTGTCAGTTACTCCCATACTGATGTTATCGGACATAAATGGGGTACGCGTGGGGAACATACCGATGAGGCTTATATAGAACTTGATAAAGAACTTGCCCGTCTCTTTGATACACTTGACGAACAAGTGGGGAAGGGTAACTATATCGTGTTCCTGACTGCTGACCATGGTGCCGCTCATAACATACAATTCATGGAGGATCATCAGCTGCATGCGGGTAAGTGGTTGTCTGAGAATCTGCGAAAAGAGCTGGATGCTTATGTAGCTTCTAAATTAGGGAATACGAAATCAGTGATACTCGGTATTCTGGACTATCGCCTTTTCTTGGATAAGGAAGGTGTTCGCCAGCAAGGACTCGATTATCAGCGCGTCAAGGAGGTTATCATAGAATATCTTCAGCAAAGTCCGAATCTCTCTTTCGTCGTTGATGCCGAGAAAATTGCCACCTCTGCCATTCCCCCTGTTATTCGTGACCGGATGCTGTTGGGGTATAATTATCACCGGGGAGGAGAAATATATGTTGTTCCAGAGCCGGGCTATTATGAGTATGGTTCATGGTCTTCCCCTGTCGGTACAACTCATGGCGAGTGGAATCCCTATGACGCGCATATCCCATTGCTGTTCTATGGATGGCATGTCCCTCATGGTAGTCATCCAAAAGAAGTGCATATCACAGACATTGCCCCTACAGTCTGTTCGTTGCTGCATATTCAACAAACGAATGCATGTATTGGGGATGTTTTGATGTTTGATTAAGTGTTGAGAAAACAATTTCTACAATAAAGTGCTGATATATTGGAATTTATTCCGTACCTTTGCCGACGGAAAGTTAATAATAGATTAACCAACACCGACAGAGACCGATGAATATAGGTAAGCACATTGAAGAAATTCTTAGGAAGCAGGGGAAGTCTGCTTCATGGTTAGCAACGCAAATCCCTTGCGAACGCACGAATGTTTATAACATTTTCAAGCGTAAAAGTCTGGACGTACGATTATTGATGCGTATCAGCGTTATTTTGGAGTACGACTTCTTTAAGGAATTGTCCGAAGAAGCATTTCCTAAACGTAAATAATTAAAGCCGTTGCCTGCACAGGCGACGGCTTTTATTTTTCTGTACGTTGTAAATTTTTTCCGTTTTTATCCAAATTTCTCATTACTCATTACTCATTTCTCATTTATAATTAGTACCTTTGCAGGCAAATTGAATTCAATATTATTTTAGTTATGAACTTTACGTTGTTAATTACCGTTGTATTGACGGCTGTTACGTTGGTGGCTGGAGCTTACGTTATTGCGAAGCTGATAGGTCCGCGTTCCTACAACAAGATCAAAGGCGAGCCTTATGAGTGCGGCATTCCGACTCATGGTTCTTCTTGGTTGCCTTTCACTGTAGGATTCTACCTGTTCGCCATCTTGTTCCTCATGTTTGATGTGGAGACTGTCTTCCTCTATCCATGGGCTGTCGTCGTGAAGGAGTTTGGATCAGCGGCACTGCTGAGCATCGGCTTCTTCCTGGTAGTATTAGTATTCGGGCTGGTTTATGCCTGGAGGAAAGGAGATCTGGAATGGAAGTAAGGAAACCGTACATCAAGAGTATTCCTTATGAGGAATGGAAGGACAATGAGACTTTGGACAAGCTTGTTGATGAATTGCAAGAGGGTGGCACTAACGTAGTGGTTGGTTCCCTTGACAAGTTGATCAACTGGGGACGTGCCAACTCCCTGTGGTCTTTGACCTTTGCCACATCATGTTGTGGTATTGAGTTTATGGCCTGCGGTTGTTCGCGTTACGACTTTGCCCGTTTTGGCTTTGAGGTAACCCGTAACTCTCCCCGTCAGGCAGACTTGATTATGTGTGCCGGTACTATCACGCATAAGATGGCACCTGCTTTGAAACGTCTGTACGACGAGATGGCAGAACCGAAATATGTGATAGCAGTTGGTGGCTGCGCTATCAGTGGCGGTCCTTTTAAATCGAGTTATCATGTGGTGAAAGGTATAGAGGAGATTGTTCCTGTTGATGTGTTCATCCCAGGATGTCCTCCTCGTCCTGAGGCTATCATGTATGGTATGATGCAGTTACAGCGCAAGGTGAAGGTGGAGAAATTCTTCGGTGGTGCAAACCATAAGCAGACTAAAGAGGAGCGTGAACTTGGTGTTTCCAATGAGGAGCTGTTGGCACGCAAGATTGGTGATACCCGCCGTGAGCCTATCGTGGTGACAGATGTGCCACAGGAGTTTGTGGAAGAATTGAAGAAGGAGGCTGCCGTATGAAATTAGAATTCTTATCATTCGATTACGACAAGTTCGCTTCTGAGATGCAGAACTTGAAGGAGAAGAAGCATTTTGACTATCTTGTAACGATTGTCGGAGAGGACTTCGGTCCGGAAGAGGGTCTGGGATGTATCTATATCTTGGAGAATACGGAGACTCATGAGCGTTGTTCTGTGAAGATGATTGCCCGTACTCAGGTATGTGGTGACGGCATCGCCTCCAATGGTGTTGGTGAGACAGATGGTCAGGTCGTGCCATACCTCCCTACGGTTATCAATATATGGAAGGTTGCCGATTTGCTGGAGCGTGAGGTCTATGACTTCTTCGGTATTGTCTTCATTGGTCATCCCGACATGCGTCGTCTCTTCCTGAGAAATGACTTCAAGGGTTATCCTTTCCGTAAGGACTGGAAGTTCGATGACAGCTACACACTGGCTGATGATGTGGAGGTAGATTATGGCTTGGAGTATTATTTTGACCGTGACGGTAACTTGCAGTCGAAGCAGAATAAACTCTTCACTTCTGATGACTATGTGATAAACATCGGTCCTCAGCACCCGTCAACTCATGGTGTACTGCGTCTGCAGACTGTCCTTGACGGTGAGACGGTGAAGCGTGTCTATCCGCACTTAGGATATATCCACCGTGGTATCGAGAAGATGTGTGAGACGATGACCTATCCTCAGACATTGGCGTTGACCGACCGTCTGAACTATCTTTCTGCCATGATGCACCGTCATGCCCTGGTAGGTGTCATAGAAGAGGGAATGGGTGTGGAACTGACCGATCGTATCAAGTATATCCGTACTATCATGGATGAGTTACAGCGTATCGACTCACACCTGCTGTATGTCGGTTGCTGTGCACAGGATATGGGTGCGCTGACAGCTTTCCTCTATTCGATGCGTGACCGTGAGCATGTGCTCAACTGCATGGAGGAGACTACAGGTGGACGACTCATCCAGAACTATTATAGAATCGGTGGACTGCAGGATGATATCGATCCTAACTTCGTGAAGAACGTGAAGGATCTGGTGAAATACCTGAAACCAATCATTCAGGAGTATGTGGATGTGTTTGGTGATAACATCATCACCCATAACCGTTTCGAGAAGGTTGGCCCGATGGGCAAGGAGGATTGTATCAGCTATGCTGTCACAGGTCCTGCCGGTCGTGCTGCCGGTTGGAAGAATGATGTCCGCAAGAACCATCCTTATGTCATGTACGATAAGGTAGAGTGGGAGCAGGTCATTATGACGGGTTGTGACACCATGGACCGTTATACTTGCCATATCAACGAGATGTATCAGAGCCTGCATATCATCGAGCAGCTCATCGATAATATCCCCGAGGGTGATTTCTATGTGAAGCAGAAACCGATTATCAAGGTTCCCGAAGGACAGTGGTACTTCTCTGTCGAGGGCGCCAGCGGTGAGTTTGGTGTCTATCTCGACTCACGTGGTGACAAGAGCCCTTACCGTTTGAAGATGCGTCCGATGGGACTGTCCCTGACAGGTGCCCTTGATCCGATGCTGCGTGGTCAGAAGATTGCCGACCTGGTGGCTACGGGTGCTGCTATTGACTTTGTAATTCCTGATATCGACCGATAAAAAGCGAAGATTATGTTTGATTTTAGTATTGTAACACAATGGTTCGACCAATTACTCAGGGTGACCTTAGGTTTGGGTGACTTTTGGTCGATATTGATAGAATGTGTGCTGGTAGGTGTCATTATCTTGGCAGCTTATGCGCTTATCGCCATGGTTCTGATTTTTATGGAACGTAAGGTATGTGCTTATTTCCAGTGCCGTCTTGGTCCGATGCGTGTCGGTTATTGGGGATTATTGCAGGTACTTGCCGATGTATTGAAGATGCTCATCAAGGAGATCTTCTTTGTCGACAAGGCAGATAAGTTCCTGTATATCGTTGCTCCTATCCTTGTTGTCATCGGCTCTGTGGGTGCCTTTGCATTCCTGCCGTGGAACAATGGTGCCACCATCCTTGACTTCAACGTGGGTGTGTTCCTCTTGACAGCTATTTCCTCGATAGGTATTATTGGTATCTTCCTCGCAGGATGGGGCTCTAACAACAAGTACTCAGTGGTGTCTGCCATGCGTAGTGCTGTACAGATGATTTCTTACGAGTTGTCGCTCTGCCTTTGTCTGATAACTGCTGTAATCCTGACGGGTACCATGCAGGTCTCTGGTATCGTGGAGGCACAGACGGGTCCTTTCAAGTGGTTGATCTGTCAGGGACATATCCCTGCTATCATCGCCTTCCTGACTTTCCTGGTTGCCGGTAATGCGGAGGCTAACCGCGGACCGTTCGACATGGCTGAGGCTGAGAGCGAGTTGACGGCAGGTCACCATACGGAGTATAGTGGTATGGGCTTTGGTTACTTCTACCTCGCTGAGTTTATGAACCTCTTTATCACCGCAGGTATTGCCGCTACTGTCTTCCTTGGCGGTTGGGCTCCTGTCAATATCGGTGTGGAGGCTTTCGACGCTGTTATGAACTATATCCCAGGTATCGTCTGGTTCTTGGGTAAGACCTTTGCCCTGGTATGGATACTGATGTGGATTAAGTGGACCTTCCCACGTCTTCGTATTGACCAGATTCTGAAGCTGGAGTGGAAGTATCTGATGCCGCTGTCACTGATTAATCTGGTATTGATGACTATCGTGGTGGCATTGGGTTGGTATCTATAGTAACTATAGTGCCTATAGTAACTATATAAATTAAAGAAAAATGGAAGAAAATAAATCATATTTCGGAGAAATCGGGCATGCCCTGAAGACCCTTGCCACTGGTATGGGAGTCACTTGGAAAGAGTATTTCAAGGACTTCTTCACCAACAAGTCGACGGAGCAGTATCCCGAAAACCGTAAGACGACGCTGCATGTGGCGAAACGTCATCGTGGACGTTTGGTGTTCAAGCGTAATGAGGACGGTTCTTATAAATGTACGGCATGTACCTTGTGTGAGAAGTCATGTCCTAATGGTACTATCAAGATTGTTTCCCACATGCAGGAGGATCCTGAGACGGGAAAGAAGAAGAAGGTGCTGGACGACTATCTGTATGACTTGGGTGACTGTATGTTCTGTCAGTTATGCACCAATGCATGTAATTTCGATGCCATTGAGTTTACCAATGACTTCGAGAATGCGGTGTTCGACCGCAACAAACTGGTGCTCCATCTCGACAAAGAGGTCTATCAAGGTGGTTCACTGCCTAACCTGATAGAAGGTGGTGCCGACTTTGAGATTGGTAAGTTTAATACTAAAACGAAGTAAGGACTATGGCAAATTTAGTAATGTTTTGCATCCTCGCTGTCGTCATCATCGGCTCAGCCCTGATGTGTGTGATGACAACGCGAATCATGCGGGCCGCAACTTTCATGTTGTTCGTGCTCTTAGGTGTGGCAGGTCTTTACTTCCTGCTCGACTATACTTATTTAGGTGCGGCACAGATTGCTGTATATGCCGGTGGCGTGACGATGATTTTCGTCTTTGCCATCCAGTTGGTGAGCAAGCGTACGCTGCAGGGTACGATAAAGCGTATCAAACTCAGCCGTGCTATTTGTGGAGCACTGTTGAGTATAGTGGGCTGTGCTGTTGTGATCTTGGTGCTGCTGAAGAATCAGTTTATGTATACAGCCATGTCAATGCCTGATGAGGAGGTGCCGATGAAGAAGATCGGTATGGCATTGGTAGGTGCTGATAAGTATCAGTATATCCTGCCTTTTGAGTTCATCTCCGTATTCCTGTTGGCATGTATTATTGGTGGTTTGGTTATTGCAAGAAAGGAGGAGAACGAATAATGGTACCTGTAGAATGTTATTTCGTGCTTAGCGCACTGTTGTTCTTCATCGGCGTGTACGGTTTCATCACCCGTCGTAATCTGGTTGCCATGCTCATCTCTGTTGAGTTGGTGCTCAATGCCGTTGATATCAATTTCGCCGCTTTTAACCGCCTGCTCTATCCTGGTTCCATGGAGGGTATGTTCATGACACTCTTCGCTATTGGAGTCTGTGCAGCCGAGTGTGCTGTGGCTATCGCAATTATCATCAATGTCTATCGCAACTTCAAGAGCGATACCGTTGACAGTATTAAGAATATGAAATGGTAAATGGTTATGGAAATATATAGTTATTCATTCCTGATTCTTCTGCTGCCGGCGTTATCCTTTGTGATTCTTGCGCTTGCAGGTATGAAGATGTCGTATAAGACAGCAGGTCTTATCGGTACTACATCCCTGGGACTGGTGACGGTACTGTCATACCTGACGGCTTTCGCCTATTTCGGTGCTGACCGTCTTGCCGATGGTACCTTTGCCACCATCGTTCCTTATAACTTCACCTGGCTGCCGTTGGGCAATCTGCATTTCGATATGGGTATCCTGCTGGATCCTATCTCGGTCATGATGCTGATAGTCATCTCTACGGTATCGTTCATGGTACATATCTACTCATTCGGCTATATGCACGGTGAGAAGGGTTTCCAGCGTTACTACGCCTTCCTCTCGCTGTTCACGATGTCTATGCTCGGACTCGTACTTGCCACGAATATCTTCCAGATGTATACGTTCTGGGAGTTGGTAGGCGTGTCATCTTACTTGCTGATTGGTTTCTACTATCCTTTGAAGCCAGCTATTGCCGCTTCTAAGAAGGCATTTATCGTGACTCGTTTCGCGGATATGTTCTTCTTGATCGGTATCCTGCTCTTCGGTTACTACACTGACTCGTTCAGCTTCTCCTTTGCGGGAGACATCCAGATGGGCGTGGGTACTACTCCGTTCATCGAGGGTAATGCAGCCAAGGCAATGGCAGCAGGAGCGTTCATCTTACCGACCGCACTGGTACTGATGTTCATCGGTGGTGCTGGTAAGAGTGCGATGTTCCCGTTGCATATCTGGTTGCCCGATGCCATGGAGGGTCCGACACCTGTCAGCGCATTGATCCACGCTGCCACGATGGTGGTTGCCGGCGTGTTCCAGATTGCCCGTATGTTCCCTCTGTGGATTGAGTATGCTCAGCCGCAGTTGAGCATCGTCGTATGGGTGGGTGTCTTCACAGCTTTCTATGCAGCAGCAGTTGCCTGTGCTCAGAGTGATATCAAGCGTGTACTTGCTTTCTCCACCATTTCACAGATTGCGTTTATGATGGTGGCACTGGGTGTTTCTCTCCCTGGTCATGAGGCAGTACTTGACAATCATGCGCAGTTAGGTTTCATGGCTGGTATGTTCCATCTGTTCACCCATGCCATGTTCAAGGCTTGCCTGTTCCTGGGTGCC
Source organism: uncultured Prevotellaceae bacterium (assembly GCA_902776195.1). Lineage (GTDB taxonomy): Bacteria > Bacteroidota > Bacteroidia > Bacteroidales > Bacteroidaceae > Prevotella. The sequence goes on along the minus strand of CACYPF010000001.1, from coordinate 245,794 downwards.
GGTTGTATCATCCATGCCGTCCATAGTAATGAGATGGCGTTGATGGGAGGACTTCGTAAGTACATGCCTATCACCCATATCACCTTCCTGATCAGCTGTCTGGCGATTGCCGGTATTCCATTCTTCTCTGGTTTCAGCTCGAAGGATGAGATTATCACGGCATGTTTCGCCTACAGTCCTGTAGTGGGATGGATTATGACGGGTATCGCTGCCATGACCGCTTTCTATATGTTCCGTCTGTACTACGGTATCTTCTGGGGTACAGAGAACAAGGAGGCGCATGAGCATCATACACCCCATGAGGCTCCAGCCACGATGACTATTCCATTGATTATCCTTTGCGTCATCACATGCGGTGTGGGTATTTATACCACTATCGCCGGCTTCGCAGGGTGGGGTGGTTCTTTCGGTCAGTTTGTCAGTGCCGCAGGTACCAACTATACCATTCATTTCGATACACAGATAGCATTGACCTCCACGGTGATCGCTATCCTGAGTATATGTCTTGCCACCTATATCTATAAAGGAGAGAGCCAGCCTATTGCCGACCGTCTGTACAAGCAGTTCCCACGTCTGCATCAGGCAGCCTATAAGCGTTTCTATCAGGATGAGATATGGCAGTATGTCACTCACCGTATCATCTTCCGTTGCATCTCCACACCTATTGCATGGTTCGACCGTCATGTTGTTGACGGTACCTTCAACTTCCTGGCATGGGGTGCCAACGAGGCTGGTGAGTCTATCCGTCCCTGGCAGAGTGGTGACGTTCGTCAGTATGCCGTATGGTTCCTGACGGGCACCGTAGCTTTAACATTAATCCTTTTAAGCATCTAAACGATTATGAATATACTAAGTTTATTTGTTTGCATTCCCGCCCTGATGCTACTGGGTCTTTGGCTTGCCAAGAACCTTAATCAGGTGCGTGGCGTGATGGTGGCTGGTGCGTCGTGCTTACTCGCCCTGTCTATATGGCTGACCATCTATTTTATCCAGCAGCGTGCGGCAGGTAATACTGACGTGATGTTGCTGGCAGCATCCACACCGTGGTTCAAACCACTGAACATCGCCTACTCGGTAGGTGTTGACGGTATCTCTGTCGTGATGCTGTTGTTGTCAAGTATCATCGTGTTCACAGGAACATTCGCCTCTTGGCAGTTGAAGCCGATGACGAAGGAGTATTTCCTGTGGTTCACGCTCCTTTCCACGGGTGTTTATGGTTTCTTCATCTGCACAGACATGTTCACGATGTTCATGTTCTATGAGGTGGCTTTGATCCCGATGTATCTGTTGATTGGTGTGTGGGGTAGTGGTAACAAGGAGTATGCCGCAATGAAGTTGACCCTGATGCTGATGGGAGGTTCTGCCCTCTTGATTCTCGGTATCTTGGGTATCTACTATTACAGTGGTGCTACGACGATGAATGTCAACGAGATTGCTGCCATGCACAATATTCCTGTGGAGACTCAGAAGGTGTTCTTCCCCTTCATCTTCATCGGATTCGGTGTGCTGGGTGCTCTCTTCCCCTTCCACACATGGTCACCTGACGGTCATGCTTCCGCCCCTACGGCAGTGTCTATGCTGCATGCCGGTGTGCTGATGAAGCTCGGAGGCTATGGCTGTTTCCGCGTTGCCATGTATCTGTTGCCCGATGCCGCCAATGAGTTGGCGTGGATATTCCTGATTCTCACTACGATCTCTGTAGTGTACGGAGCCTTCTCCGCATGTGTACAGACCGACTTGAAGTATATCAATGCCTACAGTTCTGTGTCCCACTGCGGTCTGGTGCTCTTCGCCCTGTTGATGATGACCAAGACATCCTGTACGGGTGCAATCCTGCAGATGCTCTCTCACGGTCTGATGACGGCACTCTTCTTCGCCCTCATCGGTATGATCTATGGACGTACCCATACCCGTGACATCCGTTACTTGGACGGTCTGATGAAGATCATGCCATTCCTTGCCGTGGGTTATGTAGTGGCAGGTCTTGCCAACCTCGGTCTGCCGGGCTTCTCTGGTTTCATTGCTGAGATGACCATCTTCGTGGGTTCTTTCGAGAATCCCGACCAGTTCCATCGTGTCGCTACCATCATTGCTTGTACGTCCATTGTCGTGACAGCCGTCTATATCCTCCGTGTGGTAGGTAAGATCCTGTATGGTGAGGTGAAGAACAAGCATTATCTGGAGTTGACCGATGCCACATGGGATGAGCGTGTCGCAGTCATCTGCCTCATCGCTTGTGTGGCAGGTCTCGGTTTGTTCCCCTTATGGGCAAGCAACGTCATCTCTGACGCTGTAGGTCCTATTTTGGCTAATATCATTTAAAAAAGGAGGGTATAAGATATGAATTACGGACAATTCTTACAGATGATGCCAGAGGTGATTCTCGTGCTGACTCTTATTGTGGTATTTCTCTGTGATATGTTCACAAAAGGTACTGAGAAGCGCTCTTTAGTGGTAGTTGCGACATTTGGTCCCTTGGTCTACCTCTTGTGTCACATCTTGTTTATCAATCCGATCTATAATGGTGAGGTATCCGCATTTGGAGGAATGTATTTCAACAATGCCTCCACCACAGCCATCAAGGCTATCCTGACCTTTGGAGCATTGGTGGTGCTGATTATGTCACACCCCTGGGCAAGCCGTGCGGATGTGCGGAAGAATGCCGGTGAGTATGTCGAGCTCGTCATCTCAACGCTTCTGGGTATGTTCATGATGGTGTCGAGTGGTAACTTCCTCATGTTCTTCCTTGGTCTGGAGATGGCAAGTGTGCCCATGGCGTGCTTGGTGGCTTTCGACAAGCATAAGAAGAACTCTGCCGAGGGTGGTGCCAAATATATCATCACCGCTACTTTCTCCAGTGCCGTGATGCTTTATGGTATCTCCTTTATCTATGGATCGGTAGGAACACTATACTATGATGACGTGATGCAGCGTATCGCTTTCTTCGCACAGTATAAGAGTCAGGTGCCTATGCTCATCATGGGACTTGTATTCTTCTTCAGCGGACTGGGCTTTAAACTCTCACTGGTTCCTTTCCATTTCTGGACTGCCGATACCTACGAGGGTGCTCCAACACCTGTCACGGGTTATCTGAGTGTATGTTCCAAAGGTGCCGCTGCCTTTGCGCTGATGACCATCCTTGTGAAGGTCTTCGCTCCATTGACCGAGTATTGGGAGTATATGCTCTATATCGTTATCGTACTGAGCATCACTATTGCCAACCTCTTCGCTATCCGTCAGAAGGAATTGAAGCGCTTCATGGCATTCAGCTCTATCTCACAGGCAGGTTATATCATGCTGGCGGTGATTGGTGCCTCACAGAACGGTATGGCAGCACTGATGTATTACATCCTTGTCTATGTCGTTGCCAACATGGCAGTCTTCACTGTGATCTCTACTGTAGAGGAGAATAATGGTGGTACGACGATGATGCACAGCTACAACGGACTCTACCAGACCAATCCGAAGCTGGCGTTCCTCATGACCCTCGCTTTGTTCTCACTGGCAGGTATTCCACCGTTTGCAGGTATGTTCTCGAAGTTCTTCGTGTTCATGGCAGCAGCACAGCAGGGTTCGTTCTGGGCATATTTCGTGGTATTCATTGCCTTGATCAACACAGTTGTGTCACTGTACTACTATCTGCTGATTGTGAAGGCGATGTATATCAAGACCTCCGACAATCCGCTGCCCACCTTCAAGACAGACTGTATGACACGTCTTGCCCTTGCCGTATGCACGGCAGGTATCGTGCTCTTCGGTGTCTGCTCTTGCATCTATGACTGGTTGTTTGCCAGCTCGGCCATGTGATATTCAATAAATTTCATATAGAAAAGGAGCATCTTCGGATGCTCTTTTTTTGTCTTTTTCTTGATTTAGGTCATCGAAAAGCCCCTTTTTAGTCATTTTGTGTGCGATAACAGAGCGGTAAATCATAAAAGTCCTTAACTTTGCACCGCAATTCAAAAAGAATGCAAAATACATTTAGGATAATTATTAATTAAAGAAAGGTAAAAGATTATGAAAAAGATTTTGATGACTCTCGTTGCCGTTGCTATGGCAACAACCATGAACGCTCAGTGGTATGTTGGTGGTACTGTAGGTTACAGCTACACTAAGGACAAGAACACTGATGTTAAGTCTAACGCTTTCCAGATCGTTCCTGAGGTAGGTTACAACCTGAACGACAAATGGGCTGTAGGTATGAAGATCGGTTATGGTTACACCAAGGTTGACGATGCTAAGGCTCATGAGTTTGTTGTAAATCCTTACGCTCGTTACACTTTTGTTAAGCTTGATAAAGTAAACTTCTTCGTTGATGGTGGTTTCGAGTACAACTACGTTAAGGTAGGTGATGAGAAGGCTAACGGCTTTGGTATCAACATCAAGCCAGGTGTTGCTGTAAACCTGAACGAGAAGGTTAGCTTCGTAGCTCATGTCGGTGAGTTCGGTTGGGCTTCTGCAAAGGCTAAGAACGCTAAGTCTGTTCAGTCTGTAGACCTCGGTCTCAACCTCACCGCAGTTGATTTCGGTTTGTATTTCAACTTCTAATCAAAGGAAAAGCATTATATTTAAATAAATTTCCTATGGAGGGGTACATCTTCGGATGTACTCCTTTTTTGTTACCGACAAAATAAATCGCCTTTGTCATGCGTTTAAAAGATAAAAACGAATGATGATGAACAGGTTTTTAGTTATATTCGCCTTCCTTGCTCTCTCTTTGGGTGTGAAGGCACAGCAGGAGACTGGCTCGTGGACACTGACTCCACGGGCAGGAATCAACACGTCGAACATGTCGGTGGAAGACCTCTGGACGGACATGGACCGTGCGGTCAGCGCGAAACGCAAATGGGGTTTCGTGGGTGGCTTGGATGCTGAGTATCAGGCTTGGCAGCAGGTGGGTATCTCCGTAGGTGCCTTTTACTCCAACGAGGGTTATACCTATGGCAACGTTGACGACCTGGGTAAGATCACACAGACCCTGCATTTCATCAATGTTCCCATCCTCGTCAATTTCTATATTGAGCCGAACATCCTTCCCGGTCTGGCATTGAAGGCTGGTGTGCAGTTGGGATACCTCGTGAGTGGAAAATACAAGGATAACAATGGTACGCTGACCAATACCAGCGACTTCAAGCGTGTCAATGTATCCATCCCTGCCGGCATCTCCTATACTTACAAGCGTTTCGTTGCCGATGTACGCTATAACATCGGTTTGATGAATATGTGTTACAAGGAGTTAGAGGTAGAGGACTCGTGGAAAACGAACTCCCTTTGGATTACGCTCGGTTATCAGTTTGGGTTGTAAGAACCATTCCTTTAATTGTAAATCAATTTGATTTACTCGGTAATTCAATTTGATTTACTCAGTAATTCAATTTGATTTACTTTGCAAATCAATTTGATTTACAATGGAAGGAGACTTAGTTTACAATGGAAGGAGACTTAGTTTACAATGACAGGTTCCTCTTGTGACAGACGTAGGTGGTATCATATTTTAATCTTTGGAAATACATAAAATGAAAAAGACAGTATTATTGGCGGCATTCGCATGCTGCGCTATCGTGATGAACGCACAGAATCCTAAAGGGACGTTTTCTATCAAGCCCATGGCAGGTATCAACGTGGTAGGACTGTCAGGTGGAAGTAACAGCGACATGTTCAAAAGCAAGGTGGGCTTTACTGCCGGTGTGGAGGCTGAGTATGGCGTGAGCGACTGGTTAGGGGTCTCGTTAGGTGCACTTTACTCACAACAGGGTGCGAAGATAGACAAATTTGAGCTACAGCTTGATGCGGTGACTAAAAACACGGGTAAGTTGAAAAGCCATTATCTCAACCTTCCTTTGCTTGCCAATGTGTATATCCCTGGTGTGCGGGGGCTTGCTGTCAAAGCTGGTGTTCAGCTGGGGTTCTGCCTGAAGAGTGAGGTGGAGGTGACGACGGAGATCCATCCGGGATTTTCTTCGATGGTGACTGAATTCAACAGCCGTCAGAAAATTGGCATGTGGGAGACAGGCGTCTGTAAGTCCGTAGACTTCGGTATACCCGTTGGTCTCTCCTATGAATACAAGAACATCGTGCTGGATGCCCGTTATTATATCGGATTGACAAAGGTTGGCAAGGAATACTATCAGACAATGAGTGATGGTCATATCAATCCCCCTGCCATTACCAGTAGTCGCAACAGTTATTTCGGCTTTACCCTTGGTTATCGCTTCCACTTGTAATAATCAAATAATATCATGAAAATAGAGAAGGAAAGTTGGAAACAAGTTGCTAATGTTGTTAGTTTTATTATTGCCTTTGGTATTGCTTCTTTTGTGGTGAAGATGTGTACGAAGAGTAAGATAGTATGCTTGATTGTTTTCGTTTGTTGCACATCAGTGGCATTAGGACAGGATGCAAAAGAGTTTGTGTTCCCGGAACAAATAGAGAGTTTTTCACTTAACTCTGACAGTTCTTTCTTAGCTGTCACCATGGCGAAGAGAGACAAAAAGAACAAAATTGACATGAAGTCTGTCCGGTATGGTATCTTCCGTCTGGACCAGCAAAGATTATCGTTTGTAACCACCCCACTGGATGTTAAGCACGGAGGAGGAATGGCTGTCTTGTCCAACGGTGTGCTGATAGGACTGCCTGTAAGGGAGAGGGACATCTTTTCTAAAAAGACCACTGGGATGTATTATACCCATTATGATGTTAATGGCATCGTGTTGTGGGAATTACCATTTGCAAACGCTTTCGTACAGAAGAGCGAGGTTGATTTGGGGGTTTATGTGAATAACCTGCAAGCACCTCATCAATTGAATGCCATCCGACTTAGTGATGGTAAGTCACTGTGGACCAAGGAAATATCTTCGACATTCCTCAATAAGTTACACGTCATCTATGGTGTCAATGACTCCACTGTTCTTATTGCTGCGGACAAGATATATAAGTGGGGACGGAAGAATGGTTCCCATGATAGTGTAAAGTATAAATCCTCTACAAATGGTGTTCCTGTGTCTTTTTTTGTTGATGGTCATCATTACTATGCGTCAGACAGTCAGTCACTTATTTGTTTAAATGATTCTATGCAGGTGTTGTGGACATCGTCTCATCCGTCTGTTGGTATTAATGACATTGTTGGAGTACCGGATGACTCTACCAGGATACAGTTGGTGAACTATGGATATATTTTCAATGATGGAATCCTTTTCCCTATAACATATCTCAATAAACCTTATATTGCGACTTATGACAAACAAAGTGGGAAACAAATTTCCTTGGATTATATTAATTGGAAAAAGTCTGATGGCAGGATTGTCAGAATAAGAGCAACAGCAGATGACGTGTATATACTTCAAAACAAAGACACTGCTTTTTCAAAACTTGAATTGGACAAAGGAGGGTATATGGTCACGGTCGACAAGGGGGATGCTTATCTCTTGGATCAGCAAATGACTGTCAAGAAGAAATTCATGGACGAAATGGTCTATCGTCGTATTTTCGAAATAGGTGACATGATATGCGTTGGACGGTTCTGTCCTGACGGGAATGACTTCTATCTCATTGACAGGCAAGGAACAGTCGTACGACACCTTCCAGAGGGTATCCGTAATATAGTGAAAGCAGGACAATACGTCTATTATGCTATTGGTAATAAACTCTACCTTTTCAACTCCTCTTTGAGGAATTTGGGGGTATAGCCTTTCTTGCTCTTCGCCACCACCTCAGGGGTTCCCGTGGTGAGGACAGTACCACCGTTGCGGCCACCCTCCGGTCCCATGTCTATGATATGGTCGGCGAGTTTGATGACATCGAGGTTATGCTCGATGACGATGACGGTATTGCCACGGTCTACTAACTTCTGCAGCACGTCCATGAGGATGCGGATGTCCTCGAAGTGCAGACCCGTTGTCGGCTCGTCGAGGATATAGAGTGTCTTTCCCGTGTCCTTCTTCGACAGCTCCGTGGCGAGTTTCACACGCTGGCTCTCCCCACCACTCAGTGTCGTGGAAGGCTGTCCGAGTTTGATATACCCCAGTCCCACGTCCTGTATCGTCTTGATCTTCCGCAGGATGTCAGGGACGTTCTCGAAGAACTCCACCGCCTGGTTGATGGTCATGTCCAGCACGTCGGCAATCGACTTACCCTTGAAGCGCACCTCTAAGGTCTCCCGGTTATAGCGTTTGCCATGACACTCCTCACATGGCACCTGTATGTCAGGCAGGAAATTCATCTCGATGGTCTTATAGCCATTACCACCACACGTCTCACAGCGTCCTCCCTTCACATTGAAGGAGAAGCGTCCCGGCTTATAGCCACGGATCTGTGCCTCGGGGAGGTTGACGAACAAAGAGCGGATATCCGAGAAGACCCCTGTATAGGTGGCAGGGTTCGAGCGTGGGGTGCGACCGATAGGACTCTGGTCGACATTCACCACCTTATCTATATATTCCAGTCCCTCAATGCTGTCGTAGGGCATGGGTTGTTGCAGGGAACGGTAGAAATGCTTGGAGAGGATAGGGTAGAGTGTCTCGTTGATAAGCGTCGACTTACCCGAGCCACTGACCCCAGTAACGACGATGAGTTTACCCAACGGGAACTCCACGTCGATATTCTTCAGGTTATTGCCACGGCAGCCACGCAGCCACAGACTCTTGCCATTCCCCTTGCGTCGTGATGCCGGAATCTCGATATTACGTTCACCGCTGAGGTATTGTGCGGTAATCGTATTCGCCTTCATCATCTCATCGACAGTACCTTGGAACACCACCTCACCACCTTTCCGACCAGCCTTCGGACCGATGTCCACGATATAGTCGGCATTGAGCATCATGTCACGGTCATGCTCCACCACGATGACGGTATTGCCGAGGTCACGCAGTTCTTTGAGGGAACGGATGAGACGGTCGTTGTCCCGCTGGTGCAGTCCGATACTCGGTTCGTCGAGGATATACAGCACGTTCACCAGTTGCGAGCCGATCTGTGTGGCAAGACGGATGCGCTGACTCTCACCGCCCGACAGGGATGCCGACTGGCGGTTGAGGGCAAGGTAGTCGAGTCCCACCTCCAACAGGAAGTCGAGTCGGGTACGTATCTCCTTCAGTATCTCCGTGGCTATCTGCTGTTGCTGGTGGTCCATGTGCTGTTCCACCTCATCCAGCCATTCCCTAAGCTCGTTGAGGTCCATGGAGGCGAGTTCCGAGATGTTCTTATCCCAGATACGGTAGGACAAAGCCTCGCGGTGGAGCCGTTGCCCATGGCATTCAGGACACTCACACTCAGCAAGAAACTGGTCAGCCCATTTCTGTCCGCTGCTGCTGTCATCATTCTCCATGACGTTACGCAGGTATTTCACGATACCGTCGAACGACACGAAGTAGTCACTCGACGTGTGTACCAGTTCCTTGTCGATACGTATCGTCTCCAGCGAGCCATGGAGAATCTCGTTCAGCGCTTCCTCGGGGATATCCTTGACGGGAGTCTTCACCGTGCAGTCATATTTCTGGAGGATAGCGTCTATCTGCCAGAATATCATCTGGTTCTTGTATTTTCCCAAGGGGACGATGGCACCCTCGTGGATAGACAGTTTACGGTTTGGGATGACCTTCTCCAAGTCTATCTCGTTGATGTATCCCAAACCCTTGCAGCGGGGACAGGCACCCTGTGGGGAGTTGAACGAGAAGGTATTAGGAGCTGGGTCGCTGTATGAGATACCCGTAGTGGGGCACATCAGTCGCTTGGAGAAATGTTTCACGGCACCAGTCTCGTAGTCCATGATCATGAGCAGACCCTCACCTTGTTTCATCGCCATCTGGACGCTCTTCTTGAGACGGTCGTCAATACTGTCCTTTACTGCCATGCGGTCGATGACCACCTCGATATCGTGGTTCTTATAGCGGTCAACCTTCATGCCACGGGTAATCTCCAATACCTCACCATCCACACGGACATGCAGGTAACCTTTGCGGCGCATACTCTCGAAGAGTTCACGGTAATGACCCTTACGACTTCTCACCACAGGTGCGAGGATCAGTATTTTCTTGCCCGCATAGTCGTGCGTCACCATCTCTATCACCTTCTCCTCGGTGTATTTCACCATCGGCTCCCCCGTCATGTAGCTGTAAGCCTTACCGGCACGGGCGAATAACAGACGCATATAGTCGTATACCTCTGTCGTGGTACCCACGGTAGAGCGGGGATTCTTATTGGTCGTCTTCTGTTCGATGCTGATGACAGGTGACAGTCCGGTGATCTTATCCACGTCGGGACGCTCCATACCTCCAAGGAAATTACGGGCGTATGCCGAGAAAGTCTCGATATAACGACGCTGTCCCTCAGCAAAGATGGTGTCAAAGGCGAGAGAAGACTTGCCTGAGCCACTGAGTCCCGTGATGACTGTCAGGGAGTTACGTGGTATCTCCACGTCCACATTCTTGAGGTTATGGACCCTGGCACCCCATACGTTGATTTTCTGGTCACTGCTGCCCATTGCTCTCCCCCGTTACCTCATTATATCTACGCATGACATTGATGTCTTTTTTGATATCAAACTCCTTTCCGTCACCTCCTTTTGCCCTTATTCGTGCAAAGTAGACACCGTCCTTCACAGGCTTACCACGGTAGGTGCCGTCCCAACTGCCGTTGATATCATTCCAAGTGTAGATACACGTTCCCCAGCGGTTAAAGATCATTCCTTTGAGCTCCACAATGTTCTGTATCTTTTTAGGACGGTAGACATCATTGATGCCATCATTGTTAGGTGATATGGCATTTGGCATCTCCAAGATACTTGTCTGCAGTGCCGTACTGTCTACCTCTGTGCTATCAGTATACTCGTCGTATTGATCTTCATCGTCATCATCATCCATGACAGCGAAGGAAGGGAGTGCTGCGATGACAAAAAGCAGTAAAAATACATATAAAATCTTTTTCATATCCTAAATGTTTTTGCAAAATTACGAAAAATCGAGAGCAGAACAAAAGAAAGTCGTTTCTTTTTTATGCCGAGAAGAAGTAATTTCGCCTTTTTATGGCAAAATTACGAAAAATCGAGAGCAGAACAAAAGAATTTTCGTAATTTTGTAGGCGAAAATAATAAAAAGCTGAAATTATGAAGCAAATCATCCGATATTATCTGCTGCTGGTATGTGTGGCATTCTCTGTCGAGACAGCACTGGCACAGCAAATAAAAATCCGTGAGCAACATGAGGTGAAGCGGAAAGAAACCATCTTCGGTATCTCTCGCATGTATGGTATCACTATTCAGGAACTCATCGATGCCAATCCGGAGATGAACACCCCAGGCTATGAGTTGAAGAAAGGAGACTATATCAATATTCCCTGGCCGAAGAACCAGCCACAGACACCGAACACTGATGTTCCTGCCGCAACCAGTAAGCAGCCGGAGGCTCCTGTGAGGGTTGAGGCAGTGGATGTCCGGAACCGTGAGATTCGTGTGGGTATCATGCTCCCCCTTCATAAAGTCAATGGTGACGGCAAGCGTATGCTGGAGTACTATCGTGGTATCCTGATGGCATGTGACTCGTTGCGTGCCAACAATATCTCTACGGATATCCGTGCATGGAATGTGGCAGAGGATACGGATATCCGCACATTCCTTGCTGACCACAAGGCGGCAGAGTGTGATGTAATTATAGGACCGTTGTATACCAAGATGGTGAAGCCCCTCGCTGATTTCGCCACTCAGCATGACATACGGGTGTTTATTCCCTTCTCTATCAACAGTCATGAGGTGCTTGTCAACCGAAACATCATGCAGGTTTACCAGCCAGCCACAGAGCAGAATGAGACCATCATCAACCATTTCATGGAACGTTTCAGTGACACACATCCTGTGTTCATCGACTGTAACGACACGACCAGTCAGAAAGGAATATTCACCTTTGGACTGCGTCGCCGTTTGGAGACGAAAGGTATAGCGTATAAGATTACCAATCTCAACTCCAGCGATGGAGCTTTCTTCAGCTCTTTCAGCACGACTAAGCGTAATATAGTAATTCTGAATACCGGACGTTCCAAGGAGCTCAATGCGGCAATGGCAAAGCTTAATGGACTGCGCCTCTCACATCCGGAACTCCAGATTAGTGTGTTCGGCTATACAGACTGGATGCTCTATACCCGTTATCAGTTAGAGAATTTCTATAAATTTGACACCTATATTCCGGCTCCATTCTTTACCAACTTCTCATCATACCAGACGGAGCGTATTATGCAGAAGTATCGCTGGAACTTCCATTGCGACATGATGTCTAATGCACTGCCGCGTTTTGCCATTACCGGTTTCGACCATGCTTATTTCCTGTTGAAGGGTATTCATATGTATGGAAAGAACTTCTCTGGTGGATCAGGAATGGTTGGCTATACCCCCATCCAGACTCCTCTTCATTTTGAGCGGATTGGCAATGGCGGATTGAAGAACCGTAGCATGATCTTCGTGCATTATATGCCGGAGCGTAGAACAGAATCGATTTATTTCTAAATGAGAAATGAAAAATGCAAATGAAGAAATGAGAAAATTCCTTTTTGTCTTTTTTCTGTCCATTATCTCTTTTGCCGCTAAGGCGCAGGTAGGAGAATATCGTACCGATTTCGCCGTGGGTGTCAATGGCGGGTATGTGTTGAGCAATATCGGATTCCAACCAGATGTACCACAGTCGATGTTGGGTGGTATGACGATGGGTGTCACCCTCCGTTATACCTGTGAGAAATATTTCAAGAGTATCTGTGCGATTGTTGCCGAGGTTAATCTCGTGCAGACGGGATGGAAGGAGAAAATACAAGGTTTAGAAAACCAACCTCTATATTACGAGGGCTCTACAGAGGCACTTCATTACCAGCGTAAGATGACCTACTTGCAGATCCCACTCTTTGCCCGTCTGGGCTGGGGTAGGGAACGCAAGGGAATACAGGGTTTCTTCCAGGTTGGTCCTCAGTTGGGCATTTTCCTTAGTGAGTCAACCACCACTAACCTCGTCGATGACAAAGAACCGACAGAGCAACGCTCATCGAATATCGTCAAACAGGAGTCGATGCCTGTCGAGAAGAAGTTCGACTATGGCATTGCCGGTGGTGCGGGCATTGAGTTCTCCGTGCCTAAGGTAGGGCATTTCATGCTGGAGGGGCGTTATTATTATGGATTAGGTAATATCTATGGCAACTCGAAGAGTGACTATTTCGGGAAATCGAATTTCGGACAGATAGTCATCAAGGCAACTTATCTCTTTGATATTGTGAAGACTAAAAACGATAAAATAAAATAGTATTATGTTTGAAGGACAGCCAAAAGGTTTATTTGCACTGGCTCTCGCCAATACGGGAGAGCGCTTTGGTTATTATACCATGCTTGCAGTGTTCGCATTGTTTCTGAGGGCAAACTATGGATTATCACCCGCTATAGCAGGTACGATCTATAGTGCTTTCCTCATGTTTGTTTATTTCTTTCCCTTGTTTGGAGGTATGCTTGCCGACAAGTTCGGATTTGGCAAGATGGTCACCACGGGAATCATCATCATGTTTGCAGGTTATCTGTTGCTGAGTGTCCCCTTGGGAGGTGATAGCTTTGCCCTTATAGTGATGCTCGCCGCTCTGTTGTTGATCGGTTTTGGTACCGGACTCTTCAAGGGTAACCTGCAGGTGATGGTGGGCGACCTCTATAACGATCCGCAGTATAAAGACAAGCGAGACGCGGGCTTTTCTATCTTCTACATGGCAATTAATATCGGTGCTTTGTTTGCTCCTACCGCTGCCATTAAGATCAAGGAATATGCGGAGACGACTCTGGGGTATAGCAGTAATGATGCCTATCATTTCTCCTTCGCCGTTGCCTGTGCGTCACTGATTTTGTCTATTGCTATCTATTATATCTTCCGCTCCACCTTCCGTCATACGGAAGGAGGAACGAAAAAGACAACACAAGCTGCTGATAACGCTGTTGAGGAATTATCTAAGGAGGAGACCAAACAGCGCATCGTCGCCCTGTGTCTTGTCTTTGCCGTTGTGATATTCTTCTGGATGGCATTCCACCAGAACGGTCTCTCTCTGACATACTTTGCCGACGAATTCACGGCAAACTCAGCATCAGGCTTGCAGGCGATGTGTTTCGATGTATGGAACCTCGTTGCCATCATCTTCATCGTCTATGCTGGTTTCTCACTGTTTCAGTCGAAAACCAGCAAGGGTAAGATTATCTCCCTTGTCGTCATAGCTCTTGCCGTCTGCTTCCTCTGTCTGCAGTACGACCCTTCAGGAACTGTCAAGGTATCTGCTCCTATCTTCCAGCAGTTTAATCCCTTCTATGTGGTAGCATTGACTCCTGTCTCTATGGCAATCTTCGGTGCTTTGGCAGCAAAGGGTAAGGAGCCTTCTGCTCCCCGTAAGATAGCCTATGGTATGATAGTCGCTGCTGTCGCCTATGCTCTGATGGCATTTGGCTCGTTAGGTCTTCCTATGCCACAGACAGAGATAGGTGCCGATGGTAATCCTGTTGCCGTTCATGTGGCTGACGTGACTCCTAACCTGTTGATTTCCGTATATCTCATCCTGACCTTTGGGGAGTTGTTGTTGTCACCGATGGGTATCTCTTTCGTGTCGAAGGTGGCACCTCCCAAATACAAAGGTATGATGATGGGTGGCTGGTTCGTTGCGACAGCGATAGGTAACCAACTCGTTGTCGTCGGTGGACTGTTATGGGGTGCTGTTCCCCTCTGGCTGTGCTGGAGTGTGTTCCTCGCCGTCTGCCTGATTGCCGCTGTCTTCATGTTTGTCATGATGAAGCGTTTGGAGAAGGTATGTTAAGCTTTTTGCTGACATCCTTTCTCACGTTAGTAGAACTGAATTGCGAGAATCTCTTTGATTGTTGCCACGATACGTTGAAGCAGGACACCGAATGGTTGCCTGCTTCAACGCGTCATTGGACACCTTCCCGCTATTGGCGGAAGGTAAACCATATCGGGCAGACTATCCTGTCTTGTCAGGAGGAGGGTGTGCCTGACCTCGTCGCACTGGTGGAGGTGGAGAATGACTCGGTGATCTTCGACCTGACGCGTAAGTCCCTGTTGCGTAATGCCGGTTATCACTATCTGATGACAGACTCCCCCGATGAGCGTGGTATTGATGTCGCCTTGCTTTATCAGCCTTTCATGTTCCGTCCTCTTTGTTGCGACTATCTTTCCGTTACTCCTGTGGAGGGTATGCGTCCCACCCGTGATATCCTCTACGTGCAAGGGGAGTATATCACCGGTGATACCCTGCATGTCTTTGTCGTCCATGCTCCCAGCCGCTACGGAGGGGAGAAAGCAACACGTCCTAACCGTCAGGCTGTGGCAGACAGACTGATACAGACTATCCGTCTGTTGCCTTCCGATGCCAAGGTCATCGTGGCGGGTGACTTTAATGATGGGGCGGATGACCCGGCCTTGCGTTTTCTGGAAAGTCATTCCCTCAGGAATATTACCCGTGATGCTACAGGATCTCATGGGGCGAAGGCAACCTATCGCTATCAGGGCGAGTGGGGGAGTATCGACCATGTCTTTGTCAGTCGCCTGTTGCTTGACCATGTCGAGCGGGTATATATCAATGACTCCCCCTTCCTGTTGGAAGAGGATAAAAAATACGGAGGAGTCAAACCCCTCCGTACCTATCATGGGATGCGCTACCAACTGGGATTCAGCGACCACTTGCCATTGGTAGTGCGTTTCCGTTTTCAATAATTTATTTGATGTTCGGCTCTTCCAGTCCGATACCTTTCTTCTTATCAACAGCCTTGAGGATGAAGCCGAGGATGAGGGCGGCAACACCCAGGCAGGCGAGCATCACCAGCGGTGCGGTATAGTCGTATTGAACGGCGATCTGCTCGGAGAAGTTAGCAATTTCTTCTTCGGCGACCTCAATGCTCTTGGTATGGGCTGCAACCTCTGCCATGGTGGTGGTCTTGAAAGTCACCACTTTGGAAACGAGTTCTGCGTTGGTGGCATCGAGCACTTTGCCGATGAGCAGGGGGAAGAGCCACAGACCGATGTTCTGAATCCAGAAGATGAGGGCATATGCTGATCCGATAATTTTCGGCTCTACCAGTTTGGGAACGCTGGGCCACAAGGAGGCGGGAACGAGCGAGAAGGATGCTCCTAACACCAGAATGGTGGTATAGGCGATGATGATGCCGCCGACAGCATACTCCTTGAAAGCGGGCAGTACGAAGGCAAACGTCAAGTGACAGCCGATGAGCAGCAGTGACCCCAGGACTAGCATAGATGCGGCTTTGCCTTTATGATCTACATATCCACCCAAAATGGGAGTAATGAGCACGGCAAGCAGAGGGAATACGGCAAAGATGGCACTGGCGGACTGGCGCATGAAGCCCATGTAGCAATATACAATGAGGAAGGCTATGGATAGACCTAACAGCGTGAATTGGCGTACCTTCTGCTTCTGGAAGTTGCTGGCAAATCCCAGGATGGCTACCAGCAGCATAATGGCAAATTGGACAAAGGTAACGTTTTCGCTGGCCCAGAATGTGCCCTCAGCGGGTGCCGAGAGAGTGAGGTTGCACTGCAGCATGTTGACAGCATACTTCTGGAAGGGGAAAATGGCAGAATAATAAAGCACGCAGAGCAGGGCGACCAGCCAGAAACCGCTGGAGGTGAGAATTTGTCCGAGGTCACTAATCTTGAAGGGGTCGTCCTTTTCTTCGTCCTCGCCAGTCTGAGCATCCAGTTTCTTGTCCATCACGAAATAAACAATGGTCATGATGAGTGCGATGCACATGAGTACGACACCGAAAGCCACAGAGCGACTGACACTGATGTGACCGCCAAGACGGGCGAAGTAGGGTGAGAATATCATGCAGGTGGCAACGCCGAGGCGAGCCAGCGCCATCTCAGAGCCCATGGCGAGTGCCATGTCACGTCCCTTGAACCACTTCACGATACCACGGCTTACCGTGATACCTGCCATCTCGCAACCGCAACCGAAGATCATAAAGCCCAGGGTGGCCAGCTTGGCGGAAGCCGGCATACCGGGAATAGCGATTTCTACGCCATTGATGACCTCAATGGAAGGACCATAGAAAGGCGATATGCCCAGTTCATCGAACACGGGGATATAGTTGAGGTTGTTGGTAAACCATGCCTCCAGTCCAGTGCCGATGAAGTCGTCGCTGACGGCATACCACTTGATGCAGGCACCAATGAGCATGACGATGGCCGAGAGCACGGCGGTGAAGCGCACACCCATCTTGTCGAGAATGATACCTGCGAAGATGAGGAAGAAGGCGAAAACGTTGAGAAATACCTCTGCGCCCTGCATAGTGCCGAAAGCCGTAGAACTCCAACCACGCTCGGAGAGCATCAGGTCCTTGATAGGTGAGAGGATGTCCATGAAGATGTAGCTGCAGAACATGGCAAGAGCCAGGAGCAGCAAGGCGGTCCACCGCATGGCGGCGGAGTCGCGAAGGGTCTTTTCAATTGCTTGTGACATTTCTTTATTATTTTTGTTTTGTTATTTCGAGAGTCTTGTCTTTTCCAGTTTGCTGGCTTTTGCGGCGGAAGTGGCGGAAAGCTTTCCTTTCAGGTACTGCTCCATGATAAGTCCTGCCATTGGGGCTGCCATGTCACTACCGAAACCACCATGTTCCACATAGACGGCAATGGCGATCTTCGGGTCGTTCATGGGGGCGAAGCCGATGAAAGCGGAATGGTCGGCACCAGGGTTCTCTACGGTTCCAGTCTTACCACACACTGGGTAAGTGGTGCGCAAACAGGTTGCCGTTCCTTTCTCCACTGCAAGGCGCATGCCCTCAATGACAGGTGTATAGACACTGGCATCCACCTTGGTATGTCTTTTAGTCAGGTAGCGTTTGTTCTTTGTGTCCTTATGGATGTGTGGCACGTAAAACCAACCACGGTTGGCTATCGTCACGGCAAGGTTGCAGAGCTGTAGGGGCGTAACGGTGATGTCACCCTGTCCCATGCCAGCCCACCAGATAGTCTTGCCATCCCATTTTCCTTTATAGCGGCGGTTGAGGTAGTCGGCACCGGCGAGCAGTCCGCCTTCCTCCCCCTTGATGTCGATGTGCATAGGACCGCCTAACCCCATCGACTGCATATAACTTCGCCATGTAGTAATTGCCTCATTCTTATCCTCATAGATGAAGTTGTCGTTGATCATAGCGGCAAAGGTGACAAGGAACCAGGAGTTACAGCTCTGTGCAATGGCATCTTTAAGTTTAAGGGGAGAATGGTGCTGGTGACAGCCTACCCGGATATTCCCATCGATGAATCCCTTGTTGCAGTCAACGGCAGTCTCTGTGGTGACGATACCCTCGGAGAGCAGGGTGAGTGCCTGTGCGGTCTTGATGGTGGAGCCGGGAGCCTGTGGCTTTCCGATTGCCTGTCGTACATCATAGCCCTGTGGCGTGTGGGTGGCAATACATAGTATCTCACCATTGGCAGGGTTGATGGCAACGATGCTGCCCGTCTTTCCCTGCAGTAATCGGTTGCCGAGGTCCTGAAGGAGCGGACGGAGTGTCAAGGGACCGTCGGCAGGCAACGACTGACCATAGAGGTAAAGAGGTAAAAGTGTTAAAAGGAATATCAGTCTTTTAGCCATCTGTCGAGCCAGTTAAAGAACGTGCGCTGCCATAAGATGCCGTTCTGGGGCTTGAGCACCCAGTGGTTCTCATCAGGGAAGATCAGAAGTTCTGCGGGAATCCCCTTCATGCGTGCCGCATTAAAAGCAGCCATTCCCTGTGTGTAATTGATGCGATAGTCTTTCTCGCCATGGATACAGAGAATCGGCGTATCCCAGTTCTCCACATATTTATGCGGAGAGTCATGGTAGGTCTTCTTTGCATTGGGCATCTGTGGACGGTGCCAGTAAGCCTCGTCATATTCCCAGTTGGAGAACCAGTTCTCCTCCGTCTCTAAGTACATAGCGGCAAGGTTGAAAGCTCCGTCATGGGAGATGAAAGCCTTGAAGCGCTTATCGTGGTGACCGGCGAGGTAATAGACGCTGAAACCTCCAAAGGAAGCGCCAACGCATCCGAGACGGTCTTTGTCCACGAATGACAAGTTCTGGGCAGCGTCATCGATAGCTGCGAGATAGTCGGACATGCACTGTCCAGACCAGTCTCCGCTGATTTGCTCTTTCCATTCTTGTCCGAAACCAGGGAGTCCGTGTCGATTAGGTGCCACGACAACATAGCCGTTGGCAGCCATTATCTGGAAGTTCCAGCGATAGCTCCAGAATTGTGATACAGGACTCTGTGGACCTCCCTCACAGAAGAGCAGAGTGGGGTATTTCTTCCCCTCCTCATAATTGGCGGGCAGTACTATCCATACCAGTTCCTGCTTGCCGTCGGAAGTAGGAACCCAACGCTGCATGACCTTACCGAAGTCCAGTTGGTCGAGGATATGCTTGTTCTCAAAAGAGATCTGTTCGATATGACTCTCTACGATGTGGTGTGTACCAGGTGTCGCGTCCAATGGCTGTTCTGCCACAGGGGAAGGGGTGACCCTGTAAATATCTGTAGGTGCGGAGAGACTCTGGCGGGTAGCTATAAGGCGTTTGCCGTCATTGGCAAGTTGCAGACTGGTCCAGTCGCCCCAACTCTCAGTGAGTTGCTTCACCTCCCCCTTCCAGTTGACGCAGTACATATTATTGCATCCATGCCATACACTGAGGAAATACAACTGTGCCAACTTGTCTTTCTGTGGAGCCCAGCAGAATGCCTCTACATCACTCTTCCAGTTGACATAACGCTTGATACCTGTTGCCATCTCGTAAATGCACAGGCGGTTGAGGTCAGCCTCATAACCATCACGCTCCATCGACTGCCAGGCGATGTACTTACCGTCCGGTGAGAACTGTGGGTTCTGGTCGTAACCTACATTATTCTTCAGGTTCTCTGGAGCATTGACAGGTTGAATCTTCAGCGTGCGGGTCGGGTCGTTGGCGGGAGCCTTATAGTTGGCGGGCTTACAGAGATTTGTCGTCTTCCGCGTACCTATATTATATAAGAAAATATCAGAGTCAGTGGAGATTGAATACTCCAGTCCAGTCTTTTTCCTGCAAGTATAGGCAATCGTCTTGGAGTCAGGACTCCATGCCAGTTGCTCAATACCGCCAAACGGTTCCATGGGGCACTCATAAGGCTCACCGTCAAGAATATCGGCAATACCGTCATTAACCATTTCTAATTTATCATCTCTCATTTCTAATTTCGCCAGATAGGGATGCTGGATGCTTTCCACATAGTGGTCCCAGTGGCGGTACATCAAGTCGGTGACACGACGACCGGTAGCTTTGGGAAGGTCTGACGGATTCTCCTTGATAATCTCATGGAAAGGAATGCTCTTGATGATAATGACGTGCTTACGGTCAGGGGAGAACTTAAAGCCCTCCACCTTACCTTCAGTCTGTGACAATTGGTGACGTTCGGAACCATCAGCTTTCATCGTCCATATCTCTCCACTGGAAAGGAAGGCGATGGTATTAGCGTCTACCCATGTCGGGTCTGTCTCGTTCTTGCTGCTGACAGTCAATTGCTTATTGTTCTTGCCATCAGCGTCCATGATATAAATCACCTGATGGCTCTTATTAGCCTTAACGCTGTAATAGCCTACCTGATAAACCACTTGTCTACCGTCAGGTGATGCCTCTACGGTGCCGATGCGTCCCATTGCCCAAAGAGCCTCCGGGGTCATCATACGACTGGTCAGTTTGATACTACTTTTTCCGATATTCACTTCTTCTTGAGCCTTCAGGGAGGCTGGTGCTAAAAGCAGGGTCGCTGCTAAAAGGGTCAGTAACTTTTTCATATAAATGGTATGTAGAGTGCAAAGTTACAAAATAACGATTGAAAAGCCAAATTTATTAGCAAACATTCGTTTTTATTCCATATTTATTTGTATCTTTGCGGAATAAATGTGGAAGAAGATTACTGTATAAACGCAAATGGACAAGTTAAGACAAGTAGTATTCATCGCCTTATGTTTCACTCTCGTGATGGCATCATGCCAGAAGGTGAAAAACAGGGAGATACGCTCCGCACATGCTGACAGTGTTCTGTTCGATGCTGGAGCCGTTATGAACTATGCCCGTATGGAAGTGCTCATTGACAGTTTTGCAAAGACGGGTGACATCAATGAGATGAATGTTAATCGCTGGCGGGGAGTGTTAGCTTATCATCAAAAACAGTTCACTGCTTCTGAGAAATACTATCGTCAGGCACTGGATTGTGAGGTGAAAACCAGTCTTGACCAGAAAAACTATAATAAATGTGCCCGCCGGCTCTCGGAGTTGCTGTTGGTGAGAGGTGATTATGAGGGGGCATTGAAAGTAGCGGTTCCTGCTGTGAAGAAGATTGATGAGACGAAGATCGGCTCTGACATTGACTATGCTATCCTGCTGAATAATATAGGATGTTGTCAACTGAACCTTGGGCGGGACCAGGAGGCGAAAGCAAGTTTTGAGGAAGCCCGTCAGCATTATATCAACCGATGGACGACAGACACGACAAGTCGTGGTTTTCAGGAAGCAGTCCTTGGTACGGTCTATACCAGTCAGGCATACATCAATACACGCCGTTATGCGGATGCGGTCTATTGGATTGACCGTACGGAGATGCTGCTGGATAAATACCGTCAGCGTGAAGATGCCCGTAAGGAGTATTTCGATGAGTATCAGGGACGTATCGAGGTGATGCGTGCTGTCGCAATGGAGAGTCTTGACAGTACGGAGAAGGCTGCAGAGGCATTCCTGCGATTCCAGAAGACTGCTTATTCTAAGACCGCTGCGGGTCATATCAATGGCAACGATTATCTGATGCTTGCAAAACGTTATCGGGAAGCTGCTGATAACTATAGTTACTTAGACCAGGCGCTTCATGAGTGGGGTACAGACCTCTCTCTGGATAATATCCAACTCTATATGTTGCCGAAATACATGGCGAATGATAAGATTGGACGCAAAGACTCTACGATGAGGATAGGCCAGCGTATTATTATGATGCTTGACTCTGCCATCAGTGGACAGAAGATTACCGCGACAGCGGAACTTGCCACTATTTATGATACGCAGGGCAAGGAGGCTGAGATTGCCCACCAGCAGGTGAAACTCTCACAGCAGCGGCTATGGAGCACGGGTGTAGCCCTTATATTACTGATTGTCTTTTTCTTGATATACACCCTTCATAAGCGTAAGGCTGCCCATAGGTTGGCTGTTGCCCATGGTCATCTGGAGGAGGCGCATGCGAAACTGAAAACCGCTTATGACCAGTTGGAGGAGACCACCCAGATCAAGGAGCGTATCCAGAGTGAGTTGCGCATTGCCCGAGATATCCAGATGTCAATGGTACCTAATGTGTTCCCTGACCGTGAGGGTATTGACATGTATGCGGCAATGACTCCCGCCAAGGAGATAGGTGGAGACTTGTATGGCTATATGTTACAAGGTGACGAGTTATATTTCTGTCTGGGTGATGTGTCAGGGAAGGGTGTTCCTGCCTCTCTGTTTATGGCTCAGGCAAACCGTATGTTCCGTACCCTTGGCTCCGAGCACATGAAGCCTGCCGCCATTGCTACGCGTATGAATAATGCCTTGACAGAAAATAATGAACAGGGTATGTTCGTCACGATGTTCATGGGTCTGATCAACCTGAAGACGGGACGTATGGATTTCTGTAATGCGGGACATAATCCTCCTGTCATGGGCTATCCTCCTAAATTCATGGAGGTGGAGTCGAACGCACCTATTGGTCTATGGCCAGGACTGGAGTTCGTCGGTGAGACAATAGAGAACATCAAGGGCATACCTCTCTTTATCTATTCGGACGGATTGAATGAGGCGGAGAATAAGGAGCAGGTGCAGTTCAGTGATGAGCGTATCCTTGAGATCCTGAGTGATCAGTCGCTGGATAGTGCCAAGAAGGTGGTACTGAAACTAATGGATGAAGTCAATAAGCATCGTGCAGGTGCCGATCCTAATGACGACCTCACGATGCTATGTCTGAAAATAAGCTGATAGGATAGCTTACTTACTTTTTCTTTACGGGATCACAGGTAAGTCCGCAACCGAGTTTCTTGAAGATCTTGCGGTCTACCTCAGAGAGCATGACGGTGGAGTGTACCTGACAGTCACGCAGCTGAGGTAATTGTGCCAATGCGAGGCGACAACGTTCGTCACTCTCTGAAAGGACACTCAATGCCACCAGAACCTCATCGGTATGCAGGCGTGGGTTCTTACCACCCAGATATTCAATTTTCGTCTTTTGTATGGGCTCTATCATACTCTGAGGAATGAGTTTCGCCTCATGGTCGATACCTGCCAGATGCTTGGTGGCATTCAGCAGGAGTGCGGCACAACAGCCGAGCAGAGGTGACGACTTGGCGGTGATCAATGTGCCGTCAGCCAGTTCCATCGCTGCTGCTGTATGTCCGCTCAGTTCTTTCTTCGCCTCTGCGGCAACGGTGACACGGCGATAGGCTGTCGTGATCTTCGCCTGATTGAAGAGCATGAGGATTTTATTGACCTCATTCTCGTTATCCGCTCCATCGGCAAGTTTGTTGGTGGCATCATAGTAACGACGGATAATCTCGTCACGGCTGGCATTGCAGCATGCCTCGTCATCACTGATACAGAACCCTACCATATTGACACCCATATCTGTTGGTGACTTGTAGGGATTCTCCCCATAGATGCCCTCAAAGAGCGCGTTCAGCACAGGGAATATCTCAATGTCACGGTTGTAGTTGATGGCTGTCTTGCCGTATGCCTCCAGGTGGAACGGGTCAATCATGTTCACATCGTTGAGGTCGGCAGTGGCTGCCTCATAGGCGATATTGACCGGGTGTTTCAGGGGGAGATTCCATACGGGGAAGGTCTCAAACTTGGCATAGCCGGCACGGATGCCCCGCTTGTTCTCGTTATAGAGTTGGGAGAGGCATACTGCCATCTTACCACTTCCAGGTCCGGGAGCAGTGACGATCACCAGCTCACGGGAAGTTTCGACATAATCATTTTTACCGAAACCGTCATCCGAGGCTATCAGTTTCACACTGTGTGGATAGCCGTCAATCAGGTAATGGACATAACTCTTGATGCCAAGGCGCTCCAGACGGTGGCGGAACTGGTCGGCGGCATGCTGACCGTTATAGTGGGTGATAACGACAGAGCCGACCATGAAACCTCTGTTCATGAACTCATCACGAAGGCGTAGCACGTCCTCGTCGTATGTGATTCCTAAGTCAGCACGAACCTTGTTTTTCTCGATATCCTCGGCACTGATGACAATGACAATCTCAATGCTGTCACTGATCTTGCTGAACATACGGAGTTTGGAATCGGGTTTAAAACCAGGAAGAACACGGCTGGCATGGTGGTCGTCAAAGAGCTTGCCACCCAGTTCCAGATACAGTTTTCCGTCAAACTTGGCTATACGCTCCTTGATATGCTCTGACTGTATTTTGAGATATTTGTCGTTATCGAAACCTATTTTCATTGTATTTGTGTTTTATTTCTTGTATCCATTCTTACGCTGACGCTCCAGCTCTGCCTGTTGCTTCTGCAAAGCCTCCAAACGGGCTGCAAGTCCGCTCTGCTTTTTCGGGTTGTTCTTGTTCTCCTGATACTTAGCCTCCAAGATGGCAAGCAGTTTCTCGTCATCGGTGGTCTTACGGAGTGTCCACATGATGGCGGCAGAGAAGAACAATGAGATGAAGTAGTAGAAGTTCAGACCTGACGAGTAGTCGTTGAAGATGAAGAAGAACATCAGCGGCATAATATACATCATCCACTGCATCATCTTCATCTGTTCTGCCTGTGCACCAATCATCTGGTCTTTCTGCTGGCGCATGGAGATCCAGGTGTAGATGAGCTGGGCGGCACAGAACAGGATACAGGTCAGTGAGAGGTGGTCACCGATGCCCCAGATATTCTGGCTCCATTCTATGATGGGATCATAGGTCGAGAGGTCGTCCATCCACAGGAAACTCTGTCCGCGTAACTGGATGGCATTGGGCACAAACCAGAACATGGCAATCCAGATAGGCATCTGAATGAGCATTGGCAGACAGCCGCCCATAGGACTGACACCATATTTCGAGTATAGCGACATCATCTCTTGTTGTTTCTTCATCTGGTCCTCGGGCTTGTTATACTGTTTGGTAGCCTCTTCCAGTTTCGGCTTGAGCACACGCATCTTTGCGGATGACATATAACTCTTCTTCACCATCGGGTAGGTGATGACCTTCAGCAGGATGGTGATGAGGATCAGCACGATACCCATACTGAAGCCGAAGCTGGCAAGCCAGTCGAAGACATACAGTGTGAACCAGCGGTTGATGAGGCGGAAGAGCCACCACCCGAGGTTTACGAGCTGTTCCAAATCAAGGTCTTTGCCGAACTGGCTCTGCTGCTCCACATCCTGTATCAGGCGGAAGTTGTTGGGACCGATATACATCTCAAACTCCGAGGGTTTTGCACCTGTCGGGTCAAAGGCAGTCTTGAGTTTGGCATCAAACTGTTTCAGATAACCCGTGCCTTTCTGTTCGAGGGTACTGATCAGGTTCGCATTACGTGCGAAATTATCCTTGGAGATAAGGGCGACACTGAAGAACTGGTTGCGGAAAGCCACCCAGTCAAGTTCCTCCTCGATGGTCTCATTCTCATCCGATGCCTCAGACAGGTTGTCGGTATCACCACCCTTAGCCTCCTTATAGAAGATTGTGGTGTAGCGGTTCTCGAACGAGAAACCCTTCTCATGCTGTCGGCAGTGGTCATTCCACTCAATCTCCATCTCCTTGAGGGATGGTGCGAAGGCATTGGTAAGTCCTTTCGTCTGCAGGGAGAAGCCCAGCATATAGTCCTTGCCCAGACGGTATTTCAGGATTACCTGTCCACCATTACCTGCCGTTGCCGTCATGGTGACAGTGGAGTCAGTCTGTTCTGATGGAGTGAAATACAGGTCGGCAGTAACGATATTGTCCTGCTTACCTGTCAGCATGAAGTTCAGGTTCTGATCTTTCTCATCGAAGAGGGTCAGGTCCTTGTCCTCATTGAGGTCTTTATAGTCGAGAATCTTCGCCTTCTTGATGACGCCACCTTTGGTGTCAAGGGTCAGTTCCAGCTTGGTGTTCTTCAGTACCACTTTCTGTGAAGTGCCATTCAATGCACCATAGAAGAGTGCAGAGGAGTCTGTCTTGGCGACTTCTTCCTTTTTCTGTTGCTCTTCCGCTTGCTGCTGTGCTGCTTTCTTTGCGTTATCCTGCTGGACGGCAGCGATAGAATCCTGTAGTCGTGCGGCTTCTATCTCCTCTTTTGACGGACTGTTATACCAACTGAATCCGATCAGTACCAGGGCGATGAGGACAAAACCGATAATCGTATCTCTATTCATATTTTACCTTATTTATATATTATCTTATTCGCATACAAGGTGCAAAGGTACTAATAAAAAATGAGAATTGTGTTTTAACTTCAATGTTTTTTCGTATCTTTGCACTCAAATTCGTTTAGTATGATGCGATACAGATATATTATATTATGTATGGCTGCCATGATTTGGGTACAGGGAGTCAGCGCTCAGAGTAATAGGAAACAGACCATATTGGAAGAGTTGAAAGGGTATGTGGACTCTATTAAGGTGCTGCGTCATCAGTTAGACTCTATACAGCAGTTGAACGACTCCTTGCGTAAGGAGACCGTAGATGCCCGTTATTATCGTTTGTTCGCCCCTCCCACATTCTACCACTCTGGAGCTAATAAGGCGTTGTCGTTAAACCCGAATACGGGTGATGAGGTGACGGATGCCGTGGATGCTGCCATGATGAATGTCTACATGAAGCGTCCTGACTTGGTGGTCAATACGGAGAGCCAACTGCGGAAGACCGGTTCTGTGCGTGAGGACGTGAACACGGAAGTAAAGCAGCATTTGGAACTGGTGGAGCAGGCTGTCCCCCTGCCCGATGAGCCTGAGATGGCGCCAACAGGTATTGTGGTCACCAAACCTAATTTCTGGAAGTTCAAGGGCGACGGTTTCCTGCAGTTTTTACAGAACTATGTGTCAAGCAACTGGCATAAGGGTGGTGAGAGTAACTATTCCGCGGTGGGTGCCGTGACTCTGGAGTTGAACTATAACGACAAGGACAAATACCTTTTCGAGAATAAGTTGGAGATGAAGCTGGGTTTCCAGATTTCCCCATCAGACACTGTTCATAAATTCAAAACTAATAATGACGTGTTACGTCTGACCAGTAAACTGGGTGTTCATGCATCCAAGAAATGGTATTACAGTTTCCAAGTGCTTGCCTATACGCAGTTTGCCAAGGGTCTGAAGGCAAATGATGCGTTTGTGTATTCCGATTTCTTCTCACCCTTCGACCTGAATGTCGGTATTGGTATGGAGTATAAGGTGAATGCCCTTCACAGTAAGCTGACGGGTACGCTGAATTTCCTGCCCCTTGCCTATAACCTCCGTTATGTGGGACGTTCCACCCTGTTTGATAGGAATGGTATGGATGGACGCCATACCAAGCATGAGTTCGGTGCCCAGTTTACAGGGGATGTCCAGTGGAAGGTACTTGATCAGGTGATGTGGAAGAGTCGTTTGTATGCCTATACCTCCTATAAGCGTATGGTGGTAGAGTGGGAAAACCAGATTGAGCTCAAGGTGACCAAATATATCTCTGCGAACGTGTTCTTGTATCCTCGCTTCGACGACTCAGGAACGCGTCATGATATCCATGGCTACTGGCAGTTTATGGAATACAGCTCATTGGGTCTGAGCTACACGTTCTAACATAAAAAAGCACTGCTCATAGGCAGTGCTTTTTCTTATTTTGCTTCTGTCATATCTCCTTCTATATACAGGCGTGTCATTTCCACCGCCCCATTGGTGCGTACGGTAATGGACTTCTTGAAATGACCGGGGAACTTACCTGTTCCGTTGTAAGTCACTTTGATCTCGCCTTTCTCACCGGGCTGTACGGGAGTCTTGGTATATTCAGGTACCGTGCATCCGCAACTGGCAATGGCTTGGTTGATTACGAGTGGCTGCTCACCGGTGTTGGTGTAGGTAAATACACAACTGACTTTCGGCTCTTTCTCGGAGAAAGTTCCGAAGTTGTGAGTCGTCTTGTCAAACTTAATCTGGGCAGGCTTCTGTGCCATCACTGCCGTCATGCCACATACCAGCATCACTGCCATCATGATTATCTTTTTCATCTTTTTGCTTTTTAAAGTCAATATTTTGTGCAAAAGTAAGTCTTTTCCTCCACACTTGTATCAAAAGGCAGAGGATTTTTAATTATTTTTACTTAATAAAATCAAACGAGGTGGCGCTCAATGGCAGTACGCACCAGCGAGGCGGTATTGCTGCATCCTAATTTCTGGCGTAATGACTTGGTGTAACTGTGTACGGTCTCAAATCCAAGAAAGAGTCTTTTGGCGATTTCCTTCATGGTATATCCTTTGACGATGAGTTGCAGGATCTCCCGCTCGCGGGTGGTCAGTTCTGGCAACGCCTCCTTGGTGTTCGACAGGATAGCCTGTGCCTCCTTGCAGATATACTGTTCTCCGTCAGCCACGATACAGATGCCATTGATGAGCTCATCGGTATCGGTGTTCTTCAGGATATAACCCTCGGCACCGTTATGGAGGGCACGCAGGATGACGGACGACTCAGCATAGGCGGTCAGGATCAGGATGCGCATGGTTGGACATGACTCCCGGAACATTTTGATAGCGTCAATGCCGTCACCATCAGGCATGGCGACATCCAGCAACAGCATCTGTGGCTGTATGCTCCTGATTTTCTCCTTGGTCTCTGTGATGTCGTGGGCAATAGCCACGACTTTTGCCACCCGGCTCTCATGAAGCAGTTTGGCAATTCCCTCAGCCACCAGGTGGTGATCGTCCGCAATGATGACACTAAGCATCTTGTACTCGTTACCTCTTTGTGGTTTATTGGCTGCAAAGGTACGCATATTGTCTGACATAGTCAATCCCCCAAATGTGGGTTTTTATGGTTGTCGATGGTGATATTGATCTCTGTTCCTCCGCTGTTGGGTGTGTAGATGTCCATCATTCCGCCCATCAGCTCCACCCGTTCCTTGATATTCCTCAGTCCAGCGCCTTTAGGATCTCCTTGGGTCAGCCCTTTGCCATCGTCACTGACATTAACGGTCGTCAGGTTCTCGTCTGCCATCAGTTGTACCTTGATATGCTCGGCATGGGCACTCTTTACGGCATTATTTACCAGCTCATAGACGATACAGTAGAGATGCTCCTCGTATTGCTTGTTCAGAAACTGTTCGTCTCCTATGAAAGAGAAAGACACCTTCCTCATCGTCTGACAGTAGTCACGGAGTGCCGTGCGGAGCCCATCACGATGGAGAGCCTCTGGTAATAAGTGATGAGCGACATTTCTCATCTCACGGATGGCATCGTCTGTGAGGAGTACAGCATCTTTCTTGCCGTTATCCTCAGCTATCTTCAGACGCAAAGCGGTAAGGAGTCCACCAAGGCGGTCATGCAGGTCACGGGCTATGCGGACCCGCTCTGTGGTCTCTCCCTCCAGTTTTGCCTCCAATAAAGCGTGACGTTTGCGCAACCGGATGCTTCGCCAGTAGAGGAAGAAGAGGAGAGCAAGGAGTAATAACAGGATAGCTACGAGGATGCCCCCATAGAGATAATACTGTTTCTCTTTTGTCAGTTGGGTGATGGCATCCTGCTTCTTCTCTGTCTCATAGAGAACTTCCATTTGTGAGAGTCCCGACTGATAGTGGTCAGTGGCATAGCGATTCATGATGCCATACACCTTATTAATATATTCCGTAGCCTTCTGCTTGTCGCCTAATTCCATATAAATCTCTGCCAAATGCATGAGGCACTCCTTGTCGGAGAAGGTGGCAAGAGAGTCGTCATGAACACTTCTCAGTCCGTAGTCAAGTGCCTTATGCCATTGCTTTTCTGCCATGGCAACTTCACAGGCGGTAGCATAGATAGCGGATTTCGTCTCAAACATCATCTCGTCATTGAGGAGAGTGAGGGCTTCTGAGATGTAAGTCTTAGCCTTTGAGATGTCCTGATGTCCTTCCATCAGACTCATACTACTCATGGCGGCAAGGATTTCCGCATAGCCTGCTTGTTCCTCCTGTTGGTGAGAATGAAAGTAAGCGTATGCTTTCTCGATAGTCTGTCGTGTCTGCTCATAGTTGTTTTCATGGATGTAAATCATCACCAGTCCCTTTCTGGCGAGGGCGGGCATCAGGGAGTCTTTCGATTCCTCTCCTTTCTCAATGGCTTTCAGATAGTTGCGCTTTGCTTCCTGTGTGTTACCCATGGTGACATAGAGTTCCCCTATGTTATGGTAGAGGATGGTCTGACTTTGTAGCCATCGGTGTTTCTCGAAGATAGGTAGTGCTTTCTGGTAGTAGGCGATGGCGAGTTGCAATTGGTCTTGCATGTTATAGACATTGCCAATAGCACCATAGAGTTGTGAGCGCATGTCGTCCACCTCACTCTCGGAGTATCGCTTGTCGTTCTCCATAGAGTCGGTGACGGCAAGTCCCCACTGGAAATAATAGACTGCGTCTCTGAACTTTTCCTGTCCGTAGTATTGCAATCCCAGGTGGTAAAGGGCATTCTGTCTTGCAGCCAAGGCATTCAGTTGATAGCTCAGTGCGAGTGTCTTTCTTGTATAGCGATCGTGCTTTTGCGCATCTTTCCCCAGATAGCCGCGGATGAGTTCCATATAGCAGCGTATCAATGCCTCCCCCTTGGGAGGGTTCTTGCTATGGATCAGTGCCTCCACCGAGTCCTCTTTCGTTTTTCGGTGGTCTATGTAGGCATGCGTCCAAGACGTTGCCATCACACCAAGCAATAGGATTATCATTTTCTTCATGATACAAAGATACATATTTGTTGGATAACAGCCAAATAAAACAGCAAAAATACCCCCATTTGGGGAATTGTGCAAGTAATAACTATTGTATACCTTTGCCAACAAAATGTAACTGTAACTTAAAACATTAAAAGTTGAAGGTATGAAAAGACTGATTTTATTGCTGGTTGTGGCTTTTGCCATGGTCGTGAATACAGATGCACAAGGGTGGCTGAACCGTCTGAAGGACAAAGCGAAGAGTAAGATTGAGAACAAAATTGACGATGCCGTGGACAAGGCGATGGATAAGGGTATCGACAAAGCGGAGGACGAGGCTTCTGATGCTGTGAGGGGGAAGAAAGGTAAGACATCGAAGGATGATGAGTCAGGAGAGGACAATCCCAGTGCTGCCACATCGAGTGACTTCAAGCGTGGTGAGATGATTCTTTTCCAAGACGATTTCCAAGGCGAGACCATTGGGGAGTTTCCATCTAAATGGGATATGTTCCAAGGTACGATAGAAACCAAGACACTGGGTGGCGTGAAGGCAATCAACATGACTGACAATGCCCAAGTACAGCCGCTCATCAAAGAACAGGGTGCTTATCTGCCAGAAGAGTTTACGATTGAGTATGACTTTTACTATTGGAACCAGAAGGATGATGTTGCTCTGAACGATGTCAAACTGATTCTTGCCATTACCAAAGACCGTTCCGAGTTCCCAGGAGAAGGAAATGACTCTGGTGACTTGACCGCCTTCGTCCTGAAACATGGTGTCTGTGACAGCCGGGAGCATGGTTATTTGTTTAATGGAAACCATGAGGGCAGTTTTGAGTATTCCTTCAAGAAAGGATGGAACCATGTGGCATTGTCGTTTAACAAACGTGCGCTGAAAGTCTATTTCAACGACAAGCGTGTGGTGAACCTCCCTCGTGTCAACCAGCCTGCATGGATGTGCTTCCAGGTTCCTTACGATTACGAGAACTTGACCTTCATCCGCAATGTGGTGATAGCCAAAGGAGCCGTTGCCCTCTATGACCGCCATGCACAGGACATGTCTGCCGTCGAGAAGGCTATCCAGGAGACAGGACAGTTTGTGACCAACAATATCCTTTTCGATACGGGTAAGGCGACGCTCAAACAAGAGTCGATGATTGAGATTATGAAGGTTGCCGACTATATGAAGAAGAACCCGAGTGCTCGTTTTGAGGTGCAGGGTCATACGGATAATCAGGGTTCTGACAAGATCAACGATCCCTTGTCACAACAGCGTGCCGAGGCTATCGTCAAGGCACTCGAGGGCTTAGGCGTGGATGGTTTTAATCTCCGTGCGGTAGGTAAAGGCTCCCACGAGCCCGTCGCTGATAACAAGACAGAGGCGGGGCGTGCCAAGAACCGAAGGGTAGTGTTTGTCAAGAAGTAATTAGATATACGAATGAAAAAGGTTTTATGGATGATTGTGGCACTGCTGATGCTCAGCACGGCAGATGCGAATGCTCAGGGCTTCCTGAAGAAACTGAAACAGAAAGCACAGTCGGCTGTCGGTATTTCCAGCCGGAAGGAGCGTGAGGATCATAACAAGGTTGAAAACACAGAGAGTGCCCCATCGGATATTGTTGTCGCACAGGGCAGCGATATTATTCCTAAGCGTAAGACATCAACCGTTACGTGGGATGGTGTTCTCACACCCAGCACAGCCTCTACGGCTGAGGCGCTGATGAGAGAACTCCCGCCATTGCCCTCCGCAGAGAAGATGGCAAAAAGCACGATGGAGGAACGTGATGCCTACGCCCAGAAGATTGCTGCAGTCGTGGTACGTGCCGATCAGTTACAGCGTGAACAGTCTGGTTGCACTGATGCAGAGATGGAGGCACTGCGCCGGAAATGGGAAGGTAAGATTCAGAATCAGTTTGGTCTGACCAAGGCTGAGTTGGCGATTCTCAATGATGAGAATGCCCCGGAGTCGAAGAAGAAACCCATTCAGGATAAGGTGATGGCAAAGGTCTTGGGAGGCGATGTCAATACGATGGATCTGGAGAAGTTCGAGAAGATGAGTGAGAAAGAGCAGGAGGCTTACATCAAGGCGCATCCCGAGTTCATCCAGCAGATGCAGCAGATGGCGATGAATGCCAGTAACTTCACCAAGCAGACGCAGGACATGACAAAGGCTTTCAGCGGCTATGAGTCTCAGGTGGGTAGACTGACCAACAACTATCAGCGTCAGATGAAAGAGGAAGCCCGGCATGACTATAGTGCCATCGCCAAGAGACATGAGGGTAAGTTAAAGAAGATCTACGGTCAGATATGTAATGAGGAGGATCCCCAGAAAATTGATGCCCTCTATGCCGATGCCGACCAACTACTCTATAACTATCGTCTGGAAGCAGCCAAAGAGTATCGGGCATCGCTGCAGCGACAGATTGCGAATGTGAAACAATATGCGGAAGAGTTCAATAGACTGTCGCAGCGGCTTGTTGATTTGGGAGAACTGCCTCAGTGTGCCGTTGGCAGGACAGACCTGAATGCTGTTATTATGACAGGTTGTCTGCTCGATGATGCCTACAAGGAGTTGCCAGATATTATACCAGTAGCAGGTGGCTGTCCGGAGACCATTTATGAACTGCCCAGCGGCTGGCGCTTTGCGACTTGGGAGTGCCGTAGTTTCCAGAACATCAGTAAAGTCTCTTGCGAGTGGCCGCTTTTGGCGATGCGTGAGAAAGGTGATGAAATGGAATACGGTGTTTTGGAATGTGACAAGTTCCGTATTATCAGTGAGTCGGAACTTGAGAGCCTCAATAAAAAGGTGGATCAGCGCCTGAAGCAGAATCCAAACAAACCGCCCTATGGTGTCTATAAAAGCCGTAGCGGTAAGCGACAGGTGGAATACAGTCAGACGGGTGAGATCATTATCAATAACATGACCACTTGTACCCCCATTGCGTTTGAGGCTAAGAGTGACCGCTTGGAGTGGGTGATGATTGATGACAACAAGATAGTGAAGTGTACTTACAAACTCTAAATGGTGACAAGGAAACAATTAATATTGCTGTGGCTGCTGCTTGTGATAAGTAGTGCCACAGTTTTTTCAACTAATTATCCCAAGGTGTTCGGAAATGACTGGACTGCCGCTGTCAGTTATGTAAACGAAAGGCATGATGAGTGGAGGAAAGAGTTTAGCCTGTTTGGTGTGGATGAACGAATTGCCGTGGCAGTCATCTTTCCGGAGCTGATACGTTATTCTATGTGGAAGGATGAGATAGAGCGCGCAGCCGTCAATGGACTATATATTAGAAAGGGTAGGGCAGGTGCCAACTTCTCGATAGGGCGTTTTCAGATGAAACCCTCTTTTGCGGAGGACGTTGAGGATGCGTGGAATCGCTCTTCGTTGGCGCAGGAATATGGCTTCTCGTTTAATCTCCAGCAGAATAGTGACGCCCGTCGTTCACGTATTCGCAGACTTGGCACGGAACAGGGGCAGTGTCGTTATCTTGCCATCTTTATACGATTGCTGCAACTGCGTCATCCGCAACTTCTTCGGATGTCTCAGGAAGAACAGGTCCGCTTCCTTTCCACCGCATATAATTACTCATTTACTGCATCATGGGACGACATCATCCGTATGCAGTCTCAATGTCATTTCCACACAGATGTCATCAAAACCCGCAACACACGCCTCTATTGCTATTCCGCCATTGCTGTCGATTACTGGAGGAAAGAGTGAGGGAATGCCCTCCATGCTGATTTTGTTACGTTTTAAGGGACGCACATAGAGTAGTGGCAGTCCCTTCTCATCCTTCTTAGGACTTGGATGAATCTCGTAGGGTATACCTTGACTTCTTGGCATAGTTGTGTTAGTTATATTGGTTTTATGCCTGCAAAGATACGAAAAAATTTGGATATATCATATTTTCGCAGTAATTTTGCACGCAAATTTAAAACACATATTATAATATGTATAGGACTAATACATGTGGTGAGCTGAGACTCACCGATACCGGTAAGGTGGTGACACTTGCCGGATGGGTACAGAAGACCCGTAAGATGGGTGGTATGACATTTGTTGACTTGCGTGACCGCTATGGTATCACACAGTTGGTGTTCGACGAGTCGAAGGATGTTGCCCTTTGTGAACAGGCTAACCGTCTGGGACGTGAGTGGTGTATTCAGGTAAAGGGTACCGTCAATGAGCGTCAGAGTAAGAATAAGAATATCCCTACGGGAGATATCGAGATCATCGCTCAGGAGCTGAATGTGCTGAGCGAGAGTCTGACACCTCCCTTCACCATCGAGGACAATACCGATGGTGGTGACGATATCCGAATGAAGTATCGTTACCTGGACTTGCGCCGTAGCTGCGTTCGTAAGAACCTGGAGTTACGTCACCGTATGACCATCCTTATCCGTAACTTCTTGGATAACCTGAACTTCATCGAGGTGGAGACACCTATCTTGATAGGTAGCACTCCAGAGGGTGCCCGCGACTTCGTAGTGCCCAGTCGTATGAACCCGGGACAGTTCTATGCACTGCCACAGAGTCCGCAGACCCTGAAGCAGTTGCTGATGGTCAGTGGTTTCGACCGCTATTTCCAGATTGCCAAGTGTTTCCGTGATGAGGACCTGCGTGCTGACCGTCAGCCGGAGTTTACACAGATAGACTGTGAGATGTCCTTTGCTGATCAGGAGGATGTACTGGAGATTTTCGAGGATCTTGCCCGTCACCTCTTCAAGGAGGTACGTGGGATAGAGCTGCCTAAGCTGCAGCGTATGACATGGCATGAGGCTATGCGTCGCTTCGGTTCTGACAAACCCGACCTGCGCTTTGGTATGGAGTTCGTGGAACTGATGGATGTGCTGAAGGGAACAGGGGAATTCCCCGTCTTCAATGAGGCAGAATATATCGGTGGTATCGTCGTTCCCGGTTGTGCTGACTATACCCGCAAGCAGCTTGACCAGTTGACCGACTTCGTGAAGCGTCCGCAGGTAGGTGCCAAAGGACTTGTATATGTGAAGTTCAACAGTGATGGAACGGTGAAGACCTCTATCGATAAGTTCTATACCCCAGAGGTATGGGCACGGCTGAAGGAGAAGACTGGTGCCAAGGATGGTGACCTCGTACTCATCCTCAGTGGTGACAAGGCTAATAAGACCCGCACACAGCTCTGTACGTTACGCCTGGAGATGGGCGACCGTCTTGGACTGCGTGACAAGGATCAGTTCGTATGTCTGTGGATTGTCGACTTCCCCTTGTTCGAGTGGAGTGATGAGGAGCAGCGCCTGATGGCAACCCACCATCCGTTTACCCTGCCTAACCCTGATGACATCCCCTTGCTCGATACTGCTCCCGAGAAGGTACGTGCTGTCGCTTACGACTTCGTATGCAATGGTGTCGAGGTCGGTGGCGGTTCCCTGCGTATCCATGACGGTAAGTTGCAGGAGAAGATGTTCCAGATTCTTGGTTTCACTCCCGAGCGTGCCATGGCACAGTTTGGCTTCCTCATCAACGCCTTCAAGTACGGAGCACCCCCTCATGCTGGTCTCGCCTTCGGTCTTGACCGCTTCGTGAGCCTGATGGCAGGACTCGACAGTATCCGTGACTGTATCGCCTTCCCGAAGAATAATTCTGGACGTGATGTGATGCTCGACGCACCCGGTGAACTGGATGCTAAGCAGTTGGAAGAGTTGCAGTTAAGGGTTGACTTACATCAAGAATAATCAAAAAAACGGAAAAAATGCGCTGTGTACGATAACAACGTATCTGAATAGTTCTTAATTTTGCACTCAGAAATTAAATAATTCTATTAGAAAAGAACATTCAATAGCGTATTAATTTTTAAAGATTATGGCAGAAAAGAAAACAACAAAGAAGGCCGCTGCTGTGAAGGCAGAAGAGCCTAAGAAGGCAACCGTAAAGAAAGCCGCTGCTCCTAAGAAGGCAGTTGTAGCTGTAAATGCAGAGAATGCAGGTTTCAAGGCTGGTGATGTTTACCAGGCACTGGCAGCTGCTGAGAAGGCTCTGACCGTTAAAGAGATTGCAAAGGCAGCAAAGATCAGCGAGGAGGAGACTCTGCTGGGTCTCGGATGGCTCTTCAAGGAGGGTAAGCTCGCTACTGCTGACGAGAAGATCACACTTGCTTAATCAAATCAAATGAAGCATAAAAGGGCTGGTAAGCTTTCATGGCATACCAGCCTTTTTTAGTTCATAGCCATGAGTTCATAGTTAAGAGTGACTTACGACCAGCAGATATTGAAAGTACTCACTGAGGCAGGAGAGGGTGGTGTAAGCGTGCAGGCTATTGCCAAACATGTTTACAATATGAATTGTACTTTTTTCTCTCAGCCCGATTATGAGGATATCCGTTCGTATGTCCAGCAGTATCTGTTGCGTAATAGCAAGTCCAGTCAGTCACTCATAGAGTCTACTGGTCGTCGTGGTTATTACCGTCTGAATTCCGAAGGGTCTGCCGATGCCCGCCAGTTGCTCCTGCAGTTCCGTGAGGAGCTGGTGGAAGAAAAAGAAGAGGAGAAGCCAAAGCAAGACCTCTCCCTTAATCTTTTCGATTAATCTGGTACTCAGGCATCAAACGTCTTACATCCTACGTCAGCTATTTTCTTTGCCGGAACACCTCCCACCACACAATTGTCTGGTACGTCTTTTGTGACTACTGCCCCAGCGGCAACCACCACATGCTTGCCTATCGTTACTCCTGGCAGAATCACTGCGTTGGCACCTATCCAGACATCGTCGCTAATAGTTACCGGATTGGTGGAAATGCCCTGCTCGTCTATGCGTAAAGTAGTATCACTGTAGTTGTGGTTAAGAGCTGTTACGACTACACCTTGTGCCAGATTGACATGGTTGCCAATCGCCACCGGTCCGATAATTGTATTATGCATCCCTATACGGGTATAATCACCAATTACCACATCCCCCACCGCATTATTGATACAACAGAAAGACTCTATTACACTTCTCCTTCCCAGCGAGAAATTGCGGTAGGGTGGGGTGTCCATCCTTACACTTGAATAAATCTTAGACCCGCTACCCCGTCGTTGGTAGAATGGAGCCAGCAGACGGATATACCAACGCGGTCTTGCGTCCCGTTGGTTCATGATGAGATAGTCAAGCCAACGTTTCAGTTTCGGATTGGCTTTTAGTCCTTTTCGTAGTTCCTCTTTATCTTTCATGAGGACAAAGATACAAAATAATTGATAATTGACAATTGATATTTGAGAATTATTTCTTATTTTTGCAAAAATATTCCAACGATGAAAATACTTTTCTTGGTCTATCATGGCTTTGCGGACTATAGCGGTATCACGAAAAAGATACACTATCAGGTGAAGGGCTTAAAGGAGAACGGTCACGACGTTCGTCTGTGTTATTATGACTTTTCTCCTGACGGACATCGTTGTCGCTATGTGGATGGGCAAGTGATTAAGGACTATGGGACTGGGAAATGGGCGGCAATTCGGCAGCGTATGGATTATGATGGTGTCTATGACTATTGTGTTCGTGAGGGTATTCAGTTTATCTATGCCCGTTGTTTTATGAATGCCAATCCTTTCCTGGTCAGGTTCTTTAAGAAGATACGTAAGGCTGGAATCCATGCCGTGACGGAGATTCCTACTTATCCTTATGACCAGGAGCTCCGTACATTCTATTGGGTGCAGCGTATGGAATTGAAGGTAGACCAGCTTTTCCGTAACGGACTCTATAAGTATATGGATGCGATGGTTACTTTCTCGGATGCCAAGGAAATCTTCGGGCAACGCACTATCAATATCAGCAACGGAGTTGATTTCGACAGTATTCCCATACATGAAGTCAAAAGTCAGGAGTCTGGAGTCGGAAGTGACAAATCGGCTCTGCATCTGATCGGTGTAGCCGAAATCCATCCTTGGCATGCTTTCGACAGAGTCGTTGCCGGTATAGGAGAATACTACAGAAGGTATAGATCTGAGTGCATGGAGTGTAGAGATGTCTATTTCCATATTGTGGGAGGAGTACATCCGCATCACATGAAACAGTATTTCAATCCATTGATAGAGAAATATCACTTGTACGATAAGATTATTTTCCATGGCACTTTGTTCGGGAAAGAGCTGGATGAGGTCTTCAACCAATGTCAGTTTGCCATCGGTTCTTTAGGGCGTCACCGTAGTGGTATCACCGTGATAAAAACCTTGAAGAATAGGGAATATGCAACGCGGGGCATTCCATTCATCTATAGTGAGCAGGACAGTGACTTCGATCATCAGCCATACATCGTTAAAGCCCCAGCTGATGAAACACCTATTGATATTCAACAGATTATTGACTTCATGGCTGATTTTAAAATGGCTCCAGAAGATATCCGCAAAACGGTAGAGCCCTTGCAGTGGAAATACCAAATGAAGAAAGTAGTGGATGCGGTGTTTAGCCCTCAATGAGTTCTTTCCATTGTTGAGTAATAGTATTTATATCAAATCGTTTGGCTATTATTAAGGCTTCTTCTGATTTCTTTTTCCAGTCAATTTTGGTGGCTTCCTCTAATTGTCTGGCGAGCTCTTCCACATTCCCATTCTCGAAGTAGAGTCCAAAGTCTCCCATGATTTCCTTACTGGTAGGAAGGTCGGAAGAAACGATGGGAAGTCCATGTGCCATAGCCTCTACCAGTACTAGTCCAAAGCCCTCCCAACGGGAACTCAGTACATATATTTGAGCTTGAGAGTAGTAAGACTGTATGTTGTTAGTGAAAGGATGAAGCAATACCCTGTCCTCTAAGTTATAGTTGACGATCATATTCCGGAATAGGTTTTCTTCCACCCCCTCTCCCACAATACTCAGTGTCCATTCATCGTTATGTTGGGCAAACAGATGGAATGCCTTTATCAAAAGATCAAACCCCTTGTGCATAGGGGAAAAGCGTCCCACGGCAAGGAATCTCTTGGAGGTTCCTGTGGAAGTCTTGCCTGGTGTCAGGGTCAACGGGTTGTAGATGACCGTCGTGGGAGTATGGTATTGATGGGCGTCATACTGGCATAAGACGATGGTATGATGTAGTTTTCCCAGTTGGTATTCGTAATGTTTCCGAATTTCAGGACCGATATAGGGCGATTCTTTTCCGAAAAGAGCCTTGTAGGAGTTATGGATCCAACCGATAAGTTTAGTATTTCCCAGCAGTGGCTTACAGATGGCGAGACGTATGGAAAGAGGGGCATGGTCACCAATGATGACATCATATCCTCCCGCATTCAGTTCTGCAGCAAGGGCATT
The DNA here is from genome assembly GCA_902776195.1 of uncultured Prevotellaceae bacterium. GTDB lineage: Bacteria > Bacteroidota > Bacteroidia > Bacteroidales > Bacteroidaceae > Prevotella. The sequence goes on along the minus strand of CACYPF010000001.1, from coordinate 205,658 downwards.
TCTCATTTCTGCGGGAAAAGAACTGTGACTATACCAGTCGGAGGTCATCCTTGTCTGTGGGAGTACTTTACGGTAGAGGGCACTATAAGCCTTGCAGCGTAGATTCTTCCATTTGCTTATAACAGGATAGCGGAAGAACCGGTAATGGATATCCGCTTCCTGTAAATCATATAAAGAAGTGTCTTTTGCTGAAGGTTCGTCAAAGGTGACAATTGTTACGTCATAGTCATTAGCCAGAACTTTGGCAATGACAGCAGTAACCCGTTGTACACCTCCGATGGAGAAGATGGAGTCTACTAAAAAGCAGATTTTCTTCATATCTTTTGCAAAATTACGAAAAAACTTGATAATTCCAAATATTTATTGTAATTTTGTGGCATAAAGGTTAATTGATTATGCAAAAAGTTGATTTAAACGGTAAGACCATATTGGTGACTGGTGCTGCTGGATTTATCGGTAGTAACCTTGTAAAGCGATTGATTAAGGAAGTGAAGGATGCCACTATCATAGGTATCGATAATATGAACGATTACTATGATGTGTCTCTTAAAGAGTGGAGATTAAAGGAGTTGAATCAATTATCTCTCAACTCTCAACTCTCAACTCTCAACTTTATAAAGGGTGACATTGCCGATAAGACAACCATTGACGGCATCTTTGAGAAGTTTCATCCTGCGGTCGTTGTCAATCTTGCCGCACAGGCAGGTGTGCGCTATTCCATTACTAATCCCGATGCCTATATCCAGTCGAACCTGATTGGTTTCTATAATATCTTAGAGGCATGCCGTCACAATCCCGTAGAACACTTAGTCTATGCCTCCTCATCCAGTGTCTATGGTTCCAATAAGAAGATTCCATATTCTACGGATGATAAAGTGGACAATCCCGTTTCCCTCTATGCTGCAACGAAGAAAAGTAATGAGTTGATGGCTCATGCTTATTCCAAACTCTATAATATCCCATCTACCGGTTTACGCTTCTTCACTGTCTATGGTCCTGCCGGTCGTCCGGACATGGCTTATTTCGGTTTTACCAATAAACTGGTGAAGGGTGAGACTATTCAGATCTTCAATTTCGGTAACTGCAAGCGTGACTTCACCTATGTGGATGATATTGTAGAGGGTGTGGTACGTATCATGCAGGGTGCCCCGGAGAAGAAAGTGGGGGAGGATGGATTGCCCATTCCGCCATACGCTGTCTATAATATCGGTAATAACCAGCCTGAGAATCTGTTGACCTTCGTGGATATTCTCCAGCAAGAGTTGATCCGTGCCAAGGTGTTGCCAGAGGACTATGACTTTGAGGCGCATAAGAAACTAGTTCCCATGCAGCCGGGTGATGTCCCTGTAACCTATGCCGACACCTCAGCCTTGGAACGAGACTATGGGTATAAGCCCTCCACCTCTCTTCGTGACGGTCTTCGTGCCTTTGCCGAATGGTATGCTGCCTTCTATCAGAAATGAATAGTTCATGGGTGGAAAGCCTTTGAAAATCGTCTATTGTACTCCTGCTCTCTATATGGCGGGAGGAGTTGAGCGTGTCTTAACTTTAAAGGCTAATTATTTTGCGGAACATTTCGATGATGACATTACGATAATTCTGACGGATGGAAAAGACAAACCGTTATTCTATCCTCTGTCAGATAAGGTTAAGGTGATAAATCTGGACATCAATTTCGAAGAATTATGGAGATGTTCTTTTACTAAGAAGATATTTGTCTATCTCAAGAAACAGCGTCAATACAAAAAACGGTTGACTAAGGAGTTGATGAGAATCCGTCCTGATATCACCATCAGCCTGCTACGTAGGGAAATTAATTTCATCAATGATATTAAGGATGGTAGTAAGAAAGTCGGTGAGTTGCATGTCAACAGGGCTAATTATCGAAAAATAGAGGGTAGTGAATCGAATTGGTTAAAACGCTTGTTTGCTAAGTATTGGTCTTGTAGCCTCGTTAGTCATTTGCGGAAATTAGATAAATTAGTTGTCTTGACAGAGACAGACAGGGAAGCTTGGAAGGAGTTAGATAATGTGGTGGTAATACCTAATCCTTCTCCCTTTATGCCTTCTTCTGTTAGTGCACTGACAGAAAAGCGGATTATTGCTGTAGCTCGTTATTCCCATGAGAAAGGTATTGACCTGCTGCTGGAAGCATGGGTAGAGGCAGAAAAGCAGTGTGTTGATTGGAGGTTGGATGTGTATGGCGAAGGTGATACAACCCCCTATGAACATTTGATAGATAAATTGGGTATTACCCGTAGCCGTTGCCAGCTGAATGGGCGGACGAATGAAATTGAACAGGAATACTTGAAAAGTTCCATTGCCGTATGCAGCTCCCGTTTTGAGGGCTTTGGAATGGCACTTGTTGAGGCGATGGCATGCGGCTTGCCTGTTGTTGCTTTTGATTGCCCCTGGGGTCCCCGGTCCGTTATTCATGATGGAGAAGATGGGGTGTTGGTGGAGAATGGCTGCCCGTCAGCCCTGTCACAAGCATTGGTCATGTTGATGAGTGATACGAAAAAACTTAAAACGATGGCTATCGCAGCACGTCAGCATGTTAAGCGTTTCTCAATAGAGCAGGTTGTTGAATTTTGGCAACAAAAAATATTTGGTTGTTAATATTTTATTTGTATCTTTGCCGTGTCCTATATTAAAACTATGCTTATGTCTTCAGAGATGTCTATGCTTAATAATGTGGCAGAAAAGTGCCAATTGAGTATTATTGTATCAGTGTACAATGTTGAGAAATACGTACATGCTTGTATTGAGAGTATATACCATCAGAATCTTGACGAGGATATATTTGAGGTGATTATAGTTAATGATGGTACCAGAGACCGTAGTATGGAAGTGATTCAGGATTTGATTAGCCAACATTCAAATATTACGGTTATTAATCAAGAGAATCGTGGTCTTTCCGTGGCTCGTAATAATGGTTTAGCCAAAGCAAAAGGTGAGTATATCCTCATGCCTGACTCTGATGACCTACTGATAGATAAAAGTCTGTCGATATTACTTGAGAAGGCATTAGAGTCCAAGGCAGACTTGGTAGTTGCCGATTTCTTGGAAATGACAGATGAGGAGATTAAATGTCTTGACAATGTCGCACAGAAATATCTGAAAGTGAAGGAGAAAACGGGTGAGCAGATGTTCCTCGAAGACTTAAACCCTCGTCAGTGTTATGTGTGGCGTACTTTGTATAGAAGAGCTTTTATACAGGAGAACAATTTGACATTCATTCCGGGTGTCTGTTATCAGGATGTTCCTTTTACTCATGAGTGTTATCTCAGGGCAAAGAAATGTCTGAGAGTGTCTCGTCTGCTTAATGTATACAGGAAAGGACATGCCTCTGCGACATACTCTTTTAACAAGAAAAAAGCCCATGACCTGATTACTGTGATTGCTGGTACTTGGAAGCTAAGGAAGATAGAGGGGTTGTCACCTGCAGTTTTGCTGAAACTGGAGGATGATGTCTTTACTTCATTCTCGTTGCTGATTTATTTTATGCTATATGGCATGAAAGATGCCAAGGAACGTCAGGAAATTTTCCAAGCCCTTCGTGATATGGTGCCTGACCTGAATTTCTCTAATGGGAAGAAGCAGAAAGTGACATGGTTCCTGTACAAGTGTTCTCCCAGGTTATACTTTGCCTTACGCCTGTTTATGAAGTCATGGACACCCAGACCTAACTTCGAATAACATTCTCGAAGAGTTGGCGCCACTGCTCGGCAATCTTTTCCATCTGGAAACGCTTTACATTTTGAATGGCATTTTTTGCGAATGTATGGCGCTTGTTGTCATCTTCTATCAGTCTGACTAAGGCATCTGCCATCTTCTCAATGTTACCGTTTTCTACAAGAAAACCGTCTTCTCCGTTTTTAATGATAGATTGTGGTCCCCACGGACAATCAAAACTAACCACGGCTAATCCGCATGCCATTGCTTCAATGATAATCATGCCGAAGCCCTCAAAACGGGAACTGCATACGGCAATGGAACTTCTTAGGTATTCTTTCTCAATATCTCCAGTACGCCCATTCAGCAGGCACCGGTTACGGTCGATTCCCAAACGGTCAATCAACGCATTGAAAGCAGTCGTGTCACCATCACCATAAACATCTAATCTCCATTCTTTTGTTCGTTTTTCCACCTTTGCCCATGCCTCCAGCAGCAGGTCAATACCTTTCTCGTGGGAATAGCGTGCTACAGCAATGATGCGTTTTTCAGTAAGGGGACTTACTGTTGTGGGCATGAAGGGAGATGGGTTAGGGATGGTTACGACATTGTTCAGCTCTGTCCAAGCCTTACGATCCTTGTCTGTCAAGACCACAAAGCGGTCAAGTTTCTTTAAGTTATTCAGCAATTGTCTTGACCACAGTTTGGCAAATGCGTCCATAATGAAATTGCTGTTCTCGTCTTTGAAATTCCTGTAGTTGTCACGGTGAACATGTATCTCTCCGATTTTTTTGCTTCCATCATGAATCCCGTTGAGGAAGTTGATTTCTCTGCGAAGGAGACTGATAGTGATATCCGGATGAATTCGCATGAGGTCACGCTTCAGCAGTTTCTTGAATTTGAGTTGTTTGGGGATATAAATGAAGAATTTTTTCCAGAAAGGGCAATTCCATAATTGCTCAAAGTCTAAATCATAATTGATGATTTTGATTTTGTCTGATACATGATAAAAGAACGGTTGTCCTTTGGCTTCGGTCAAAATGATGGTAATGTCATAGCCATAATGTTCCGCAAAGTAATTCGCTTTGAGGGTTAACACACGGGCGGCTCCGTCTGCTGTGTGTATTGATGGAGTGATGTAGACTAATTTAAGAGGCCTGGTAGACATTTTATTTATATTTTTATGCAAAATTACGTAAATAATATGATTTTTCCAAATTATTTATTAACTTTGTAACATGAAATATGAAGTAACCATAGGTATTCCTGTCTTCAATGCAGAGAGCTATATTCGCCAAGCGTTGGAGTCCGCTCTAGCCCAGACCTATGACAATGTAGAGTATCTGATAATTGATGATTGTGGGACGGATTCTTCTATGTCTATAATTGGGGAATTCCAGAATAATCATAAACGAGGTAAAGATATTCATGTTCTACGTCAGCCTGGGAATATGGGGGTGAGTGCAGCTCGTAATCGTATAATAGATGATGCACAAGGGCAATTCCTGTTTTTTATGGATGCCGATGATCTGATGGAGCCCCAAGCGATATCTCTTTTGATGGGGTGGCAAAAAAAGACAGGAGCGGATATTGTTTATGGTTCATACAATAAAATTGAAACTTATAATGATAATAAAATCGTAGCTACTATTCAGTATCCTCAGAAAGAATTAAAGGGAGAAGGATGTTTAGCAGAGTATGCTTGGAGTAAATATGGAAATGTCCAGACTACCATTTGGAATTTTATAGTCAATGTGGAACTTCTTCGACAGTCGAAAATCCGTTTTATAGAATCAGATTTCTGGGAAGACATGGCTTTTGCTTTTGATTTGTTTCCACTGTGTAACCATGCGGTTTTACTTCCTGACATTACTTATCACTATATGTGTCATTTGAATTCTTTGAGTCGCTACCAACAACGGGAGAGTATTCATAAAGAAGAAGTTCTTCAGAATATCTCGACAGTAGATTATCTGAAAAAGCAATGTGCTCAAACCAATAGGAAGTCCTTATTACCACAGCGTTGTAAGAATGTGTTGGAAACGGCCTTTTTCGTGTTTTGCTATATCCTTAAAAATAAAGAAAAGATATCTCCGTCTTTTACTGATAAGGAACTGAAAAGTATCATGATCCATCCTCTAAGTATTTCTGATATTATGCACTTCAGCCATAACAGAAATGCTCATCTCTTGTATTATGTAATAAGTATGCTCCCATCACGCTTATTTGTATGGACGGTCTCTTGTGTAGGCAGATACAAAGGCTTAATATAGTCAGTATTCAATGAAAGTAGTATATCTATATCGTTCATTAGCTGTTTGGGGGGGGATAGAGAGAATCCTGGTTGACAAAATGAATTATTTAGCTTGTCACTATGGTTACGATGTGTATTTAATAACTTCAGATCAAGGTAACCATCCTGTTCTTTTTGGTCTTAGCAATCAGGTGCATTTTATAGATTTAAATATCCGTTTGCATACTCGATTTCGATATAATATTTTTCGCCGTCAATGGGAATATCTTAGATTGTCGCGTTTATACCATAAGAGATTAAATGAACAAATAGAGCGTATTAAGCCTGATTTGTTGGTTTGTACAACAATACAGATGATAAGACCTCTCTTGAACATTAAAGGGGATATTCCACATGTGGTAGAATCACATATTAATTTTACACATCCTGATACGTTCTGGCAACGGGTTCTGCTACGATGGAATAACCTATGGGTAGGTAAGGCAGATGCATTAGTCACTTTGACTGAAGGTGATGCTGAAAACTGGAGACGTGTATGTGAAAATGTTCATGTCATTCCTAATATCGTGAAACTGAATCCTCAGTCCCGATGTAGTACATTAAAAGAAAAACATGTTATTTTTGTAGGTAGGTTTACGAAACAGAAAGGAATTGGGGATTTATTTGATATATGGAAGTTAACTTATAAGAAGTTCCCTGATTGGCATCTGGATTTGTATGGAGATGGTGAGTTATGGGATTATTATAAACAAGAGGCAGACAGACTAAACATAAATATAGAATTGCATCAGCCGACCAAAGAGATTTTTGAGGCATATTGCAATAGCAGTATATTTGTATTGACTTCCCTTTACGAGCCTTTTGGCTTAGTCATACCTGAGGCAATGAGTTGTGGTTTGCCAGTTATTTCCTATGATAGTCCCTATGGTCCTGCAAGTATCCTAAAGGATGGAGAGGATGGCTTCCTGATACCTATGCATGATCGGCAGGCATTTGCAGATCGCCTATGTCAACTCATGGGTGATGAGGAGTTACGAAAGAAAATGGGAGGACGAGCCATTGCCTCTTCTCAGCGCTTCTCAGCAGACAAAATCATGCCTATGTGGAAAGAACTCTTTGAACAACTAACCTTCTCAAAAAAATCTTAGGTAATATACCTCTTTCCTAACATCCAAGGCATTTTGGCTTGGAAGAAAAGGATAATGGGGTAGAGGAGTATTGTGACAAGCAGTCCTAAGGCGTATGCCTCAAGTGGAGTATAGATGTACTCAGTGGGGACTTGGAAAATGGGCTTGAGGATGCCGTAGCGGACGATACCGGTGAGCATCCAATGCAGTCCGATAAATACCATCGTGCCATTTGAATAGTTGACGATGGTCTTGGAATGGATGCTATTTAGTAATTTGCAGAAATAGATAAAGGATAGCAAGCCAAATAGTACTGCGGGGAAGTAGGAAACCATGTGCAAGGTGAAGTTACTTTCAATGCTTGCGTGGTAGTTGAAGAGTACGATGCTCACTATGAGGGTGATGACAAACTTGATGGCATCCTTTTTGAAATCACAGGTCTCAAAGGCATGGTATTTGCGACAAAGGAATCCCATATAGTAAAATACCAATGACTTCGCAATACCAATGACGACGAAATGTGAAGGTACATAACCTGCTTTGTGGGCAACATAAATACCCATGCCCAGGAAACTAAGCAGCCACATGGGGACGGTCCTGATGATCCAATTCTTCTTGTGGAAAATGGTATCACCCAGGACTGTCATCCCATCTAATAACAGGTGCATGATAAACAGGGCGGCGATAAACCAAGTGACAGGATTCAGCTCACAGGCATAGTCCGTATTTGCCTGCAAAAGCAAGGCACCGTATATGGGGCGCATTGCCTCTGAAAGGTTGGGCATGCTGTCGTGCTCACTATAGAACTTGATGAGCCAGTACGGATAAAATAATATATTATATATGATGTAGGGTATTCCTAACTGATGCCAATATTTCTTCACCTCCTCTTTGAGGTTAGTGCGTTCCTTCTTCAAATATCCAGAGTTAAACATCAGGCATGCAAGAAGAAACACCTCAAAATAGGTGACAGGCTGGTCACCTATAGCGTGGGGTATATGGACGGGGATAGTCAGTGCTACGGCAAGGAACTTTGCCCAGTCCATCCAGTTGATTCTGTCGTTCATACGTCAAAGGTACACATAAACGAGGAAAATCCCAAAGAAAATTTGGAAATTTATTGAATAATACCTATCTTTGCAATATAAAACTTAAAACGGAATGATATGTCAGAGTGGTATGAAAAATACCTGAGCATCTATGAGAAATCTTATGATGATGTTCCTCAGGATGTAATGAATGGTATACGTGACAGACTCACTAAACTACAAAGTCCTGAGCCTGTTGCCTCTATTGTGATAGTTGCTTATAACGAGGAGAGACACCTCCCTGCGTGTTTATGGTCATTGAGTGACATCCAGTGTAAATATCCCGTGGAGTTCATTGGTGTCGACAATGAGTCTAAGGACAGGACGGCAGAGATTTATCAAGAGTCAGGGATTCCTTATTACACGGAGTATCAGCATACCTGTGGGTATGCGCGTCAGTGCGGTCTGGATCATGCAAAAGGCAAGATATATATGTGTATAGACTCCGATACATTGTATCCTCCTCATTATTTTGAAGTGATGATTGACGAGTTGATGAAACCGGGCATATCAGCGGTTGCCTCACTATGGAGCTTTTACCCCAATGAGCGTTTCTCTAAATTCGGTTTGAGGATGTATGAGTTCTGTCGTGATATTTATTTACGAATACAAAGCATCAACCGACCGGAACTGAGTGTGCGTGGAATGGCATTCGGCTTCTATGCAGAGTATGCGAAAAAGGAGGGCTATCGTGTGGAACTGCTCCGTGGTGAGGACGGCTCAATGGCGCTCGCCATGAAGAAGTATGGTAAGATCAAGTTTGTTTATGATAAGCGCTGTCGTGTGATTACCAGTTATAGTTCCTTTAAGGAAGGTACATTGTTAAAGGCTGTATGGAACCGGTTTAAATCCTATGGCATCTTCCGGCTTTTCTATAAGACGGATCATTATGAGGATGCGAAAGATAATTTCTTAAAGAAATAAAAGATAAAGGACGGGTCAACAGACTCGTCCTTCGTCTTTTAACAATAATCAAACATTTTCAGCACTTTCTCTACAATAGGTGCCATGTCATAGTATTTGTATTCTGCGAGTCTTCCACCGAAGATGACATGATTCTCTTGTTGCGCAAGTGACTCATATTTCTGATATAACTTGCTGTTTTTCTCATCGTTGATGGGATAATAAGGCTCCAGTCCCTCTTTCCATTCTACGGAATACTCACGGCTGATGACAGTCTGTGGGTTCTTGTCAACATCAGCGGCAAAGGACTCGAAGTGCTTATGCTCGATGATACGTGTATAAGGTACTTCTGCCTCTGTATAGTTGATCTGAGCAAGTCCTTGATAGTTGGAGGTTGGAAGAATATCTGTCTCAAACCGGACGGTTCGGTAGTCCAGCTTGCCAAATTGAAAATTGTAGAACTCATCAATTCTTCCCGTAAAAACAATTTTGTTTGCCAAAGACTCCAGTTCCTTTCTATTGGCAAAAAAATCAGTGTTCACCTGTGTGTCGATGCCTGTGAGTAACCCGTCGATAAGTTTGTTGTATCCTCCGATAGGGACACCTTGGTAGGAATCGTTAAAGTAATTGTTATCATAGACAAATCTGACTGGTAAACGTCGGATGATGAAAGGTGGGAGCTCAGTGCACTTGCGTCCCCATTGTTTCTCTGTATATCCTTTGATGAGGCACTCGTAGATATCTCTTCCAACTAGGGAGATAGCTTGTTCTTCCAGGTTGGTAATCTCTTTTCCTTCCATCTCTTTCCGTTGCTCTTCAATCTTCTTCTTTGCCTCGTCGGGTGTGATGACTCCCCACATTTGGGAGAAGGTATTCATGTTGAAAGGCAAATTATATGCCTTTCCCTTATAGATGGCGACAGGAGACTCTGTAAACCTGTTGAACTCTACGATGCCATTTACGAAATCCCATACTTTCTTATTAGAGGTGTGAAAGATATGCGGTCCATATTGGTGGACATTAATATCTGCGATTTTCTCGCAATAAAGGTTGCCACCTAGATGGGGTCGCTTGTCAATCACTAAACATTTCTTTCCTTGTTGTTTTGCGCAATAAGCGAATGTCGAGCCATAAAGTCCAGCTCCAACAATCAAATAATCGTATTTTGCCATATTTTTCTCTTTGCAAATGTTAGATAATACAAATTTAAGAACAATTTTTGAATTACCCAAATTTATTGTCGTAAATTTCGTACCTTTGCAACATTGTATGGTAAAAGAACGGATACAATATATTGATGCGATGCGGGGATTCACGATGATTCTCGTAATTTACTCGCATATCTGTGTGTTCTGTTTCAAAGAGTATTTCATTGCCTTTAATGATGTGCTGTTCTTGTTGCGTATGCCCTGTTTCTTTATGATCAGTGGCTGGCTGTTTTACAAGGCGACCAGGATATGGGATAAGACAACTGTTCAGCAAGTCGTCAACAATAAATTCATGGTGCAGATAATCCCGACCTTTATCTTCCTTGCCCTTCATGAGCGGTCTGATTTCTTCCATCAGTTAGGTGCCGTGAAGGGAGGCTATTGGTTTACTTTTGCCCTCTTTATCTTTTTTGTCATTTATATTCTTTCCGTTCTCGTCACCAGGAAAAGTAAACATCAGGATGTATGGATGCTTTTGATAGCATTGGCTATCTCCATGTCTTCCTCATGGTATGATGTCCATTATCAGCAAATTGCCGGACATTTAGGATGGGGGCGTTATGCCCTGGGCTTCTTGAGTTTCATGACCTGGCGTTATTACCTCTTTTTCTACTTGGGAACTTTGGTGAGGAAGCATTTCGACAGATTCCTGCGTTTGACAGACCGATGGGAGGTTTTTGTGGCAGTGGCTGTCCTTTTCTTTATGATGGCATTAACACCAAGAACCAGCTATTGGTCATGGGTCTACATCCGTTTCGCAGTGAGTGGCATCTGTGGTATGGTGATGGTGTTCACCTTTTTCCGTTATTTCGCCTCATGGTTTACGAAAGAGCGGGTCTTAGGGCGTTGCTTACAGTATGTCGGTACACGTACTTTGGATATCTACCTACTCCATTTCTTCTTTCTGCCCGAGTCGATATTACTCTATAATCGGCAGTTGCTGGCTTATGATAACAAGGCATTGGAGGTGGCAGTCGTGTTAGGGGAAGCATTAGCCGTTCTTGCCGTATGCCTGACGGCAAGCTATGTCATCCGTCTCAGTCCCTTCTTAGCGCATTATCTGTTTGGAGTCAAACCGAAGACAGAAAAGTCTTAATAAATTTTGCTTTTCATCTGTTTTTTCGTACCTTTGTAAAAAGTTTATCATTATGCATACACTGAAAGAGCTTAAGAAACTTGCCAAGGAGACATTATCTGGTCCTCAAACAAAAATAGCATTGTTGGGTGATACGGCGACACAGTTGTTATCTACCGCTATCCAAGGTGAGGCTGTCGCCAGAAGAATATCCGTGGAATTCTATGAAGGAGAGTATAGTCAGGTAGAGCGTCAGTTGCTCGATACGACCAGTGAGTTGTATGTCTTTGACCCGGATATCCTGATTATCTTTCAGTCTACCCATAAATGGTGTGAGCATCATAGTCTTCTGACTGCAGCCAGGCAGTCAGCCTTGGCAGACGAACGTCTTGGTTTTATATCTACCGTATGCCAGACCCCTCAGTTGGCAAACAAGAAGATTATCTATTTCAACTACCCGGAGATAGAAGACACTGTCTTTGGCAGTTATGCCAATAAGGTGACAGAGTCTTTCACCTATCAGGTCCGTAAACTCAACTATGAGTTGATGAACCTTTCACAGCAGTATGCTAATTTGTTTGTCTGTGACATTGCCGGACTGCAGAGTAAATTAGGGCGCGACATGATGTTTGCTTCTAATGTGTATGTCAGTACGGAGATGGTGCTAAGTCTGGACGCACTGCCATACGTAGCCTCCCGGGTGATGGATATCGTGGGTGCCATCAAGGGACAGTTTAAGAAATGCCTGATACTCGACCTTGATAACACCGTATGGGGTGGTGTTATCGGTGATGATGGTCTGGAAGGTATCCAACTGGGGCATGGGCTGGGTATCGGTAAAGCATTTACCGAGTTCCAGATGTGGGTGAAGAAACTCAAACAGCGTGGTATCATCATTTGTGTCGCTTCCAAGAATAACGAGGACATTGCAAAAGAACCCTTTGAGAAGCATCCGGACATGATTCTCAAGTTGGACGATATCGCGGTGTTCATGGCAAACTGGGAGACGAAGGTGGATAATATCCGTGCTATCCAACAGATTCTGAATATCGGTTTCGACTCGATGGTTTTTCTGGATGACAATCCTTTCGAGCGGAACATGGTACGGGAACATATCTCAGACATCACCGTCCCGGAGTTGCCTGAGGATCCCGGGGAGTATCTGGAATACCTCTACTCCCAGAATCTCTTTGAGACAGCTTCCTATAGCAATGCCGATAAAGACCGTACGAAGCAGTATCAGGTAGAGGCGAAGCGTGTGTCGCTCAGTAAGACCTTCACCAATGAAGCTGATTTTCTGAAGTCTCTTAATATGGTGTCTAAGGTGAGTGGCTTTACGAAGTTCAATACTCCCCGTGTTGCCCAGTTGTCACAGCGCAGTAACCAGTTCAACCTGCGGACGGTCCGTTATACCGAGGCGGATATAGAGGCATTGGCAGCGGATCAGAAGGTGGTAGACCTGAGCTTCACCCTGGAGGACAAATTCGGTGACAATGGTCTGATAGCGGTAGTTATCATGAAAGAGCAAGACACTGAGACCCTGTTTGTGGACACTTGGTTCATGAGCTGTCGTGTGTTGAAACGGGGCATGGAGAACTTTACCTTGAATACCATGGTAGAGGAGGCGAGAGCGAGAGGTTACAAGCGCATCGTTGGAGAATATCTGCCGACACCAAAGAACAAGATGGTGGAGGAGCATTATCCCCATTTGGGCTTTACCCCTGTCGCTGGTTCTCAGACTGCACAATATGTATTGGATGTCGAGGCTTATAAGTCTCGTGAGTGTTATATCGTAAAAGCGTAGAAGATGGAATGTCAGTTAGAGCATATCGGATATGTGACGGATGATATCGCCAAGACGGCAGCGTCCTTCCGTCTGTTAGGTTATGAGGCGGGTGCGATAGTGAATGATGACACCCAGCGTACCCGTATCTGTTTTCTTGAGAAACAAGGTGATACCAAGATAGAGTTGGTGGAACCTTATGAAGACAACAAGACGATGCAGAAAATGCTGAAGCGGGGTGTCGCTCCGTATCATACCTGCTATATGGTGGATGATATCGGTGCAGCCTATGAGGAGATGCTTGACAACGATTTCACCCCTTTGTTTAAACCCGTTGAGGCTCCTGCCTTCGGTAACCGCCTGATCTGTTATTTCTTCAAGCAGGAAGTGGGACTTATCGAGTTGGTGAGTCGATAATCTCTTTTAATTCTTTGACCATCTTTTGGGAATATTGCTCAGCCCCCTGTCTGTTCAGATGACCGAAGTCATAGAATAGCTCGGCATGACCTACAAAGTTGCTGTCACGATAGTGGTCAAGAAAAGGAATGTGATGCTTTTGGGCGAGTTTGCGAGGAAACTCAAACACATCCTGCCGTGAGCAAACGTACATGGGTGATTCCACCATGATAAGACGGATATGGTGCTGTTGACAGTCGTTGATGAAACGCTCCAGTAATGTTATCTTGGCAGAATCCTCTACGAAAGGGTATTCCTCAGCCTTGATACCGGTGGTGTCTATTACCCCGTCCATGGGCTTCCATCCTTTCAGACTCCTGTCCATCGATCCTAACTTACCTGTCAGCAAACTGGGGAAACTGCCTGAATAGCGATAGACCCACGATAACTGGTATTTCCAGTAATTACCTGATTGTCTCAACATCTCATCACAACCATCACTCATGCCACAATAAGGTGCCAGGGAATTGGCACGCTCAACATCGGAGTAAGGTGTCTTGAGCCAGTCACAAGGATGTATCTCGAAGATAATCGTCTGAGGGGTGTAACGAGTGAGGATATTACTTAACAAACCATAGTGGTAGTAGATGTTCTTAATACCCCAGTCAGCTGTATTGAAACACCCCTTTCCTAATTCTTTCTCAAAGATGGCTGGTACATAGTGGTGAAGGCACCGGGAGCTGCCAAAGAAGAGGATAGGGTCACGGGTCGTCTCGTTGGAGTAGCTGATTTTGTATTCATCGGTGGCATTTGACTGACTGTACAGGAAACCTAATCCGAAACCCAGCAGTCTGTCGAACACGAAAAACAGGCAGGCAACGATGGCGATATGTAGGAGCAGTTTCTTCATGGGTCAGAATTGGAAGTAGATGAACTGGTTGTTGTCGAAAATACCAAAGAGCAGGATGGCGATGATTTCCAGGGCAACAGTAAGCTCCCAACGCCAAGTCTCGGCAAATTTAGGAAGATAAAGTTTTTTATTGGGAAACCACTCTTCCTGGAAGTCCACGTAGATAAGGGCGATGGAGCAGATGGCTGCATTGACCATTGTCGGCATGTCAAAGAACAAGCCTCCGTTCCATGCCTCGGGGATACGGCAGAGGACAGCCCAGAACTCACTGATATTCGTGGAGTGGAACAGCATGAGACCGAAGGTCACTACTAAGTAGTTGCCCACCATCTTCATGACGAAGGGTGCAGTAGGCAGTCCGTGGTTGTTAACCTTGATCTTGGTCTTCTTAAAGAACTGACCGCTGACCATGAGGGGGATATACCACAGACCATGATAGATGCCGAAGAGGAAGAAAGTCCAGTCTGCCCCATGCCACATGCCGATGAAGGTCATGTTCAGCATGATGGCAGCAATTGTACCATTCGTTCCCCAGTCACGCAGTTTGATGTTCAATGGCATGAATACATAATCGGTCAGCCAACTGGTCAG
Source organism: uncultured Prevotellaceae bacterium (assembly GCA_902776195.1). Lineage (GTDB taxonomy): Bacteria > Bacteroidota > Bacteroidia > Bacteroidales > Bacteroidaceae > Prevotella. Next base: position 190,648 of record CACYPF010000001.1, on the reverse strand, counting down.
CGACATGTGCCAACGGCTCCAGTATTGTGAGATATTGATGGTGAAGAACGGTCTTTTGAAATTCTCTGCGACCTTGAATCCTAACATCAGTGACACACCAATAGCCATCTCGCTATACCCGCTGAAGTCAGCATACATTTGGAAGGGGTAGAGGAGGGAGGCAAAGAGAATCGATACGGCAGAGTGATGTTCAAAGTTATTCCATACCGCACTGATGTAGAGGTCCAAGCGGTCGGCGATGCACATCTTCATGAACATGCCCCATAGCACTCTGCGAAAACCTGTCATCAGATTGTCGGGGTTAAACAGCCGGCTCTGGGTCAGTTGCTTCAGGAAAGGTTTCGGACGGTCGATAGGACCAGAGAGAATGGTGGGGAAGAACGCGATGAAATTGGCAAAGTTAAAGATGTTGTTCTCGTGCCCTATCTTCCCGTGGTAGATGTCCAACGGATAGCTCATCAGTTTAAAGGTGAAGAAGCTCAGACCGATAGGTACGATGATATGTGAGGCCGTCCATGACAGGTGTACACCTATGAGATCGGCGGCAGCCACAAAAGAACCGATAAAGAAATTCAGGTATTTGAAATAGAACAGGGCACCGATGCCTGCAACCACACTGAGGGTTGTCAAACGGGAGGCAAGTCGCTCTTTCTCCTGCTCAATGGCTTTCTGGATACCATATCCAATTCCCCAGAAGGCGATGGTGAGAAGAGCCAGCAGACCCGTCATCTTTAGGTCTACCTGAGCATAGAACCAATAGGAACATGCTAGGAGAAATGAATTCTGTAACACCTTCTTGGTGGACAGCAGGTAATATACCACCAGTACCACCAGGAAAAAACACAGGAATGACAGGGAGTTGACTACCATTCAGTTCTTTGCCTATTTACTTTTTCTTTTCGATGCAGTCAATAAGGTCTCCCACATTGTCCCATGAGAGGATCTCACGGGAAGTAAACTTGATTCCGAAGGACTTCTCCAAGGCAACCACTAATTGCACGTGGCTGAGGGAGTCCCATTCCTCCACATCGTCAGCGGTGGTCTCGTCGGTGAGAACTAAATCATCCACTTCCAGTTCCTCGCGGAACACGTCTTGTACCTGTGCTAAGATATCTTTTCTTTCCATAGTTGTATTTCTCGTTGTGTTTTAGAATGTTCCTGCAAAGATAGCAGGTTTCTGTTACTTATCCAAATTTTTTAATTATTAAATTCAAAATCGAAGCCTATCTCTTTTGCCATTAGCAATACCTGACGAGTCTTTTCCTCTGAGAAAATAGAGCGAATAGACGAGTGAGAACTGAAAATGACAAAGCCTTTCCTGTCGTATGCTTTTTGCAGTAGTTGGCGCATGGCGGCAGTGTCTGTGTCAGCAGTTATGGGGATGCGCCCTAATTGGAACACATGACGGTCGGGGTTTACCAAGGTGGCACCTGATATCATTTGGAATCCTTGTTGCTGAATAACCTTTCGGATGGTTCTGTTGTTGCATCCATGGGGTGGTTCTACCATCCTCATGATCCGTGTAGTATCGAAGCCTTGCTCTTCCAGTCTCTGAAAACTGAGTTCAATGTCTTGTCGGATACGTGTCTCGTCCCAGTCCCACCATTTCTCATGTCGGAATCCATGAAGGACGATTCCTGCCCCTTGCCGTTGCCATGTGGCAAGGGAGTCGGCAACAGTTGGTGTCATCCTGTCGGCGATGACGGCAAAACAAGGCAGGATACCCACCTCGTCAGCTATTTTATTGACCTTAAAGACTCCTTCTGTGCTGTCATCGTCAATCCATAGGGCATGGGCATGGTGATCCGTGGAACCACCGTGCCAGGTATCAAGGAGTGCCACGAAGACAGTTTGTTTGCTCCACTCATTTCCGATGAGTGGAAATTGCCACCAGATAATGACCACTAAAAGGACAAGGAGCAGTAATAGGGCAGACCATGTCTTTCTCATAGCTGTATTGTTATAATGGCAGGTCAAACTGATAGCACCAGTTCCCGCTGGAGTCGCGTAGGTTACCACGTGGACCGTGAAGATGACCGCTTTTCAGATGGTCACCATTGACGGCATAGCGTACCTTACCCCCTTGGGGGGATTCGGTGCAACTGATCCTGATGCTGTCTCCCTCTAAGGCAACAGCTCTGGCGATATTCCGATTGTCTTTCGTGATGACGCTGAATCCATAGTTATCTGCCTTCCTTACTTGCGTGGTGTCTATGACAAGAGGATGTTTTGGAATATTGAAGTGTATGATGACATCTTGGGAATCTGTATGTAATGCTATCGGGATTACTCCTTTGCATTTCTCTTTGCTGCCTCGAATGATACTTAGGGCGGAGCGTGCTGCTAATGTTCCTATGTGTTGTTGTCCGACAGCGTCAATATGAATTTTCTCTTTTACACAAGGGTATGGGTAGGTAGGTCCGCTTGCCCAGAACCAAGGATGATGACGGAGAAGGTCTACGAAAGTCTGTGGGACTTTTGTCTCCACACAGTCGTAGTTGTTCTCTTGGTATCTCAGACCTCTTGCGACAGAGTTGGTTTGGTAGCAGATGAATGCGATAGTGTCCTGTTGTAGGGTCATCTGTCGGATGTCCGCATTCATGTCTTTCCATATTTTCTCTAATGATTGCCGGTAGTCAGTGTCAGGATAGTCTTCGATATCAGACTCACCTTGCATCCAGCATATTGCCGGTATCAGGAAATCCCAACCCTTTTCCTTAGCCTGTTGGAAGGCAGTCTCTATGTCTTCCATGAATTCCTGGTAGGGGGCGGTTCCTTTACTTAGGTTAGTGATATTGGTGGCACCCTGTCCTCCTGGGAAGATACAGATGAGTGTGTCCTCCCCTAACTGGTCGGCAAGGCGTTGTGCCATGGTGTAGATGGACAACTCAAAACTGCGTCGCTGATAGTTGACCATCTTCTTGGCGAACTTTTTCAGGTCGTCATGTTCGAAATAGCCAAAATCATGATCAAGGTTCTCTGTGACAATGCGCCCATTGGCGTATGCCGCAAGGGAGTCGAAGTCTGTGATGCGCTCTGCCTCTTCCCCTAAGGCGAGGCTCTGACCGTAGACGGGGATACAGATGACGACCTTGTGTCCTTCCGGCTTCTGTGTACAGGCTGCCAATAGCAAGACAATAAAGAAAAACAGGAATCCTTTTTTCATGATGTGTCTAAAGATAAATAATCGCAAAGAAGGAAAGGATCCACCCGGCAATGCAGCATTGTATGAAACGGTCCTTCACCAGTACCTTCGTGGGACTTCCGCTGCGCTGGTACACCAGCATGTTTTGCAGGTAGCGCAGCAGTCCGGCAAGTACCCAGAAGTTTGTCAGATAAATATATGGTGAGCCGAAACGCTCAATGACTCCCTCGTTCATGGTATAGATGATATAGCATACCATGGTGATGGTACCTACGATGGTGACACTCAGGTCAATGAACTGGGCATTGTAGCCGGTGATGCTCTTGCGGGGCATCGTTCCTGTCAACTGATAGATTCGGTAGTCGTCCTTCCGCTTGGCAAAAGCAAGGAAGAGGGCGAGCAGGAAGGTCATCAGGGCAAGCCATCCCGATACGAAGATGTCGGTGGTGAAACCGCCTATCAGTACTCGCATGACGAAACCTACGGCGATGATGGCGACATCGAGGATAGCGTATTGTTTCAGTCGGACACAATAGGCGATATTCATCCCCCAGTAGCCTAACAGCAGGGCATAGAGGATCGGCATGTTGACGCTGTGCGACAGGGAGACGAGCAGGAGGGAGGTTATCAGACATAATATCATGATAAAGTAGCCTTCCCATATACTGACTTTCCCTGCTGCTATGGGACGCAGCCGTTTCTTAGGATGCAGACGGTCACTCTCCACATCGTGGATGTCGTTAAAGCAGTAGATGCTGCTGGACACGAAACAAAAGGCGAGGAACGTCCATAACGTCTGCATAAAATACTCCTTGTTCAGCAAGTTGTTGCTGAAGAACAATGGGGCGAACACAAAGGCGTTCTTAAACCATTGCAAAGGGCGTAAAAGCATCAATGCGTCCTTCATAATAATGCAAAGGTACGAATATTTTTCTTTTTTCAATTATCAATTATCAAATAATTTGTATCTTTGTGGTCGGATTGGAATAAATAGAGAATGACAACTCTCCTACATAGGCACGAAAAGAAAATGGAATTCAGTAAAATCGGTCACGATTTGTCCTTGGATTTCGTAAAAGGTATTGCTATTCTTTTGGTGCTGCTGAATCACTGCACTGCCAGTGCGTTCCAACAAGACTCTTGGTTCTTTCTCTGGGGCTATCCCGCAGTCCCGCTGTTCCTGTTGATACAGATATTTCATGCCTATAAAGGGGGATTTGGGAAAAAGTCAGTCCGTTGGGGTAAGATATGGACAAGGGCAATGAGTCCCTTTCTTATTGCTGAAGTGGTGATATTAGTGGCGACGATCGCGATGTATCCTCTGGAACCCATTCGTCATTTGTTGTTGTCAATGGCATACTGGGGTGGAGGAGGACCGGGTAGTTACTATCCGTGGATATATTTTCAGTTTGCCATCTTGCTGCCATTGCTCGCTCCCCTGTTCCGGAAACTGAGTGAGAAGTCATTGCTGGTCCTGTTCCTGTCGCTGTCGATAGGCAGTGAGGTGTATTGCAATCTTGCCCATATCCCGGAATGGCTGTACCGTTTATTGTTCGTCCGTTATATCTTCCTCATTTATCTGGGATATCAAATGGTGGTCAGGGGTGTCGTGCTGAATATCCTCACCCTATCGCTTTCGTTACTCAGTGTGGTCGCCTTATATCTTTTTGAAGTGAAGGATTTCCAGTTATTTCCTGTTTTCTATTATTCGGAAAGTTGGAAGTCATTCCATTGGCTCTGTTATTTCTATATTGCCTATCCGATGTTGTATGTCCTGTGTAGGTTCTTCTATTGGCTGCCTGCTGACAGCTGGTTGGAGAAAACGGTCTGCAAGATGGGGGAACATTCCTATGCGATATACATATTCCAATTGTTCTATTTCGTCGTTATTGCCCCTGTAATCACTAACCTGTTCTCACAGATAGAGGCAACATCCTTGGCAACTGTCCTGTTTGTCTTCCTTTCACTGCTGTTTTGTACTATCCCTGTCCTTCGCTTTGTTCATGGACGCTCAAACATGATGATATTGAAGAAAGTGACAGCCTGGGTGTTGATACTCTCGGCAGGCATCGCATTGATAGGTTGGAAGTGGCGTCCTTTCTACCAGCCAGCCCATCCTATTGCTCCCTATCACGTTAAGCAGCATCAGGATGATACCCTGCGTGTTATCATGATAGGTGACAGTTGGGTGTATTTCCATCAGACACTGCGGCGTGACTCCACTTTCGAGGAGGAACTGAAACGCGTCATGGGAAACCGTAAAGTGAAAGTGGTGGCGAAAGGAAAGGGTGGTGCGACAAGTGGTGAGATTTATCAGCGGATGAGTAATGAGCGTACCATGGAGATGGATTATGAACTGAATAACAGTACGCAACCGGTTATTGAGGCTGGAGCAGATTATTGTGTGATATCAGCGGGTATTAATGACGCACGACAGCGGAGAGGAAGGGATTATTATGTTGTAAACTGCGAGCGGATTATCCGCTTGCTCCTTTCCTATGGCATCCGTCCTGTGATGCTGGAGATCCCTGATGTCTCTATAGATGATGCTTATGACGGGAACTCTCTGTATTATAAGATACGGGCACGGTTGATGATGGGTCTTCTTGCAACAGATTTGCGTGGCGTGAATGGATATCGCTGTCCTTTGAAGGACTCTCTCATCGCTCATCACCTGATGGACAGTATCATTTACATCTCATCGGCATCCTGGAATCCTGATGGATATCGTGACAAACGGAACATTTATACAGATGACGGTTTCCATCTGACACTTCCGGGTTATGCCCTGCTCGACTCAGCTTTTGCCTCGGAGATCGTAAAAGACTATCGTGCCCGTCATTAGCATAGATGTCAGAATTACATATTTCATAAAAAAACGTAATTGTGTTAAATGATGGGGTCTGATTTTAACACGGAGCCAACATGTTGATACCAAAGTATCGGAATTATTATGTAATTTTGTATGAGATATTTGTAGAGACACTATAACCAAAACTATAATACAGAATCATGGAGAAAGAGTTTTATCCGAACATGTGGTTGCTCTACGTGCTGCGGATCATTAAAGGAAGAGGAGAGAATTTCAGCAACACTGCGGCTCACGAGGGGCACATTGGTAAGAGGGTGTTTAGTGAGACAAATCCTTGTAAGACCATTCACAGTGTGGTGAATTTCGTCAGGATGATCAGTCTCTGGGTCAATAAGGCTAAGTATGAGGAATACGAGGTTTTTGAAAAGGATTGTCTGAAACTTATCAGGTATACGTGGGAGTTCTTCAGGAAGTATGGCTCCCATATCAATGAAGCGTATAAGAAAACGACATAAACCTGGATGGAAACTGATCAATTATCATTGCTCTGTTTCTTTCGAACTTAAAACTCAGCTAAAGACATCATGGAAAAGAACCTCGTATCAGTCAAACTGATCATGGGAGAGATAGCCTTGGCGGGGCTGTCTGTCGAGGAAGAACGCAGGATCGCCCAGTTAGAGCACCACCGCATCCTGCCCGACAGTGAACTACAACAGGTGGAGTTCCTGTTTAAAATGTTTAAGAAACCGTGTTTCGCCCGTGGGGAACTGGTGGGTGTCTCGGGTAAGGCAAAGAGTGGCAAGACATTCGTCTGTTCTATTCTGATGGCACTCTGCTTCCGCAGCCAAGTGCTCTCCGTCGACCGGATCGAGCCAAGAAGGTTGCATGTGTTGTGGTATGATACGGAACAAAGCGAGGAGTCGACGCAAGACATCCAGAAGAACCGTATCCTGCCTATGACGGGATTGTCAGAGAGTCAGTTCCCGAAAGAACTGTTCGATGTCTTCAATGTCCGGGGAGAACCGTATTCCGAACGGTTGCCTTTGCTGGAGACGGCTGTCAACAGGTATAAGCCGGACCTGGTCATCTTGGACGGTATCCGTGACTTGGTGGCGGATATCAATGACGGGGTCGTTGCCCAGGAGGTTTTGGAACGCTTGATGCACCTTGCCTCAGAGCAGCGGTGCTGTATCGTCTGTGTCCTTCACCAGAACAAGTCGGTGGAGGACAGCAACCTGCGTGGCTGGATAGGTACCGAACTGAAAAACAAGGCGTTCGAGGTCTATGAGTGCTCAAAATCGAGTGAGCGGATTTTTGCCTGGGCGCAGACGGATACCCGTAAGTATGACATTCCCAACAAACTGAAGTTTGCTGTCAACGACCAGGGCATTCCCTATCGTTGTACGGAGGAACAGCTGCTGGAGGCACAGTATGAGGCGCAGCGGAAATTTGCCGAGGAACGGCAGAAGAGTGGAGACGGCAGCAAGTTGACACCCTTTAACCCGAAGTACATCCTCGGGAAAAAGAACCGTTATACGGTGTTTGATGTCAAACTGTTATTAGGCGATGCCATGGAGGAGGGAAAGGTATATACGGAACGGCAACTGCTGAACAAGATCGGGAAGCTGTCGAATATCGCCACGGAGAAAATCCTGATGGAACAGCTGAGCAAGGGTGTGAGGGAGGGGCTCATCATGCAGAGCTTCGATGCCTGCCAGCAACGAATCTACGTCCGACCGGCACCTAAGCCCTCGAAGCCGGAACCTCAGGAGGCAGAGATTATTTTCTAACTGTTTGCCGAGGTGAAGGCTTCAAGCCCCATACTAGGTTCTCTCTACGAGAGAGAACAGTAGTATGGAGGGGCTATTTGAAGCGACCTTCACCAAGGCACCAAAAAAATTCAAAGTTCTAAAAATATGCCCTATCAATTTACATCATTATCAGCCATTCTGTGTCATCCCGAGGGGGATGGCAGAACATTGGTCGACCAGACCATCAGTACCGATACCATATTCTGTCGCTCACTGGTGTCGGAAGGTTATCTCACCGAACAGCAGATGCGGCATGCCGCCGACCGTTACCGTCTGGGGCGGTCGAAAGACGGAGCCGTCGTCTTCTGGGAGATCGACGAGCAGCAGCATATCCGTGACGGGAAACTGATGTACTATCAGGATAACTGTCACCGTGACAAGGACAGGAATGCCACTTGGGTCACCTCCCTGTTGAAGAGGCAGAAGAAACTGTCCATGATATTCGATGCGGAGCGGTGCCTGTTTGGACTGCACTTGTTGCCCGAGGATCCTGAGCAGACTATCGTGGTGGTCGAGGCAGAGAAAACGGCGGTCATCTGCTCGGAGCTTTATCCCAGTGCCGTCTGGATGGCATCAGGGGGAGTGACGATGCTCAATGCCGCTAAGTTGCACCCATTACGGGACTACCGTGTCGTGCTCTTCCCTGATACAGACGAGACAGGGGATACCTTCAGGCAATGGAAAGAGGTGGCAGAGGCAGCACAGGAATTTTTCAAATATCCCATCCGTGTCAGTCCTGTTCTGGAGGATAATGCCTCTCCGGCACAGAAAACAGCCAAGATTGATATTGTCGATTATTTGTTTGATCAGCGTTGATGAAAGATACTGTTTTTGAAATCCGTGCCTATGGAAAGTCGGAGCTTGCCCTGCTGTATTTCCCTCATGCAAGGTCGACGAGGGGTGCCCTTTGCAATCTGAACTACTGGATCCGCCAAAATGCGGAGCTATGCACCGCCCTTAAAGACTGTGGCATGTCATCCAAGGGTAAGTTCTATACTCCCAAGGAAGTGGCGCTTATATCGCACTTCCTTGGGGAGCCACTATAGTTCCTATAGTTTTCGACTGCAAAGATAAAGTTTTTTTGAGAAAAAAACAAAAAAGAAGAAAGAAAAGACTGGATGTGACATAATGTGACATAATGTGCATAACTGCCCTTTTGGAATGTCGTACCTTTGTAAACGATAAGGCAAGCGAGTCGGAAAGAGATACCTTCCAAGGGTGGGGCGGACGCTTTCTATGAGTAATGCGGATGCTCTCCAAAGGTGAAGCAAAAGTTCTCCATGAGTCTTGACAATGCTCTCCACGGGGCATGGCGATGCTCCCTACGGGGCGTGGAGATAATCTTTATGGGGGTATAGGAGCCATCTGTGCGATGCAAAAAGACTATCCGGATAGCACACAGATGATATCTCGACGACAGACAAAGCCTATGTTTAACTTTCAAAATCTTTTAAGTCTATGAGTCAGAAATTTATTAAGGCGAAAAACAACAATCTGCGGTCTAATGCCTATGGCAAGTTCTTTGCTCAGGCTATCTACGGCGACAAGTTCATCGAGACGGAGGACATCGCTGATTTCATCCAGCAGCAGGCGAGTGTGAAGAAGAGTGATATTGTCGCCGTACTCGCCGAACTGGGTGATGCCCTGAAACACTATTTCGAGATGGGACAGAAGGTGCGCATCAAGGGCTTCGGCATCTTCAAGGTGGGATTCTCCAGTATCGGTGTCGTTAACAAGGATGAGTGTACTGCCTCTACCATCTCTTCCCGCCGTGTACTGTTCAAGCCTGAGACCGAGCGAGTGGTTGTCGGTCAGGAGATAGGAAAGAACGGCAAACTCAAGCAGAAGTATGTCGTTGCCAAGCGCATGATCAAGGATGTCTCTTTCGAGGAGACTCCCGACAACATCATGAACATCAAGGAGGCGGCAGCACCCTCTGGTGAATAGTGATCTGTATTAACTAATCGCAGTGGAGGAAGAGATGATTCCGGGATAGTGCCATGGCGACCCACGTTCGGCTAATGTCCGCTCATAACTTCTAAAATACCGCCATCAGGCACGTCTGATCGTCTCTGCCTCCCTGTTTTAAATAAACAAGACAGCAATATGAAAAAGGAAACCATCAACAAAATCGTCAACTTCGTTGTCACGGTACTCACTGCCGCACTCAGCACGTTCTTCATGCAAAGCTGCGTGATTGGCTGACTTGAAACTTGAAACACCAAGACATGCGCAAGATAGACTTGATCGTGATTCACTGCAGCGCCACCCGCTGCAATCAGGACTTCCCAGTGGAGGCATTGGAGGCGTGCCACAGGGAACGGGGCTTCAACGGCATCGGCTACCATTACTACATCACCAGGGACGGACAGTTGCACCTCACCCGTTCCGAGGCAGTACAGGGAGCCCACGCCAGAAAATACAATGCCCACAGTATCGGTATCTGTTACGAGGGTGGACTGGATGAGAAAGGCAGACCCGCAGACACCCGCACTCCCGCCCAGAAGCGTACCCTTGCGGCATTGCTCCGCAGTCTGCGTGCCGACTATCCAGCCGCAGAGATCCTCGGTCACCGTGACCTCCCCGGAGTCCAGAAGTCCTGTCCCTGTTTCGATGCGAGGAGTGAGTATCAGGACATCTGACAACAATCCCTCTGGCTGTCCGAATAGAAGTCAGAGGGATTTGAGTTGTTAGACTCCACCTTCAATCTTTGACATCGTGTATTCCTTGATGCGCTTCTCGAAACCTCTCTGTTATGATCCTTGCTATACTGGACTTTGCGCGCTGCTTGTCCGTTAGTCCCGGTCTCTTGTCAGGCTTCTTCGAAGCCTTTTTTATTCCTATTTTATGTTAAATTATGCAGGTGTGCCATCACTTGCGATGGCTTCAGATATTTTATTTATGACTCATTATATTCCTATACTTTCCAAGGCATCAAAGAAGTCTTTTGCGTATCGTTCCTTGTTAAAGTATTTTGAACGCTCAATGGCTGCTCTGCTCAAACACTCTCTCTTATCTGGATGGTGGTAGAGGTCAAGAATGGAATTGGCGAGATTGTGGACAATATTGTCTCTTTCAACAATAATCGCATTATCCTCACATATCTCAGGAATACCGCCGCTGTTGGTAGTAATCAAAGGCAATCCTGAAGCCATTGCTTCAACTACTGTCAAGCCAAACGGCTCTTCCCACATGGATGGTATCACAGCAATGTCTGCGATTTTAATGTATGATGGAATTAACTCATAATCAACGTATCCGGTAAATTGAATTTTGCTTTTTATTGGAAGTGACTCTTGTTCAAGTTGTAAAATGAAGTCCGTTGGTTTTTTGTCTTTTCCATATGCGCTGGCTCCGATGATGAGAAGTTTTATGTTCTTTTCATTTCCAAGTTGTTTAATGGCTTGTATTAGTTGTAGTATGCCTTTCTCTGGTGTTAGACGCCCACTAAAAGCAATAATGAAATCTTCTTTTTTAAAACCAAGGATTTGTCTATCCATTGGTTTGGCTTGGAAGAAATGTTCTATGTCAATACCATTCAGAATTGTAATACATTTTTTGTCGTCTTTGTTAATAGTCTTTACTCTTTTGGTTATATAATCAGAGGTGTTAATAATAAATGAGGTCCTTTGGTATATTTCTTGACATCTAAATATGTCACTATTCAAATAATCATTCTCCTGATGAATGACTAGTTTGCAATTTTCTGAAGATCTAAGTTTTAGCACATAGCCAGGTCGATTCTCAATCAAGATAATATCGTAGGACTTTTTCGTGATTTGACGGATTGCACAACTCAGATAGTATTCTATAGTATCATCGTAATAACCTTGGATTTTAAAAAGATGTCTTATACGTATGAATAACTTTGCGCATAGACTAGAAGTGTTGATATAGTGATAGTGATTAGCATTCGATTGAAGAGCAGGGTGATGAAAGACTTCTCTATGGGTTACACTATATATATCTATATCATGAATTCTCTGTTTGTTGTTATATTCTAGAATAAAATCTATAAGATTTTCGACAGCCCCTCCTTGTACGGCAGGAACAGGAAGGACACCTGAAGTCAATATCGCTATTCTCATGTATTCTTATGTAAATAGGGTTAAATCAATTTATTATTACACCTACAAAAATAATAAAAGAAATCGTAAAACAGATGCTTTTCTTGAAAAATATTTGTACTTTTGCAATATATGAGAAAGAAAAGGTTGATTTTTTGTGTACTCTCTGCTCTTCTACTCGTAGGTCTTTATTCTTATTACTATATAAGGTGGAGTTATTTATGGGCAAAAGAACAGGAACGTCCCGCATATACAATAGCACAGCATGATGATGACACCCTTCGTGTGGTGATGATCGGTGACAGTTGGGCGGTTCTGCATCATGAACATCATTTTGATGATTACTTTGAGTCTTTATTACAACGAATGGTTGATACTCCTGTCAGAATGATGTCCAAGGGTCGGGGAGGTGAGGTCAGCAGGGGTGTCTATCGTTTGATGTTTGAGTCAGAGGGCTTTGGCACGAAACCTGTTCTCTGCGCAGGAGCAGATTACTGTATTATCTCTGCCGGTATTAACGATGCCCAGTTTAATTTAGGGGTCACCCAATATATACATCACATGTGTCTCATATTTGATTTTCTCTTAGGTAATCATATTTGTCCTGTTGTCATGGAGTTACCCGATGTGGATGTCTGGAGAATCCTCAAAGATAAGTCTGCGAAGATGTTATTCGTCAGGTTTCTGCAGTCAACGATGTCTGGGAGTGGGCTTTACGACTATGCTGAATATCGCGAGGCTTTGCGCCAGCTTATTAACGAGAAGGCATATAGGAATAAGATCCTTTATGTTCCGATGAAAGGATGGCATGGAGACACTTTTAAGATAGACGACACCGTGTTCTGGGAAGACCATGCCCACCTGAATAACCGTGGCTATGAACGCTTGGATTCTTGTATAGCTGTTGCTATAGCAAGTAATTGGAAGAAATAGTCTTACCTCTTTATTCTGTCAGTTGTCCATTTGCACAGATAGGCAATGAGTATTGACAGGGTGATGCTAAGCAGTAACAGGTATAATGAATTGTACTGATTGCCGAGCATTAGTCTGACGACTCCGAATACAAACTCATGAACCAGGTAAATCTCCAAAGATACTGTTCCTATCCATTGAATAGGTGATAACAAAGACCGGGGAATGTATCTGATCAGGAGCATGAGGAGCCATATCATGCCAATAGTACCCAATGCGAGGGCAAACATGTGGGCAGCCCATGGAAGATAGCTGTAAATATTCTCTCTGTATATTGCCACAATGCCTATGGCAAGCAGTAAGAAACCGATAGACAATGCCATGGTTCTGGCGGAAAGGATGTCCTTTCTCATCATCAGTAGCATACCGATGGCAAAAATGGGCAGTCGCTCGGGAATCCATGTCGGTGAGTTGGAGTCGTGAATCCTGAAAAACAGTTCATTGACAGTAAAAAGGAGTAGAATGGCAGCCATTGTTAACCAAGGGCTTTTTCTCAGATATTTGTATAATAGAGGGGATATGAGGTAGTAGACCAGAATAGCCCGGATATACCACAGGTCAAGGCTCAGAGGTGACAACCAGTTCAGGAGAAGCTGGTCTGTTCCCGTGATAAAGGCTCCTAACAGTAAGAATACGGTGCATTTCAATACTCCGCAAAGAATACAAGATGGTGCCAGACGCATGATCCTCCTCTGGTAGTATCGTCGTATAGAATTCTTATGGAGAGAGTTGACCAGTCCCATGCCCGACAACAACAGGAACACGTCGACTCCCCAGTATCCATAGTATTGGAAGATGCTCAACGGAAAATCCTTGACGAATTTCTGATGAAAGAGGACGATGGCGATGATGGCTAATCCCATCATCGCAGACCTGTATTCGGATATGTCTTTGAAGAATCTTTCTTTATCCATGAATGATTAGCGTTGGTAACTCAGGTGCAACCGCCAGATAATATAGTCACGCCACTGGTAATACTTGGTCATTAGGGTACGCTTCCGACAGTACCAGCGCAAACGCATGTTGACGAAATGTTTGGGATAGTCGATGATGGCTCCCGGTGTAACAAGGAAATGGCTGTAATCTGTTACCTTGTCTTTCATGAATCCCCGATGCTGGAAATGGGCATAGAGTGATTCTCGCTTTTCCAATGTCCCGTTGTTGAACCGTAGCATATACAGTTTATTGTCAATATGCTCGAAAATGACCTGTTGCCATCCTCTTGTAAGACTATTGAAATGATAGGACTGTTTGGGCTTAGAGGCATTGTCAAAAGGCTCTTCCAGCCAACAGTCATCGGGGCGGCAGTCACGCCATTTGTCAGCCGTACCTTTATGGTCATACTCGTCAAAGAAAGTCTGCTGATGAATAGATAGAGCCTCTCTATAGTCCTGATAGCCAGGTACTATTTCCTTATAATAACTGTTGGTGTCCTGATCATTATGGTATAGTGTCAGATGACCATATCCAAGGAAATATTTGTATTTTGACAATAACTCATCGGTCAGGAAGGCTCGAATGTCTCCATAGACGACATCTAAGTCACCATATCCCCATACTTCGTAATGGGAGATATATTTCTGTAAGGCCTCTCCATAAACAGGCTTGAAATCACAAAGGATGTATGGACGGTCTAATACGATGGGGAATTCAAGGACTCCCTGGATATACTCCCGGAAATCATTGAAATGCATTTTATGCACAATGATGTTTTTTGCAGGCTCAACGTCAGCATCGGTAAAGAACATAAAATCCACTGTCGGGTTGCGCAGTGCAGAGGCGCGCCACATTCCATATTGAGCAGGTAACTTTCCGAAATAAGGGAAAATAAGGACGATTGATTTCATATGCTTGTAAAGATTAATATCGCAGTAAAATTCTACATAATAGTGCCATCCTTTTTCTAATGGCTGTTAGTCCTTTCACATTTAATAAATAGACCAAAGCATCTTTGAATTGTTTCTTGTTTACGAGGGCATTTGAAAAATTAGTAAGTTCATAAGTGGTAAATTCCTTTAACTTTTTTTTGTCTGGATAAGGGTAGTCATACCATTCCCAGAAAGGAAAGGTTTTGGATATGTCATATATTTGAGCTAAGTTGTTCTCTGTAATATACGGGTGATAAACGTGCTCTTCGTTAAGATAGACGGTATGATACTTGCAACTGATTCGTAGCCACATATCGGTATCCTCTCCTAACTGAACTCCTACTCTGAATCCGCCAACTTCTTTAAAAACATTTCTCTTTATTAATAGGGCACCCGTCCAAAATATGTATGGGTATGAGCAAAAGTCCTTGATAATTGAAATCCCTTGTGGGAGTGTGTGGATGGGACGGTCCTTTTGAGCTACACAAAAAACGGGATAAGAAGGGTACTGCAGAGACATTCTTACTACTGTTTCTAAATAGTCAGGAAACCATGTGTCGTCTGCATCCAAAAAAGCGACAAACTCACCTCTTGCCATTTCAATACCTTTGTTTCGTGTATAGGAAACCCCATGGTTAGATTGTTGCAGAAATTGGATGCGTGGGTCTTTTATACTTTTTACTATATCTGCACTGTTGTCTTTGGAACCATCATCTATCACGATTGCTTCCCAATCAGAAAATGTTTGCTCCAATAATGATTGGAGTGTTTCAAAGACATAATGTTCTTTATTATATACAGGTATGATGACAGATACTTTCATTTTTCCTTTTTATGTAATAAGCGATAGATAATTTTTATTGCCAAAGTAAGATAACGGAGTGACTTCGGTGAGTCACAGATATCCATAAACTTATAAAAAGTACTATTATCAAGTTTCGTTAGTGTCTCATAGTGCTTGTTTATTCCGGTAAGCATAAATTGGGCAATAAACTCATCATGTTCAATTTTTGAGCGTTCTGCTTGGGTATATCCAATGCCGTCATTAAGGTCTTTCCTGCAAATAACATCATGAAAATAGTTTACGGAGCACCCTTCAGCAATGATTTTTTGAATATAGAATTTCCAATCAGAGACCACTTTCAGCGTTTCATCGTACATATAATCACTGAATAGTGTATGTTTGAAGAAGGTACTCTGGTGAGGTAGTGAACCTTTATAGAATGTAAACATATCCAGCCGGGGAGGTAATATAGTTGAGAAGTCTTTTCCTGTGTTTGGGTTATACCAATAGTCGCTACCGATAATCATATCGCATTGGTAATGATGTTCTAGAATTGCTTGTAGTCGCTCATTGTCGTAGAAGCAATCTCCTGAATTCATGAAATTAAGATATTCACCATGGGCATGCGCTATACCTTTGTTCATAGCATGATAGATACCATTGTCAGGCTCGGATACCCAGTAGTCTATATCTTTTTCGTATTCTTTTATGACATCAACACTTCCATCGGTCGACCCTCCGTCAATGACTATATACTCAAAGTCACGGCAGGTCTGGTGGATCACACTCTCAATGGTCTTACGCAGACCATCCTTATTGTTGTAATTGACGGTGATAATTGAATATTTCATAGTTTTTTGATGCTTTTGATTCTTTTAAGACTATTCTTGGCTCCCTTGGCAAACAGTAGGGTGAGGGTGAGGTCAATGGCGAAGAAGATGACCATACCAATGGCGGCATATTCTATCCATGACCAGATACTTTGATAGGGGGTGATGGGGATCAGGTATAATATAAATGTAGAAGAGAAGAAAGATAGGGCAGAGATGGCATAGTTTCTCATGACGCCCTTCCAATAGATGAGAGCAGGCTCCTTGAATCCTGAAGTAAATAGATAATAAGGCTTCCAAAGCACGACAATGGCAAAGAGACTGACTATTTTGCCTAAGAGGATACCGCTGATACCCCACTGAAGACCACATACAATCGTGATGGTCACATTGATGATCAATTCTGCCCATGCAGACCATACGTCTGCATAGAGTCCATGGGCATAGTTGAATGCGTCAACAGAACCACGGGAATTGGTGATATATATGAATATTACGAGAAGTACAAGGATTTGATGATCCATAATATATTCAGTTCCTAACCAATGGGCTACGAATGGCTCCAGGAAGTTGTACAGTGAGAAACATAGGATGGTGGCAATCGTGTGCTGGATGGTAGTATATTCCCAGAAAATGCTCAACATCCGCTCTTTGTTACCTTCGGCTACGAGATTTCCAATGCTTGCCCCAACACTGCCAGTAACAGCCGAGAAAAGGGAAATGAGTTTGGAGATGATAATCATGTAGTTGCCATAGTATGCCACCATCTTCAAAGAAACAAAAAGAAAGATAAACAGCTCATCACTTCTGACTAATGCGAAATCTTTGATTTTGTGGATGAATACCTGTTTGGTCTTAGTGATTATTTCCGGATATTTCCTGAGCAGTGTCTTTCCCTTTTTTCTATTGACTTTCAACCATGGATACTCTTTGTTGATCTTCCAATTCAGAATAATACAGCCGATGATGCCGAAGAGAAATTCAACGGCAACCCAGAGATATAGGTTCCTGTAATGATATGCCAGGAGTATCTGTAACGCTATTTTTGCCAGATTGGCTGATTGGTAATAGATAGCAACTAAATAGTTCTTCTGGTCTGCACTGAGCAGTATCTGTCTGTAGTTGATGAAATAGCCTATTAGTGATGATCCTAAGAAAGAATAAAAGGCAAAATAGATAATGCCAAATCCTAATTCTGCCTTGGCGAAAATAAGTGGGAAGAACAAACTGACAATCACTGCACCGCCAAAGATGATGGCTCCAATCCAGTTGTACAGATAACCTAACAAGGAGAGAATTTCCTGAATCTCCTGTCGGTTATTCGACTGGAGTGGCTTAAACAGGAAATATCCCACACAGGCGGAAATGCCCAGCTCTGACAGATTCAAGTAGCCTAAGATGCTGTTGAGTGTTCCTGTCAGACCGATAAACTCCGCTCCGAGGCAATCCAGGAATATCTTCCGGGAGAAGAATGCAAAAAAGAGGGACAAGAAGTAAAACACAAGATTTACTTCCGCATTCAACATACTTTTATGTACTCGCCCGCTCATAATCCTTGCTTGTCATGTGTGGTGTGGAGGAAGTCTTTGTTCTTCAGATTCATTCTCAGCAAGTTACCTAACATCAGTCCGACCAGTTTTACCGTGGAGAAAATCTTCCCAAAAAGAGCCTTTGTGCGCATTCTCTTTGGTATGGCAATAAGGACAGAGAGGGAAATCAAGAGGAAGAGTCCCCACCATTTAACGGACCAGGGAAGGGAGATGATGCTCATTAGCAAGGCGAAGAAACAGGTGAGTACTAAGAGCATAGAACGGGGGATGAGTGCCTGCTGCATCGTCTTGTCGATATAATGGATATTACCGGTCTTGATGGCTGTCGGGAGATAGGGGAGCATCATCAGCAGGCTCTGAACCTGTCCGGTCATCCAACGGAGGCGCTGGCGCTGGAAGTTCTCAGAACTACTGACTTTCTCATCATATACAGGGATGTGCTCCTCGTATTTGATGAAGATATGCTCTTTCATCAGTTGAATTTCCATTTCCCGATCCTCGACGGCAGTCTCAAACATACCGACATGTTCTTTAAACCAGTCGTATTCAAAGCACATGCCAGAACCAATGAGTGCGGAGGAAATTCCAATGCGGTTATGTGCTTTCCGGAAAATAGTGTTATTGATTTCTTCACTGACTCCGTCTAATACCGCGACATCATTATCGCTGTTCTTGGCACAACGGTGGCATTGGATGGCACGATGACCTTGTTGGCAAGAGGCGTTGACCTGTTCCAGAAAGTCTGGAAGTACCATATTGTCGGCATCTAAGATGATGATGTAATCGTATTGCTCTGGTGTGTGCTCTATGGCATAATGTAGTGCCTTTGCCTTGCTGCTATTCTCAAAATGGGGGGTAAACAGGGTTATGGGAAGTTGGCGTAACATCTCGTTGGTGTCCTCTTTCATGTGATCGGAGATGACACCTACATGATATAGCTGTTCCGGATAGGTCTGCTCTAAGAACTGCTGGACGGAGTGGATGATCACGAAGTCTTCTTTGTAGGCAGGAAAAAGGATGAGGAAGGAAGAACGGTGAATGTTTAATGATGAGTGGTGAGTGGTGAGCGGTGAGTGCTTGGAGAATAGGGAGACAAAGGCGTAGAAAAATACATAGATGACAGAGGGCGCCATGAAAATCCATAGCAGCCAGTCAATAATATGTAGGGTTGTCCACAACATCTATTTTCTCTTTTTCTTTTTCTCTCTCTCCAGTTCTTTTCTCTCCACGTACTCGGCAAACTTGGATAATCCCGGGATGGATTTCATCAAGACAAGTGGTGACTTAAAGAAGGTGCCGTCCCAGTGCTCATCCACCAGATAGTCTGGTGTCGCCAAAGCAAAGACCAGCAGAACCACGGCGAACAAAGCCCACCATTTGAAAGCTAAAGATGTGTAGATAACTGGGATGATGATACTCATGGCAATGATGACAGCCATCATCACCATACGGGGTACCAGCATCCATTGGATAATCTTGTCAATCCAGTTGTAATGTCTGTTGGCAAGTGCTAATGGCAGGTACTTGATATTACGGAGTAGTGTGATGTATTGGGCTAATATCCAATTGCCTCTTTGCTGATTGAACTCTTTTGCCTCGCGTGTCTTCTCATCAAAGACATATATTTGGTCGAAATAGTCGATGTATATATGCTCACGCATCAGGAAGGACTCCAGTTCTTTGTCCTCCCATCTGCTTTTTATTTGTGAGATATGGTTCTTGAACCAGTTAAATTCAAATGCGCACCCAGAGCCCATTAGTGTTGCGGACAGTCCCATTACTATGTGACCACGGCGGAAGATGGAATTATTGATTTCCTCAAAGACAGCGCCCATTCGTGAGGTGGTCGTGTCTCTGTTCCTGGACAGCCGGTGTGCCTGTATGGCTTTTGTCCCCGCTGACTCAAAGGCTTCGTTCATCATGTCAAGAAACTCTGTCTCTACAAGATTCCCTGCATCCAAGATGATGGCAACGTCATAAATCTTGAATTGAGGAAGATTATTGATGGCAAGCTGTAATGCCTTTGCCTTGGTACTCTCTTTGAAATTTGGTGTTAGCAAAGTCACAGGTTCCTGGGCAAGTCGGAAGTTTGTCAGCTCGTCGTTATGGTCGGATACGATTGTCACGTCAAAGAGACGTTGTGGATAAGCCTGTGCAAGAATGGATTTCACCGTTTGGATGACTCCAGGATTCTTATAGGAATGTATCAGGATGATAAAACGGTTCTGATGCCTCGCTTTGGGTATGTCATGTTGATGAAAAAACAAGGAGGTGATGGTAAAGACAAGCATATAAAGTGTTGTCAGTGCCATCATGCCAAACAGTATCCAGTCGATGACGTATAATATCTGCCAAAAATCCATATCTTTATTTTTTTATAAAATCCATTACTCCTTTGATGACTGCTTTTGCCAAGTCAACCTTGCCAGAGAAGAGGTGTTTTAAAATATCCCTTACGGCAACAATACTTACCAGATAGCAATAGGTGATATATTTCGTATTCCCCTTGATGTTCCGTTGTGCGAATATCAGACGATTGCGGGTAGTATAAAAAGTCTTGAGTGGTGACTGCTTCCCGGTAGTCTTACTCTCTTTGTGGTAAATAGTACATGCGGGGTCATACCATATCTCATAGCCGGCACGACGTATCATTTCCGACCAGTCGAGTTCTTCGTAATAGAGGAAATAACATTCGGGCATCATGCCGACATTTTCAATCACTTCCCGTTTCACCATCATGGCAGCACCATGGGCATAGGGGGTGGGGTGCGGGGCGTCATATTGTCCATGATCCTCTTCCCCATAACCAATAGGTTTATTACGCAGCGTGATAGAACTGAGGGGAGTATATCCTGCATACTGGATAAGTTTATTTCCCCATGTAAACCGTATTTTGGGGCACACTATCCCAATCTTCTCGTCGCTTTCGAGTTTATTAATCAGTGGTAAAAATAATTCTCTTACCTCTAACCTCTTACCTCTAACCTCTAATAAAGTATCGTTGTTGAGAAAAAACAGGTATTTGCCATGAGCAGCGTTAATACCAAGATTGTTGCCTCCTGCAAAACCGAGATTCTTTTCACTTCTGATGATGGTCACATGGGGGAAACGCTTCTCTAATTCAGAAGCCTCGTCATGAGTAGAGGCATTATCCACTATGATTACCTCTAATGAATCGTCATCAGCAGGTAATGACTCAATCAATTCACAGGTATCTTCTAACCCGTTGTAATTGATGGTAATGATGGATAATAACTTCTCAACTTTCAACTCTCTTCAGCTCTTCAGTTTTTTCAACTCTTCTTATACTCTTGATGCCTTTTTCTTCTCTAATTTCAATCTTGCCTTTTCTTCCTGTATGGCAATCTCCTTTGCTTCATATTCTATCCATTCTTTCTCTAAAAATGGAAGAATATATACAATGGTCAAGCCTCCATAAAAGAGTAGGCAGTTAGGAAACTGCATGAGTATCTGGTTACCATAGGCTCCTAATTGTATGGAGACAAAGGCACAACAGAATCCTGCCCCGACACCTCGTAGAGACGGTGAGTTGATTCTGAACATGGTAATATAACACGCTCCTCCTAACATGATTAGCATGGTAATAATAAATAGCGTAATCCCGATTCTTCCTGTACGAAGCCATATAAAGACATACTCTGAGTCAGGCGGAATAGACGACATGCGTGCGTATTTGTTATTTGCGGGAACATTCTCTATATTCATACCCAAGCCAATTCCCCATGGAGCCTCTTTCATATATTTCCTCATGGTCTCCTGATTGATGGTACGCACGTTGGCTGAAGCATCGCTTCTGTCAAATGTAGACCTCATACGTCTAACTTGTTGGTTACTGTTGCCAATATTGGTAAATAATAATATGAAGAGCAAAACTCCGAAAGATACACCAACAGAAACAGCAATTTTCACAGATTTCGATAACACTACATAAAAAAGAATACCAGCTAACAAACATGCCATTGCCGTGCGGGTTCCAGACTGGAACATTGCCCAAGTGCTTCCTAAGCCTGTAATCAGGAAAATAATGCGATGCTTTTTTATCTTACTCGTTAAAGCGAAAATAAAATAGGCAATGGCGGTAGAGGCGATACATATACCAAAGTTCGCCGCATCATTATGCGTGGAGAAATATCGGATCAGCGTTCCACCATTCAATATATGTGTCGTAAATCCGACATTATTAAGCCATGCTCCTTCTGCTGCGGTGAATCCTATATGTATTTGTTTCCAAGTCCAGAACACAGTAAATAGTGATAATCCTGCCCATACCATCAGATATTGAACCAAGACCTTAGCATTATCGATGTAAATGCTAAAGACCAAGAAGCAATACATAATCTGGAATGCCATCATACGTGCTCCCTGATACCATGCTCCAATGTTAATTCCCAGTCCGCAAGTGTCATTCAACACCTCTAAGGTACAAAATCCACACCATATCAATAGGGTGTAAAGCATCAGGTTTGCCGTCCTCTCAAAATGCGGTGTCCGTCTGGCGTCAATAATGGCAATACCTAAAAGAAGAATCTCCAGCATCTCGTTATACAAAGACATAGGAATCCCTGCAGGCAACCAGTTGTTTTTAGAAAACCATTGGACAAAGTAATTTATAAAGAACAGAGTCCAGAATCCCGACATCCTGTATCTGAAGGCGGCATAGGCGGCAATGATAATCAATGGTGAGAGACATACAACGGCAAATGCGGAAAAACCGGCATTGACAAACTCATATATGGCAAGACCAAACAAGAGAAAGAGCAAAAATGCCCTTCCTCCAGTTTCTTGCCTATATGTCGTAAAATCGTTTGTCATTTACTTGGCATGGTTGTTCTCTGTTGCAGTCAATCCTAACTGGGACATGCGGTATACGAAGTTGTTGAACTTGGTATATGGAGGCAGCTGTCCGACAAACTCCTCTACCGCATAGCGACTTGCCTCTGTCAAGTACATGAAGAGGGTGTCCTTGTGCTCCTCATCCAACATTGCCTCTACTTCTTTCAAAGCTTTCTGGTCGACATCCTTCCAAGTGCGGTTGGCACGGGTGACCATCAGGTTGACAGTTGCCATGTTCAACAAGGCTGGTGAGATGGAATTCTCATCCAAGTTGGGATATTCGATGATGGCTATCTCCTCAGGCAGGATGTCCGGGCAAAGGTCCTTAATACCGTTCGCCATGATGAACTTGCTGTCCTCAGAAAGGAAATCCTCGTCGTATGTCAGACGGCGAACTTGCAGACCGATGGATATCCAGTAGTTCTCCAGTTCCTGAGCAAGGAAACTCTTACCGTTACCTGAATCGGTGGAAATGAGGTTCAGCACGTTCTGCTGTCCTTCCTTGAACTTAGGCAGTAAAGCCTTGCTTAACTGACGCAGTGACATGTCGGCAATCGTCTTGTTGAAACGGCGATAGCGAAGATTGCTCTCTTTCGGGTAGCAGCCCATGACAGGAATCTTAGTGATTCGCTCTGAGCGCATACGGTCGCGCAGGGTACGGTCGAGCAACTCGATGATAAAGAACCACAGTGCCGTCAGCATAAATGTCAGCAGGAAGGCTCCTAACAGAATCATCAGACGGTTGGTAGGCTGTGCGTTCAATGGGAACATTGGCGGGTTCAGCACACGCAGGGTTGCCGTTGACATCTGGAGGTTCTTCTGACGCAGACGTGCAGCATTCAAAGCCTTCAGCATCTCCATATAGTTGCCCTCCACAAAGGTGATATGGCGGTCCTTGCGGTCCAGCGTAGCTCCAATAGGAGAGTAGAACAGGTACTGGCGGTCCAGATTCTGTTTCATAATGTCGGTAGCCGACATCTCTGCTCTTGCTTTTTCCATCAACAGCATCTGCTCCAGCCATCTGCTGATCATGTCACTTGCCTTGACACCTGTCTCTGTACTGTATGTACCTGCCTCAATCTCTTTGGTCAAATCCTTGACACTGTTTGTTGTGGCTGTAAGCTCGCGCTGTGCTTTCTGCATCTCTTCCTGTGCCTCGTTATTGAGATCGCCACCTTCACCACCCATCAGACGGAGGTTGGAGATACGAGACTGCAGACGGGAGATGTCTTTGATCTTATCAGTGAACTGCTGGTTGGCACGAATGACACGGGCACGGTCGCCCAGCTGGCGCTCTAAATAGTCCATCAATGCCTTGGAAGTGGTGTAGTCCATCAGCTGCTGGTTTCGGAAGTTCTGTTGCTGAGCCTCCAAAATGGATAACTGCTTGGTCTGCTCTCCATAGTTGATGATGCGTTTGGAGATGTTATAACGAATCAGGTCATCTTCCGCACCAGTCAAAATACGATAAAGACGTGCTACTTCGCGTTCAAAGAACTTGATGACATTGTTGGTCTCACCAAAACGGATTTGCTGGTAGTGACGGGCAAACACCTCATTGAGGATGTCAAGTGTATTGTAGGCAATACCTGCGTCATTGGCGGAATAACCGATGTCGATAATATCACTTTTCTGTAGTTGCAGTACTTTCAGTTTCGCCGTGATGTTATTGATACCAAAATAGGGATGATAGTTCAACAGCCCAAAAAGATAGTTGTCCTGTGACGGCTTCTCGTATGCTTTCAGGTTAGCGTATGTAGCTGACTCGCTATTGTGATTAATCAGTGCCTTGACATCTGCGGGGACTGAGGCATTTAGCTGACGGAAATGCTCAGCAGAGATGTAGTTGTTGTCTTTGTTGGGATTACCGTACATCATACAGCGGGCAAACAGACGCAGAGAGACTTCACGGATTGTGTTCTCGGTCGTGATGATCAGCATCAGGTTGGTGATGTTCGTCTGCGGGTTGCCACCGGCGATACCTGTGCCTCCCTCAATGTTATAACCGGTAATCATACCTGTATAGATGGTGGTGTTAGTATCATAGACGCGTTCCATGTTACGGGTCATAAACCATGCCACAATGAGGGCTATCAAAGGTAATATGACCAGATACCAACGAATCTTATATAAAAACCTAACAATATATCTGAATAAGTCCATAGTACTAAATATTAACGTGATCTACTACTTTTCTCATATGCTCTGGCTGTCTTTGCAGACCTTGCAGCTTCTTTGGCGGCAATCCTGTCTGATTTTGCCTTGGCTTCTCTTTCCGCTTTCTCTAATTGCTGATAGCGTTTCTCGTCTGCTTTTGCTTCTTTGGCAATACGTTTCTCCAATGCCTTGTTCTCACGGCGAATCTGCTTCTCTGACTTATGGATGGTGCCATCCAGTGTCACCTCAGTAGTTGCGTTAGTGATAATAGGAGTGCGAGAGATGATTTCCAATGTAAGAATATCTTGAATGATATTTGTCTGTAATGCCTGGTATGATTGTACCACGTTTAACTCATGCATTTTCGTCCAGGCATAGTCCTCGATATTCATGTTTCCTTGGTGGAAATCCTCTTGGTTCAAGGCACCTGCTCCCTGATAGGCGGCAGCACCCTCACTGGCGGTCTTCAAGGTCACCAAATTGTTGGTGATCTTGGCGTATAACGTACTGATCTGGAGTTTCAGATCGTCAAACTTGATGTCTTTTTCCAACCGTGCCTTATCTGCCTCCAAGCGTTTACGCTTCACAGAAGGTCCCCAGTCTAAGATGTCCTCTAATGGAATGTTCAGGTTGACACCGACATTCCAATAGGACTGTTCTGTTCCGTTTTTGGACTCGAAGATAGGTACAAAATTCATGGTACCTGTCTGGTTGTTGGTCATCTGACCATAAACGTCGGTTTTACCATAACTGTAGCTGGCATGGGCACGGACATATGAGAAAATATGACGCTTCTGCTGGGCAACCTCTGCTTTGGCAAGTTGCTCCGCCTTGTCCAAAGACAAAATCTGCGGGTTCTGCTTGGCATTCTCAAAAAGCACAGACAACGGTGGCAGATGGAACGTTGAGAAATTCAACGTGCTTTCCTCACTTGAGTCGAAGAACCCCGCGCTGATACCACTTTCGTCCAATGACTGTGCATAAGTCATGGTACTTATGCACCATATCGGAATTAGAAATAGTATTCGTTTAATTTTGTTCATTTTTAAATATTAAAAGACTACTAAATTATACGTTCTCTTTCTGTACAAACGTGAAGAGGGTACGGAAGATAATCTTCATGTCTAACATGAAATTGTAAGTCTGTCCGTAGGTGATGTCCAGTTGCTTACGCTCCTCAGCGGACATGTTTCCACCTTTCCCACGCTCCTCGACTTGCCATAGTCCCGTGAGCCCGGCAGGTGCCATGAAACGGTCAATGCTACTGTCTGCGGTCAACTTCTCTGCCTCATAGAGTGGGAGAGGGCGGTTGCCGACAATCGACATGTCACCTTTGAGAATGTTGAACAATTGAGGTAACTCGTCGATACTGTATTTGCGGATGAACTTACCCACCTTGGTGATACGCGGGTCGTTCTCGATCTTAACAAAAGCATTGTTTATGTCTTCTTCCTTCTGTTTGTTGAAATCACTTTCTGCCACTACGAAGTCATCTCCAATCAGCATGATTTCCTCATCGCTGATCATCATCTCGGACTCCATACCCATGTTCAGCATGTCTTGCTCAGCCTCGTCACCGAGAGGAGCGGTAATCGTCTTATGCTCATCCTCGTCTTCTTTCTCTACATACTGGTTGCTGGTCTTGCTTAAATCCTTCAGCCTGTCTTCCGCGTCAATATACATACTGCGGAATTTCAGGAAATCAAAGATGGTATAATTGGTTCCTACACGCTTGGACTTAAATAATACAGGACCTTTGCTCTCTAATTTAATGGCAATCGCCGTTAAAATGAATATCGGAGATAGAATAATGATGGCAAGTCCGGAGAAGAAAATGTCGAAAAGACGTTTCCACACAGGAATCTTGAATTTCAGAATCTTGTATCTGGGCGCCTCGTCATCGAACAGGATGTTCTCACGGTCGGAGATGAATTGAATCTTCTTGTTCAATGCCGTTACAGAAGCATCTTTATTGATGGTGTCATTGACACCACATTTCATGTAGATGTCACGCTCTTCCTTGCTCATATCATCCGTCAGGAGAATGATATAGACATTACGGCATTTCTTGCGCAGATAGGTGATAGCTGTGATGTCTTCGCTACGGACATTACGATCGAAAAATACAATAAAGTGCTCATTGGATACATGCGGAGTACATACCTGCGCTGCATCTTTGTAGGCATTTGTCATGCGGACTAACTGTCCTGGGATGTATTTGAGCCTTTCTTGTGTTTTCGGATTGTTACCTAAGTAAACAACACCTATCATAATAATATATTATTAGTTGGGAAGAATTTTTTTGACACGGATTTTCAGCTCCATGGGGTTGAACGGCTTGACAATATAGTCGACTGCGCCAATCTCCAATAAGCGAATACGCTCACTGGTGGAGTCCTCGCTGGAGAGCATGATCACTGGGATATGGCGGAACAGCTCATTCTGCTTAATCCACTCCAGGAAGTCATCTCCTCGCATTCCTGGCATACGGATGTCAGAAATAATCAGGTCAGGTGTGTTCCCAGCCTGAAGCCATTTCACTCCTTGTAATCCATCCGGGAGCCACTGTACGTCATAGTCGCTCATTAGGTAGATAGATAGGACCTTTGCGATGGTCTCTTTGTCATCAAGTATTAGTATTTTCTTCTTCATATATGAATAAAACTTAGTTTCCAGTTTCGTAATTCTAATGTGCAAAGGTAAAAAAATATTTTTAATTGTAGTCAAATAATGATAAAAAAATATCAAAAAAGAGGAAAAAAGTTGGTTTTTAAAAATAATTTAGGGAAATTTGGGGTCTAAAACGTATTCTTCATAAAGAACCGATTATTTTTTAATGAATTATGGCAAATAGATATCTATTAGGTTTTGATGTCGGCAGTTCCTCTGTCAAGGCATCCCTCGTGAACGCAGACACTGGCAAATGTGCTGCAAGTGCATTCTTCCCTGAGAAAGAAGCTCCTATTATGGCTGTGAAGGCTGGTTGGGCTGAGCAGGATCCTCAAATGTGGTGGGATAATGCGAAACTGAGTTTGAAAAAGATTATGGCAGAGACGGGTGCCACTGGTGAGGAAATCAAGGCTATCGGTATTTCTTATCAGATGCATGGTCTGGTCTGTGTCGACAAAGACTTGAAGGCTTTACGCCCCGCCATTATCTGGTGTGACTCCCGTGCTGTTCCTTATGGTGAGAAGGCTTTCAAGGATCTTGGTGCTGACCAGTGCCTGACTCACTTGTTGAATTCTCCAGGTAATTTTACTGCTGCAAAACTTGCGTGGGTCAAGGAGAATGAGCCAGAGACTTATGAGAAGATTTATAAAATCATGTTGCCTGGTGACTATATCGCCATGCGTCTCTCTGGTGTGGCAAACACTACGGTCAGTGGATTGTCAGAGGGAATGTTCTGGGATTTCAAGAACAATCAGGTGGCTGATTTCCTCATGAAGTATTATGGCTTTGACGCTTCAATGATTGCCGATATCGTTCCAACTTTTGGCATACAGGGAGAAGTGAGTGCTGAGGCTGCAGCAGAATTGGGACTGAAAGCAGGTACTCCAATTTCGTATCGCGGTGGTGACCAGCCTAACAATGCCTTATCGCTGAATGTGCTGAATCCCGGTGAGATTGCCGCTACGGCTGGTACATCAGGTGTGGTATACGGTGTGCTGGGTGAAGTGAACTATGACAAGCAGAGTCGTGTTAACACGTTTGCTCATGTGAACCATTGTGTTGACCAGACGCGATTGGGTGTCCTGCTCTGTATTAACGGTACAGGTATATTGAACGCTTGGGTTCACCGTAATATCACCCCAGACATAAGTTATGCGGATATGAACGACCTTGCCGCTACAGCTCCCATTGGCAGTGAGGGCGTGACCATTGTGCCTTTCGGCAACGGTGCTGAGCGTGTCCTGGAGAATAAGGAAATCGGTTGTTCGATTAATGGGCTGAATTTCAATAAGCATAGCAAAGCGCATATTGTCCGTGCAGCACAGGAGGGTATTGTGTTCTCGTTCTGTTATGGAATGGAAATCATGCAGCAGATGGGCATGGATATTCAGAAGATCCATGCGGGAAAAGCAAATATGTTCCTGAGTCCTCTGTTCCGTAATACTTTGGCAGGTGTCAGTGGTGCTACTATTGAGTTGTACGACACGGATGGCTCTGTGGGTGCCGCCAAGGGTGCTGGTATGGGTGCTGGTATCTATAAGGATAATAAAGAGGCATTCGCTACTCTTGATAAGCTTCAGGTGATTGAGCCTGATGAGGTCAATCGTGCAGCTTATCTCTCAGCTTATGCTGCATGGAAAGAGACGCTTCAAAAGAAACTATCGTGATATCGAGATAATGAAATAACGAATGATTTAATTAAATTAAGAGAAATTATGGCAAAAGAGTATTTCCCTTTTACTGGTAAAATTCCTTTTGAAGGAAAGGATAGTAAAAATGTTATGGCTTTCCACTATTATGATCCTGAGAAAGTGGTCATGGGAAAGAAGATGAAGGACTGGTTGAAATTCGCTATGGCTTGGTGGCATACACTGGGTGGAGCAAGTGCAGACCAGTTTGGTGGACAGACCCGTTCTTATGAATGGGACAAGGCGGCTGATGCTGTTCAGCGTGCCAAGGACAAGATGGATGCCGGCTTTGAGATTATGGACAAACTGGGTATTGAATATTTCTGCTTCCATGACGTGGACCTTGTAGAAGAGGGAGCTGACGTGGAGGAGTATGAGGCTCGTATGAAGGTTATCACTGATTATGCCCTGGAGAAGATGAAGCAATATCCTAACATCAAGTTGCTGTGGGGTACCGCTAACGTGTTTGGTAATAAGCGTTATGCCAACGGTGCTTCAACCAATCCAGATTTTGATGTGGTGGCACGTGCTATCGTCCAGATTAAGAACGCTATTGACGCAACCATTAAGTTGGGTGGTCAGAATTACGTGTTCTGGGGTGGTCGTGAGGGCTATATGAGCCTGCTGAATACAGACCAGAAACGTGAAAAGGAGCACATGGCTACTATGTTGACAATGGCTCGTGACTATGCCCGTAGCAAGGGCTTTAAGGGAACTTTCCTGATTGAGCCCAAACCCATGGAGCCTTCCAAACACCAATATGATGTAGATACAGAGACGGTTATCGGTTTCCTCCGCGCACATAATCTTGATAAGGACTTCAAGGTAAATATCGAGGTGAACCATGCGACGCTCGCTGGTCATACCTTCGAGCACGAACTGGCTTGTGCTGTTGACGCTGGTATGTTGGGTAGTATTGATGCTAACCGTGGTGACGCTCAGAATGGATGGGATACTGATCAGTTCCCAATCGATAACTATGAGTTGACACAGGCTATGATGGAGATTATCCGCAATGGTGGTCTGGGTAATGGTGGTACTAACTTCGATGCGAAGATTCGCCGTAACTCTACTGACTTGGAAGACCTCTTTATTGCTCATATCAGTGGAATGGATGCTATGGCCCGTGCTTTGGAGAATGCCGCTGCAATTCTTGAGCAGAGTGAAATACCCGCTATGAAGAAGGCTCGCTATGCAAGTTTCGATAATGGCGTCGGAAAAGATTTCGAGGATGGTAAACTGACACTGGAGCAGGCTTACGAGTATGGTAAGAAAGTCGGTGAGCCAAAGCAGACCTCTGGTAAACAAGAAAAGTACGAGACAATCGTTGCTTTGTATGCAAAATAAGAGATTCTAATTGGAATAAATATTAACCTTGCGCTTGCCCTGTAATACTGCTAATGCATTCAGGGCAAGCGCTTGCATTTCATTCTCTCCTGGGAAAATATAGACAGGAGCAAGGAAACCGATTCGTTTCCGAAGCTCACTGACAATATAGTCGGAGTGTGCCATGCCTCCAGTCAGCAGTATGGCATCAATCTGACCGCAAAGCACGGCTCCTTCTGATGCGATCTGTTTTGCCGTATGATATATCATGGCATCCACAATCAGTTTGGCATGTTCATCCCCCTGATGGATGCGTTCCAGTATCTCCCGCATATTGTTAGTTCCAAGATGGGCGGTCAGTCCTGCTTGTCCGGCAATCCGTTTCAGGAGTTGTTTCTCGGAATATTTGCCACTGAAGCAGAGTCGGATAAGGTCTACAGCGGGTAATGAGCCAGCCCGCTCAGGAGAGAAAGGTCCTTCTCCGTCTAAGGCATTATTGGCATCAATGGCGCGTCCGTGCTCATGGGCAGCCACACTGATACCACCTCCTAAATGACAGATAATCAGGTTAAGGTCCTCATATTCCTTACCGATACCTTGTGCATATCGTCTGGCAATAGCACGCTGATTGAGAGCATGCCAGATGCAGATGCGCGGCATGAGGGGACTGCCACTGATACGTGCCAAAGGTGATAACTCATCCACGACACCTGGATCAGCGATGAATGCCCTGCATCCATCTATTGTCGCTGCTATCTCATGGGCAATTAAGCAGCCTAGGTTGCAGGCATGGTTATGCATGACACAACCATGTAAGGTGTCGTTCACCATCTGCTCGTCTATCTCATACACACCACCTGCAATGGGTTTCACCAATCCCCCTCGTCCTATGACAGCGTCAAACTCCAAAGGGATATTTGCCTGTTGGAGCTCGTCCAATATCAACTGCCGACGGAAATCCTGTTGCTCTGTGATGGCTCCAAAGGGAGCTAATTCCTCAGCCGTATGGGCAATATTACGGAGTAGAACAGGCTTCTCGTCTTCATAGACCGCCATCTTAGTTGATGTAGAACCAGGATTGATGACAAGTATTTTCATAAGCATGCAAGGGCAAAAAGAATACTATTGTATTTTGCTTCGGTTGAATCACCACGGGAAGGGACCACCACCGGACAGACAGTGCCACAGAGAATACCGGCAGTACTGGCTCCGGCAAAAAGGGTCATGGATTTGTAAAAGGCATTGCCAGCTTCGATGTCAGGCATCACGAGAATGTCCGCCTCTCCATTCAGTGGCGATGATATGCCTTTCGCCTTCAGTGCTTCTGCAGAACATGCGGATTTTACATCTAATGGACCGTCAACTATACATTTTCCGAACTGTCCTTCAGCAGCCATTTGTTTAATGTCCTGATAACCTTCCACAAAAGGAAACTGTCTTCCGCCATGCTCAGCACAGTGTATCAAGGCAACACGGGGCTCCTTAATCCCTAATTTATGGCATATATCCGTTGCATACCGCACTTGTTCCGTGCGTTGCTTTTGGGTGGGATAGGGGATAACGGCAACATCGGTGAAGAAAAGGAGTTTGTGATAGTTAGGTATCTCCGCCACAGAGAGATGTGTCAATACCTGTCCTTCAGGTAGTAATCCTGACACCTTGTTCAGAATTGCCCGTAAAAGGATATCAGTACCGATGAGTCCTTTCATCAACACATCGGCATCCCCTCTCCGGATAAGTGCTACAGCTTTTTCCGCCGCCCTTTCAAGAAGGGTGTCATTGATGCGTATAACCTCAGCTAATCGGGTGTCCTCGACTAGTCTCAGCGCCTCCTTCGTTGCTTCGTCTGTCGCATTGACGGCAACGATACGCAGTCGTCTATGTGCCTTGGCAACAAGCAACTGGATATCTTGGAAAGACCTGATAGTATTCATAATGCCTGTTTATACCACTCAAATAGTTTTCTCACGCCATCCTCTATTTCCACTTTATGCATCCATCCTAAAGAATGGAGCTTCGTGACATCAATGAGTTTACGCATGGTACCATCAGGTTTGGTGGTGTCAAACTCAACGGTCCCTTCAAAGCCAACAGTTTTCACCACCAATTCGGAGAGTTCCCGGATAGTCAGTTCTTTGCCTGTGCCCACATTGATGTGACAGTTGCGGATCTCACCCAGTGAGGGAATAGCACCGCCACGACCTGCGGAATGGTTGCGGTCTACGGCACCATCTGTACTTGCACCATAATGGACACTTGAGTATTTCTCGATGCCAATGACATCCTTGAAATCGACATTCAGCAGGATGTGAACGGAGGCATCCGCCATGTCCTCACTCCACAAGAATTCACGGAGTGGCGTTCCTGTTCCCCATAGCACTACCTTATTATCACTGATACCGTACTTTGCCAATATCTCCAATGCCTTTTGACGTTCAGCACCATTAACCGTTAACCCAGAGCCATTAACCCCTTCGACGGGTCTCATGTCAAGATCCCGCTGAATTGCCTCCCACTCCCCATCATGGATGAGCTTGGCAAGATAGACCTTGCGCATCATGGCGGGCATGACATGGCTGTTCTCCAAGTGGAAATTGTCATTGGGACCATAAAGGTTGGTAGGCATCACCGCGATATAGTTGGTACCGTATTGCAGGTTATAGCTCTCACACATCTTTAAACCGGCAATCTTCGCAATGGCATATTCCTCATTGGTATATTCCAACGGGGAAGTCAAAAGCGCATCTTCCCGCATAGGCTGTGGGGCATTCTTCGGATAGATACAGGTAGAGCCAAGGAAGAGCAGTTTCTTCACACCGTGGGCATACGACTCAGAGATGACGTTGCACTGCATCTTCATGTTCTGCATGATGAAGTCAGCCCGATAGAGGGAGTTCGCCATAATACCTCCCACGAAGGCAGCGGCAAGAACAACAGCGTCAGGTTGCTCCTCATCAAAGAACTTGCGAACTGCTAACTGGTCTGTCAGGTCCAGTTCTTTGTGACTGCGACCCACTAAATTGGTGTATCCTCTTTGTAACAAGTTATTCCAAATAGCGGAACCGACCAGTCCATGGTGACCTGCCACATATATCTTACTGTTCTTTTCTAACATGGTGTTTTATTAGAAAACGGGTTTATTTATCTTGACCACTGAATTGCTTGATACGCTGTTCCTCAGAGATTTTACAGATGAGTAGGGAGTCATTGTTCTCTGCCACGATATAGCCGTCAAGACCTTGTATTACCACCTTTTTCTCTTGTGTGGCATGTACCATGCAGTTATGGGACTCTATCATTGTGATATCCTCTCCGATACAGGCATTCCCATACAGGTCTTGCTTGGTGTTCTGCTGTAGAGATCCCCATGTACCCAAGTCACTCCATCCGAAATCAGCAGGACATACGAATATCTCCTCGGCTTTCTCCATGATGGCGTAGTCGACTGAAATGTTCTCACATTCAGGAAATAAACGGTCAATCTCTTCTTGTTCCTTGTCTGTACCATAGATTGGTAACAAGGATTCAAAGAGCTTTGCCATTGCCGGCTGGTAGATACGGAAGGCATTGACAATGGTCGACACATTCCAGATGAAGATACCGGCATTCCAGAAATAGTTGTTCTTGCTGATGTATTGTTTAGCCGTCTCCAAATCGGGCTTCTCACGGAAAGAATCAACACGGAAGATACCTTTGTTACGCAGGGAATTACTCGATAATGAAGCCTGAATATAGCCATATCCCGTCTCAGGACGTGACGGTTTTATACCTAATGTGACGATAGCATCACTATCATAGGTGAAGTCCATACACTCGGTAATGACACGGCGGAACTCATTGGTGTCCATTACCACATGGTCACTGGGGGAAACAACAATGTTCGCCTTGGGATCTGCTGACTTAATGCGCCAACAGACATAGGCAATGCAAGGAGCGGTATTACGGCGACAGGGCTCACATAGAATATGATTTCGGGGTATCTCAGGTAGTTGCTTAGCAACTATATCCACGTAGTTACGGTTGGTAACTACCCAAACGTTCTCAAGGGGGATAATGGAGTCAAAACGCTCTACGGTCATTTGAAGCAGTGTCTTACCAATACCCAACACGTCAATAAACTGTTTGGGATGTTCAGAGGTGCTCATGGGCCAGAAACGACTTCCTACACCTCCTGCCATGATTACCAGATGGTTGTTCTTTCTTGCCATAATGATTTCTTATTAAAAATATTTGGCAAATATACAAAAATTATTCGATATGGACGAATGTTATTGCTTTTTTCTTTTCAAATAGGAGTGAATGACAAAATAGATGATGGCGGCTATCACTAGTGCCAAGATAATGATTTTGATGTACTCCGCATATTCACTGATCTTGTCGTTGAGCTGATCCTCAGGTACAATGGCATGTAGATACCAGCCTAAGGCTGCTAAGATACTATGCCATACCCCAGCGCCAATTGTTGTGTAAAGCAGGAATTTCCAGTAGTTCATCTTCGCAAGACCTGCGGGGATGGAGATGAGGTGACGGATACCGGGAATCAGTCTTCCCGTCAGTGTTGCCACAATACCATGGTCATCGAAATATTTTTCGCTCTTCTCCACCTTCTCTTGGTTCAGCAGGCACATCTTGCCCCATTTACTGTTGGCGAAACGGTAGATGACGGGTCTGCCGACATAATAGGCAACCACATAGTTGATGGAAGCTCCCAGGTCTGCTCCGATAGTAGCGAAGAGAATCACCAGGAACACATCCAGGTTCCCACCTGCGGCATGATAGGCGGCGGGAGTTACTACAAACTCTGAGGGTACAGGAACAACCGTACTCTCAAGAAGCATCAGGAATAAAATAGTTCCGTAATTTAGATTGGACAGAAGAGAGGATATGAAATTCATTTCTTCAGTTTTTGATACATATAATGATAATATTCTTTTGCAGCCATATCCTCAGGGAACAGATGTCCAAGGACCATCCGTGCCTCACTGGGATTGCGCTCAACGGCAAGGCGGAGATACATCAGGAATTCCTCCTTATATCCCAAGTCGTTGCAGCAGAGTGCCATATACGAGTAGCCTTGGTTAAACTGGTCGTTAACCACCATCGAGAAGAATTTCTGGAACATCTCGTAAGCTGCTTTCACGTATTTATTGTCATACAGGGATACGATGATGCGTAGGATGACATTCGGGTCATTGTTGGAGCGTATTATCGCATTCTTGAATACTTGCTCAGCCCTTTCGTTCTGTTCATTCTCCAGCAAGATATGTCCTTTCAGGACCAGCATGTCAATATGGTCACACTCCAGTGTTCTGGTCTCGTCGATATAATGCAGTGCATCGTCCAGACGTTTCAGGCTACTATAGCAGAAGGCAAGCTCCTGATAAATCAATGGCAGTACCTGTGAGTCGCGCGGACTTATCTCCAATGCCTGTTGGAGAACGGTGATTGCCTCCTCATGTCTGTTAAGATTGGACAGACAGCCACCTTTGTTGAAGAGACTGAACTCATCAGGATCATTTATCTCCGCATAGCGGTCATAATAGTGGATAGCCTCCTCGTAATTCCCTAGTCTTATCAAAGCGTTAGCCTTATTGATAATGGATACAGGGTCTTGGGGGTCAATGGCTATGGCATACTCACTGCTGGTGACGGCTCCACTGAAGTCCTCGTTCATATACTGGGCGTTAGACAGCGCGTTCCAGTAGTTTTTGGAGTACGGGTCTTTGTCTAACAGTTCATTGAAGAGACGCTCACTGTCCTTGTATTTTCCTAATCCGAACAGTGTGTGTGCCATCAATTCCTTGAAGTCTTTACTGTCGTCTCCTTTGGAGCGCATCATCCACTCGTAAGCTTTTCCGCTCAGTCCGTAGTCAAAGTATATGTTGGCGACATCCATGATGAAATCCTGATATTCGTCAGGAGGGAGCGTCTTCAGATACTGCCGCAGATAGTTGTCGGCTTCCTCTACCATGTCTTGCGCTATCAGCAGTTCTGCCTGCATGTAATGATATTCGAGGTCTTCCTTATTTTCTATCCGCTCTATATATTCCCGTGCGGAGTCGATATCTCCAGTGGTCAGTGCCTCACGTGCCTTGAAGACATTGGGGAGAGTGGCATTGGGATATAATGACAAGGCGTATTCAATCGCTTCACTTGCCTGGGAGTCATTTCCCGTGAAGTGATAGTAATCGGCGATATCTGCCAAGTCGTCGGCATCCATATACAAGGGATATCCGGACTTGGCAGACTCCTCGTAGTTGTCCAGGATATTCCTGAACTCCTCGCTGTCAAAATATTCGTCGCCTGTTTTCTTCATTATTTATTCATCTTCGCCCATGTGTCTTTCAGTCCGACCGTCTTGTTGAAAATGAGGTGGTCTTCCTTGGAAGACTCGTCGAGGGTGAAATATCCTATACGCTGGAATTGCAGGAAGTCACCGGGTTTCTTCTCAGTGAGGTATTGCTCTACATAGCAGTTCTTCAAGACTGTCAGTGAATCGGGATTGAGTAACTCACGGAAGTCACGCTCATCGGCACCGGGATTCTCCACGGAGAACAGACGGTCGTAGAGGCGTACCTCAGCGGGTACCGCATTCTGACAACTGAGCCAGTGTAGTGTCTTACCCTTGATCTTACGGTCTGCACCTGGTTGTCCGCTGCGGGTCTCAGGGTCGTAGGTGGCATATATCGTCGTGACATTGCCCTCGGCATCTTTGTCACAGGGATGCTCCTCGTCACATTTGATGATATAGGCATTCTTCAGACGCACCTCCTTGCCTGGTGCCAAGCGCATGAACTTCTTCTCGGCAACCTCCATGAAGTCGTCCCGCTCAATCCACAACTCACGGCTAAAGGTGATGGTGTGTTTTCCGTCAGCCTCGTTCTCGGGGTTGTTGATAGCTTCCATCTGCTCTGTCTTTCCCTCTGGATAGTTGGTGATGATGAGCTTGACAGGATTCAATACCGCAGACACACGGCATGCCTTCTTGTTCAGGTCATCACGGACAGCAGCCTCCAACAATGCGTAGTCATTCAGAGCGTCGAATTTGGTGTAACCGATGGATTTGATGAAGTTGCGAATGCTCTGTGCGGAATATCCACGACGGCGCATTCCGCATACGGTTGGCATACGGGGATCGCTCCAGCCGTCAACCAGTCCCTCGTCAACCAATGCCTTCAGCTTACGCTTGGACATTACGGTATATGTGAGGTTCAGACGGTTAAACTCAATCTGACGAGGACGATATGCTGTTTGCCCCTCTTTCTCCTGCAGGAAGTCCACGAACTTGTCATAGAGTGGGCGGTGAGGCACGAACTCCAGTGTGCAGATAGAGTGGGTGACACCCTCGAAGTAGTCACTCTGCCCATGGGCGAAGTCATACATCGGGTAGCAGTGCCATTTCGTTCCTGTACGGTGATGGGGAATCTGGATGATACGATAGATAATCGGATCACGGAAGTGCATATTGGGGTTTGCCATGTCGAGCTTGGCACGTAGCACCATCGAGCCCTCCACAGCCTCTGGCGTGTTCATCTGGCGGAACAGACGCAGGTTCTCCTCAATGGGA
Source organism: uncultured Prevotellaceae bacterium (assembly GCA_902776195.1). Lineage (GTDB taxonomy): Bacteria > Bacteroidota > Bacteroidia > Bacteroidales > Bacteroidaceae > Prevotella. The sequence goes on along the minus strand of CACYPF010000001.1, from coordinate 152,547 downwards.
CGGTCACGGAAAGGACTGGGTCTGCCAGCCTGTGTCGGTGTACCCTTCTGTTCGGCAATCTGCTCAGAGGTCTGCTCGTCAACATAAGCGAGTCCTTTCTCGATGAGCCAGATGGCGAAATCCCACAACTTATCGAAATAGTCGGAGGCATAATAGACATTCTCCCAATGAAAACCGAGCCATTTGATGTCATTCATGATATTCTCCACATACTCGGTATTCTCCTTGGTGGGGTTAGTATCGTCAAAGCGGAGATTACAGGTGCCTCCGAATTTCTCGGCTACACCGAAGTCCATACAGATGGCTTTTGCGTGTCCAATGTGTATATATCCGTTGGGCTCTGGTGGAAAACGGGTCTGTATCCTTCCTCCGTTCTTACCTGCGGCGAGGTCGCCCTCCACCATCTGCTCTACGAAGCTGAGACTCTTCTTCTCCTCGTTCTCAGTCAAATTCTTCTCTTCTGTCATGATATATTAAACGTTTAATTTGTTTGCAAAGGTACGAAAAAGTTTAGAGTTTATAGTTGAGAGTCTGTAGTTTTTTTCTTATAACATGTAAAATATGTTATTTAACATAAGAAAATATTTGCCAGAATGTTAAAAAGGCAGTACCTTTGCCCTCGTTATCCTGAATACAATCTTTTTACCTTAAAAGGACTAATACCGATTTAATTGCCCCTCGCTGTGAAGCAAGGAGCATTTTTTTTATTTGATACCTTTCTCGTTAAGTGCTTTCGTGTACTTTGCCGCATTCTTCAAATGCTCTGCATAGGTCTTGGCAAAGTTGTGGGTCCCTGAGAAATCCTCCTTGGCACACATATACAGATACTCATGGTCAACAGCGTTCAGCACTGCGTCAATTCCCTTGATAGAGGCTATCTTGATCGGACCGGGAGGCAGTCCCTCATTCGCATAGGTGTTATAAGGACTGTGGATCCTGAGCATGTTGTTGTATATCCGTTTCAGCGCAAAGTCCTTCAAGGCGAACTTGATGGTGGGGTCAGCCTGCAGAGGCATGTTTTGTCTCAACCGGTTGATATACATACCGGCTATCATCGGCTTCTCCGCCGTATTGGCAGTCTCCTCGTCAATAATGGAGGCAAGGGTCGCCACCTCATTGGAAGTCATGTTCCGCTGATTTGCCTTTGCCATCCGCTCACTGTTCCAGAAACGGTCATGCTCTTTCTGCATACGCTCCAATAGTCCGTCAAGACTCACATTCCAATAGATGTCATAGGTGTTGGGAACGAACATGGCAGGGATGGTGCATGTGTCATAACCGTATTTCGAGCATATTTCCTGAGAATAGAGCGCTGAGGCTATTGTTGCTGAGTCAATCATCAGTTTCTTGCTGAGATAGGAAGCTAACCTGTCCATTGTGCGGGATTCGGGAATGGTGAGCTTCATACTCTCTTGCATTCCGTTCTTCAGATGGCGGTAGATAGTGATTGCCCCTTCTCCGGGTTTGATGGCATATCGTCCCGTCTTGATTTGTTCACTGTAATTACCATGCCGTAGCATCGTCTGCAAACCAGCTATACCGGCTGGTGAGGCGTAAGGCTTGATCTTGGCTATCACACTGTCCTGTGTGTCATCCTCATCTATATATAAATAATGTGTCTCATTCAGTGTCGATACAGAACTGAAAAAGAAGTAGCACGTCAGTCCTAACACCAGTAGTAAACCAATGGCGGCGGGGACTAAATATTTCTTTGAACTTGGAATTTTCATGTCTTTTATAACTTTTTCGCTGCAAAGTTACAAAAAACTCTAAACTCTAAACTCTAAACTCTAAACTTTTTCGTAACTTTGCCAAAAAGTTTATCGATCATGAAGTTAAAATTCAGTATACGGTACCGTACAGCATGGGGGGAGAGTCTGCATATCAGCATCGCCTACCATAGCCAGGACGGGACTGTCAAACAATATAACCTGCTGATGCAGACGGAAGACGGGGAGCTGTGGACAGTGGAGACCGCTGCCCTGGAGTCACGTCAGCATCCTTTGTCGCATATTGTCTATATCTATCAGGTAGAGGATGCAGACGGTAATGTGCTGCGCCGTGAGTGGGACCTGGTACCGCGTGTCTATCACTTTGATACCTCCAAAGACTATGTCTTCCCAGACCAGTGGCGTGACCTGCCACTGCCTTATCATCTTTACACGAATGCTTATCTGACGATGGTGCATGGACCTTTGAATGAGCATGTGGAGGCACTGCGACTGCCCTTGTTCCGCCGTACCATCACCTTCCGTGTCTCCGCTCCACAGTTGCAGCCCGGTCAGGCTGTCGCCATCTGCGGCAGTCACCCTGCCATCGGCAGTTGGAACACCTCCCGTTATCTGCGGATGGAATATGCCGGACAGCATGAGTGGATGCTGACCGTTAACGCTCTGGGCATGCTGTTCCCGATAGAATATAAGTATGTGGTGGTGGATGACGAGACTCATGCCTTCGTTGCTTGGGAGGAGGGTGACAACCGCACCACTGGTGATGTCGAACTGGAGGACGGGCAGGTACTGGTACTTTATGGTGAGCATCTGCGCTTGAAGGAACAGACATGGCGTGCCGCCGGTGTTGCCATCCCTGTGTTCTCCCTGCGTAGTGAGCACAGTTATGGGGTGGGTGACTTCGGAGATCTCAGGCTGTTGGTCGACTGGGCAGTGCTAACGGGTATGAAGGTCATCCAACTGCTGCCCGTCAACGACACTACCGTCAGCGGTCATTGGCAGGATTCCTATCCTTATAATATCATCAGCGTCTTTGCCCTTCATCCGCATTACATTGATCTGGAGGCGGCAGGCACCCTGAAGTCGAAGCAGGTCATGACACAGTTCCGTCGTCGCCAACAGGAACTGAATGCCCTGCCGTACAGTGACTATGAGGCGGTGGACCGTGTCAAACAGGAGTATCTGCTGCAGCTCTTTGAGGAACAGCGGAAGTCTGTCACAGCTTCCAAAGAGTATAAGGATTTCGTTCATGATAACGAGGCATGGCTGAAACCCTATGCAGCGTACAGGACAGAGGATGAGGCTTTTATTTACTATCTGCAGTACCTCCTTCATACACAGCTCAAGACTGCTGCCGATTATGCGCGCTCCAAGGGTGTCATCCTGAAGGGCGACCTGCCTATAGGGGTCAATCGTGAGAGTGTGGAGACGAAGGAGCATCCAGAACTCTTCCATACCGACAGCCAGACAGGTGCTCCCCCTGATGCGTTTACCATACAAGGGCAGAACTGGGGCTTTCCCACGTATAATTGGGAAAGTGAGGAACTGACCGGCTGGTTCAGGAAACGTCTGAAGCATCTGAGTCAGTACTTCGATGCTCTGCGCATCGACCACATACTGGGTTTCTTCCGTATCTGGGAGATTCCAGAGGATGCCGTCTATGGTCTTCTGGGACATTTCTCTCCTGCCTTGCCCCTCACCGTGGGCGAGATAGAGTATTTCGGACTTCCTTTCCGCAAGGAACTCTATACCAAACCGTTTATCAATGACCGGCTCATTGACCGTCTCTTTGGTATCCATGCCCAATATGTGCGTGACAATTTCCTGGTACGCAAGGCTTATAATCTCTATGATCTGAAAGAGGAGTATGACACTCAGAAGAAAGTGGCTGCATACTTCAACGACCGTCATGATGAGAGCAGCTTATGGATACGTGACGGACTGATGCGCCTGATCTGTGATGTCCTGTTTGTGGAGGACCCGCGTCAGGCGGAGGTGTACCATCCTCGCATTGGGGTACTCAGCGAACCCATCTATGAGGCATTGAGTAATGAGGATAAAGATGCCTTCCTGCGACTGTATAATAACTATTTCTACCAGCGGCACTCGATGTTCTGGGGACAACAAGCGCTCAAACGGTTACCTGCTATCTTCAAGGACTCCCGACTGCTGATATGTGGGGAGGATCTCGGGATGCTGCCTGACTGTGTGGAGCCTGTGCTCGACCAACTGCGTATCCTTACCTTGGAGATACAGCAGATGCCTAAGCAGCAAGGTTTTGAGTTTGCCCATCTGGAGGCGAATCCCTATCGCTCCGTCGCCACTATCTCCACTCACGACATGTCACCTCTGCGACTCTGGTGGCAGGAGAACCCAGAGCGTCGCCAGCGTTATTATGTCACCATGTTGCAGAAAGAAGGTCGGGCACCCGAGCAGTTACCTGCCCATCTGGCGGAGGAGATCATCGCCCGCCACCTTTATTGTCCCTCCATGCTCTGCATCCTGCAGTTGCAAGACTGGCTTGCCATGGACAGTGAACTGCGCTCCAAGAATCCACAGGATGAGCGTATCAATGTGCCCAGCGACCCCTATAACCGCTGGAAATACCGCATGCACCTCACCATCGAACAGCTCATCGCTGCCGACCGCTATAATAATAAGGTACGCACGATGATTACGAGGAGTAAACGGTAGTCCCCTATGGGTCGTTCCGATGCTTCTCACGGGTCGTTCCGATGCTTTCCAAGGGTTGTTCCGGTAATCCCCAAGGGTTGTTCCGATGGTTTCCACGGGTGTCAGGGATGCTCTCCAAGGGTCTTGGAGATATCTCTTATACCCTCATAGAGATGCCTTGTATCATAGATAGAGACCATCGGAACAACCCTTGGAAAGCATCGGAACGCCACAGAGAGAAACCTCTTTTCCGATATTTTCCATTGATTCTTTTGGAGTTATAGAAATATTGTTGTATATTTGCAAACAAATCTTTTATTCGAGGAATATTGGTGTAGGGTGTCTTTCTCTACCATAATAAGTCTAATCTAATGAATTATAAAAAGAATATGAATCATTTTAAAGCCATTTTATTGACAGTTTTTCTAAGTTTAGTTGGAAGAAATGTGTTTGCATATGATGCCTGTATTGGTGGTATTTACTACAATTTAGATAATGAGTCCCAAACAGCCTCTGTGACATATGCTAATAATAGTAGTATATATGTTACCAATAAGTATATTGGTACATTGCAGATTCCAAATGAGGTTTATTACAATAGCATAAAATATAGTGTGAACTCTATTGGTGAACAGGCTTTTAGCAATTGTCAAAATTTAATGTCTGTCACTATACCGAGTAGTGTAGTTTCAATCGGTAGCTCTGCTTTTTATGGTTGTTCCAAATTGTCTTCTATCACTATCCCCAATAGCGTAACTACTATTGACGATAGAGCCTTTGAGAACTGTAATAACATGACATCGATAGTTTTGTCAGATAATTTAACCTCCATAGGCTATGGTTTATTTAAGGAATGTACAAGTTTAACAGCTATAACAATTCCTGAAGGTGTGAAAACAATTGGAGATTATGCGTTCCAATATTGTATGTAGCAATACCTAAATAACCATGAATAACACAAAACAACTCTAACTAAAGTGCTGAATATCAGCTTCTCCTAAATTTTAACACTTCGAGGTTCATATTTGTTAGTTCCGAATTTTCCGCCTAATTTTGCATCGTATTTCTACCGCGGAGAATCTTCGGAGCTTTATTTTTGTCACTTTGTGAAGCCAGTTTACCCGGGATGACGAGCGTTTACAATGGTTGACAAACTAGGGGCAAGTTGATGCGGTTTGCAACATCGTGCGAGGAGTTTACACGTGTTGACAACGGTTTACTTGGAGTGACTTGCGGTGGAGATATGAAAAGATGTACAAATCTCTAATCTTCGCAAACAATGAATATCACAAGGAAATGCGCCCATTGCGGCAGGGAGTTTTCTCCACAATCAGGCAGTCAGAAGTATTGCTGTGAACAGTGTGCTGATACTGCAAAGCAAAATAAGAAGAAGCAGAAGCGTGAGATGTTCAAGGCAATAGAACCGATGGCTATGGTTCAGTGCCAGGAGTACCTGACTTTTGCAAATGCAGCCATCCTCATGGGTTGCACTCGCCAATACATTTACAAGTTAGTCGGTCAAGGAAGACTGAAAGCATCACGTCTAAGCCGACGCATGTCTCTTATAAAGAAGTCTGATATTGAGGATATGCTTGATGCAAGTCCATACGAGCGAGTTCTCCCTATGGTAAAACCAAAGGGAAAGAAACCAGATGTAAAGAAGCCAGCATCCATCTATCAGGATGCCGAGGAAGTTCTTGACTACTATTCTGGAGAAGATGTCATGCGCATCTATAAGGTGAAGCAATCCTGGTTATATAGTCGCGCCAAAGCTCATAAGATACCTATGTGCAAGGTTGCAGGCAAGACATATTACAGTAAACAACATATTGACATGCATTTCAGCGGTGTTGACGTAAGCAATATCACCGAATGGCTGACTACGGATGAAGTGGCTTCAACATACTCAATGCATCCGCAAGCAGTGAGAGCATATGTGAACCGCCACCACATCCCAAGCAAGCGAGAGTATGGTGTAACATATTACTCGAAGCAACATCTTGATGAACTTCGCCGCATGGATCTGGCGAACGACGAACGCTATATGACGGTTGAGGATGTAAAGCAAATGTATGGACTTACCGCAGCGAACATCAGTCATATTGTCCGTAATAATAAGGTAGAAAAAGTCAAGGTCGGAGTGAGAAACTTACTTCTCAGAACCGACATTGAAAGAGTGATGAATGAACGAAAAATGAAGGGATTACAGGTCTGAGGTCTAACAAATTTCAGAAAGATATGCTGATTCTAAACTGATTCTGTACTGACAGAAAATGACAGTTGTCAGCATTACATCATTTCCGAAATTTGCCGACGCTAAGAGAAGCTTAGCCTCGTAAGTTCAACTTTAACCGTATTGTATTATGAATATTTGCAAGACAGTAACCCTCCGTACCCGACCTATCAAGAACGGTACACAGCTTTCGTTTTATCTCGACTACTATCCTGGTTATCGTGATGAGGAGAGCATGAAGACAATCCGTCATGAGTCGCTCGGCATCTACATCTATGCCAAGCCAAAGAATCAGCGTGAGAAACTTTACAATGAGACCATGACTGAGAAAGCAGAAGCCGTTCGTTGCAACCGATTCGAGAGCATTGTAAACGAACGATACGACTTCTTTGACCGCAACAAACTCCGTGGCAGTTTCCTTGACTACTTCAAAAAGAAAGCAGACAAGAAGAACACCAAGTGGCAGAATGTGTACAAGTACTTTGAGAAGTTCGTAGAAGGAAAGTGCACTTTTGAAGAAATCAACGTTGACCTATGTGTCAAGTTCATGGAGTTTCTGCTTACAACGACTCAGTTGAAGCATCCAACAGTCAAGTTGCACACAAACACCGCTTCCGGCTATTGGTCAACCTTCCGTGCAGTTCTCCATACCGCCTATCGTGACCATAAGATTAAGGACAATCCTAATGGCTACCTTGACAGGATTGACACCATCCCAACCGAAAAAGAGCATCTTTCCCAGCAGGAACTTATCACTCTTGCAGAGACTCCATGCAAGCATCAGGTGTTGAAGGAAGCATTCTTGTTTTCATGCCTCACAGGACTCAGAAAGAGCGACATCATGGCACTTACTTGGAACAAGATTCAGCCATATGGTGATGGAGGCATGTTTATCACTGTACGTATGCAGAAGACCAAGCAGCTCATCAAGAATCCTATCAGCGAGGAAGCACTTGAACTCATTGGGTTCCACGATGAGGATGCCGACCGTAAACCTACAGACAAGGTATTTGTGGGGCTGCGAAACTGTATGACACAGAAGCCATTGAAGGACTGGCTTGACGCGAGCGGCATCACCAAGCACATCAGCTACCACTGTTCTCGCCATACCTTCGGTTCTCTTCAAGCTGATGCCGGAACAAGCATCTATGCCATCCAACGAATGCTCGGACACAAGAATGTCGAGACCACTCAGATCTATGCTGACATGAGTGATGAGACCAAGAAGGCTTCTGTTAATCGTATCACGCTGAAGCCAACAACGAGTCCTGCACCAGAACCAGATGCGCCAATATCAGTACAGGTTAACCCTGCTGAGAGTGCTTAGGAGGTTATGAAGATTGCTAAGGAAAGCCACATTGTAAGGGGGGACTCAAATGTTCTCCCTTAAATTTTACTATCGGTACAAATCAACTTAATTCCATTGATTCTTTGAAATCAAGTAAAATCCTTTGATTTTGTATGATAAATCTTGTGTTGTGCAAGATAGATCTATCATAATATGTTAAAAAATCAAATAAATTAGCTTGATTTTGCAAAATCAACCATAATCGCTTGACTTAATCAAGAAAATGTATTACCTTTGCATCAACAAATAGTTTATATCTATGATTAAAGGTGTTATTACAGGAGATTTGGTCAACTCCACCAATATTGCAGTCGAATGGCGACAGACTGTTGTAGATGCATTAAATGCGTGTGTCACTGACTTTTCGCCACTGACTCCAATAAAAATAGAGATGTACAGAGGCGATAGTTTTCAGGTCGTTGTGGACAATCCTGAACTCTCGCTGACTATAGCTATTGCAATTAGGGCAAAACTTCGTGCTTCTACACCCGAAAAGAAGGAGATATGGGATGCCAGAATTTCTGTTGGAATCGGTGATGTTTCCTTCGAAAGCGACAATATAGTTACCAGTGATGGCGAGGCATTCAGATTGTCAGGTAGAGCTTTTGACGCTATGGGCAAGAAAAAACTGACAATAACCACACCGTGGCTAGAATTCAACAATTCAATGGAACTCGTTACACGCTTCGCAGATGATGTTGTATCTTCATGGACTGTCAAACAGTCAAAAGTTGCATATCACTCATTGCTGTACCCTAAGACACAGAAGGATATGGCGGCAGACTTAGGATTGACAAAGCAGAACTTCAACTCACATTGGACATCTGCCAGAATCCAGTTAATCCAGGACTATATAGAATATAACAAATTACATATTTCACAATTCATCAAACACTAATATGGAAGCGTTCATTGTTTTGATAAAACTTCTTTGTGCTCATCTGTGTTCAGACTTTATTTTTCAGACAGATGCAATTAATAATGGTAAGCGTAAGTCTGGAAGCAAGGGCTTGGGCTACTTGACTCTTCACAGTATGATCCACGCAATTGTAGCATATTTGTTTGTTGCAGAGTGGTGGTGTTGGCAGATTCCTGTGGTCATTCTCGTGAGCCACTTCCTCATAGATATGATAAAGTGTAAGCTCCATAAAGATTCCCTTACGATATTCCTTACAGACCAGTTCGCTCATATCATAGTCATTGGAATACTTTGGTTTTTCTTATACGGTGAAAAGATTGGACTTTCTTGTATGGCATGTCCTTGCTCTTCGAAAGTCTGGTTTGTTGGCATGGCGTACATACTGATGCTAAAGCCTTCATCCATCCTATTGAGTTTGTTCCTTGACAAGTGGACCCCTGCATCACCAAACACCCAGAGTCTGCCAAATGCAGGACAGTGGATTGGTTATATTGAGCGAATCCTGATACTTACGTTTGTTCTCATTGGCAGTATGGAAGGAGTAGGTTTCTTGCTGGCAGCAAAGTCCGTCTTCCGTTTTGGCGAGTTGAATAAGGCAAAAGAAATTCGCACGACAGAATATGTGTTGATCGGAACACTTGCAAGTTTCACCATTGCTATACTTACAGGCATAGCCGTTTCTCATCTATTATAAGCTTATGGTAAACAACAAGAAAGGTAATCTCTGGCTACTTATTTCTTTGTGGGTGGCGTGCATCATCATGTCAACGGTGGTGTATGTCGCATTGTACGACAAGACCCATGATTATTTCATAGCGATTATCAGCACCGTAGGCATCGCGGTATTCGCTTGTGCGTGTGTATGGCAAATTTTCTCACAACTGGAAAATATGGTTCCCAAGAGCGAACGCGAGCGCATCAAGGCAGAGAAACTTGCAGAGGAAGCTCGCAAGAAGCAACTGGCAGAGGTACAGAGCCATGAGGTAACACGCCCAGAACCGCAGCAACCTCAGATTGTCGTCCAGAACACCATCGTCAACCAACACGAAATCATCAACGAGGTCAATACCGAGGTTGTAAACAATGTGGTCAATGACATCACCAACAACAATGTCAACATGGTCGAGGCTATATCAGTTGCCCACGCTGCTGCCCAAGCCAATGCCGAAGCCCAGGCTCCTACCGATGTCAACGTAGAATCACCGACCATCAATGTTACACTTCCCGAAGTTAAAGTTGAGCCTCCTGTAGTGAACGTTGAAGTGCCCCAACCAACATCAGCAGCACCTTTTGCAGATATTTCGGATGTAGATACTACGATTGGAGGTGAGTCATATCTTGACACCATTGCTGCCCATGAACAGGCACGCAAGAAGAGAGAGTCGGATAAGGTGAATGCCATCATGGCATATCTGAAGGTTGCCATGCCACCGTTCATGCCCAAAGATCAGGTAGAAAGACTATGTCAGGAAGTGCTTGAATGGATAAAAGATCCTGAATATTTTCCAACAGAAGGTGTCCACGTTTATAGAGAGTTTTCCACCTTGGATGCTCGGCATCTCATTTGCAACATTAGTGAGAGACTCGGCAAGAACTACATAGGGCACAACAGATCTCAGTTCATAAAAGCACTTTTTGCTGAGACTTGTCAGCAATTGGAAGAACCTGCTATCTATAAAAACATCAAGGAAAGACCTCTTGAAGGTCATATCAAGTACGACAAACCCGATGAGGGCAGCATAGCCTTCCATTACGAGTTGCTTGAACAAAGCATCTAAAACCGATAATAACACTCAACACGAGCCTTCATAGCCTCGATTCCCATCAAACGGAGTCGGGGCTTTTTTATGTCTTTTTCCCTCTTATTCTATAGAATTTACTGTCTAAAACTCGCTCTCTCAATCTTTTTTGTACTGATTCCAAACTGATTTCCTGCTGACTAATAATGACAGGTGTCAGCATTACATCATTTGCGAAATTCGCAGCGTCAAATCTGATTTTGACGTTTATGCTTATGGCAGTTACAATTACTTTCAACGACCTGCCAACGGTCGTTGCTCGGCTTCAGGATGAAGTAGCGAGCATGAAGCAGACTCAGTTAGAGCTGCTGCAACTTATGAGAGAGTCGATGAAGAAAGACAAGCACATCCCTATGTCAATAGAGGACGCTGCGAATTACCTCAAGATTCCCAAGTCCACCATCTATGAGAAACTTGCAGGAGGTGACATACCTGGCTGCAAGCCTGCAAAGGGATGGGTTCTCTATCAGGATGAGTTGGACATGTGGGTAGAGGCAAGTCGCGTCAACCCAGTTCCTCTGACACAAGAGGAGATGAATGCTTCAATCCTCGCCTCTCATCGTCGCAAGCCAAAGAATGTACGCGTATGATGTTAGACAATGAGATCTGGCTCCCCCTTTCATTAGATGAGAGGGAGAGCGCACCTCCCGAGCAGCGGTGGAAGTTCGATCTCAAATGGGAGAAGAGCGGCAAGGGTGCAATCAAGGTGGCTGGAACCATCAACAACATCATTGCTATCCTGACGAACGATCCCCTTCTCCAAGGCAAGATCCGTCACAATGACTTCTCCACAGTCATTGATGTACGCGATGTGCCTTGGCAGAAGGAGGTGGCTCCCTGGAACGACACCAGTGATGCCTACCTCGCCAGCTATCTTGAAGGCTACCGCATGGGCGGCTTCTCCGACAAGAAGATTGCCAAGGCTCTGACGATTGTAGCACATGAGAACAGCTACCATCCTGTGCGTGATTACCTGAACACCCTTGTGTGGGATGGCATTCCACGTATCGAGAGTCTTTTCATTGACCACCTGAAAGCGGAGGACACTCTACTCTACCGTGAGGCTGCCCTTGGCTTCATGGTCATGTCTGTGAAGCGCATCTTTGAGCCTGGGTGCAACCTCCAGTTCATGCCTGTCTTTATCGGCAAGCAGGGTGCTGGCAAGAGTTCACTGGCTCAGGTGTTGGGTGGCGAGTGGGTGACCAACTCTGCCATTGACATCAACTCCAAGGATGGTTACATCGCCCTTCAGGGTAAGTGGATTGTGGAGATCGCAGAGATGAACTCCTTCTCCAAGAAAGAGGCGAGCAGCGTCAAGAGCTACATTTCCAGTTCCACGGACAGCTACCGACCTCCCTACGGTCAGCACAATGTGGATGTCAAGCGCCAATGTATCTTCTTCGGTACGACCAATGATATCCTCTGTTTGGCAGACAGTACAGGCAACCGTCGTTTCTGGCCTGTCGAGTGCAATGCTACCGAGATTGATGCCTTCGAGCGTATTCAGCGGCTTGCAACTAACCGCGATCAGCTTTGGGCAGAAGCCATGCACTACTACAAGACCGACATGCCTCGTATCGAGAATCTTATCCGTAAGGTGAATGCAGACATGAAGGAGCTGCAGGAACGACACAATCAGGTTGATTCTCTGGAGGACGGCTTACGTACCTATCTTGACTTTGTCCTGCCAAGCGACTGGAAGGAGCAGACTTTATCCTGGCGTAAGGCATGGTTCCATGACGAGGCAGTACGTCTGAACTATTACAAGACTCACTCCCATGATGGTGACTTCGCCCGTACTCAGGTGAATGCGTACGACTTCTGCATGGAGTATCTTGGCATGGAGACTTCCAATACCAAGTACAGCCCTACCTGCAACAAGGTTCATCGCTTCATGGAGGACATCCCTGGCTGGGTACGTCTTGACGGTATGCATCGCAACAATGGCAGCCGAGCTCGCATCACCTACGAGCGTATTGCCGAGCCTTTGCCTCCAAAGGAAGATGAAAAGTCTGAGCCAGATGCCGTACAACCCGTACACCCCGTACAGACGGAGCTGGACTTTGACCAACCCTTTGAACCACCTGATCCTGACGAACCTCTTCCATTCTGATGCTTTTAAGCCAAAGTGTACGGGTTGTCGGGGTTGTACGTGTAGTTTCTGAAATTTGTTTTCTGATTTCCACAAGTGCAGCTATGCCTCCTTGGATTTCATTTTTCAAGTTTTTCAAAAACACCCCTACACACCCGTACAGACCGTACACTCTTAATCGTTTCAGGTTTTGATAAAAGGGAAGAAAGAGATACAGGCTCTATATCCCTTCTTTCCCTTTATTTCTTTTTTGAACAGCAATAACAATTCAAACAACTATGGCAAGTAACAAACAAGTATTAGACATCCTGCCATCCAAAGGAGCATACCCTATGGCAGTGGGTGACGAGCAGAGTCGCAACTGGACTGAGCGCCAGTGGGACTATCAGCTACAGAAAGAAGGTGCTACCTATGACCGAACACGCACGCATCTCAACTTCGAGATTGCTCCAGGTGCCAAGATAGTATCTATGGGAACGAACAAGAAGATTGGCGACCGCTTCAAGGAGCGTTGCAAGGAACTCGGTCTTGGTGATCCGAACTTCAAAATTGACAAGGCTACTGGCAAACTCATACCGACCAACAGAGTGACCACGGCATGGATCCAGTTAGGAGGTTCCCGTGAGCAGATGCACAAACTGGCATTCGGTGACCAGAAGGTGAACCTCGAAGATGGTGCAGACAACTCCCACATCGTCCGCATGAAGGACATCGAGAAATGGGCTTTGGCACAGTATCGATGGGCGTGCAAGCTATGGGGCGAGGAGAACATCATCGGTTTCAATGTCCATCTTGACGAGCTGAACCCTCATTGCCATTGCACGGTTATCCCTGTGGCAACAATCAAAGGCAAGCAGAACATTTCGTTCAACACAGTCTTCTATACGCCCAAAACAATGAAGGAACGCCTCTCTGCTCTCCACGATGAGCTGGCTGTCGTCAACAAACCATTCGGATTGGAGCGTGGCGATAAGGTCAGTGAGACTGGTGCCAAGCACCGCACCAAGGATGAATACCTCCGTGACAAGGCACACATGGAGAAAGCCGTCAAAGGACTCACTACTATGGTCAGCCACCTTACCGAAGAGCGCAACAGTCTCCTTGCTGAGATTGAGAGTCTGAAGAACAACAGAATTGCGGACGGCAACCGTTACACAAAGCAGATTCTTGAACTGCAGGAAAAGCTTCTGGATGTACAGACTCGTATGGAGCATAAGCAGCAGATGCTTGCCGAGAAGCAAGCACAGCTTAACGGCATGGAAAGACGCGTTCAGGCAGCACAAGCCAAAGCACAACAGATTGAGCTGGCTGTCCACTCTGCCATCAATGAAGTGTCACCTGCGCGTATGCTGGCAGCAGAGGTCTTCATTGACGAATTGTACTATTCCATGCTCGACGTTTGGAACAAGACCAGAACCACAGTTCCTGAGGATGACTACATGGACAAGAGTTTCGCTGGTGCGGCATTGTCTGCCCCAGCCAAAGTTTTCAAATGTGGACTCTTGCTCTTCCTTGGTTTTGTCAACGATGCTACCACCTTTGCCGAGAGTAATGGCGGTGGTGGCTGTTCGCAGTCAGATCTTCCCTGGCGTGACCGTGACGAGGAGGATGCCGCTTACATGCGTCGCTGCATGTTCTGCGCCCAGAAGATGATGAAGCCCAAGGGCGGCTACAAGGTCAAGAAAGGAGGCGGATTGAGCCTGCATTAGCAGAAACGTCCTGAAGTGGACGAGCTTGCTCGAACAAGCAATTTTTCTCTATAAAGTGCATAGCCTAATATGCAGTTGATGAAATCAACGTGCGGAGGGTCAAGACCCAGTGTCAGCAAGCTGAGTTTGATACTGCAAAGGCTTGCACTATTATAGTCCAACAGTTTGAAGTATAACGCACTTTATATCGAAGATTCTATGAAACAGAAGAAACCGCAGATCTACACCGTCACCATGGCTCAGCTGCTGATGGATTGGCGCACATCACAGGGCATCTCTCGCTACGAGGTTTCCAAGAACACAGGTGTGAACATCAACACCGTCAAGCGTCTCGAAGAGGGCGAAGGTGGTGTGACTTTCGAGGATGGCTTCCGCTACTTCGTTTATGCCGAGAACCACAAGTCGAAACCTAACCTCATGAAGAAGTTCCGTGAAGCAATGGCATCTTATCAGTCCGAACAGGAGCAGGCAAGCGTTGTCATCGCACAACAGAAACAGCGCAGGTTAGAAAACCTTCGTAGCGACTTTGAGCGCAGGAAAATAGAGAACACTACCCGACAATCTGTCCAGATGGAGATGTCCGAGAAGCTCACATCCATGACCACTGAGCATGATGCCAAGATAAAGAAACTGGAAACGGAACTTCTGGAGGCTCGTGATCAGATTGCTGCCATGCAGAAGGAACAGCAGGAAGTCGCAGAAAGGCACAGCAAAGAACTGGAGGAAGCGAAGCGTCAGGGCGCAGAAGAGGAACAACAGAAGTTCGCCAATATGAGTTGGCTGGAGCGCATCCAGAAGAAGTGAATGCTTCGACTATATCAGCCATCCTATCATATAAAATTATTGCTGTCCGGTAAAACTTTTATGATTTGATAAATTTAGGGCTGGTACTCACATGAAGTATCAGCCCTTTTGGTTATCTTTGCTTTCACCACAAAAACAAATGTCATAACCATGGGCAAAGATAGTCATTTTACCGGACAGCCGGTGTATAGTCAGGTATTAAAATTGCTTGATCGAGAGAAAATCATGCAAATTAGTCGAAAAACAGCGGGTAGCGAGGCCTACGTGAAGCGTTTAGATGGCTACCAGCATCTCGTAATCATGCTTTTCGGCATATTGAAACACTTTGATTCTCTGCGTGAACTGGAGATAGGAATGAAGGCAGAAGCGCACAAGCTCCAACATCTTGGCCTTGACTATCTTATACGCCGCAGTACGCTAGCAGAGGCCAATATCCGTCGTCCACAGGAATTCTTTGCCGGGGTGTATGCGTATCTGCTGGAGAAGTATGCAAAGTTTTTAGCGGACAGCCGCCCTCCCAAGAACTATAAGGGACAGACACATGAACCGAAGGACTGGGAAAAGCTACTCTATATGATGGATTCCACCACCATAACCCTCTTTGACAATATACTCAAAGGCGTAGGCCGTCATCCAAAGTCTGGCAAGAAGAAGGGAGGCATGAAAGTGCATACCGTTATGAAGTATCATGTAGGTGTGCCTATGGTCGTACAGCTCACATCGGCAGCGAAGCACGACCATTACCTGCTTAAGGAGGTACATCTGCCCAAAGGATCCAATCTCGCCATTGACCGAGCGTATATAGACATCGCACAATTTCAGCGACTTTCGGAAGAAGGTGTTTGTTATGTCACGAAAATGAAGAAAAACCTCAAATACGAGGTGCTTGAGTCTGTGACGTATGTGAATCCTAAGGGGTTTGTTACTCATATTGACCAGAAAGTGCGCTTTACCCGAGGAGAACTGACGCACGATGCACGCAGGGTCGAGATTTTCGAAGAAAAGAAGAAGCCTGTGGTGTTGCTGACGAACAACTTTAATTTCTCTGTAGAGGATATTTCCGAGATTTACCGGCTTCGTTGGGCCATTGAGTCACTTTACAAACAGCTGAAGCAGAATTTTCCACTCCATTTCTTCTATGGTGATAGCATCAATGCCATACAGATACAGACATGGGTGGTGCTCATTGCCAACTTGCTAATCACAGTCCTCTCGCGCAACATAAAACGCAACTGCGCTTTCTCTCAAGTCGTGACAATGGTACGTCTGACGCTCATGTACTACATCGACTTCATAAGTTTTATGGAAAATCCAGATAGAACATGGGAAAACATACTTGCCAGAGAAACTCAGAAAGGGCCTCCACTGCCAACACTTTTTGATTAGGGGGCTTACTTTTGGGGAAATGTTACCCGAAGGCAGTATTTACTTGGCTCCGGGCAGATAATTTATGCTGTTTTGAGTTTTACCGGACAGCAATATTTTGAATTAATCCGTCAGTCAGGACGGTATACAAAACTACAAAAAAGCCCCCGAAAAGCAATCGCTTTATGGGGGTCATTTCTATTTTGCCGCAAAGGGTCAATCATTTTGTGCCCGCTGGGGTCAACGCCGCTTGCCCTCGGGGGTCAAATGTGCGCGGCTTTTCCATACAATATATTCCCGTAACCTACTATAGTGATGGACGTACTGGCAATGACATTCAATACCTGACGCGCGACGAGATCATAGCAGACGTGCTACGTGAGTACGAACGATACCTGAGTATCATTGCTGACGAACGTAAGTCAATGATGTTTGTAGACAAAGGGGATATCATCCAGTATATGAAAAAATAACCTTGAAAGTGGTTCCTGCATCCACTTGCGACGAAACAGTAATACGGGCACCCATCCGTTCAAAAATACTCTTCGCCAATGCCAGTCCGATGCCTCTACCACTAATCGAACCGATATTTGAAGCACGGTAGAAAGGCTGAAATATGCGATTAATATCCGCATCAGGTATGCCTATGCCCCGATCCTGAATAATGAGCTCTGGTTGACGGATGGTGATCACAACAGGATTGCCATCCGAATACTTCACAGCATTGCTTACCAGATTATGAATGGCAATGTGAAGCAGTTCACTATCGGCTTTTATCTGGAAATCACGAGCAATCTGGAGTTGTACGTTGTCCGTACACTCCCTCTCAAGGATTTCTGACAACAGAATCCATTGCAAATTATCAGTATCAATTCTGCCATTACGTGCATGAGAGAACTGCAACAATTCTTTCATAATAACAATGATACGACCAGTTTCCTGCTGAATACGTCTGAGGATTGTTTTATACTCTTCAGGCTGACAGTTCATCATCAAAGCCACTTCACATTCGCCCTGTATAGCTGTAAGCGGGTTATTGATCTCATGCGAAGCATTATTAACGAACATTTTCTCTGCCTGATAGTCTTTATCAATACGGTCAATCACACGCGAGGCATATAGCCGACTAATGAGGTAAAGCACAAAAGCAGCTAAACCTACCAATATCAGCAAACCTATTAGCAACGTCCTATTGATATCATCAATAAAGGGATTACGACTAAGTACCAGTACTGCAAAAGTACCCGTGTTATCATAATAAACAAAAGCTGTTCCTACCTCCTGCCCTTCTTTGAAATTGATAACCTGATTGGCGAATAGTCGTTCTATCTCATCAGAGTCCAAATAGCATGAAAGTTGCTTGACGGCAGCATCGCGGTCAGCAATATTGATAAACAGTTCCTTTGACGTAGGAATGGAGTTTTGTCTGCGAAGTACCACGTTATGATATCTCACAGGATCAAGCTCATCTTCTGAGAATTTCTCCTCAGCCAAAGCGTGAGCTTTCTCTTCCAGATAACTGTAATAGATATCCTCTGTATAACGAGAGGCACAGATATAGAAGATGATGGCAGTGATAACGACCAGCCCGATAGTTATCCCTGAATATAGTACCGATATCTTTTTACCTATTTTCATTTTCTCAGGCAATATCCAATCCCTACCACTGTCTGTATCATCTTCTTCTCGAATCCATCATCAATCTTCTGACGAAGATATCTGATGTAGACATCCACGATATTGGTTTTTGTGTCAAAATCCTTATCCCAGACATCTCTCAGTAATTGCCGGCGTGATAATATCTCACCCTCGTGATCCATCAGATACTGCAATAGTCGGAACTCCTTGATACTAAGTTCCCACTCCTGATTACCTCGGAATACCTTAAGCGACGAGGCGTCCAGTTGCAGTTCACCGCAGGAGGTCTGCCCTTCTTCTCTGGAATATTCAGTTCTGCGCAACAATGCCTGGATACGAGCCAGCAATTCCATAAACTTAAACGGCTTCGATATATAATCATCGGCTCCTGCATGGAGTCCCATCACAATATCGTCGGTAGTATCAAGGGCTGTCAGCATGAGAACGGGCGTTTGGTAGCCGAAGAGTTCCCTGTATCGTTTGCAGATTTCAAGCCCCGACATACCAGGCATGCGGATGTCCAGCATGACGAGATCATAGGCGCTGCCCGTCTCGAGCAATCGCCATGCCTCATTACCATTATCAACCACAGTTACCTCGTAGTCGAAGTTTTTTAATCCTCTACTCACGAAATCAGAGATATTCTCCTCGTCTTCTGCCATCAGAATATGTTTCATGCTGCAAATATAATCATATTTTCCGAATATTCACCCTTTTATATACAAATTCTACGAATAATGGGAATACAAACAGGGTAAATGTCGTCGCCCCAATCAATCCTCCGATGATGACTATTGCCAGCGGGCGCTGACTCTCACTGCCAATGCCATGACTCAATGCTGCAGGTAACAATCCCAAAGTAGCCATCATTGCAGTCATGAGTACTGAGCGGATACGTGAATGCATACCTCTCTCTACTGCCTCCTCCAACGGATAGCGATGACGTATGAAGTGCTTGATATCCATAATCATTATGACGCCGTTTTGAATGCAGATGCCAAACAGGCAAATAAAGCCTATACCTGCTGAAATAGAGAAATTAAAACCTGTCAAGAGCAATATCAAGATGCCGCCTACTGCTGCAAATGGAACATTGCTTAATACCAGTGCAGCATCACGGGCATTGCCGAAGAGCACATACAGGATACCAAAGATCAGCAGGATACTGATGGGCACCACTTGAGCTAAGCGACTGGTGGCACGCTTCTGGTTCTCAAAATCGCCACTCCATTCAATTTTATAGCCTGCAGGCAACTTAATGTTCTGTTCTACCTTCATACGACTCTCATCTACAGCCGATCCCATATCTCTGTCACGCACGGAGAATTTCACCGCACAATAACGTGTATGGTTCTCCCGATAAATGATAAGCGGACCAGTAATCGTCTTGATGGTAGCCAGTTCACTGATAGGAATCATCTGACCGTTGTCTGTTGGTACTTTTATCTTACCGATACTCTCTTCATTATCACGGAATGGTTTGTCATAACGCACTACCAGATTGAACTTACGCTCCTCTTCATATACCTGCGATGCAGCCTTGCCACCGATAGCCATCTCGATAATACTTTGAATATCATCCTTGCTCACACCATAACGAGCCAGTCTGTCTTCATCAATATTGATTTGCAGTTCAGGCTGTCCGATATTGCGTATTACTCCTAAATCAGCAATACCACGGATAGGTTTCATGACTTTATATATCTCTTCGACTATGCGTTCTGTCTCATGCAAGTCATTACCATATACTTTGGCAACGATAGCCCCCTTCACGCCACTAACCGCTTCTTCTACATTGTCGGATATAGGCTGTGAGAAGTTAAAATCTATACCGGGATATACGCTCAGTCGTTTATTCATATCCTCCACCAGCTGTTCTTTGCTGCGACCCGTTTTCCACTCGCTTTCCGGATTCATCTTTACAAACAATTCTATGTTATAGAAACCTGTTGCATCAGTACCATCATTGGGGCGCCCAGTTTGAGTCATCACCTGGCTTACTTCTGGGAACGAACGCAAGATTGTTCTAAACCTATTAGCCAACTTCACGCTTTCCTCAAGCGATACACTCTGAGGAAGTGTAGCACGTGCATAGATTGAGCCCTCGTTCATCTGCGGCAGGAATTCTGAACCCAAAAAGACAAAAGCCGAGATGCCTGCCACCATACAAGCAGATGCAATGGCAATAGTACGCTTTCTGTGACGGTGGCAGAGTATGAAGAATGCATCAAAGTGTCTGTAAATCCATTCCATGAAACGATTCTTCTTCTCAGCTATATTCTTTCTAAGCATCATCGATGATAGCACAGGCACAAGAGTCAGTGTGAAGATCAAGGCACCAAGCAAAGCAAATCCCAATGTATAGGCTAGCGGAGAGAACATCTTGCCCTCTACTTTCTGAAACGAGAATATTGGTAACAAAGCTGTGATAATAATCAGTTTCGAGAAGAATACCGACTTAGCCTTACCACGGGCGGTAGTACGGATTACTCCCATCTTGCTACGCCTGTTGAATGCTTCCATACCGATACTACGAGCTTGGGAGGATAGCACAACGAACAAAGCCTCAACCATCACCACGGCACCGTCGATAATAATACCAAAGTCAATGGCACCCATCGAAAGAAGATTGGCACTCATGCCATTCAGATGCAGACAGATGAAAGCAAAGAGCAGTGCCAATGGAATAACACTGGCCACGATAACCGTAGAACGCCAGTCGCGCATAAAAAGGAATACTACAAGGGTTACAAGAAGAATACCCTCTATGACATTATGGAAAACGGTATTGATGCTCAGATTCACCAGGTCTTCACGATCATAGAATGGCATTATATGCACATCCTTGGGCAAATCCTCGTCTTGTATCTCTGTAATCTTGTCTTTCAGAGCTGCAATAACCTGCTCAGGATTTTCTCCTTTTCGCATTACCACAATACCCTCAACAACATCGTTTTCATTTTCACGGCCTACCTGTCCTAAACGGGGGTGACAGGATTCATGTACCTTGGCCAGATGGCGCACCAGAATAGGTGTTCCGTTGATCTTCTTCACAACGATATTGCCTATTTCCTCAGTGTTGTTAATCAGGCCGATACCTCGCACCACATAAGCCTGTGAGTTCCGTTCAATAACGTCACCACCTACATTCACATTACTATTGGCTATAGCCTGAAACAGTTCCAGACTACTGATACCATAAGTTGCCAGTTGGTTTGGATTGACGCTCACCTCATAGCTTTTCACTTCACCTCCAAAACTGACGATATCTGCAACGCCAGGCACGCTACGCAGTTTGCGTTCTATCAACCAGTCTTGCAGTGTTTTCAATTCGCGCACACTACGCTGATCACTTGACAGTGTGTATCGGAATATCTCACCTGTAGGCCCCGACAATGGCTGCACATCAGGGGCTATGCCTTCAGGGAGATCGGCATCATTTATCATGTTGTACACTTGCTGACGTGCAAACTCGTCATCAACATGGTCTTCAAATACCACTGTGACTACCGACAATCCAAAAAGGGTGGTACTGCGTATATCTGTCTTCTTCTGAACCGAGTTCATCGCAATCTCTATGGGGATTGTGACAAACTTCTCTATTTCTTCTGCCGAACGGCCAGGCCATTGTGTGATAATGGTAACCTTGGTATTTGTCACATCAGGGAATGCATCTACTGGCGTATTCCTAAAACTAAATACCCCCAGAGCCACGACCACCATAGTCAGGCAAAGTATCAGGTATTTACGTTTTAGTGAGAATGATATGATAGAATCTATTAGTTTATTCATGACTTGTATCTGCGTTAAAGTACAACAATGCATTCTTGGTGACCACTTTTTCACCGATATTTACCCCAGACTTCAGAAAACTATAGCCCGTAGATTCATGGGCTATATCAACTTCTCTACGCTCATAAATATCTTTCCCTGTTGCAACCATTACATAGTTGTGTCCACCATCAAAGATAACGGCTGAAGAAGGTACTACGGGCATCTTCTGACTATGGTCTGACATACTGACATGCACACAGGCAAACATGCCTGGCTTGAGATTTCCTTCAGGATTGTCCAAGACAATACGCAGCTTTAAGGTCTTGC
Source organism: uncultured Prevotellaceae bacterium (assembly GCA_902776195.1). GTDB lineage: Bacteria > Bacteroidota > Bacteroidia > Bacteroidales > Bacteroidaceae > Prevotella. Next base: position 130,136 of record CACYPF010000001.1, on the reverse strand, counting down.
TCTCACTGTCTAGTACACTGTATATTTTATCTACCTTGCCTTTATATTTCATGTCGGGATATGCCATCATTGTTATTGTGGCACTGGCCCCTTGATGCACCTTGGCAATGTCACTTTCATATACGTCAGCAATAACCCATACCGTTCGCAAATCCGCTATTTCTATTGCTGCTTCATTATTATTGTCTTCGCTCACATACGAATCATTATATATGTTTTTATTGATAACATAACCCGAAATGGGAGCTATCAACTTGGCTTCCGATTGATGGCTATAACCATTGATAGCTGCCACGTCCTGCAGACGCGTGTATTCTGCTTTCGCCATGTGAACACGTTCGCGTGCTTCTGTCAGTTCCTTATCAGAAGCCATACCCGCACTGTGCATGTCGACCTGCATATCATACTCACGTTGCGCCAAACGCAGTTCCGTCTCAGCATCGTTCAGACTTTTTATATAGTCGGCAGCCCCCTCACTATACACAGTGGCTAGTAACTGTCCCTTGTTTACCCTATCACCAACCTCTGCAGTAACCCCCTTCACCCTACCCGTACAGGGTACAAAGATTTTGCGCACCAAGGCTTCGTCGCACATCACATCACCATTAAGTATCAGTTCATCGTCGATATTTCCCAGCACCACTGGTTCTGTGGAAGTCACTTGTTGTTTCTCTATTTCTGCCATCTGTTTCTCTACATCGGCCTGCTGGTTTTTATCGTTACAAGCAGTCAACAACAGAATACCAGCCATCATTATCACACCTTTCTTCATTATCCTATTATATATTTATTAAGTTCTTCATTACTTTTCATAAGTTGGGCCTTGGAATCCGCTAATTGGAACAAGGTCTCTCGGAAACTGCCATACAGGTCTACAAACTCTATCACCGAGATATGTTGTTTCATAAACTGATCTTCTGCAGCAGTCAACAACTGATCTAAGTCTGTCGAGAGTTTATCTTGCAGATCCTCAACCAGTTTCAGCATCACTTTCGTCGTATTATAATGCATCATAACCGTTTCCATCAGTTCTTTCTCTTTGGCCTCTCGCTCCAATACTGATTGGGCATATTGCGCCTTAGCAGTACGAATGTTTCCTCTATTTCTGTTCCACAATGGGATTGAGACTGTGGCACCGACGGCAAAGAAATTATGACCAATGCTGCCATTCTTGTCCCATTCTCCATTCAAAGTGATATGTGGAAGAGCTTCTGCCTTTTCTATTTTCACAGCCTCATGCGACTTCTTTTGCTGGTATGCCATCTGGGCCATAACTGGATGTTGCTTCAACAAAGCAGATAATGAGTTTTTATCCTGATGAGTCACAAAGGGCGTCAACTTAGCCAGTGTATTCGTCACATAGCGAAGCATGTCTTCTTCATCCATCTCAACTACGATCTGAGAGTCTTCCGACATATTGATATGCAGATTCAGTTCTTTTTGCAAATCAGCCCTGGTCATCATCAGCGATGCCTGTTCTGCACACAGTTCGCTTATCATGGCACTTATACGGAATAGTTGCATTTTCGAAACATTCCCCTTTTCTGATTGTTGCTCATATGCATGATATATCTTTTCCAACGAGGCTATTTCCTTGTCATAAACCTTCAGTTTCTGTTGGGTATAATAGAGGTCAATAAAAATATTATGCACGTTTGACTTGACATCAAGTTTTTCTGACTCATATTCTGCCATACATGCATCCAAAGCGGCCTTAGCCTGTTTCACACGACTTCTGTGCTGCCCGCCGATGGCTATCGGCTGTGAAACCTGAATGTCGGTCTGTCCTTCATAACCGGTATCAAACCACCGTTTATTCACTGGATTCTGAATATTATGCATCAATTGCACTTCAGGATTCTCGTACTTTCTCGCTTGGGCCAACTGTCCCTCAGCAGCATCTATATTCAGATGTGATGTACGTAGTTGTAGATTATGACGTACTACAGCGCTATCAACATCAGCCATAGTCATACACTTGTTCTGCCCGTAAGCAGAAGCAAATGTCAAATTAAAAATAACCAGATAGTAATATTTAAATGATTTCATGGCTGCAAAAGTACTGCATATCCATGAAACAAGCCTAAAAATTCAATTAGAAGGCTTTCATGCCAAATTAGAATTTTTTAATTTGCATCAAAGCCCTCCATAAAAAAGCATCCAGATGTAGTTTATTATTTTAATCTATCTCTTAAAGTCTAACTTTTCCCACGCAGAATCTACTTTCCACATGGGATTCTTTACAGCTTAACCTCGTGATGTTACCAGTTATCGGTATCGGTTCACTTATTGGAATCCGCATCGTTAAACTACTCCCAGAAAAGATCTTCAGAAGATTCATTCAAATAGTGACTATACTTTCAGTAATGCATCTTTACATGAAATACATTGTCTGACATTTCACTTGCAAGATCCCCTTGGAACATTACATCAAAAGTAAAATTACATATGGTTGTAGATGTTAAGATTGCATACTTTATAACTATTTCCACTGAGTACATATGCAAATTTCTTCAATCATCTATAATAGCAAATTGATGTAACTGTAGAATGTGTGTGCTGTTAAATCTTCGCCTCGTTCTAATGCTCAAGAAACTACCAAAATCATTTTTCTACCTTTATAGGTGCATCTTATTGGTATACAGTATTTTGCAAAAACGAGGGCTGTAATAGTCTGTCTTCTTTGGCTATACCAAGTAGTGTGAATTCTATTGGATCATATGCTTTCAGTAATTGCAAGAGTTTAAGTTCTATTACTATTCCAAATAGTGTGACAAGCATCGGCGGTAAGGCTTTCTATTATTGCAGTGGCTTGATCTCAGTATCTATCCCTAATAGTGTGACTAATATCGAAAACGAAACTTTTTATGGATGTGGTGGCTTAACTTCAATAGACCTTCCAGAAAGTGTTGTCTCAATTGGGCGTGGAGCTTTTCAATTTTGTAGTGGTTTGACGTCTATTACTCTTCCTGGCAATGTGTCCACTATTGGCTATGGCGCTTTTGCCAATTGTAGTGCATTAACTTCTGTTGTAGTCCAGTGCGTTCCGACCAATATGGATTTAGCTATTTTCTCTTATTGTACTAATTTAAAAAATGTCGTTTTTGATTGCGAAAGTGTTACGCCTCTGTTTAAAGATGTAACTACCCTTGAGGAAGTCTTAATAACTGAAAAAGCAATTTCTATAGGAAACGTATCTTTCAATGGATGTAGTGGACTGACTTCAGTGACAATTCCCAGCAGCGTGACATCTATAGGCAACAATGCTTTCAGGAATTGTAGTAGACTTGTTTCTGTGTCTATTCCTGGTAGTGTCAAAGAAATTCCCTCATATGCTTTCTATGGTTGTAGCAATCTGATGTCTGTGACTCTCCCCAATAGTGTGATTACCATCGGAGAATATGCTTTTTGGGGATGTAGTCAATTAACAAATATAGCAATACCTAATAACGTAACATTGATTGGGGGATATGCTTTCAATAACTGTAGCATTAGTTCAATCATACTTCCTGATCATCTTTCTAACCTTGGTCCTGATCCTTTTGATGAAAGTATAAAGTTATATGTTAATAGAAATACCTTAGCCATGTTAGCTGTTTGGCAGACAGGTTACAAACCTTATTTACTTGATACAGAAGAGGTGTTAGAGCCTCCCTACTTGACAGTTGAGTCAACGACTCAATCTACAGCAACGATAAAAGTAAATAATAAAGATGTAAATCTTGATTACTATTATTACAAAAATTATGAAAAGCAAGTTTTGACGGGTGATGAAATAGTAATGACAGGTTTATTTCCACAGGAAACAAATAGTTTCTACCTGTATTTGGCATTGAGTGGGTCAAATCCAGAGTATAATACATATAGTGTGAGAACAGAGTATACTACTCTGCCAATAAAGCCTTCTATTCATGTGGAGAGTACGGCTTCTTCTGTTTCTGTTTCAGTTTCATATTTGGAAGGTGATGCAACTGTCACTTCCCAGCAACTGGTACTTAATCCATCATATGTAGGAAAACAAAAAATATCAGGAGGTACGTTATTGGAAGGGGTGACATACTTTGCAAAAGGATTAACCCCTAGTTCCTCAGAACTTTCTTTTGCCTATGAAATAACAGTAAGTAATGGATTTCAGACAAAGAAATACCTAACAGAAAAAATATCAGCAAAGACAGAAACACTTACCCTCAAAACAAAACAGCCGAAGGTAGTTTCTTTAGGTAATGTCATTGTATCAGCAGAGGCGAATGTTGATGATGAGGAGAAGAATGTCGGCTTTGAGTGGAGACGAACGGACTGGACAGATGATTTCCAGTCAAATACGGGAACAGCAATTATGGTTGAAGGTACGATGGAGGGATATATCCGCAACCTGAATACAGAAAAGCTGTGGAAGTTCCGTCCTTATTATTTGGCTGATAATGGTACATACTACTATGGTGACTGGGTAGGAGTAGATCCCACGAACACTTCTTTCTTTGAGCCAACAGTTCATACTTATGACAAGATAGTAGTTAATGGCAATACGGCACTTGTGAAAGGATATGCCTTAGGCGGCTCTGACGACGTAACCGTTCAAGGATTCAAATATTGGAAGAGTGCGGGAGGCAGTTCTAACAGGGTTTCTTCAGCAGACATTCCAAGTGACGCAAAGACGGTAGAGGCAAGCGGTACTGTGATGGAAGTTAGCTTGTCTGATCTTGACTACGACAGCTCATACAGTTATGTTACATTCGTCACCACCTCAAAAGGCACTTACTATGGTGAGATAAAGACCTTTGAGACGGGTAAGGAACCTCTGATCCTTGGTGATGCCAATGGTGACATGAAAGTGAATGTGTCGGATATCGTGGAGATTGTGAACGACATTCTGGGCAAGCCGTCAGCCAAGTACAACAGGAATGCTGCCGATGTGAACGGTGACGGACAGGTGAACGTGACCGACATCGTCAATGTGGTGAATATCATTATGACATCAGGCAGTAGTGCCAGTGCACGTCGTGCCGCTTCTAACAACAGCCTGTGGCTGGATGGCGGTACCATCCGTTTGAGGAACGCAGAGAACTATACTGCGACTCAGTTTGACATCAACTTGTCAGAGGGACAGTCTGTCGGTGACATTAGTCTGAGCAGTACCAGCAATCACCAGCTGACATGGCAGATGGTGGACGAGAACACTTGCCGTGTAGTGGTTTATTCATTATCGAACGCTCCTTTCCATACAACAGATGATGTGCTGTTTAACATCACCCTGAATGGCAGTGCCACAATCAGTAATGAGATGCTGATAGATGCGGATGGCAGTGCAACTGCTGTAGAGCGGATACAGCAGGACAAGCCGATGGATGTTTATGACCTCAGAGGTAATAAGGTACGCTCGAATGTGACAAACCTCCGTGGACTTGCCAAGGGCATCTATATCATCAATGGCAAAAAAGTCATTCTGCAATAGTCGTCACACTAAGGTGTGGACATCCAGGTATTCCTGCACCTCCTCCTTATAGGAGTCTGAGACGGGAATGAACTGATCTCCGAAGACGATGCGGAAACGGTCGATTTGTTGAGCGAGAGGCATGTGGACAATGAAGCTGCGGTGAGTACGCAGGAACTCGGGATGGGGCAGGTAGTCGTCCAGCTTCTTCATGTTCATCAGACTCATGATGCGTGTGCCGTCTGCCAGATAGAAACGGACATAGTCCTTCAGCCCCTCTATGTACAAGAGGTCATCCAGGCTGACACGGATGAGTTTGTAGTCACTCTTGATGAACATAAATCTATCTTGGGCATAGATCTCCTGTTTCTGGGCAATAGTAAACCAGTCAAGAGCCTTGTTGGCTGCAGTGAGGAAATCATCATACGAAATAGGTTTCATCAGATAGTCGAGGGCATTCACCTTATATCCCTCAATGGCATACTGTTGGAAGGCGGTGGTGAAGACTATTTTTGTCGTGCTTGGTAGAATTTTGGCAAACTCAATACCCGACAGTTCAGGCATCTGGATGTCCAGGAACAACAATTGCACAGGACTTGTCCTGAGTTCTTTCATTGCCTCAATGGCACTTCCGTAGGTCCCGATGAGATGGAGGAAAGGAGTCTTCTCCACATAACTCTTCAGTAGTCCGGCGGCGAGGGGTTCGTCATCGATAATAGCGCAGGTAATTGTCATAATTATTTCTTTTTATTTAATTCGATATTCTGAAGTTTCGTGATAATGATCCTTGACTGAAAGGTCTTTTCGTCGTCGCTGACACCACTCTCCCAGACATACTGACCGGGATAGGAGAGGTCAAGGCGGCGTTGCACTTGCGAGAGTCCGACTCCATGTCCACTGCGGTCTTGTTCATTCTTGGGGTAGTTGGAGTTGGTGATATTGAAAGTAATCTGTTCGCTGTCTGCCGTCATTTGAAGATGAATAAAACTGGGCAGGGTAGGGCTTACGCCATGTTTGAAGGCATTCTCTATAAGAGAGACGAAGAGCATAGGGGCGACTTCCTGTTGCGGGTTCTGGATGGAGAAGTCTGCACGGATGTCCACCGACTCCGGGAGCCTGATGCGCATCAGCTGGATATAGTTCTTCATAAACTCCACTTCGTCAGTGATGGCAACGGTAGGCTGCTGGTTGTCATAGAGAATATGGCGCAGCATCTTTGACAGCTCTTGTATGGACTCTTGTGCCTTTTGGGTGTCAAAGGCTGTGAGTGCATAGATATTGTTGAGAGTATTCAGCAGGAAATGCGGATTGATCTGCCAGCGTAGTGTCTTCAGCTCCGCCTCTACCTGAGCCGCCTCAGAGTCACGACGTATGCGGTCGGCTCGATACCATTTGAATGAGAGACGTGCCAGTGTGGCTATCGTAGCGGAGATGACCAGATTGAAGATGTCACGAAGGATGAATCCGAGGGTGTTCCAAGAACTGGTTTTTGGTGGTCCGGGGTAAAAGATGGCATGTACGTACTCCATCCAATAGTGCAGTCCAATGCCTAACGTGATGATCACAATGAAGTTGATGATGAAATAATAACGGTGACGGCCCGGTACGAAGTAATGGGGAGTCAGCCATAAGTAGTTCATGTAGAACACCATCATAAAGGCAATAGGCACGGAGCACATCATCAGGAATTGCACAGGAGTGACACCATGTCCCTGATTCATGAAAATCATAGGCGACAGGAACATCACCAGCCATGCGGCGATATGCAGTACTATCTCAATCTTCTTATTCATGGCGGATAGCTTCTATGGGGTCCATATTGGCAGCTTTCTGGGCAGGGATATATCCGAACAATACGCCAATGAAGACGCATACCAGGAAGGAGACATAGATACTCCATGCAGGAACACTGCTGGGCATACCGAATGTACTCAAGCCTGCACTTGCCGAACAGCCTACTAAGATACCTAATAGTCCGCCAGTGACACTGATTAGTACGGACTCAATCAAGAACTGCAAGGAGATGACTGGTCCCGTGGCACCCACTGCCATGCGCAGACCTATCTCCTTGGTACGCTCCGTCACGGACACCAGCATGATGTTCATGATACCGATACCGGCGACGAGTAATGAGAAAGCGGCGGCGACAACCAGGATAAGGGTCACTGTGTCCATCGTTGACGACATCGTCTCCATCATCTCTGCCTGTGAGCGGATGGTGAAGTCATCGTCAGCATCCCCTTTTAGTTTATGGTTGTCACGCAGAATCTGGGTCAACTCCTCAATGGCGGCATCGGACAACTCCTCAGTGACAGCAGAGCATACGATACTTGAATACCACGTCTGGGCAGCGATACGCTTCATCACGGTGGTATAGGGTGCTATCATCACGTTGTCCTGATCCATGCCCCAGGAATTATACCCTTTCGATTTCAATACTCCGATAATACGCATCGGAATCGACTTAAAGCGGATGGTCTTGCCGATAGGGTCGATATTATCCCCAAACAACTCGGTGACGATGGTCTTTCCTACCACGACGACCTTGGCGGCTTTCTTGATGTCCTCGTCTGTGAAGCACTCGCCGTCCTCAACCTCCCATTGCTTGATGTCCAGATACTCTGTGGACTCACCATACATCGACGTGTTGGTGTTGTTATTACCATAGATGACCTGTCCACTGGCCGTCACCTCAGGTGATACCTTCGTGACGAATTTCTTCTCGCGGAGAATGCGCTCATAGTCGGCAGGTTTCAGTGTCTGCATACTCGACGGGTCCTGACGGACACCACCACGCATATCTGCGCCTGGACGGATGGTCAACAGGTTGGTGCCCATCGTTGACAGCTCCTTGCGGATGCTCTCCTTGGAACCTTGTCCTATCGCCATCATGATGATGACCGCCGCCACACCAATGATGATACCTAACATGGACAGGAAGGAGCGCATCTTGTTGTTGGCGACAGCCTTGAAGCTTACTTTGAAAAGATTTAATATGTTCATTTTTTCGATATTGCGATATTCCGAGATTTATCAGTCGTCTTGTGGTTTGGGCAGGGCGGCAAGAGCCTCTGCCGCCGATTTGATATTCGTATTGATAGTGTCCTCGCGAATCTTACCGTCACGCAGGTTGATGTTACGGCTGCTGTATTCCGCAATCTCTGGGTTGTGGGTCACGAAGATAATGGTATGCCCCTGGCGGTACAATTCTTGGAAAAGTACCAGCATCTCAAAAGAGGTACGGGTGTCAAGGTTACCTGTCGCCTCGTCAGCGAGGAGTACGGCGGGGTCGTTGACCAAGGCACGGGCAATAGCGACACGCTGCATCTGTCCTCCAGACATTTGGTTGGACTTATGCTCCAGGCGGTCACCCAGTCCTACAGCCTCTAATGCCTTAATGGCAGCGGCGCGACGCTGCTTGGCATCGTACTTGTTATTATACATCAGTGGTAGTTCCACGTTCTCCACAGCGGTGGTCTTCGCCAACAGGTTGTAGTTCTGGAACACAAAGCCTATCTTCTGATTGCGCAGATGAGCACGCTGCGTCTTCGACATCGTGCGGACAGAGACTCCGTCAAGGAAATACTCCCCACTGGTGGGAGTGTCCAGACAGCCAAGCTGGTTCAACAGGGTCGACTTGCCAGAGCCAGAGGTTCCTTGGATGGTGACAAACTCACCCTCATAGATCTTGAATGAGACACCACGTAATGCCTTCACCGTCTCACTGCCCACCTGGAAGTAGCGCTTCACGTTCTGCAGTTCGATGACGACTTTCCTATTGTCTTCTGACTTCATTGTATTACTTTTTCTGATTCTGGTTGTTCTTGTTGTTACGTGGACGTGGCATGAACGGGTTGGTAGCCTGTTGCTCACCCTCTGGGGTTTCTCCACCTGAGATATTGAAATCAACAAGTATTTCTGTTCCCTCCTTGATGCCACTCTTGATCTCTGTCAGTATACCATTGCTGGTACCTGTTTCCACCTTATATGCCTTAAAAGTGTTACCTTCCTTCGTCCATATCTTATGGTCGCCCTCACAGTCTGCTATTTGCTCTCCCTTGCTGAGTAAAGCCTCATTGGGTGTGAAGCGTAATGCCTTGGAAGGAACGGCAAGGGTGTTATTCAACTCCAGTGTGTAGATAGTGACATTAGCTGTCAGACCGGGTTTGAGCTTCAGATCCTTGTTAGGAGCAGAGATCACCACCTCGTAGGTCACCACATTGCTTTCTGTGGTTGCCTGCTGGCGTACCTGAGTGACTTGTCCCTCGAAAGAGTCCTCTGGGAAGGCGTCAACCGTGAAGGTGACACGCTGTCCTTCTTTTACCCCGCCAATGTCTGCCTCATCGATATCGGCAATCACCCGCATGTCGGTCAAGTCCTGGGCAATAGTGAAGAGCTCAGGGGTATTGAAAGAGGCGGCAACGGTCTGACCTTCCTCCACGGACTTGGAGAGTACCACGCCGTCAATAGGTGAGGTGATGGTGGCATAGCCAAGGTTGGTCTGTGCCTTACGCACACTCTCACGGGATGAGGTCACCGTCTGACGTGCCTTCTCATAAGAGAGACGTGCGTTCTCATAGTCGTTGGCACTGACGAGTCCTTTGTCAAATAGCGTCTGGTATCTGTTGAAGTTCGCCTGCTCGTAGTTCAGGGTACTCTGGGCTGACGCGAGGTTAGCCTTTGCCGTGTTTAACTCACTGGTCAGATTGGTCTTGTCGAGTTCGGCAATGACCTGTCCTTTCTTCACCACGCTGTTGTAGTCGACATAGAGTTTCGACACGATACCGCTGACCTGTGTACCAACTGTCACGGAGGTGACAGGCTCGATAGTACCTGTCGCCGTGATGCTGGTGTGGATATTCAGTTTCTCTACTTTCGCTGTCTCAAACGAGACTTTCTCTTCTTTCTTTCCTCCTGACAGCAGGAAGTAAATGAGGACGAGGAGGGCGACAACACCCACACCAATCCATACTTTCTTGTTCTTCATATATTTTCTTTTTTATATATTCAATGTTTCCCCTTCGTAGAAGTGCAGCAGTTGCTGGTTCAAGATGGTCATGTACTTGCTTTGCAACCTGTTCTGTTGCGCTTTGAGTAGTTTGTCCTTACCAGTCATCAGTTCGATGATGTTCTTCAATCCTAAATGGAACTGTTCTGACAACAGGTCGTAACTTGCCTGCTCACTGGCGACAGAACTCTGGGCTGCCTTGAATTTCTGCTGGTTGGTATTGGCATCCAGCCAATAGCCCTCGATAGTAGCGTAGAGTTGCTTCTGCTCGTTCTGGATATCCAGCAAAGCCTGCTCCCGTTGTATCTGTGCCTTATTGATGGCCGTCTTTGTCCTGCGGTTGTCAAAGATGGGAATACTGAGGGAAGCACCAATGGAGGCATCGAAATTGGTCTTCATCTGGTTGCCCCATTCATTAGAACTCATCGAAGAGGTACTTGTCCCCACACCTCCTGACAGACTGACAGTAGGCAGATGTCCAGCCTTGGCAATCTTCATCTGCAGGTCGCTCGACTGTAAATCGAGTTTGGCATTCTGGATCTCTGGACGTAACGTCAGTGCCTTCTCATAGACACTACCTAATGACGGGATGTCTGTGAGTGCCTGTTCGTCGGAGGCTTCAGGAGTCACAATGTCGAAATCTTGTCCGCCAGTGATTTCCAACAGTTGCTTGAGTTCTAACTTATAATCGGCGAGGTTGCTCTTCGCCTCTACGAGGTTATACTCGTCAGTGGAGCGTTGGGCTGTCAACTGGGCAAGGTCAGCCTTTGACATCTTGCCGACTTCCACCATCTCCTTACCCCGTTCCTCGTTCTTCTTACTGGTCTCCAAAGTTTCCTCGTTGACATGGATAGCCTCGTTGAGGTAGAGAATCTGGATGTAGAGTTGGGCGATACGCTCTTGGATGGAGTTGGCGGTCTCTGCGATATCCAGATCGGCTTGCTCCTCAGCAACCTTGTCGAGTTTCAACTGGTTACGGTTCTGGTTGCCATTCCATACGGTCCATGAGGCATTGATGCCATACGTGCCATTATAATAGGTCTTATTGACTTTGGTATTCACAGTGCCGTTCGAGACAGTGGTCGTACCAGTCTCCAACCACGGGCGGTAACCCACAGTCTGGTTGGTAGAGGCATTGAGTGAAGGCAAGAGTGCCGCTTGTGACTGCTTCCTCGTCTCAGTAGCCGTCTTTTTCATCAGTCTCGCCTGTTGCAGGGTAATGTTGTTCTGCATCGCATAGTCGATGCATTCTTGCAATGTCCATTTCTTTTGTCCGAACATCATGCTTGTCAGGAAAAAGAGGGACATCATTAGAAAGATTCTTTTCATCTTAATACCTATTTTCATTTTTGTTTTTGTTCATTTTGATGGTGCAAAAGTAGAAAGAATCCAGGAAATGAGGAAGAAAAATAGATAATTATTTTGAGTTAGTAGAAATAATTCCTTAAAACTTCGATAAAGATTAAGAGTGTTAACAGTTTTTTGACTTTGGGTATTTTTGGTTGAAAATGTGACAAAAATTTCATAGAATCAATAAAAAGCAGTATATTTGCATCGCCAATTATATATAGGCACAGGCAATGAAGAAAGGAATAGTATATGTTTTGTGGGCTCTTTTGGGGGCTTCGGTGCTGACTGCGGCTTTCTCTTTTTGGGCTATTAATAATGGTTGGATAGGGTATATGCCTCCCATTGAAGAGTTGCAGAATCCTATCAACAGATATGCGACACAGGTTTATAGTTCTGATGGGAAAATTATGGGAACATGGAATTATAACCGTGAGAATCGTGTGTTAGTGGATTACTCCCAGTTGTCTCCTTCCTTGATAAAAGCTTTGGTGGCAACAGAGGATGTGCGTTTCTATGATCATTCCGGTATTGACTTCATCGCTTTAGGACGTGCAATTGTCAAACGTGGTATCTTTCGTCAGAAAAGTGCAGGTGGTGGTTCCACTATTACCCAGCAGCTCGCTAAGCAGCTCTATTCCGGTACGGCGCATAGTGTGATGGAGCGACTGCTCCAGAAGCCTATTGAGTGGGTAATTGCTGTACAGTTGGAGAAAAACTATACCAAGGATGAGATTATCACGATGTATCTCAACTACTTTGATTTCCTCCATAACGCTGTGGGAATCAAAACGGCATCTAACACCTATTTCGGAAAGGAGCCGAGAGAACTGACTGTCAATGAGGCGGCAACACTCGTCGGTTTGTGTAAAAATCCATCGTACTACAATCCTGTTCGTTATCGTGACAGAAGTCGTGAACGTCGTAATGTCGTCCTTGGGCAGATGGTTAAGGCAGGCTATCTTTCTGAAGCCGATTATCAAAAGTATTCCGCAGAGCCATTGGAACTGAATTTCCATGTCTCAGACCATAAAGATGGAGTCGCTGTCTATTTCCGTGATTTCCTGCGTCGTTATATGATGGCAAAGAAACCGGAGCGTACGGACTATCCCTCATGGAATATGGTGAAATATCATCAGGACTCCATCAACTGGGAGACAGACCCGCTGTATGGCTGGTGTAATAAGAACCGGAAGCGCAATGGTGATAATTATAATGTATATACCGATGGACTGAAGGTGTATACAACGATAGATTCCCGTATGCAGGAGTATGCCGAGCAAGCGGCCCGTGAACATATCGTGAAATATTTACAGCCAGCCTTTGACAAGGAGAATCGTGGTCGTAAGAGTGCTCCTTATTCTGGTAATCTGTCAGCAGAGCAGATTAATAAGATTCTGATGCGCTCCGTTCGGCAATGTGAGCGTTATAGGGTTCTGAAAGAGTCAGGAGCCTCGGAAGAAGAGATTAAACGCTCTTTCAATACCAAGACGGAGATGTCCGTATTCACGTATCGTGGTGAGAAGGATACCATTATGACACCGCTTGACTCTATCCGCTACTATAAGTCATTCCTGCGTTGCGGTTTTATGAGTATGTGTCCGCAGAACGGTCATGTGAAGGCTTATTTAGGTGGACTTGACTTCATGCACTTTGCTTATGACATGTGTATGGAAGGTCGTCGTCAAGTGGGATCGACCATCAAGCCATTCCTCTATTCTTTAGCGATGGAAAATGGCTACTCACCCTGTGATGTCGCTCCCAATGTGCAAGAGACTTATATTGTTGGCGGACGTGCCTGGACTCCCCGAAACGGCAGTCGTGCTCATTATGGTGAGATGGTTACCTTGAAATGGGGTCTTCAACAATCTAACAACTGGATATCGGCTTATCTGATGAGCAAACTTAATCCATCGGCTTTCGTCACTTTGTTGCATGAATATGGTATCAACAACCCAGAGATTCATCCCTCAATGGCTCTCTGTCTTGGACCGTGTGATATTACGGTAGGAGAAATGGTGAGTGCTTATACAACTTTTGTCAATCATGGTATTCGCACATCCCCCATGTTCGTAACACGTATTGCGGATAATGAGGGAAATACTATTGCAGAATTCCAACCTCGTATGAATGAGGTGATTAGTGAGGAGAGTGCCCATAAGATGCTTTATATGCTGAAGGCTGTTGTGGATGGTGGTACCGCTGGGCGTTTACGCTATAAGTATAATATTCCCGGGGATATTGCAGGTAAAACGGGTACAACGAATAATAACAGCGACGCATGGTTTATGGGTATCACACCGACACTGGTCAGTGGTTGCTGGGTAGGAGGTGAGGATAGAGACATCCACTTTACCATGACAAGTATGGGACAAGGTGCTGCTGGTGCCCTTCCTGTATGGGCTTATTATATGAAGCGTGTCTATGCCGATAAGCGTCTTGGTTATAATGGAAAGGCTGTCTTTGACTTACCTGAAGGTTATAATCCTTGCCAGTATGACGAGTCTGGTTTAGAAGATGTGGCAGAAGAGGATATGGAACAGATCTTTGAGTAAAAGAAAAACGAGGAAGTCTGACTTCCTCGTTTTTCTTTTTATAGGTTCTTCAAGTACTTTTGTTTGAAAGATGCCGTTATACCAATCAACATCAATATCCTTTATTGATGTTGCTCGCGAAGCAGGTCGTTGACAGTCTTCACTGGGTTGAATGTACCAAGTGGAACCTCTACGAAGATAGTGTTCCAGTCACTCATCGCACCGTTCCACAATCCCGGCAACTCCAGTGCCTGCAACTCCTTGCCGTTCTTTGACTTCTGGGAGATAAAGCCTGTTGTGGGATCCACATATTTAGGAAGGTCGAAAGCGTTGCCTTTGTAGTCCTTCACAGCACAAACCAGATCTACAGGATTGAAGTGAGTGCCCTTGGTGAACATTTCCATATACTCCTTGTTTGACTTGTCGATCTGTGAACTTTCCAGGATCTGTAGGGATACGGTGCCATCTTGGTTGTATGTCAGGAACGGACCGCCACCTGGCTCACCTACATTTTTCACAACACCACAGACACGCATTGGACGATTCAACTTTTTGCGCAGGTAAATAACGAGTTCGGCATCCTCCAAGTCTTTGATGTCTGCCTTGCGACAGCAAAGATCCTGTTGTACGAAACGGATCATCTCCTCAATCTGCTCGTGGGTATACGTGCCAGTATCTAACAAACGCAGGTACTCAAAGGCTTTCTCCTGCAAGGTAACAAGGACACCGGCGATGATCTGTTTCCATTCTACGGTCTCAGGTTTCAGACGGTCGGGCACAACGTTATCGATATTCTTTACAAAGATAACATCAGCTTCGATCTCGTTCAGATTCTCAATCAATGCGCCATGCCCGCCTGGACGGAACAACAAAGAACCGTCGCTGTTGCGGAACGGAGTACCGTCAGGATTAGCAGCGATAGTGTCGGTAGAGGGCTTCTGTTCCGAGAAAGAGATATCGTACTTGATGCCGTATTTCTTCGCATAGCCATCAGCCTTCTGAGCTACTTTTTGCTTGAAGAGCTCCATGTGCTCGTGACTTACGGTGAAGTGAACATGCGCCTCACCATTAGAGGCAGCATAAAGGGCACCCTCTACCAAGTGCTCCTCCATTGGGGTACGAGGACCTTCGGGGTAGTTGTGGAAGAGCAGGAGACCCTTTGGCAGCTGACCATAGTTTAGTCCCTCCGCTTTCAGCATATTGGCAGCCACAGCCTTGTAGTTACCCTCGGCAATGAGTGCCTTGATGCCCTTGCCCTCATTCTTCTGGCAGACAGCATCCAGCTCACCATAGAAGGCAAACTTCTCGATGTTGTCAAAATATTTTTTCTCGAAATCAGTGGTAGGAACGTCATAGTCAGCATCGACAAAGGCAAACATGTCCTTGAACATACGACTGGCAGCACCACTGGCTGGCACGAATTTTACAACACGCTTGCCAGCAGCCTTGTACTGCTCCCAAGCCTTGACATACTTCTTGCGGTCATCCTCGTTAGGAGCCACGATACCACGTTCGATACTGGCTGCAGCCTCCAGTTTCAGGAAAGGAAAGCCTGTCTTGAACTGACCGAGCTGATGCTCAATCTGTGCTTCACTGATACCCTTCTGGGCAAGTTGTTTTAGGTCTTGTTGTGATAACATACTTATAAAATTTATTTAGTAGATTCTAATCTGCAAAGATAGGGAAATTCTATGATAATACCAAATGTTTTGCCAAATATTCTTTACTTAACAAAAAAATTAGTACCTTTGCACCCAATATAATAATGTATCAATAAAATTAATCAATAAGAAAGAAAATGAAAGCATTTGTTTTTCCCGGACAGGGAGCACAGTTCGTAGGAATGGGTAAAGACCTCTACGATAACAACGCTACAGCGAAAGAACTTTTTGAGAAAGCCAATGATATCCTGGGCTATCGTATCACAGACATCATGTTTGAAGGAACTGACGAGGACTTGAAACAGACGAAAGTGACACAGCCTGCCGTATTCCTTCATTCTGTCATCTCCGCTATCTGTATGGGTGACAAGTTCCAGCCAGAGATGACTGCTGGTCATTCACTGGGTGAGTTCTCTGCACTGGTTGCTGCTGGTGCCCTGAGTTTCGAGGACGGTCTGAAATTGGTTTATGCCCGTGCCATGGCTATGCAGAAAGCTTGTGAGGCACAGCCCTCTACGATGGCTGCTATCATTGGTTTGCCCGACGAGAAGGTAGAGGAGGTTTGTGCAGGTATCAACCGTGAGGGACATGTTGTGGTATGTGCTAACTATAACAATCCTGGTCAGTTAGTGATTTCTGGTGATATCGATGCCATCAATGAAGCCTGTGAGCAGTTGAAGGCCGCTGGCGCAAAGCGTGCATTGCCTTTGAAGGTGGGTGGTGCTTTCCACTCTCCACTGATGCAGCCTGCCAAGGACGAGTTGCAGGCAGCGATTGAAAAAACAGAGATCCAGACTCCAAAATGCCCTGTCTATCAGAATGTGGATGGCAAACCTCATACAGACCCCGCTGAGATTAAGGCTAACCTGATTGCTCAGTTGACAAGTTCTGTACGCTGGACACAGTGTGTGCAGAATATGATTGCCGATGGTGCTGACGACTTCACAGAGTGTGGTCCGGGAAAAGCACTGCAGGGTATGATCGGCAAGATCAACAAAGAGGTGTCTGCTCATGGCATTGAGTAATTAAACTTTACAGTTGGAGAGTATGGAGAAAGTCATTATCTACCAAGTGTTCACTCGTCTTTATGGCAACAGGAACACGACACGTCAGGAGAATGGTACCCTTGAGGAGAATGGCAGCGGTAAGTTCGCCGACTTTTCCCCGAAGGTGCTGAAAGACTTGGCAACGATGGGCGTGAGTCATATATGGTATACGGGTGTCATCCGTCATGCGTCTACCACTGACTATACCGCCTATGGAATCCCCCGTCAACATGCTGCTGTCGTTAAGGGAAAGGCTGGCTCTCCATACGCCATTACTGACTATTATGACGTAGATCCTGACTTGGCGGTGGATGTCAACCAGCGGATGCAGGAGTTCGAACAGCTGGTGGAGCGCTCACATGATGCAGGACTGAAAGTCATCATCGACTTTGTCCCCAATCATGTTGCCCGCCAGTATCACTCTATCTGTAAACCGAAGGGTGTGAAGGATTTGGGTGAGGATGATGATACCAGTAATGGATTCAATCCAGTAACGAATAACTTCTACTATTGCCCCGGACAACGTTTTACCCCCTATTTCGACCTCTATCATGGAGAAGAGGCCCCTTATAACGAGGAGCCTGCCAAGGCAACGGGAAACGACCATTTCGACAATGCACCGGGCAAAAACGACTGGTATGAAACGGTCAAGCTGAACTATGGCGTAGACTATTACGCTGGTGGTATTGGTCATTTCAATCCGATTCCCGATACTTGGAAGAAAATGACAGACATCCTCTTATTCTGGGCATCGAAGGGTATCGACGGTTTCCGCTGTGATATGGCGGAGATGGTGCCAGCCGACTTCTGGGCCTATGCCACTACAATTGTCAAGAAGAAATACAAGGATATAGTCTTTGTGGGCGAAGTGTATAATCCCAGCGAGTATCGCCATTATATCGCTTCTGGTTTCGATTGGCTTTATGACAAGGTAGGAATGTATGACACTATGCGTGCCGTCATTTGTCATCAGGCTCCTGCAGCTGCTATCAGTGGGGCTTGGCAGCAGACGGATGACATCCGTGACCATATGCTTTATTTCCTGGAGAATCATGATGAGCAACGTATCGGTAGTGATTTCTTTGCAGCAGATGGAGTGAAAGGTGTACCAGCCATGATCGTTTCCCTGTTGATGCAACAGAACCCCTTCATGCTATATGCTGGAGAGGAGTATGGTGAGCATGGTATGGATAAGGAGGGCTTCAGTGGTAATGATGGTCGCACCACTATTTTTGATTATTGGAGCATTGACACCCTGTGTCGTGCTTCTGAGAAGAAACTGACGACCAAGGAGAAGTCGCTTTTCGACATCCATAAGCGGGTGATGCAGATTGCCCGGAAGGAAAAGGCTGTCAAGGCGGGTGTGTTCTTCGACTTGATGTATGTGAATCCACAGATGGAACGACAGTATGCCTTCCTCCGTAAGGCAGGTAAAGACCTGCTTTTGGTGGCTGTCAATTTCGACGACTATGCTGTTGCTGTTGATGTGAAGATTCCTGCGCATGCCTTTGACTATTTGGAGATAGAGGAAGGGACCTATCCTGTGACCGACTTGTTAACTAAGGAGAAAGAGGATACTGTACTGAAGCGTGATGCTTGCATCCGTCTGACAATGGATGCTCGTGGAGCGTATGTCTTGAAATTTAAAGTTTAGTATAGAATAGGTTATGGATGACTATATCTTAAATGAACATCACAAAGAGGAGTTCCCGCCTGCCCATACGGCGGAGCATCTTTTGAACCAGACCATGATACGTCTGTTTGGGTGTGAGCGTTCGTATAATGCACATATCGAGCGTAAAAAGAGTAAGATGAGTTTCCATATCGACCACAAGCCGACGCGTCAGGAAGAAAAGGAGATAGAGCGGCGCATGAATGATCTTATCGAAGAGGACCTTCCGGTAACTTTTGAATTCGTGACTCAGGAAAGTCTCCCAGAGGGTATCTCTCTTGATCGCTTGCCTGATGATGCGTCAGAGACGATTAGACTTGTACGTATCGGTGACTATGATGTCTGTCCGTGTATAGGGAAACATGTCCGTTCCACAAGTCAAATCGGACGGTTCGAGATGCTTGGTACCAACTGGGATGAGAATGAACGGTCGTTCAGGGTAAGATTCAAAATTGTATAAACAAGACATCCCAACCAGTCGGTTGGGATGTCTTGTTTATTGTGGTGTCTCCAATTTCATGAAAACAGGATAGTGGTCTGAGTACGTCAGGTCTGTCTTATAATAATTCAGTCCTTTAAGAGTCTGGCTGTGGAAGATATAATCGATTCGTACATTCTTCTTGCCACGGAATGTGCCCATGTATCCACCGCCACATTCCTTAAACCCATCAACCAAATCGCCTAACATTGTCTTATAGACATAAGAGTAGGGTACATCGTTGAAGTCACCGCATACGATACATGGTTTCTCGGAAGAACGTATCTCATTTGCAATGATATTAGCTTGAGCAGCACGGAACATCATACCTAAGGAGTAGTTGCCATAGACGGCATTCAATACTCGGTTTTTGCTGACATCATATCCTTGTGCCTCTAATTTCCCTGCTTTGTACATGGTGCGGTTGATACCGGTAGTTTCTAAGTGTACATTGAAAATACGAAAAACTTGACCATTGACATCTATGTCAACATACATTCCCGCTTGGTTGGAGTCTTCAAAGAGAAATGGCTTCATTTTCTTGATAGGATAACGGCTGAACACTGCCACGTCTCTTCCTGCCAAGGATACGTAAGGGAAATACTCTTTGTAAGATGTTGTGTTATTGACATCTCCACCAGTCTCCATATACTCCTGAATACAGAAGATGTCTACCTTCTGTCTTTTCATCTCTGCGAGAATGTCTTGTGCCAGGAAGCCGGAGGTCTCTCTGTTGAATTTTGCCACGTTATAGGTCGCAATCTTAATTCCTTTCTGTGCGTCGCCAATTTTCTCATCCACAGAGCGGAACTGGATAATAGTGCCTATATATGGGATGCAGCAAAGGATGGTGACCAAAGGAAGAATGGAGATTATCCAACGTTTGCGGACCAACCAGTAAATAAGTAAGATGAAATTAAGTATTATCAGAATGGGGAGAATGTATACAACCATAGCTCGTGCCATATTGCCCACAGGATTGACATCACCACCGAACAAGCCTAAGAATGTATAGGCGGATACGATTAGTTGTAGCACGAGGAACATCATGGCTACATACTTGTAAACAGCAAGTTTTCCCATAAAGTATTATATTTTCAAGTATTTCTGAATCTTATCCAGCAAGTCCTCTACACGGAAAGGTTTTGCCATGAATTCATTGCATCCTGCCTCTTTAGCCTCTTTGATGTTCTCGTCGAAGGCATAGGCGCTTAATGCGATAACAGGAATATCATGGTTTACCTCTTTGATAATGCGGGTCGCGTCGAGTCCGTTCATGTCTGGCATGCGGATGTCCATTAGAATTAAGTCAGGATGCTCGTCCTCGCAAAGGGTTACAGCCTCAATGCCATTATGGGCACGTAACAGACGGTAACGCTTGGATAATACAACCTTGACCAGCTCAAAATTATTATCTTCGTCCTCTGCAACCAGAATTAACGGCGCATTAGAAACATCAGTGCGGGTGCTGACTCGTATGGTCCTGGAATTAGTGGTGATACGCGTGTTCTTGGATACACCGCCAATAGTTCCTTCAAAGGGGAATTTGAACCGGAAGGTGGAACCCTCCCCTAAAGTGGATGAGACACTGATAGTGCCACCCAGTTTCTCGACGATAATCTTGCTAAGTGGCAGACCTAATCCATATCCGTTCTGACTGGTTTCGGCATCCTTTGACACATAAGTCTTGAAAATGTCATTGATGTCCTCTGGGGATATGCCAGAGCCAGTGTCAGATACGAAGAATTCTACCTCCTGACCATCGCTCACCATCCGGTAGCCATAAGTAATACTGCCTTTTGAGGTGTGTTTCAGTGCATTACTAATCAAATTGGAGAAGACCTGAGTGACTCGATTGGCATCTGTATTTAAGGTCACAGCCATATTGGGCTTCGTCCAGTTCATCTGTACTGTTTCCGGGCATCTGAACTTAAAGGTATACATGAGATTCCTGCAGAGCTCATTCAAATCTGTCATTGTCTTCTTGATGACGACTTCACCGGACTCTACTCTTGATAAATCAAGAATCTCGTTGATAAGAGTCAGTAGACGAGCGTTGTTACTTTCGATAATCTCCATGTATTTGGTCCGCTCTTCCTGAGAGTCAGTCTCACACATAACTCGTGAGAAACCTTCGATGGCATTCAGCGGAGTACGGATCTCATGACTCATATTGGCAAGGAAGAGTGATTTCATCTTGCTTGCCTTCTCCGCTTCTTTGGCTTTTGACTCATATTCAGCCAATTTGTTATTTGCAGCAAATAGCTTCTGATTTGCCGCATCTAACTTTGCATTTGCTTCTGCTATTTTTTGCAGAAGTATTTCACACTCGTCTTGATTCATCTTCTAGCCAATTGTATATAATATTGGGCAAAGATATAAAAAAAACTTTTAATAGCAAAAAGAATTAATTATTTTTTACCCTCTTCTTGCTTTTTCCCATGCGCCATTACTCTTGTGACTTTTTAAATATGCCATTCCCCTAAATACATTCAAATTCATGAAAAGGAAATAATAAGGGATATACAGCAACTTGTTTTTCTTACCATGTTTCTCCAGATAGTACCCTAAGAATGCTGCAAAATAGAATATAATCTGCAGGATCCATATCCAGTAATATATAGTGCCTCCTTTTAAAAGCACTAATGCCACATTCAATGGTATAAGTAAGAGAAGGGCTATAGGTGTGATACTCCAACGTAACACCCGGTGGGATATCAATTGAAAGGCGACCAAGGGTTGGCGGAAGGGGTTCATCATGCCACGTAGCCACCAGATACTCTGAAGTCCACCAGCGGCGATGCGACGCTTGCGTTTCGATTCCTCTGTCAGATCGGCAGAGCCGTATTCCATGGCATAGGCATCGGAAGTGTACGCAATTTTATATCCTTTGTCCACCATACGGAGTGACATGACGAAGTCGTCGAGGAGTGCGTTCTCTGGCATGGGCTCATAGAGAGACCTCCTGATGGCACATAACTCGCCTGCGGCACCCATGGCGGAGTATAGTTCTCCGTCCCAGCGTTTCAGGGTACTCTCATATTTCCAATACAGGCCTTCACCCTCTGCGGCGGCTTGTCCGTCATGCCGTGCGGCAACCCGTTTCTCGCCAGCCACACAGGCGACCTGTGGGTCCATGAAGCAGCGTACGATTTCCTGAATTGCTTCAGGGTTCAGCATCGTGTTGGCGTCAGTCATCACAATGAGCTCGTCCTTCACCTCTCCGAGTCCGTGGTTTAGTGCTGCCGTTTTGCCCCGGCGCTCAGGAGAATAGATAACCTGTACGTCTGGATACTTGGCAAGGCGCTCATTGGTAGCATCGTTAGAACCGTCAGTCACCCATACAACGTGCAGTTTAGGGTAGGTGATCTGATGGGTATTCTCCATCTTGGCATCTACAATATCCTGCTCGTTGTATGCGCAGACCATCAAAGTTACCTCTGGCAGTTCCTCATCAGAGGGCAGCTGTGCTTTTTGCGGTTTTCCTTTGAACAACCGTTTCATGCTAATCAGTGCCCATAGCAGCATGCCATATCCCAGATAGGTATAGAATACCAGGAAGAGGCATATCCAGAAGATAACTTTCAAGGTGACCATGACCTGACGTTATTTATTCGTTTGTTTGTATTTCCTCCTGCATGTCAATAAACTGGCGGTCCTTGTCATAGAACTCATATTGCAGGAAAGCCAGCTTCTGCGAAGGAATAATCCGTATTCCCCAGCCATATTTCATCTGCCAGCGTCGTTTCAGTGAGACGATGCCTTGGTTGATATAGGCGGCGACGTAAGGGTGTACATGGAGTGAGAAGGTCTTGATGCCTATCTTGTTGACTAAGCGGTCAATTTTGCTCTCTAACTGGTCTGTAAACAGGATGGAAGACTTGATTTTCCCCTTGCCGAAACAAGTGGGACAGGTCTCCTCGACATTGACATCCATTGCTGGACGCACACGCTGACGGGTTATCTGCATCAGTCCGAACTTACTCAGTGGCAGGATATTGTGGCGGGCACGGTCTTTCTGCATGTTCTTGCACATCCGTTCATAAAGTAGTTGACGGTCCTCTGCAAGGTTCATGTCGATAAAGTCGACCACAATGATTCCTCCCATGTCCCTGAGGCGCAGTTGGCGAGCCAACTCATCGGCGGCACCGAGGTTGACCTCCAGGGCATTCGCCTCCTGTCCGTTCTCTGCACGCGTCCTGTTGCCACTGTTCACATCAACCACATGCATTGCCTCTGTATGTTGGATGATGAGATAGGCGCCACGCTTGTAGTTGACGGTCCGTCCGAACGAAGATTTCAGTTGTTTGGTGACATTGAAATTGTCGAAGATGGGTACATTGCCTGTATACTGCTTGACGATGTCTTTCTTATCAGGGGCGATCAGACCGACATAGTCTTTGATCTGCTGGAAGATTTCCGTGTCGTTGACGTAGATGCCGTCGTATGTGGGATCGAAGAGGTCGCGCAACATCGCAACGGCTCTGCCTGTCTCCTCATAGGCAAGAGCAGGTGTCGTTGTCGCCTTCTGTACTCTTGCTATGGCATCTTCCCAGCGTTTTACCAATACCTTCATCTCTGCATCAAGCTCAGCGACACGCTTTCCTTCAGCGGATGTCCTGACGATAACGCCGAAGTTCTTGGGTTTGATGCTTTGTATGAGTTGTTTCAGACGTGTACGCTCTTCTCCTTTTTTAATCTTCGAGGATACAGAGACTTTCTCCTGGAAGGGCATCAGTACCATATATCTGCCTGCGAAACTGATGTCGCAGGTGAGTCGTGGACCTTTCGTTGAGATGGGCTCCTTGACTACTTGCACTAATATTTCCTGTCCTTGCTTGAGTGTGTTCTGTACGCTTCCCTCTTTGGGTAGGTCTGGCAGACGGGTGGCTTTAGAGATGGGAAAAAGTCGTTTCCTGTCACTTTGTACCTGTTTGAGGTATTTTTCGAAAGAGCTGTATTGAGTGCCTAAGTCGAGATAGTGCAGGAAGGCGTCGCGTTCAGAGCCCACATCCACGAAGCATGCGTTCAGTCCAGGCATCAGCTTGCGTACTTTGCCCAGATAAATGTTGCCAACAGAGAAGGATGCCTCTCGTTTCTCGTTCTGGTATTCTACCAGATCCTTGTCTTCGAGCAGTGCGATCGAGATCTCTTTTGGTTGGACGTCAATAATTACTTCACTATTCATACTTAGTTGTTTTTAATGGAAAGGGTGCACTAACTTGTCCAACGACTTGTTAGTACACTCCTTTCATTCCTTTTAGACTTGGCAAGACTTACTTGCTCTTGTGACGATTCTTGCGCAGTCTCTTCTTACGCTTGTGAGTAGCCATCTTGTGGCCCTTCTTTTTCTTTCCGTTTGGCATAATTCTGTATATTTAAAATGTTTAATGTTTTATTTCATTTTTGCGATAAAGCTCTTGGCGGGCTTAAAGGCGGGGAAGTCGTGAGCGTCAATCACCAGTGTTGTATTCTTGGAGATATTGCGTGCTGTCTTCTTGGCACGGTGTTTCACGGTAAATGTTCCGAACCCACGCAGAAATACGTTCTCCTTACGTACGGCCATGCTCTGACGAATTTCTTCCATAAATGCCTCCACTGTGGCAGCGACGTCCTTTTTCGCAAGGCCCGTGTCTTCAACAATCTTATTGATAATGTCTGCTTTTGTCATCTTGATATATTACTCTAAATTTATTTACTTGTATTGATGTTTTCTGTTTCGGACTGCAAAGATACTGATTTTCAGCGTGAAACGAAAATTTATTAGCACTTTTTTTTGAAAAAAGATAAATTCGTTGATGTGTGCAGCCCTCTTTCCACCTTATTATATATAGGGGATGTTCCTATTTCAGCTGTTGTAGCCTGGCAATATATTTCCCAATGATGTCAAATTCCAGGTTTACCACACTGCCCACCTTGATGTCGCAGAAGTTGGTATGCTCGAAGGTGTATGGGATGATTGCTACTTGGAAGGTGTTCCTGGTAGGATTACATACGGTAAGGGAGACGCCATTGACAGTTACGGAACCCTTATCCACTGTGAAATAGCCATTCAGCGCCATCTCCTTGTCTTCTTTGTACTCGAAAGTGAAGTAGGTGGAGCCGTTAGCATCTTCCACAGCGATACAGTGGGCTGTCTCGTCGACATGTCCCTGTACGATATGTCCGTCAAGTCGTCCGTTCATCAGCATCGAACGCTCCACATTCACCTTGTCACCCACCTGCAGCAGACCCAGGTTTGAGCGGTCCAGTGTCTCTTTCATGGCGGTGACAGTATAGGTGCCGTCCTGAATGCTGACCACAGTGAGGCATACACCGTTATGGGCGACACTCTGGTCAATACCCAGTTCATCGACAAACGAGCAGCGCAGGGTGAAATCGATATTATCCCTGTCTTTCTTGACAGCCACTACTGTGGCAAACTCTTCTATGATTCCGGAAAACATAACTCTCAACTATGAACTCTTGACTATGAACGAAAAAGAAAAGGGCCGCATCGAGGATGTGATGAAAACTCCTTTGTTAAAAGATGTAGAGCGCTCTCAACCTTTGTAATCCACCGATTTTGCAACTTCTCCGAGGAGATGTGGCCCGCCATTGGCAGAGAGACAACTCAGTTTTCAATGTAATTTGATGAGTATCCCGATCGAATCGATACGGCCCGTATTTCTTTGTTTAGTATGCGAACAAAGGATAGTCCTTCATGCGCTCATTGACACGTTTGCGGACGCTGGCAATTACTTGCTCGTCCTCGGGGGCGTTCAGAACCTCCTCGATGAGAGCGGCAATCTCCACCATCAGGTCTTCCTTCGCACCACGGGTGGTAATGGCGGGAGTACCCAGACGGATACCACTGGTCTGGAAGGCAGAGCGACTGTCGAAAGGCACCATGTTCTTGTTGACAGTGATGTCTGCGGCAACGAGAGCGTTCTCTGCCACCTTACCTGTCAGCTCAGGATATTTAGAGCGGAGGTCTACCAGCATAGAGTGGTTGTCTGTACCACCGCTGACGATGGTGAAGCCACGCTTGATGAGTTCCTCGGCAAGAACCTTGGCATTCTTCTGTACCTGCTTAGCCCACTCCTTGAACTCGGGTTTCAGTGCCTCTCCGAAAGCGACAGCCTTAGCAGCGATGACATGCTCCAGGGGACCGCCCTGTTGTCCGGGGAATACGGCAGAGTTCAGCAACTGTGACATCATCTTGGTAACACCCTTTGGTGTCTTCAGTCCCCAAGGATTCTCGAAGTCCTTACCCATGAGGATGATACCGCCACGGGGACCACGGAGTGTCTTATGAGTGGTAGAGGTCACGATATGAGCATATTTCACGGGGTTGTCGAGCAGACCTGCGGCGATGAGTCCTGCGGGGTGTGCCATGTCAATCATCAGCAGGGCACCTACCTTGTCGGCAATCTCACGCATCCGTTTGTAATCCCACTCACGGCTGTAGGCAGAGCCGCCACCGATAATCAGTTTGGGCTTGTGCTCCAGGGCAAGACGCTCCATCTCGTCATAGTCCACACGACCTGTTTCCTTGTTCAGGTTATAGCCTACGGGCTTATAGAGGATACCGCTGGTGTTCACCAGAGAACCATGAGAGAGGTGGCCACCGTGATCCAGGTTCATACCCATGAAGGTATCACCGGGCTTCAGTACGGCAAGCAGTACGGCGGCGTTAGCCTGAGCACCAGAGTGAGGCTGCACGTTAGCATACTCTGCACCGAACAGTTTGCAGACACGGTCGATGGCAAGTTGCTCCACCTCATCTACTACCTGACAGCCGCCATAGTAACGGTGTCCGGGGTAACCCTCGGCGTATTTGTTGGTCAGATAACTGCCCATAGCCTCCATGACTTGATCGCTGACGAAGTTCTCAGACGCAATCAGTTCAATACCTTTCAGTTGACGTTGATGCTCTTTCTCAATGAGCTCAAAAATCGCATTGTCTCTTTCCATTGCTTATTTAGTTTTATATGTTAATTCCATTTTACTTATCCATTCATGGCGAGCAGAAACTCCTCGTTGGAGTGTGTCTGCACCAGTCTGTCGCGCACCGTGTTCATTGCCTCGATAGGATTCATCTCTGCGATGAACTTGCGGATAATCCACATACGGTTCAATGTGGTCTGATCCTGCAACAGGTCATCACGGCGAGTAGACGACTGTACCAGGTTGACGGCAGGATATACACGCTTGTTGGCAAGCATGCGGTCAAGCTGCAACTCAGAGTTACCGGTACCCTTGAACTCCTCGAAGATGACCTCATCCATCTTAGAGCCTGTATCAGTCAGTGCGGTGGCGATAATCGTCAAGGATCCTCCGTTCTCTATGTTACGGGCGGCACCGAAGAACCGCTTGGGCTTCTGGAGGGCATTAGCGTCGACACCACCAGTCAGCACCTTTCCACTTGCTGGCGCTACCGTGTTATAGGCACGTGCCAGACGGGTGATAGAGTCGAGGAAGATGACCACGTCATGTCCGCACTCCACCATGCGCTTAGCCTTCTCCAATACGATGCCGGCAATCTTCACGTGACGGTCGGCAGGCTCGTCGAAGGTAGAGGCGATGACCTCAGCGTTGACGGTACGTGCCATGTCTGTTACCTCCTCAGGACGCTCGTCAATCAGCAGCATCATGATATATGCCTCGGGGTGGTTGGCGGCGATAGCATTGGCTATATCCTTCATGAGGATGGTCTTACCCGTCTTTGGCTGAGCGACAATCAGTGCGCGCTGTCCTTTACCGATTGGTGAGAACAGGTCGACGATGCGGACGGAGGGGTTCGTTGTCGCGGGGTCGCCGCAGAGTGTGAATTTCTCCTCGGGGAAGAGTGGGGTGAGGTGCTCGAAGCTGACACGGTCACGCACCTCCTGTGGCAGTCTGCCATTGATGGTCTGCACGTCCGTCATGGCAAAGTATTTCTCGTTGTCATGGGGAGGACGTACGGTGCATGCCACCACGTCACCCGTCTTCAGTCCATATCTCTTGATCTGCTGCGGACTCACATAGATGTCATCGGGTGACGACAGGTAGTTGTAGTCGCTGGAGCGCAGGAAACCGTAACCGTCCTGCAGCATCTCCAGTACACCGTTGCCTGAGATCAGGTCGTCAAAGTTGTACCGCTCCACGGGAGCCGCACTGCGGGGAGGTATATAGTTGTTCATCTCCGGTGCCATGGCAGGTGTGCCCATCTGTGACATCGGACGGTCGAAGATGTCCAGTGTGGGAATTGCCTCACCGTCCTCGATGGGGATGTCCACGACGGTGATGAAGTCTGTGCCGTCACCGGGGTCGCCTTCCCAAACACCATCCTGTGCCGCTGCAGGGTTATTGCCCTGTTTCTTGCTTGGCGTCTCCTCTGTTTTCTCAGGAGCCACCGGTGCCTCGGTTTGCTGTGCTGTCTCAGGTTCCTTAGTAGTCTCCTGAGGGGCAGATTCCTCTTTGGCGGCAGCCTCAGCAGCCTCGCGGGCAGCGATCTCTTCCAGCTCCTTCTTCGATTTCCTTCCACGCTTCTTGGGAGCGGGCTTCTCCGCTACGGCAGGAGCGTCTTCATTCTGCTCCTCCTTTTTCTTTGCCTCGGCAGCGTCTGCCTCAGCAAACAGAGAGTCGAGTGAAGGCTTCTTTTCCTTTCCGGGCTTGGTGGCATTCACGTCAAGGTTCTCGCCTTCGGAACCGTTGACGGTATATACCTTATTATTATCTTTCTTCGTAATTCTGGTACGCTTGCGCTTGGCAGTTCCGCCATTGGCAGCGGAGTCCTCGGCAGCCTTGTCGAGGATGGCATAGATCACCGTTTCCAGCTCGTCATCCTGGGATATCTTAACGCCTAAGTCATTGGCTATCTCCATCAACTGGGGGATATCCATTTGTTCTAATTCATTCTTCGTATACATATACTATAAACTGTATTCGTTTTCGATATTGTTTGAAAATAGGGTGGGAATGTTTCTCGAACGGAAACATCTTGGTGAATTGAAAACAGCCTTACATGGGCATGTCTCTCTGATTCGGATGCAAAATTACATCATTTATTTCAATTAACCAAACAAAAATAAGAATTTTTTTATGTATCTTCGTTGTTGGGAAACGTTTACCTTAGCCAAAGAATCTTTGTATTTTTGTTTAAGTTATAGAGGTGAGAGGAGAGAGGTGGGTCGCGCGCGCGCATACATAAAAGTTTTTTACCCTTGCAACCGTTGCCGCCTTGCAAAACTATTTGAAAAACAAAGTATTACGGTAACAACGAGGTGACAAGGGTGACAAGGACAAGGATGACCACGAATGCCGTATTGCTATATTCCAGTGATTGTAAATCAACTTGGTTTACACTGCAAATCAATTTGATTTACTCAGTAATTCAATTTGATTTACTCAGTAATTCAATTTGATTTACTTTGCAAATCAATTTGATTTACAATGAAGGGGATTATCCTTTACAGGTGTAGGGTTAGGAGGAATACTCTTAAAGTTGCTTTTCACCCCTGCGTTCAGTTCCAGGGTATAGTGCTTGTAGAGATCCACACTGCCGATTGTCGTACCCTTCAATGTATATATTTCTTTTCCTTTGTGTTGTCAAACGGGGGTGCAAAGGTACGAAGAAAAGAGGGAAAAAACAAATAAAACCCACGCTTTCTTGGATAAATGGATAATTATTCGTATCTTCGCATCCGCAAATATTTACAGAACGAATATGGATTTCAAGGAATTAGTGCAGATGCGCCGCTCGCATCGTAAGTTTACAGAGGAAGAGATAGACGGTGAGGATGTGAAGACGATCCTCCGTGCAGGACTGATGTCACCCACCTCCAAGGGACAGCGTGCCTGGCAGTTTGTGGTGGTCGATGACAAGATGGACCTGGAGAAGCTGTCGGATGCCAAGGATATGGGAGGACAGTTCCTGAAGGGTGCCCCCCTTGCCATCGTCGTACTTGGTGACCCGATGCAGAACGACTGCTGGGTGGAGGACGGTTCTATCGCAGCCATCTCGATGCAGTACCAGGCTGAGGAACTGGGACTGGGCACCTGTTGGATACAGATGCGTGGCAGGGGACTGAGTGACGGGACGAGTGCCGACACGGTGATACAGGGTGTGCTGGATATCCCGGAGAACCTGTCGTGTCTCTGTGTGCTCGCCGTAGGTCACAAGGCTGACGAGCGCAAGCCCCAGAACGAGGAGAAGCTGAAATGGGAGAATGTCCATCTGAACAAATACTAAGATGCGGATCGTACTAATAGGGGCGGGACGACTTGCCACCAACCTCGGACAGAGCCTGTTGAGGGCAGGTCATGAGATTGTCTGTGTGTACAGCCGTACGATGTCATCGGCGAAGACCTTGTCGGAACGCATTGGCGGTCAGCCTGTTGACAAGGCGGAAGACCTTCCGATGGCGGCTGATGCCTATATCATCTCCATCAAGGACTCAGCCCTTGCCGGGATGATTCCTGCGGTGACGAAGGGCAGGGAGTCGCAGGTGTTCATGCATACCGCCGGTTCGATGCCCATGGAGATGTTCAAAGGGATGGCACACCACTATGGGGTGTTCTATCCCATGCAGTCGTTCTCCAAGGAACGGCTTGTCGACTTTGCGGAGATTCCCACCTTTATCGAGGCGAACGATGCCAAGGCTATGGGTGTGATCAGACTGTTGGCGGAGAGTGTGTCAGAGCGAGTCCGTGAGTTGTCGAGCGACGACAGGCAATATCTCCATCTTGCCGCCGTCTTTGCCTGTAACTTCACTAACCACTGCTATGCCATGGCTGCCGAGATACTCGAAGAGCACGGTATGGGTTTCGACGTGATGCTGCCTCTGATTGACGAGACAGCACGGAAGGTGCACCAGCTGCATCCCCTGCAGGCTCAGACCGGTCCTGCCGTCCGTTATGACGAGAATGTCATCCGTCATCAGGCACAGCTGTTGCAAAGCCATCCTGTTATGAAAGATCTTTACGAACGTATGTCACTACATATACATAGAAAAGCAGGAAACCAATGATAAACTATGATTTGCAGAAGATACGCGCCATCGTCTTCGACCTGGACGGTGTGCTGAGTAAGTCGACTATTTCTCTGGGAATAGACGGTACCCCGTTGCGTACGGTGAATATCAAGGACGGCTATGCCATCCAGTTGGCGGTGAAGATAGGACTGAATATCGCCATCATCTCCGGCTGCCGGATAGAGGGGGTGCGGAAACGCTATGAGGGACTGGGCATGACGGACATCTACCTGGGTGCCGCCGTGAAGATCAAGGTTTATGAGGATTTCCTCGCCAGACACGGGCTGAAGGACGATGAGGTCATGTTCATGGGAGACGATATCCCCGACCTGGAGGTGATGAACAGAGTGGGGTGTCCCGTTTGTCCCAAGGATGCCTGCAGTGAAATAAAGGCTGCCAGTCTGTATGTCAGTGACAGAGATGGCGGTGATGGGTGTGGCAGGGATGTGATAGAACAGACCCTGAGAGCACAAGGTAAATGGTTGCAAGATGAAAGGGCATTCGGATGGTAAGTGATCGTTATCAGATAATCCTCGCCAGTAACTCACCAAGGCGAAAGGAGCTGTTGGGTGGTCTTGATATCCCGTTTAAAATCAGAGTGTTAGACGGAATAGATGAAAGTTATCCTCAAGACCTTCCGACCAAAGACATCGCAGGGTATATCTCCCAGAAAAAAGCGGCAGCCTACCGGCAGTCGATAGCTGCCGACGAGTTGATTATCACCGCAGACACCATCGTGATATTGGGAGAGAAGGTGATGGGGAAGCCCAAGGATGCCGGAGAGGCAAAGACGATGCTCCATGAGCTGAGTGGAAAGACGCATCAGGTCATTACGGGGGTCTGTTTGACAACCCGGGAGAAGCAGGTTTGTTTCTCGGTAGAGACAGATGTGACCTTCAAGACACTTTCTGACAGCGAGATTACCTATTACATAGACCATTATCATCCTTTTGACAAAGCAGGTGCCTATGGTATTCAGGAATGGATAGGGCATGTGGGTGTGACAGGGATGAATGGGAGTTATTTCAATGTGATGGGACTTCCTGTCCAGCGTATCTATGAGGCATTGAAAGATTTTTAACGATGCGGGTATGTGTTAAATGTTGAAATATTTTCTATGATTATTTGGTGGTTACAAAATTATTAGCTACCTTTGCATCACACAACTAGTAATTTAATCTATATTTATCATTTTCCTCGAGGGGTGTCTGTCTGTGAAGACGGAAGCCCCTTTTTTCATGTCCTGCGGCGGAACTCGGAGCAGGTGATGGCTGTGGCGATGGCGACATTCAGGCTCTCTGCCCGCAGTCCGTCTGTATGGAAATCGGGAATGAGCAGCTTGTCCGTGATGTGCTGTCGTACCTCCGCAGAGATGCCGTTACCCTCATTACCCATGACGATGATTCCCTCATCGGTCAGTTGGTGCTCGTAAATATTGTCCCCGTCCAACAAGGTTCCGTAGATAGGATAGGAGGGCGGGAGAGTTTTGAAAAGTTCCAACAAATCCGTGTAAACGACCCGGACGTGTGCAAGACTGCCCATGGTCGCCTGCACCACCTTCGGGTTATAGACATCCGCCGTGTCCAATGAGCAGTAAATGGTGGAGATGCCAAACCAGTCGGCAATGCGGATGATGGTCCCCAGGTTACCGGGATCCTGTATCCCGTCAAGGGCGAGGGAAAGTCGGGAGGTGAGTGTTGACTGGTGGGAGGCGGGTATCTCGAAGACGGCAAGAACCTCCTGCGGGTGTTGCAGGAAACTGATCTTATGAAGCTCTTCCTCCGTGATAAGTTCAGCGTCAGGACGTTCCGTCGTCGAGAAGAGCATCCTCGCCCGATAGCCAGCCTGCAGCAGGTCACCGACGACTTTCGGACCCTCAGCCACGAAGAGTCCCTCCCGTTTCCTGTTCTTCTTCAATTCCAAAGAACGGATAAGCTTCATCTGGTTTTTACTAATCATTTTCTTGTAATTTCTGGCAAAGTTAAGAATAAATCTCCATTTTCGGTGGTCAATTCTCAATTATTTTCGTACCTTTGCAACAAAATGCGGCTCAGAAGCACTCTATATCTTTCACTGGTACTTCTTTTATGTGCCTGTTCAGAGACAAAATACGTCCCTGAAGGCTCGTATTTATTAAATAAGGTACAAGTGAAAAGCGAGTCCAAGGCAAAGGATGTCAACCCGTCAGCCATGAAGGCTTATGTGCGACAGCATGGTAATGCCCGCTGGTTCTCTGCCGTCAAGATTCCCCTTGCTACCTATTCCCTCTCAGGCAGAGACACGACGAAATGGATAAACCGCATGCTGCGCTCCATCGGTGAGGCTCCTGTGCTGTATGACTCCGTGAGTACCCGCCGCTCGATGGAGGACCTGCAGATCCAGTTGGCGAATATGGGGTACCTCCGGGCGGGTGTCGATGCGATGACTAAGGCAAAGAACAAGAAGGTCGATGTGACCTACTTCCTGCATCTGGGGAAACCCTACACCATTCGTAAGATAGACTATGTCATTGAGGACTCCTTGATAAACAGTCTGTTACATCTTGACGACCCCCAGCAGCAAGGACTCAAAAGCGGGATGCGCTTCAGTGTGGAGAACCTGGACGGGGAGCGTAAGCGGATCACTTCGGAGTTGAACAACCTCGGCTATTACAGGTTCAACAAAGAATATATCATCTATGAGGCTGACTCTGTGGCGCACTCACAGGAGATAGATGTGGTATTGGTGCTGCGACAGCAGCGTGACAGGGACGGGAATGTGATGCCACACCAGCGCTATATGGTGAGAGGTGTGGAGTATTCCTGTGGCGACCCAGAAGACTCCGTCATCCATCTGCGGAGGGGTGTGCTCCGCCGTAACACACTTGTCAGGGGAGGGGAGTACTATTCCGCGGAAGAGTTGCAGAGTACCTATAACCACTTCGGCAGACTGGGGGCTGTGCGCTATACCAATATCTCGTTTAAGGAGCAACCGGACAGCAGTCTGTTAGACTGTCAGATACAAATCAGCACGAACAAACCCTCTACCATCTCTTTCCAGCCGGAAGGTACGAATACGGCAGGTGACCTGGGTGCTGCTGCCTCGCTGACCTATCAGAACAGGAATCTGTTCAAAGGTTCGGAGAACCTGACGATAGAACTGCGTGGCGCCTATGAGGCTATCAAGGGACTGGAAGGCTATTCCAGTCATAACTTCTTAGAGTATAGCCTGGGGACGAAACTGACATTCCCCCGTTTTATCGCTCCCTTCCTGTCGTCCAACATCCATCGCCGTATCAATGCCAGCAGTGAGGTGTCGCTGTTGTATGACCTCCAGAACCGTCCGGAGTTCCACAGACGAGTGTTCTCCGTGGGATGGCGGTATAAATGGAACAATCCTGAGCACCACGATCACTACCGGATAGACTTGTTGGATTTGAACTACATTTCCATGCCATGGATCAGTGATACCTTTAAGAAAGAGTATCTGGATGATACCAGCAGCCGGAATGCCATCCTGCGTTATAACTACGAGAACTTGTTTATCATGAAATTCGGGGTGGGGTACTCCTATAATAACGGTGTCTTTGCCATTAAGGCGAATGCCGAGACTGCGGGTAACCTGCTGGGACTTGCCGCAAGGACATTCCATTTCCACCGTAACGGTGAGGGACAGTATACCTTCCTCGATATCGCCTATGCCCAATATGTGAAAGCGGATGTTGATGTGACCCGTACCGTCAACTTCAATTACAGCAACCAGCTGGTGTTCCATGCAGGACTGGGTATCGCCTATCCCTACGGCAACAGTAATATCCTGCCCTTTGAGAAACGTTATTTCTCTGGCGGTGCCAATAGTGTCAGAGGATGGAGCGTACGCAGTCTGGGACCGGGAAAATACATCAGTAAGGACGGGCGTATTGACTTCATTAACCAGACGGGTGACATGAAACTTGACCTGAATATGGAGTATCGGGCACACCTGTTCTGGAAGCTGGGTGTCGCCCTGTTTGTGGATGCAGGTAATATCTGGACGTTACGGGCGTATGACGAGCAGCCTGGGGGACAGTTTAAGATCTCTGAGTTCTGGAAGCAATTGGCTGTAGGCTATGGACTGGGCTTCCGTTTCAATTTCGATTATTTTATCCTGCGTTTCGATTTGGGTATGAAAGCCGTCAATCCCGCTTATGAGAATAGTGACGAGCATTATCCGATTGCCCATCCGAAACTCAGCCGCGACTTTACTTTCCACTTTGCAGTGGGCCTTCCATTCTGACTTTCCATTTACCATCCCGTTTCGCCAGCGTAATCTGGTATTCCGCTTGCTCCACGACTTTTCCCTCTTGTCCTACAAAACCTAACTGCACAAAGTCGGTGACTCGGATCCGGGCAGAACAGGTGGTGTCGCCTTCCAGGATATGGCGGTCGATGACCTCCACCTTTGCCCCCTTGTTATGCTCGTTGATGAAACTGATGTCCTCCTCCGTGATATTGGAGGCGGCAAAGCGTATCCATTTCTCACTCTCAGGAGTCATATAGTCCAATGCTTCCTTATAATTATACCCGAAATATGCCTCAGACCAAGCCAAAAGGGGCTTGTCAACAGCATCGGAAGCATTCTCGTCATGTAGTTGACAACCATTGAGCATCCATGCAAGCACAAATAACAAGTAATATTTCATAAGTTTAAAAATTTCAAAAAACAATGCAAAGATAAGGAAAACTCCTAACTTTTTATTACTTTTGCGCAAAATATTAACTGAAATGCTGAAATTTATATCCTTTGGCAGCGGCAGTAGTGGTAATTGCTATATGCTGATGACCCCGACGGATGGACTATTAATAGATATCGGTGTAGGACTAAGAGGTCTTAAAAAAGACTTTAAGGATTACGGACTGAGTATGTCTCAGGTGCATCATGTGCTTATCACCCATGATCATGCCGACCATATCAAATCGGTAGGCTCGTTTAGTAAGGACTACCAAGTCCCTATCTATACTACCGAGAAGGTGCATGAGGGGATTGATAAGAACTATTGTGTTCAACAGAAAGTCTTACCAGAGCTGAAGCATTGCCTGGAGAAAGGAAAGACGGTTGAGATCGGGGATTTCCTCGTGACTCCTTTCCCTGTCCCTCATGACAGTAGCGACAACGTAGGTTATATGATTCGGGCAGAGGGTGTCAACTTCTGTATCATCACCGACGCAGGATGTGTCACTGAGGAGATGAAGCACTATATCTCAGAAGCGAACTATCTCGTTATTGAGGCGAATCATGATGAGGAGATGGTCATCAACGGACCTTATCCGCAGTTTCTGAAAGGGCGTATCCTGTCGCAGACAGGACATCTGAGCAACCGCTCCTGTGGTCTCGCATTGGTAGAGAATATGTCGGAACAGCTGCGTTATGTATGGTTGTGTCATCTGAGTGAGGAGAACAACCACCCCGAGCTGGCACGTAAAACGGTGGAGAGTGTCCTCCGTGATTATGGCATCATCGTTGGGGTTGACCTGAAGATGGAGGTGCTCAAGCGTACTACACCGACAGGGATTTTCGAGTTAGAGTAATAAACAATTATAGAATTATGGCAGAATCTATTGATATCCGTGAATTGAATATCCGGATAGAACAACAAAGCGGTTTCGTTACCAATCTGGTAGCAGGTATGGATCGTGTGATTGTAGGACAGAAGCATTTGGTAGACTCATTATTGATAGGTCTGTTGAGTGATGGTAATATCCTGTTGGAAGGTGTTCCAGGCTTGGCAAAAACCCTTGCCATCAAAACCCTTTCCCAACTGATTGATGCCTCATATAGTCGTATCCAGTTTACGCCAGACTTGTTGCCTGCTGATGTGACAGGTACGATGATCTATTCCCAGAAAGACGAGCGCTTCCAGGTGAAGCAGGGACCCGTCTTTGCCAATTTTGTCTTGGCAGATGAGATCAACCGTGCGCCGGCGAAGGTGCAGAGTGCCCTGTTGGAGGCGATGCAGGAGAAGCAGGTGACGATTGGCAAGGAGACTTTCGATCTTCCCTCGCCATTCCTGGTGATGGCAACACAGAACCCGATAGAACAGGAAGGTACCTATCCGTTGCCTGAGGCACAGATGGACCGTTTCATGCTGAAGGTCGTCATTGACTATCCGACGTTGGAGGAGGAGAAACGTATCATTCGTGAGAATATTGCCGGGGCACTGCCTGAGGTAACGCCGGTCACTACGGCACAGGAGATCCTGAATGCCCGTGCGGTAGTTCGTGAGGTGTATATTGATGAGAAGATAGAGCAGTATATCGCTGATATCGTCTTCGCCACACGTTATCCAGACCGCTATGGACTGAAGGATATGAAAGACATGATATCCTTCGGCGGTAGTCCGCGTGCCTCTATCAATCTCGCCAAGGCAGCACGTGCCTATGCCTTTATCAAGCGTCGTGGCTATGTGGTACCTGAGGATGTACGTGCTGTCGCACATGATGTGCTGCGTCACCGTATCGGGCTGACTTACGAGGCTGAGGCAAGTAATGTGACCAGTGAGGAGATTGTTTCAAAGATTATTAATAAGGTTGAGGTTCCTTAATGGAAACTGCTGAGTTACTTAAGAAAGTTCGGAAGATAGAGATCAAGGCACGAGGATTGAGTGCCAACGTCTTTGCAGGACAGTATCACTCTGCCTTTAAAGGGCGTGGTATGGCATTCAGCGAGGTGCGTGAATACCAGTATGGGGATGATGTCCGGGACATCGACTGGAATGTGACGGCACGTTTTCACCGTCCTTATGTGAAAGTTTTTGAGGAGGAGCGTGAGTTGACGGTGATGCTGCTCATTGATGTCAGCGGCTCCCTTGACTTCGGTACCCAGAAACAGATGAAACGTGACATGGTGACGGAGATAGCTGCTACTATTGCTTTCAGTGCCATTCAGAATAATGATAAGATCGGTGTGGTGTTCTTCTCTGACCATATAGAGAAATATATTCCTCCGAAGAAAGGTCGTAAGCATATTCTGTATATCATTCGTGAGTTGTTGGACTTCAAGCCGGAGAGCAAACGGACGGATATCAAACAGGCACTGGAATTCCTGACAAGTGTGGCAAAACGCCGTTGTACTGCCTTCGTGCTGAGTGACTTCTATGTGCAACAGGACTTCTTGCAGACGATCCAGATTTGTAATCGTAAGCATGATGTTGTAGCTGTCCAGGTGTATGACCTGCGTGCCAAGGAACTTCCTGATGTGGGACTGATGCGTGTCGTGGATGCCGAGACGGGTTTTGAGCAGTATATAGATACCAGTAGTAAACGGCTCCGTCAGGCACATCAGCACTACTGGATGACTCGTCAGCAACAACTTCGTGAGACGATGAATAAGAGTAATGTGGATATGATCAGTATCGCTACGAATGATGATTTCGTGAAACACCTGCTGATGCTTTTTAAACAACGTAGTTAGATGAAACGAATCCTAATACTGATATCACTGGTATGTACTGTTGCCACCATGATGGCACAGGTTGGGGTGGAGGCAAGAATAGACTCTATTCAGATGCTGATAGGGCAGCAGGTACATGTCACCGTCACAGTGACAGCACCTGCAAAAGCAACAGTCGTCTTCCCTACTTACAAGTCGAGAGAGCAGTTGGTGGAGGGTGTTGAGGTGCTGTCGGTCGGTGAGGAACAGAAGGAGGATATAGACCATGGACAGCAGAGTAGTCGTGTCTATACCTTGACATCCTTTGACGGAAAACTCTATTATCTCCCACCTTTTAAAGTAAAGGTAGACGGGAAGACATATCAGAGCAAGAGTCTTGCCTTGAAAGTGATGGAGGTGGATGTGGACACCACAAAGATGAACCAGTTCTTCGGACCGAAGGACGTACAGGATAATCCTTTCCTATGGAGCGACTGGTCATTGATATTCTGGTTGAGCGTCCTGTTGTTGCTCTTACTGGGTGCCGCCACCTATTTATATATTAGGTTGCACGACAACAAACCGCTCATCAAGAGTTTCAAACTGGTGAAGAGACTGTTGCCTCACCAGAAGGCAATGAAAGAGATTGAACAGATCAAGGCAGATAAGATGATCTCCTCGGAGAACCAGAAGGAATACTATACGAAGCTGACAGATACGTTGCGCCGTTATATCGAGGAACGCTATAAGTTCTCTGCAATGGAGATGACCAGTTCCGAGATTATCGAGCGGTTGACACAGAATGGTGACCAGAAATCACTGGATGAGTTACGTCAGCTTTTCATGACTGCCGATCTGGTGAAGTTCGCTAAGTATTCCACCCTCATCAATGAGAACGATATGAACCTCGTTAATGCGATAGAGTTTATTAACCAGACCAAACAAGAACAGCAGGTCGTGGAAGAGGAGAAGCCACAGTTGTCGGCAGAGGATCAGCGCTCGCTGAAGACTCGTCGCATCTTGAAGTGGTCAATCAGCGGTATCGCTATCGTTTGTCTTGTTCTGCTGGGATTTGTCATATATAGACTGATGATTCTCACGGGAGTCATGTAATCAAGAAAAAAGAACAATGGAATTTGCGAATAAAGAATATCTGTTTCTCCTGCTCCTGCTCGTACCTTATATCCTATGGTACCTGATGTACAGGAAGAAGACGGAGCCGACTATGCGAATGAGTGATACAAAAGCCTACCGCTTCGCTCCCCGTAGTTGGAAGGTGACGCTCATGCCATTACAGTTGATTTTGCGTATAGCTGTCTTTGTGTTGCTCGTCCTGATACTGGCACGTCCGCAGACCCATAACTCATGGGATAATAAGTCGGTGGAGGGAATCGATATCATGATGGCAATGGATGTGTCGGGCTCTATGCTGGCGGAAGACCTGAAGCCGAATCGTATAGAGGCGGCAAAGCAGGTGGCTGCGGAGTTTATCGCTGGGCGTCCGAATGACAATATCGGTCTGACGATATTTGCTGGTGAGGCTTTCACCCAGTGCCCGATGACGACAGACCACGCATCGTTACTGAACCTGCTGCATGGTGTCCGTACGGATCTTGCCACCCGTGGACTCATAGAGGATGGTACTGCTATTGGTATGGGACTGGCGAATGCGGTGAGCCGCTTAAAGAACTCCAAGGCAAAGAGCAAGGTCGTCATCCTCTTGACGGATGGTAGTAATAATCGTGGTGACTTGTCACCGATGACGGCTGCGGAGATAGCCAAGAGCCTGGGCATCCGTGTTTATACTATCGGTGTGGGAACCAACAAGGTGGCACCATACCCGATGGTGGTAGCTGGCAGCGTACAGTATGTGAATATTCCTGTGGAGATAGATAGTAAGACACTGAGTGACATAGCTTCTGCCACGGATGGTGATTTCTATCGTGCCACTAACAATAAGGAGTTGCAGAATATCTATAAGGAGATTGACAAGCTGGAGAAGTCCAAACTGAGTGTTAAGACCTACAGCAGGAAATATGAGGCATACCAACCCTTTGCCATTGCTGCCGTCTTGTTGCTCCTGTTAGAGATATTATTAAGAATAACTATATTTAGAAAATTGCCGTAAGAGATATTATGTTTCGATTCGAAGACCCTATATATCTGTATGCCTTGGTGCTGATACCCGTATTGGCACTTATCCGTTGGTGGATGGTCATCCGTCAGCGCAAGCAGCTCCGTCGCTTCGGTGATATGGAACTGGTGCGCCAGTTGATGCCAGATGTCTCTCGCTATCGTCCGTTGGTGAAGTTCTGTCTGCTATTGACAGCTCTTGCCTTGTTGATAGTCTTGCTTGCCCGTCCTCAGATGGGTACGAGGATTAGTCATGAGAAAAGGACTGGTATCGAGACTATCATAGCCCTGGATATCAGTAACTCCATGTTGGCGGAAGATGTGGCACCCAGTCGTCTGGACCGTGCGAAGATGATGGTGGAGAACCTTGTCGACAATTTCACCAATGACAAAATAGGACTCATTGTCTTTGCGGGTGAGGCATTCGTCCAACTGCCGATCACCAGCGACTTTGTATCGGCGAAGATGTTCCTGAGCAGTATTGAGCCGTCAATGATAGAGACACAGGGAACGGATATTGCTGCTGCCGTGACGATGGCAACACATAGTTTCACACAAGAGGAAGGAGTCGGTAAGGCTATTATCGTGATTACCGATGGTGAGGACCATGAGGGTGGTGCCATGGAGGCTGCTCAGGAGGCAAAAGATAATGGTATGCGTGTCTATATGCTGGGTGTCGGTTCCACAAAGGGCGCTCCCATTCCCATTGCTGGCAGTAACGACTATATGAAGGACAATACGGGTGAGACCGTCATGTCAGCACTCAATGAGGATATGTGTAAACAGATTGCTCAAGCGGGTGGTGGAGCCTATATTCATGTGGAGAACAACAGTAATGCTCAGGAGCAGTTGAACCATGAGCTTGACAAGTTGGCGAAGAAAGAGATATCCAGTACGGTATACAGTGATTATGATGAACAGTTTCAGGCAGTGGGTATCATCGTTCTCTTACTCCTGATAGCCGAGATATGTATTTTGGAAATCAAGAATCAACGTCTGAGTAAGCTTCATTTGTTCCGTCGTAAGAAAATTGCCACTATGTTGCTCTTACTGATGGTGGTGGGTGCGCATGCCCAGAGTGATCGGGACTATGTCCGTCAGGGCAACAAACAGTTCCGTGCCGGAAAGTATGCTGAGGCAGAGGTTGACTATCGTAAGGCTGTGGAGAAAAATGGCAAGAATGCTCAGGCTGTCTATAACTTGGGCAATGCGCTGTTGGCGCAGAGGAAGGATTCCGCTGCGATCGAACAGTTCCAGGCTGCCGCTAAGTTGGAAACCAATTCCCGTCGCCGGTCATACGCTTATCATAACATAGGTGTCATTTGTCAGGGTCGTCAGATGTTCGGGGAGGCGATAGAGGCTTATAAAGAGGCTTTGCGTAATAATCCCAATGACGATGAGACACGTTATAATCTGGAACTCTGTAAGCGCCAGCAGAAACAGCAGCAACAGAATCAGCAGAACCAGCAGCAGAAGCAGAACAAGGATAATAAAGATAATAAGGATAAAAATAAAGACCAAGACAAGCAAGACCAGCAGAAGCAACAAGACAAGGAGCAACAGCAGAAGCAGGATAAACCGCAGATGAGCAAAGAGAATGCTGAACAGTTGTTGAATGCCGCTATGCAGGAAGAGAAGAATACGCAGCAGCGTATCAAGAAGGCGCAGCGTCAGAAGCAGACCCGTAAGTTGCAGAAGAACTGGTAAGAAAGAGATGAAAATGAAGAAGACTCTTACATTATTATATTTATGGATGCTGACCGTGGTTGCCATGGCACAGCAGATAACAGGAAAGGCTCCCTCCCAAGTGGCGGTAGGTGAGCAGTTCCGTCTGTCCTATACCGTCAATACGGATGATGTCAGCGGTTTCCGGGCAGGTAATATCCCTGATGCTTTTGAGGTGTTGATGGGACCGAGTACGTCAACACAGTCGAGTTTCCAGATGGTCAACGGTCACACCTCCAGTTCGACATCCGTGACCTATACTTATATTCTTTCGGCAACGAAGAATGGTTCGTTTACCATTCCTGCAGCTCGTGCTACTGTTAATGGTAAATCGCTGCATTCCAATGAATTGCATATCAAGGTTTCAGGAAATGCTCAGCAAGGTAGTCGGGGTGGTGCACAGCATCCGCAAGGTGGTGGACAGGCACGTGCCGCAGGCAGTCATATCTCTGGCAGCGACCTTTTCATCAAGGTCAGTGCTAACAAGAGTCATGTCCATGAACAGGAGCCTATCCTGTTAACGTATAAGGTTTATACTCTGGTAGACCTCACCTCGTTGAGCGGTAAGATGCCGGACTTGAAGAGTTTCTATACCCGTGAGGTTCCGTTGCCACAGGAGAAGAGTTTTAAATTGGAGACACTCAATGGTCGTCCGTATCGTACTGTCACGTGGCAACAGTATGTGATGTTCCCACAGACCACGGGAAAATTGGAGATACCAAGTATCACCTACGAGGGTATGGTGGTATTGCAGAACCGTAATGTCGACCCCTTTGAGGCTTTCTTCAACGGAGGTTCCGGTTATATGGAGGTGAAGAAGGAAATCAAGGCACCGGGTCTGACTATTACTGTAGACCCACTGCCAGCACGCCCAACGAATTTCTCCGGTGGAGTAGGAACGTTTAACCTGACGGCAAACATCGATAAGAAAGAGGTGAAGGCGAATGACCCTATCACTTTCCGTGTCACAGTGAGTGGTACTGGTAACTTGAAACTTATCAAGCAGCCAGTGGTTAATCTGCCTAAAGACTTCGACCAATATGACGCCAAGATTACGGATAACACCAAGCTGACGACTAATGGTATTGAAGGCAGCATGGTATACGACATTCTCGTCGTACCCCGTCATCAGGGTAAGTACGAGGTGCCCCCAGTGGAGTTTACCTATTATGACACGCAGTCGAACGCTTATAAGACCCTCCGTTCACAGCCCTTTACCCTTGATGTGGCAAAAGGTGACGGCTCCTCCAGTGTCGCCGCCTATAGTGGTGAGGAAGTGAAGCAGTTGAACAAGGATATCCGTTATATCAAGACAGAGGATACCCGCTTGCGTGCTGTTGATGAGTTCTTCTTCGGCTCACCATTCTATTGGATGAGTCTTGCCGTCCTCCTTGCCGTTTTCATCTCCCT
The DNA here is from genome assembly GCA_902776195.1 of uncultured Prevotellaceae bacterium. Taxonomy (GTDB): domain Bacteria; phylum Bacteroidota; class Bacteroidia; order Bacteroidales; family Bacteroidaceae; genus Prevotella. Next base: position 86,309 of record CACYPF010000001.1, on the reverse strand, counting down.
CTTCGTTATTTTCCGTCATCGTGCGATAGAGAATGCCAATATCGGGAAGATGCGTGGAAAACGTGCCAACAAGGTTGCTGTCCGTCGTCTGCGTCAGGCTGACAAACTGTTGAAATCAGGTAAGCAGAGTGAGTTCTATGATGAGGTGCTGCGTGCACTTTGGGGCTATGTGGGCGACAAGCTCGATATGCCTGTCACGCAGCTCTCCCGAGAGAATATCAGTCAGCAGCTCACAGAGCGGGGGGTAGATGCCGATACGGTCAACCAGTTTATCGGTGCTCTCGATGAGTGTGAGTATGCCCGTTATGCTCCAGGAGATGCGAGTGGTAATATGAATAAAGTATATGATGCTGCCATGCAGGCGATTATGAAAATTGAGGACTTCTTGAAAGGTAAGAAACATATCCGTCGTTCCGTGGTCCCAGTTCTCGTTTTAATGTTTTTGCTCCCTCTTTCAGCTTCAGCAGTGACGAAAGCGGAGGCAGACAGTGCTTATGTCCATGAGCGTTACCAGCAGGCGATTGCTGATTATGAGGCTTTACTGAAGGGTGGGGTGAGTGCTGACATATATTATAACTTGGGAAATGCCTATTATAGGACGGATAATATCACGAAGGCAATCCTGAACTACGAGCGTGCCCTCTTGCTGTCTCCTGGTGACGCTGATACCCGTTTTAACCTGCAGATGGCTCGCTCAAAGACCATTGACAAGATAACCCCGGAGTCGGAGATGTTCTTCGTCACTTGGTATCACTCACTGGTCAACCTGATGAGTGTTGACGCATGGGCACGAACAGCCTTAATTGCCCTTGCCATCGCTATCATTCTCGCCCTTGCCTATCTGTTCTCCAATCGTATATGGTTACGGAAGGTGGGCTTCTTCGGAGCATTGTTCCTGTTGGTGGTATTCCTGTTGAGCAACCTCTTCGCCTATCAGCAGAAACAGAAACTGACCCATCGGACTGGAGCTATTATCATGACGACGGCAGCCCCGGTCAAGAGTACTCCGTCCAAGAATGGTACCGACCTTTTCATCCTGCATGAGGGTACCCGTGTGACAATTAGTGACGGCACGATGAAGGGTTGGAAAGAGATTCGTGTTGCTGATGGCAAGCAAGGCTGGATAGAGACGAAGCAGTTGGAAATGATATAGACTCGAAATCCCGAAATATCTTAATCCTGAGGAATATGGAAGAAATTATACAGTATGACAAACAACTATTGCTGATGGTCAATGGTAGTGACTCCCTGTTCATGGACTATCTCATTCTGACATTGACAAATGCAAAGACGTGGATACCCCTTTACCTTGGACTCTTCTATGTCGTGTTGAAGACTAACAGGAATGTCCGTGAGGTATTGCTGATCCTGGCTGCCGCAGGACTCTGTTACTTATTGGCAGGAGCTATTGACGATGGGATTGTCAAACCCCTTGTGGCACGTTGGCGTCCCACCCATGATCCGGAGATTGGCTCCTTGGTGGATGTGGTCAACGGCTATCGTGGAGGGAAGTACGGCTTCTTCTCTGCCCATGCCGCCAATACGTTCAGCATCGCCATCTTTTTCTCCCTGTTGATGCGTCAGCGGATGCTCACCTTCTTCCTCGTAGGCTGGTCGTTGCTGAACTGCTATACCCGTCTGTATCTTGGAGTCCATTATCCTGGCGACATCACCGTTGGTCTCCTTTGGGGAGGCTTTGTGGGATGGCTTGTCTATCAACTCTATCGACGCATGACTATTCCTGCCCGATATGACATCCGTCAATGCTATGTCCCCATCTGCATCCTTGGACTCACCTTCTTGACTGCCGTCGTCATGGCACTCTTCGACGTGCATTTGTAGTCCATGTATTATGCTTTTCGACAATGTTAAAATAAAATAATAAAACGTGTTTTTCCATCCGATTAAAGGCTTTATTTGACCCGAATAAAGCCTTTATTTAATTCAAATGGAGCCTCTTTTCACACCTTTTAAAGCCTTTATTTACAGCAGGTTATACCGAAAATGTGATTTAAGTGATTCTATTATAGCAAACTCTATATATAAAGCAATAAAATAAAAAATGTTAAATTTATTTTTTGATAACATATAGATTTGTGAAAACTTCAATCACTAAATCACCTTTTTCTTGCAATTTCCTCATTATCAGCAAGTTCTATGTTCCTTTAATTCATCGTCAATGTTATCGTAAAGGTCATCGTTAACGTCAGCGTATAAGTTCGATCATCCTTTGAAACAGAAAAAGTTGAAATTTTTTTGGAGTTTCCGGACTTTTTCCTATCTTTGCAAACAAAACAACTAATACAGAACCAATATGAAAAGAAATCTACTAACTACCGGATTGGTGTTGTTGCTTGGAATGGCAGCCCAGTCAGTTTATGCGCAGTTTAGTAATGATAACCAGAATGAGGTTTTCCAATTGGCTCCTCATTCAAAAGGGCAGCATGTACATAAATTGCCGAATGATTTTGTGCCAGGGCAAGTTCTTGTGAAATTCAAGGATGCCTCTGCTGTTAACGTACGTCGTGCTGGCGGTGTGTTCCAGTCTGTTGATACCAAGGCAGTCAATGATGTCTTGACGAAATTTGGTACTAAAAAGATGGAAAAACTTCTCCCTAACGAGAAAGCGGGTCGTGAATTGAGACGTTCAAAGGCATATAGTGGTCAGACGGTTCAGGAGCGTGACCTCAGCCAGCTCTACTTAGTGGAGATGGAGGAAAAGGATGTCTTACAGACCGAGAAACTGGTGACGAGCCTGAAGGAGTTGGAAGAGGTGGAGTTTGCTGAGCCTAACTATAAGATGTATACCATGGAGGCTCATCTTGCCGATGACTATGGTAAGAACCCATACTACGATCAGCAATGGGGCTTGGCTGCCTATGGTGTGCCGACATTGTGGAATAAGCCAATAGTCAATAGCGAGCGACCCGTTGTTGCCGTTATTGATACAGGTGTTGATATTACCCATCCTGACCTGCAGGGAAATATCTGGACCAATGCAATGGAGGCAAATGGTGTAGAAGGTTTCGACAATGATAATAATGGTTTTAAGGGTGACGTTCATGGTTACGACTTTGTCAGCAATTCTGGTAAGATGCGTGACAATAACATGCATGGCACTCATGTTGCCGGTATCATTGCCGCAGCCAATAACGATAAAGGTATTATTGGTGCCAACCCTCAGGCTCTCATCATGCCGGTAACGGTGATGCAGAGTGATGGAACGGGTGATGTTGCCACCATTATTAAGGGTATTGACTATGCTGCAGCAAATGGTGCTACCGTTATGAACCTCTCCTTGGGTACCTACGCTAACTCTATCTCACTTCGTCTGGCTTTGGAGAAAGCTTATCAGAAAGCAGTCATTGTTGCTGCGGCAGGTAATGATGGAAAGGGTATCTATTATCCATGTGGATGTACTTGTTATTATCCCATGTTCCCTGCCGCCTATTCCTTTGTACTGGGCGTTCAGGCTACTGCTGACAATAAAGGTAACCTCGCCATGTTCAGTAACTTCGACTGTGATGGTCCGTTGTACTCTGAGATTACTACCTATCGTGACGAGGAAGGATTCAACTACGAGTTGGCAGCGCCTGGTGTCAGTATTCTGAGTACGATTCCTGGCGGTGATTACAAGCGCTTGAATGGTACCTCAATGGCAACTCCATTGGTGGCAGGTGCTATTTCAGCCTTGCGTATGGTGAAGCAGTATGATACACAGGAGATGCTATGGGGCGATTTGCTGCATAGTTCAGACATTGCCGGAGCTTATAACATCAAAGAACGCCCTGCAGAGGTGGATATGTTACGTGTGCTGTATAATGACCGTGACGGTGAGGAGTCTGCCTCTGGTAATGACGAGGACGAGTACTCTGCCGATGGTGAGGTGGACGCAGGTGAGACCATTGCTGTCTATCCCGTTATCCGTACCACCTTCGGTCCTGCCCGTAATATCAAGATGCACTTGGAGATGGGCGACTTTGAGGATCCCGACATGGTGGAGATTCTGAACGATGCGAATAACAAGGTGGATTTCGGTATGAACCTCGACTCCTATGGACGTGGTGTCTCCCTGAACCCGTTGAAGTTAAAGGTTCCTTCTACTGTTGCTGATGGTCGCAAAATCAAGATGAAGGTAATCTTCAGTTGTGATGGCTCAGAGCGTCAGGAAGGAAAGTTCACGATGGTGGTTGCCAACCTCAAGAAGATCAGTGGTATGGTTGATAAGGATATGACACTGACTGCTGACCACGTATGGTATGTGAATGAGAACCTTGCCGTGCTGAAGGGTGCTACGCTGACGATTGAGCCAGGTACCCGTATAGAGTTTGCTGAAGGAATGGGTCTTTCTTCCAGCGGTAAACTTGTTGCCAACGGTACTCCTGAGAAACCGATCGTCTTTACAAGACATATAGGAGAAGGTGGATGGACGGGCGTGAAATCCCATCTTTCAGATGGACAACGTGATCATGGAAGTTATCTATATACGAATGCTGATAGTACTTTGTTTACTTTGGCAAAGACAGATCTGACTCCTAAGCGTATAGATTATAACCTCAATTATAATATATGGTTTAACAGAGATAAGGTTGATGACCCGAACAAGCAATTCGACCTAAGAGACTACATTAAAGATCTTCTGACAGATAGTTGGTCTCCATTGGATATGACCGCCCGGATGGATAAGACCACTGATCCTAATTTCCTGACCCCTGCCGTATTGGCGATGAAGAAGGATATGTTGGATTATTATAATGGGCTTCTCCAGTCATCAGAGTATAGAGCAGAATGGACTGATGATATGAATTATACAACAAATTCGTGGAGTAGTTGTAGTATATGGGGAAACTTCGTGAACTGGTCTACCTATGACAATCCACGTGACACCATTTCCTATTGCCGTGTAGAAGGCTTCAGGGCTGAGGATTGGGAAAATATATATCCATATATGAAAGACTGCTACATCTCGCCTGATGATGCATCATACAATTATTATGTTTTCAATAATCTTGTTGGTATCAGGAATGTGATAACCAATATTAATGCAGAGGCTTATCTAAGTAAGGTATATGCTGTAAACTTTGATGAAAGTTCTCTCCGTAATTTAAAGCATACCAATATCGTCAATAACACCTTGGGTGGATACGGTGCTCAGAATTTGCCCCGCTATAGCTGGTTGAATCAAAACAACTGGTTTAATAACGGTATGAAGTGCGACATAGAAGGAAAGTATAAAGGGCAGTATTACAGTTTGGCAATCAACACGAAAGAGCCAATGATTGACAGGTCTACTACACCTTCTTACCTCGGCTCTTCCCGTGAGGATCTCATCCGTCCGTCTATCTTTGAACTTGGCAATGCTCCCAACACCTTCGGTAAGATTGACTTGAGCAATATGGCTACAAGACCTGTCAAGGAGGCACATGGTGTTGTATGGAAAGTTGTGGTGAATGGTTATGACGCACAAGACGAGTATGACGAGATGCCACCACTTGGTGTTGGTAAGCATAAGTTCCAGATCTTCTTCAACCGTCCGATGAACAAGAATGTGGCACCTCAGGTAAGCTATGGCGTGCGTGATCCATATACACAGAATACCATTGAGGATGAAGGCTCATGGAATGCGGATGGAACGGTTTATACCGTATATACCACGATTACTGGTAAGACCAATAGTGATGGTAAGAACCGCATCTATGTCTATGGTGCCCAGGATAATGAGTTCTTTGAGTGTCCTTACGAGCGTACTCGATTCCATATCAATATCCAGGCTGCGGGTTCGATGGCAACAGGCTTTGCCGCAGAGCCCGGTATGGGTAAGGTAACCCTTACTTGGAACAACGACGAGAATAACTTCGATGATGCGATGGGTTTCAATATTTATCGTTATCATGAGTATGAGGGTATGGTTCCTGTGCTTGATGAGTTTGGAAATAAGATTATTGAGTATTATGAATGGAATGCAGAAGGAACAGAAACATATCCGGTTTACAGAATGGAACCGGGTATAGTTCGTGACACAGTCCGCATCAATCAGGACATCATGGATGTTACCACTACTTCCTTTGTTGACTATGAAGTGACTCCCAATGTCGGCTACTATTATTATTATAAGGTATTAAGCACTGACTTGAAGGAATACGATGTAAGTAATGTGGTATATGTTGTTCCAAAGACTTCTACCCGCGGTGATGCCAATGGTTCTGGTGATGTGGATGTGAATGACGTGATTACCACCGTTAACTATGCGGCAGGAAAAGAGCCACGTCCTTTCATCTTCGAGGCTGCCGATATGAATGCAGACAAGGCAATAGATATTCTCGACGTGATCGGTATCATCCAGAGTGTCATGAACCCGAAGGCACAGAATACCGCCATGGCTGCAGAGAAGGCTGTTTATACCATCGAGGATGGCATAGTCTACGTGAATACTCCTGTAGCATTGGCTGGTGTGCAGATACAACTTACCGTCAACAAGGAATCCGATATCCAGGCTGCTGAGGCACTGGCTGGTTTCGAGCGCACCTCTGCATGGCTGTCAGACAATGAGTATATCTTCCTTGCCTATAATATGAATGGTAAGACGCTTGCACCAGGTAAGCACGCTATCTTGAATATTGGTGATGCGGGAATCTCCGCCATCCGCTTGGGTGATGTTGTTGGTAATGAGGTCGTCGCCGTCGCTGGTGAGGCAACAGGTATCAATAGTATCAGCAGTGACTCAAAGACCGCCAAGGGTGTTTATAACGTCAAGGGTCAGAAGGTCGCTAAGTCGGACGCTCAGTTGGAGAAGTTGCCGAAGGGCGTTTATATCATTGATGGTGTAAAGGTGGTAAAATGAACGATGTAATGAAACTGATGTTGCTGTCTGTGCTTTTGTGCTTTGGCATGAGAGCACAGGCTGACAACGAGGTTGGCATCTCTGCTATTCAAGGGAATGCAGGTGGTGAGGTGACCGTCAGCGTCAGTATGAAGAATACAGACGTGGTGTCCTCTTTGCAACTGAGTATTCCTATTGATAATACAATCCTTTCTGTTGTGGAAGGGTCTGGTACTGCTGGAAGTCGCTGTCCAGGTCATCAGGTGACGGTAGGCTACAAAGACGGTGTCTTGAATCTTTTCGTCTATTCTCTGACGATGGCGGCAATCAGTGGTAATAGTGGTGAGGTGGCGAGTTTCAAGGTGAAGCTTGGATCGCAGCCTGGCATTTATGACTTGGAGCAGGTGAAGGTGACACTTACCAGTCCCACGGGTAGTGAGTTGTCTGGCGCTACTGCCTACGAAAGCATTGATATCCGTGGTGCTTATGCCTATTTCTACCAAGACGAGATGGACTTCGGCAAAGTGAGTATAGGAGAGGAATATATATATGGTCTTGGATTGGAAAACCGGGGTAATGAGAACTTGATTATCACTGGAATTCAATTTAGTGATGTCACAGCCTTCTCTTCCCCAACTTCGTATCCTTTAGTGGTAGAACCAGGTTGCTATGGTGTTTTCGATGTGAAATGCACACCGAAGAAGCGTGGTGAGTTTAATCAGACCATGACTATTCTGTGCAATAGTCCTGCTACCATGAATACAATACGCCTGAAAGGTGATGCCTTTGTCGCCAATGTTCTGACGGTAGAGCCGGCAAGCGGTGCTTCCGATGAGAATGTGACTATTAATCTGACGATGAAGAACGACGATGCCGTCAGTGGTTATCAGGTAGAGTTTGACATGCCGTCTTCTTTGCAGTATGTCGATGGTAGCTTTGCCCTCTCTAACCGCAAGGAAGACCATCAGGCAGCTGTTTCGTTGGACGGAAACCATCTTCGCATTCTTGTCTACTCTCCCCAAGATAAACCGTTTAAAGGTAATGCGGGAGTGATTGGTACCTTCAAGGTGAAGCTGATTGGTCGTGAGGGTACCGTCCTTGAGCCCTCCAAGGCGATACTCTCTGCCACGATCAATAACGTAGTGGAGAATGTGTTGTCGAATGCTGTTGGCGGATATGTCAACATCGTATGTCCCTATATCCAAGGTGATGAGGAACTATGGTTTGGTGATGTTCCCGTGACACAGGATTGTATTAGTACTTACTATTATTCTAATCAGGGACAGGCACCGTTGACTATTAGTCGTGTGACTTTCACTAATGAGAATTTCTCTGTGGATGAGAACCTGCCTATTGTGTTGCAGCCTGGAAGCTCTCAATATATTACTGTACGCTATAACAGCATAGAGGAGAAATCCTTTGATGGTGCTGTCATGCAGATTCACAGTAATGACCCGGGAATGCGAATGAAGGAGGTGAAAGTACATGGAAGCAGATTTGCTCCCAACTACTTGAAGGCAGAGGTGCAAGCCGTCGGTCCCTCAGACAATCTCTCCATTGATGTTTCTTTGGATACTTATGATGCCGTCAAGGGTGTCCAGTTCGATATGGTCTATCCCAATGACCTTTATAAAACCTTTGAGGGTTTCTGTACCCCCGAGGATATGGCAAAGGGGATGACAGTATCGACAGAACAGATAGATGCCAGTACAATTCGTGTGTTAGCCTATTTTCTCACTGATGGGAGTATTGCCCCAGGCACGGGTAAGTTCATGACACTGCAACTGATGCCTGTCAAGGGTGAGGTTCCTAAAGGAGCGTATGAGATCACCATCAAGAATATCATCCTTGGAACGGCGAAGATGGCGAACAAGTATGCCGGCAAATACATTGGCGGTGAGACATTGCAATATCCTTTCAATGTCGCAGACCTCATCTCTGGTGATGTCAATGCGGACGGTTTGGTAGATGTCGCTGATGTGGTGACGATGATCAACCATATTCTGCAGATTCAAACGGAAACATTTGTGTTCAAGAATGCGGATCTGAATGGTGATGGTGTGATTGATGTCTTCGATGTGACGCTTGCCATTAACATGATTCTTGCCAACTCTGGAGATACCGCTGGTTCAAGAATGCTCATGAAGGATTTTTCTATCAGTGCTACTGACGGTGAGACAGAAGATGAAAGTGCTAAACTGATGGCATGCGATAATGGCTTCAGAATGGGTGTCAACCATGCTGAGCGGTTTACGGCATTCCAGTTTGAGATGGAGGTGCCAGAGGGTGTGGAAGTCACGAAGGCAGACTTGACGGATGGGACTCTCCATCACTTGGTACAGTATGTGAAGACTGGCAAGAACCGTTATATGGTCGTTGGTGTCTCTATGGAGAATGAGACACTGTCCAATGTGGACACTGGTCTGTTGGAGATAGGCTTGTCTAAGTCATGCCAAGGCAATGTCACACTCAGTAATATCCTCTTTGTGACTCCTGCAGGTAAGAAAACATTCTTCGGATGTGAGACGATGGATATGACTACGGGGATAGACGCTATGGTGACTGAGCAAGAGAAGAAAACCATCTATGACCTGTCAGGTCGTAGAGTGGAGAAACATCAAGGTCAGTTAGCCAAGGGTGTTTATATTATTAATGGTAAGAAAGTGATGATCAAATGAGGAGGATTATGGATATGCAAACAATCAGACTCATCATGACAATCTGTTGGATGTCGGTAGCAAGTATGGTATCGGCTGCTGATAATATTGTCGTCAAAGACGTGAGAATCACCAAAGGCAATTGGAATTATGTTGAAATAGAACTGAATAATGATGCAGAATATGTAGCTTTCCAGTATGACTTATATTTACCTGACGGCGTTTTTTTAGGTGGATGGTGGAAATATGAGGACCGTATATCCGAAAGTACTACACTCTCAGAGAATCAGTTAGACAAAGGATGCTATCGTTTCTTGGCTGCTTCTATGACAGGAGTTCCTATCAAAGGAAATTCCGGACCGATAATGGGATTTAATATATCGATAGAGGATCGTGTGCCATTGGGTAGTCTGACAGCCTATTTGCGTAATGTGAAATTGTCGAAGGCAGATGGTACGGGTATTACTTTTTCAGAATTGCCTTTTACTATTACCGTCGTAGAGTCATCGATCATTCGCATCAAGGATTGCAGTCGTCAGTATGGGGATGAGAATCCTAAATTTGAGTATACCGTCGAAGGTGGTGAACTGGATGGTGAACCAGATATGTACTGTAATGCTTGGCTCTATGACCCCGTTGGAACTTATCCAATCGAAGCATGGGGAGGAAGCTATACCAATACCTCTGTGACCATTATTCCTGGTACAATGACTATTACGAAGGCTCCTCTGACCATTAAGGCAAATGATTATACCATCAAGCAGGGGGACTTTCTTCCGACATTCGAAGCAACCTATGAGGGCTTTAAAAATGGTGAGGGGGATTGGGTGTTGAACTTGCTTCCCAAGTTCTCTACGACGGCAACCTCCAATAGTGCTCCTGGTGTGTATGAGATTACCGTCAAAGGGGCGGATGCCCAGAACTATGAGATCAGCTATGTGGCAGGAAAACTGACGATCGAAGGACCTGACTTCATTCCTGGCGATGCTAATGGTGATACAAGAGTGAATGTTTCTGATATTGTAGAGATGGTAAACTATATATTAGGAAAGCCTTCTTCAAAATTCCAGTTTGAGCCTTCTGACGTGAATGGTGACGGACAGGTCAACGTTACAGACATTGTCAATGTAGTGAATATCATTATGTCTTCAGGCAGCCGTTCCTTTGACTTTAGTGACAATGAAGCTTATTAAATAGAAAATGTGTATATTATTAATAACAATTAAAATTGATTGAAATGAAAAAACTTTTACTTATGGGCATGTTGCTTGCCATGGCGAGTGGGATGTATGCAGACAATGTCTTGAAAGCATCAAACATTGAGGTTAAACCAGGTGGGGAAGGTACCATTGAGATTGAGATGGTGAATACTGATGAGATCTCTGGTTTTGAGTTCCTTTTAACTTTGCCAACGGGTTTAAAAGTCGCTACATTTGAAGAAGATGGTGATACTTATTTGGATGTAGAGTTATCTCGTGGTGATACAGGTAGAAAGGGACCACATTCTTTGGAAATAGCAGAACAATCTACTCCTGGAACTTACAAGATGCTTTCTTTCTCTACTCAGAATAAAATTTACAGCGGCCATGAAGGTACAATTGTAACAGTAAAGGTTGTAGCTGCTTCTGATTTCGCTGGTGGTACTGGTAAAATTTCAGGAATCGTGCTTTCAACAGCTGCAGCAGATCAGTTTTATCCTGCTGATGTGGAATTTACAATTTCCTCAACTTCTGGCATCAACGAGATTTCCGCAGAGAAGCCAGCAACTGTTTATGACCTGAAGGGTAACCAGATTCGTAAGAACGCTACTTCTGTAGAAGGACTTGCTAAGGGTGTATATATCATCAACAACAAGAAAGTGATTGTTAAATAATAAAGTTTACGCCTATAAAATAGATTTACTTTACATAGCAAGTGGGGGCACGTCTTAGGATGTGCCCCCTTTTCGATGGAATAATTGCAAATTAATTATTTTTACTTTCTTCTTTGTACCTTTAACTTCGTTTAAGGTACTTGCGTTCGAAAGAAAAAAATAAATGAATTTATTTTGTTTTTTGCTCACTTAATCGTACCTTTGTCAACGCTTTGCGTTTTTTATGGATACAAAAGAGATACATATCAGTGATTATAACTACGAGTTGGCGGACGACCGCATCGCGAAGTTTCCGATGGCGGAGCGTGACCACTCGAAACTCCTTATATATAATAAAGGTGTAGTAGGGGAGGATGTGTTCTACAACCTTCCCAAGTATTTACCTTCTAAAGCCCTCATGGTGTTCAATAATACGAAGGTGATACAGGCACGTCTGCATTTCCACAAAGATACGGGTGCCTTGATAGAGGTGTTCCTGTTGGAGCCTTACGAGCCTGCCGACTATGAGCAGATGTTCCAGATGCGTGGACATTGCTCATGGCTCTGCTTAGTGGGTAATCAGAAGAAATGGAAAGAGGGGAATGTGCTGAGGCGTAAATTAGAGGTGAGAGGTGAGAGGTTAGAGTTAAGGGCCTTGCGGCTTGGTGAGGTGGGCACGAGTCAGCTCATCCGTTTTGAGTGGGATGGTGACGTGTCCTTTGCCGAGGTTATCGATGCGGTGGGCGAACTGCCTATTCCTCCCTATCTGAATCGAGAGACGCAGGAAAGTGACAAGACTACCTATCAGACTGTTTACTCGAAAATCAAGGGTAGCGTGGCAGCTCCGACAGCAGGTCTGCATTTCACGGAGAAGGTTCTTGCCGATCTGGATGCCCATGGCATTGAGCGGGAAGAGCTCACCCTGCATGTGGGTGCCGGTACGTTCCGTCCGGTGAAGAGTGAGACGATAGGTGAGCATCCTATGCATACGGAGTATATCGCCGTACGTCGTCACACCATCGAACGGCTGATTGCCTACAATGGTGAGGCGATAGCTGTTGGTACCACCAGTGTGCGGACGTTGGAGAGCCTTTACTATATGGGACTGAAAGTGATGATGAATCCAGATCTGACGGAGGAGCAGTTGCATGTGAACCAGTGGGAGCCCTATGAGGAAAAAGGTAAGGAGGAAGCGGTGGTAGTGGTGCTGCATGCTTTGCTCGACTGGATGGACCGTCATGCGTTGACGGTGCTGCATTCCTCCACGCAGATTATCATTGCCCCAGGCTATGACTATAAGATTGTGAAGATGCTCGTGACGAATTTCCACCAGCCGCAGTCCACGCTATTGCTGTTGGTGAGTGCCTTTGTCAAGGGGAATTGGCGGTGTATCTACGATTACGCCTTGTCTCATGACTTCCGTTTCCTGAGCTATGGCGATTCGTCGCTATTGATACCATAATACCGAAACAACGAAAACAAATAAATATGAAACATGGACTGATTACCGTGGCAGCCGCTGTACCTGCCGTTAAAGTAGCTGATGTCGAGTATAACGTACTTGAGATGGAGAAACTGATTGCCAACGCCGAAGGAGAGGGTGTTGAGCTCATCTGTTTTCCGGAAATGGCAATCACAGGTTATAGTTGTCAGGACCTCTTCAAGGAGCAGTTGTTGCTCACCAAGGCAGAGGAGGGTCTTATGATGCTGTTGGACTTCACTCGTAAGTTGAATATTATCTGTGTGGTAGGTATGCCGGTACAGGCAGGAGGACTGTTGCTTAACTGTGCGGCGGTCATCCAGAGTGGCAGTCTGTTGGGACTGGTCCCCAAGACCTATCTGCCCAACTATAATGAGTTCTATGAGAAACGGTGGTTTGCCTCTGCTCAGGACTTGAATCCGACAGACCTTTACATCGCCGGTACCCATATCCTTCTGTCTGCCGAGCCGAAAGTGTTCCAGACCGTTGATGGTGTGAAGTTCGGTGTAGAGATCTGTGAGGATGTGTGGGCACCGTTGCCTCCCAGCAACAACCTGACGATGGCTGGTGCGGATATCATCCTTAACTGCTCCGCCAGTGACGAGCTGATAGGTAAGCATAACTACCTGCGCTCCTTGGTATCCCAGCAGAGTGCCCGTACCATTAGCGGCTATGTCTATGCCTCCTGTGGCTTCGGTGAGTCAACACAGGATGTCGTCTATGGCGGTAATGCCATGATTTTCGAGAATGGACACCTGCTTGCGGAGGGAGAGCGCTTTTCTCTGCAGCCACAGATGCAGGTGACTCAGATAGATGTCGAACGGTTACGGACAGAGCGGCATACGAACTCTACTTTTATTAATGCACAACGGGAAGCAAAAGCTGTTGTAGTTGAATGTAAGGCTGTGGAACTGCCAGAGTTCAAGATGCTGCGTTCTGTCAATCCCCGTCCCTTCATCCCGCAGGATGCAGAGATGGCTGCGACCTGTGAGGAGATACTGAATATCCAGACGGCAGGTCTTGCCAAACGCCTGGTACATACCAACTGCCAGCATGTGGTGGTGGGTATCAGCGGTGGACTGGACTCCACCCTTGCCTTGTTGGTATGTGTCCGCACCTTTGACAAGTTGGGACTCGACCGCAAAGGAATTGTCGGTGTAACCATGCCGGGCTTTGGTACGACAGACCGTACCCATGATAATGCCACGACGCTCATGCAGACCCTGAATATCTCGCAGATGGAGATCTCCATTGCCAAGGCAGTGACCCAGCATTTCGAGGATATCGGTCATGATATGAAAAAACATGACGTGACTTATGAGAACTCCCAGGCACGGGAGAGAACGCAGATCCTGATGGACCTTGCCAACCAGCTCAATGCCATGGTGGTGGGAACCGGTGACCTCTCTGAGCTGGCACTCGGATGGGCGACATATAACGGAGATCACATGTCGATGTATGGTGTCAATGCCAGCATCCCTAAGACACTGATACAATACCTGATCCGTTATGTGGCAGGTCTCCCGCAGTTCAAGGCACAGAACGAGACCCTGCTGGACATCATTGACACTCCCATATCACCAGAGCTGACCCCTGCCGATGAGCATGGGAATATCAAGCAGAAGACGGAAGACCTGGTGGGACCGTATGAGTTGCACGACTTCTTCCTGTATTACTTCCTGCGTTTCGGTTTCCGTCCCTCGAAGATATTCTTCCTGGCACGTCATGCCTTTGGGGAAAAATACGACAAGGAGACCATCAAGAAGTGGCTGACTACCTTCTGTCGCCGTTTCTTCAACCAGCAGTTCAAACGCTCCTGTCTGCCCGACGGTCCGAAGGTGGGCAGTGTCAGCCTCTCGCCCCGAGGTGACTGGCGCATGCCGAGTGATGCCTCCAGTGCGCTGTGGCTGAAAGAGTGTGAGGCACTATAATCACTATAGTCACTATAGTACCTATAGTTCCTATAGTATAATATAAAAAGAAATAGAGTTATGCCAGAGAATAACCAGCGCAGACAGCGCAGAACACAACAGACAGATAATACCTATGCCCATGTGCAGCCACAGGCAACGGAGATAGAGCGTGCCGTGCTGGGAGCCTTGATGATTGACAAGGATGCCTATACCGTGGTTTGTGAGATGCTCTATCCCGAGAGCTTCTATGAGCCCCGTAACCAGAAGGTGTACGAGGCAATCCGTGACCTGGAGCTGAAGGAACAGCCCGTCGACGTATGGACGGTGACGGAACAGCTTGCCAAACAGGGTGACTTGGAGAACGTGGGTGGTCCTGCTTATGTGATGGAGCTGTCCTCACGAGTGGCATCTTCTGCCAATGTCGAGTATCATGCCCGCATCATCGCCCAAAAATTCCTGGCTCGCCAGTTGATATCCTATGCCAGCTTCATCGAGACGAAGGCTTTCGACGAGACGATAGACATCGACGACCTGATGCAGGAGGCGGAGGGCTCGCTCTTCGAACTCTCGCAGAAGAACATGAAGAAGGACTATACGCAGATTGACCCTGTCATCAAGAATGCGGTGGATGTCATCCAGAAGGCGGCAGCCAACAAGGATGGTCTGACGGGTGTGCCGACGGGTTATCATAAACTCGACGATATCACCAGTGGTTGGCAACCTTCCGACTTGGTGATTATCGCGGGTCGTCCTGCCATGGGTAAGACCTCCTTCGCCCTCTCTATGGCTAAGAATATCGCTGCCGACTATCAGGTGCCGATGGCATTCTTCTCTCTTGAGATGAGTAACACGCAGCTGGTGAACCGTCTGATATCGAACGTCTGTGAGATACAGGGCTCGAAGATCCTGAACGGTCAGTTGCACCCTGACGAGTGGGACCGTCTGGACAAGCGGGTCAATAACCTGCTGGGAGCTCCGCTCTATGTCGACGACACCCCGGGTCTCTCTGTCTTCGAACTGCGTACCAAGGCACGCCGACTGGTGCGTGAGCATGGTGTGAAGATTATCATGATTGACTACCTGCAGTTGATGAATGCCAATGGAATGCGCTTCTCCAGTCGTCAGGAAGAGGTGTCGACCATCAGCCGTTCTCTGAAAGGACTGGCGAAGGAATTGGATATCCCCATCATCGCCCTCTCGCAGTTGAACCGTGGTGTGGAGAGTCGTGAGGGCTTGGAGGGTAAGCGTCCCCAGCTCTCTGACCTCCGTGAGTCGGGAGCCATCGAGCAGGATGCGGATATGGTGCTCTTCGTCCATCGTCCGGAATACTACCATATCTATCAGGATGATAACGGCCGTGACCTGCATGGCATGGCACAGATCATCATTGCCAAGCATCGTAAGGGTGCTACTGGTGATGTGCTGCTGACCTTCCGTGGTGAGTTCACCCGCTTCGAGAACCCGGAGGATAGTCGTCTGGGCCGTCGTAAGCAGTCGGATGACAATGGGGGAGAGATCCTCGGCAGCCGCGTGAACGGTGAGCAACCGGCTATGGAACAGTCGCCTTTCGAGGGCGGTGAGAATGTTCAGGTACCATTCTGATGATGTAAAAACCCCCTTCTACAGATGCTGCTGATGATTGTAGCAATGAAAGAAAGTGTCTTTTACAAGTGTAGGACTAACCTGCGGCATAAAAAAGTGTATCAAAAAGCAAAGAAAAGAGGATGCGATGACGCATCCTCTTCCTTTTGTTATTGATCATTACCTTATGCAAAAGGATTCTCGGTGGGGTAGAAGTCACCCTTCGGGAAGTTGTAGTCAATCTCGTCCACGGGGATACCCATGTACTTGAGGACCTCCCACAGGTACTTACCCTGATGTCCGAACATCACGGCGCAATGGTGTGGATAGTGCTTCTCGATGAGGACGTGACGATAGAAGCGGCTCATGTTCTTGATACCAAAGATACCGATAGAACCGAAGGAGCGTGTTGCCACGGGGAGAACCTCACCCTGTGCGATGTAAGCACGCAGCTTGGTGTCAGCAGTAGACTGCAGACGGTATACAGTAGCAAGACCTGGCTTGATGTCACCCTCCAGGGTACCGTTGGTCACCTCAACAGGCAGGGCGCGAGCCATGATGCGCTGGAAGCACATGTTGCAGTTGCAAACCTTGCTGGAAGCGGTGTTACCACAGTGGAAGCCCATGAAGATCTCCTTGTCGGTATAGGTGTCGCAAGCGAACTTCTTACCCTTGATGCTCTCCTCGTACATATCGTTAGGAACGGTATTGTTGATGTCGAGCAGGGTAACGGCATCCTGAGAGATGCAGGTTCCGATATACTCAGAGAGGGTACCGTAGATATCCACCTCACAGCTGACGGGGATACCGCGACTGGTCAGACGGCTGTTCACATAGCAGGGAACGAAACCGAACATCGTCTGGAAGGCAGGCCAGCACTTAGTGGTCAGGGTGACGAACTGACGGCAGCCCTTGTGACCCTCAATCCAGTCGAGCAGTGTCAGCTCATACTGTGCGAGCTTAGGCAGTACCTGAGGAATCTTGTTGCCATGTCCCAGCTCAGCAGCCATATCCTTTACCACCTCGTCAATACGTGGGTCGCCGGCATGCTTCTGGAATGACTCCAGCAGGTCGAGCTCTGAGTTCTCCTCAATCTCGACATCGAGATCATAGAGGGCGCGGATAGGAGCGTTGCAGGCAAGGAAGTTGTTGGGACGGGGACCGAAGCTGATGATCTTCAGGTTCTGCAGACCGACGATGGCACGTGCGATGGGCACGAACTCGTGGATCATCTCAGCACACTGAGCGGCATCACCTACAGGCTCCTCTGGAATGTAGGCACGTGTCTTGCGGAGTGACAGTGCATGGCTGGCATTCAGCATACCGCAGTAAGCATCGCCACGACCGTCAATCAGGTCGTTCTGAGTCTCCTCAGCAGCGGCGCAGAACATGGCGGGACCGTCGAAATACTTGGCGAGCATGGTCTCAGAGATCTCAGGACCGAAGTTGCCCAGGTAAACGCAAAGAGCGTTACAACCAGCCTTCTTGATGTCCTCAAGAGCCTGACACATGTGGATCTCACTCTCCACGATACAGATAGGACATTCGTAGATGTCGGCAGCACCGAATTTCTCTACATACTTGGCAACGACAGCCTTGCGGCGGTTAACGGCAAGTGACTCTGGAAAACAGTCGCGGCTTACAGCGACGATTCCAATTTTGATAACTGGTACATTGTTCATGTTCTTGAAGTTTTAGTTAATAAAGTATTTGATAGTTAAATTACTTAGCGTATTTGTCGATGAGTGATTGCGCCTGGTCGTTGCCAAGCTCCTTCGCCTTGTTGAGGTTCTTTACCCCCTCAGCCTTCTGGTCGGAGAGACATTGTGCCAGACCTAAGAAGAGGTAACCGTCGGAAAGGTCGGGTGACATCCGAATGAGCTGCTGAGCCGTCTCCATCGCTTCCTTGTGCATACCGACACGGACCTGTAGGGATGCCTTCTCGGCTTGGTACATGGGCTCTGTAGGTGCCAGTTCAATGGCTTTGTTGATGTCGTTCAGTGCTTGCTGGTAGAGATGTCCCCCCAGTTCGGCAAGCTCACGCTGGTAGTAGAAGGCAGCGCCCAACTGGCTGCCCATCAGTTGCTCGTACTCGTTATAGTCATTGACGGCAGGGCGGTATTTCCCTTGATTATACAAAGCCTGGGCACGTGCCAGCAGGTAGGGTGCCGCCGTCTTGACATAAGGACGGCTGAACTGATTGACAGCACTGTCGAGTAAGGCAAGTTGCATATCTGGCTCGTTCAGCTGTGCTTTGCATTGCGAGGCGGCAAAGAAGATATCCGCACTGCGGAGATCACTGCGGGTAAGTCGGTCATAGAGGTTATAAGCCTCCGCATATTGTCCTTGTGCATAACGGATCTGTGCCTGCTGCTGTAAGTAGATGGGCATGGGATTGATGCGGTATGCCTCTTGTGACTCGCTGAAAGCCTTGTCGAGAGTCCAGGCACTGAAAGGCTTGTCACTCTGATAGATTTCTTTCTGATAGATGAGGTCTGCATATTGATAATGAACGTCATCTTTCTCCCCATTGATCTTAAGGGCTCTCTGCATGTCCTCGTCGGCACTGCTGAAGTTACCTTTGGATACCTGATAACGGGCACGGTATACATAGCCGTCTGCTTCGTCAGGGAACTTCTTAATGAAACGCTCTATCAGATTGAGATACTCGTTCTCACTCACCGAAGAGGAAGCGAGGAATATGGTGAGCAAGGCTTCCTTGGCATCGTCAGGCATCGCCATGGGTATTTGTGTCTGTCTGAATACCGGGTCGTTAATACTGAGTCCGACAATCTTCAGGTCTGTCGCAAAGCGGGCACTGACAGCGTAGGATGTTCCTTTCTGGTCTCCTGCGGATGGCTGGATAATCCCGACCACCTCACCGTTCTCGTTAAGGACAGGACTGTTGATCTGACTCTCCTCAGCATTCAGCTGGAGAGTGTAGTACTGGTATTTTTCCTGAAACAGCTCTGCATTGCTGATGGTTCCCTGTACGCAGTCGGGGGTCTTCTTGACGGCATAGGGAAGGAGCCATACACTGCTTCCTTTTGTGGCAGTGGCTGCAATAGGGAGTGGGGTGGTCTTTTGTGCGGCAACCTGGAATTTCGCCACATCATAGGTCTCGTTCGCTCCCAGCATGAACTCGACAGGATATTCTTTTCCTTGTGCGTCAATGACGACGGCACGTTGTGCCCCCTTGAAAGGTGCATAGCTGCTGACAGCCTCCCCGTCTGTGCCGACGAAGAAACCTGTGCTGCTGGCAAGGAGGGTACCGTCTTTCGCGAAGGTCTTCAGTGTCAGCAATGACTTTACAGCCTTTGATGCCCATGACTGTGCGGAGACGGGTAAGAGGGTCAAGAGGCAAATAGGTATGAATAATAGTATTTTCTTCAGCATATCATGATTCTATTTTAAGAAGTTCTTTAGCGTTTTGTATAGCGGCGGCAGAGATGTCACTGCCGCTGAGCATCTGGGCAATCTCGTGGATACGCTCCTCGTCAGAGAGCATTTGCATACGACTGCTCGTACCTGTCGGCGTCTCTTGCTTGGAGACACGGTAATGGGTAGTTCCAAGGGCGGCAATCTGTGGGAGGTGTGTGATGGAGATGACCTGTCGGTCGTTGGCTCCCATCTCCTGCATGATCTCTGCCATACGCTCGGCAATCTTTCCGCTGACACCGGTGTCTATCTCATCAAAGATGATGGTGGGGAGTTTGACGGCTCCACTGATCATTGCCTTCAAGGAGAGCATGACACGGGCTATCTCACCACCGGAAGCCACCTGAGCGATAGGCTGTACGGGACTGGAGGTGTTGGCACTAAACAGGAATGCCACATCGTCCTGTCCGTCTTTGCGAAGGTCGGTCTTCTGGATCGTCACCTCAAAGCGGACATTCGGCATACCGAGTGATTTCAGCCGCTCAAGCATCTGTCGCTCAATCTCCTTGGTCGCTTTCTGTCGTTGCTTGGTCAACTTGTCAGCTTTCTGCTGGCATTTCCCTTGCAGCACATGAAGTTCCTCTTGCAAGGTGTTCAAGGTGTCGTCGCTGTTCTCTATCTGACTGAGTTGCCGTTTCAAGTCGTCACGCTGGCGGATGAGTTCCGCAACGGTCTCTACATGGTATTTCTTCTGTAAGTCATATAGCTTGTCAAGACGCTGGTTGATACGGTCCAGCTCCACAGGGTCGAAGTCGATATCTTCCAAACGTCCTTCCACATCTTGTGCGATGTCCTTCAGCTCAATCTGACAACTCTCCATGCGTCCTGTCCATTCCTCCGTGGCAGGATATACTTTTGTGATGGACTGCAGGGCGGCGAGAGACTTACGGAGTAGGGGAAGGACCCCTTGCTCATCAGCGGCAAGATGATTCCTCGTCTCATAGAGCGCAGTCTTGATGTCCTCGCTATGTGCCATGGTCTCACGCTGTTGCTCCATCTCCTCTTGTTCCTCCTCTATGAGATGAGCTTGTTCCAGTTCATTATATTGGAACTGCAGGAAGTCGATGTTCTGGCGGTTTCGCTCCATCTCCTCCTGTAGGTCCCGCAGCTGTCGCTGTTTGTCGTGGTATGCGGTGAAGTCTTTCTGGTAAGCGGAAAGATCGTCCTGGTCATTGGCGAGGGTGTCGACAACCTCCAGTTGGAAGTCTTGTTTGCCTAACAGCAGGTTCTGATGCTGCGAGTGAACGTCGACCAGCATATCTCCCAGTTCCTTTAATAGTGACAAGGACACGGGGGTATCGTTGATGAAAGCGCGGCTTTTTCCTGCTGCTGTCAGCTCACGTCGGATGATACAGTCACTGACATCATTATCGATGTCGTTCTCCTCGAAGAAGGATGTCAGCTGATAACGGCTCAGGTCGAAATGCGCCTCGATAATACAACGGTCACAACCTTGCTTGATGCTCTTTGAGTCCGCACGCTGTCCTAAAAGAAGACCGATGGCACCGAGGATGATGCTCTTACCGGCTCCCGTCTCTCCGGTGATGACAGAGAAACCGGGACGTAACTCGATGTCGAGTTCATCAATCAGGGTGAAGTTCTTGATATATAGGTGTGTGAGCATTTCTTAATTCTTTATTTGATCCCAAGCATTACTTTGTGAGGCATTGATGGAAAAGAGCAGATCGTATACTTGCTCCTTTTCTTTCTGCGTTCCTTTCCCATGATAGATGGAGGAAAGTTCGTCACGCTTATAGTCTGTCCATATCTGGGGTAACAGACTGAGAGGCTTATTCTGATGCGCTTCTTTGAGGTTGTTGAGTGCAGTGGTGATATTCGCCCTGCCGCGCTCCGCATTATTAGCCATCTCATCAAGTCCTGTACGGTAATAGTCATACTGTAGCTGTCGGAAGGGCTTCATCGCCTCATCAAGATAGTCATTGATGATGGCAAAACGGTTACGACTTGTCTCAAACGCTTTCCAGCCCGGGAATCCTAAGTTCTGGGTGTTATTGACCAGATTGAGACAGCGCTGCATGACATCGGTTCCACCTAAAGGGGAGAAACTGTCAAGGTCGAGTCCGATGATTAAATAAGCATAATAAGCGAAGAGTGCGGTCAACTGGTTGTCAATGATTTCCTCTTGGAAATTCAGTTGGTCGTATTGTACATAGTCGAAACTAAAGTCTGCATCCTTGTTATTATATATGGTGGTCGTGTATGTGGAATGATATACAGGGCGGTTTGCCTGTATCATCGCTGTTGCCTCAAACCGGTTGGCAGTCTTGTCGTATTTGGTGATGGTGATGTTGAAGTTACAATTGATACGCTCGTGTTTCTGAAATTGATAGTCAGTCCATTGGCGGTCATTGACAAACTGCTCCAGCGATTGCTGTAACGTCTCGAAGACACTCGCGTCAGTTCCTTGGATCTGGGCATGGTTTATAGTAATCTTCGCATTCAGCTCCTGTGCATGGAGACAGAATGGACAGAATATGATGATGATAAGCCAGATTACTTTCTTCATAGGATAGATGCTAATTCATTTACAATATCTGTTGCTACCTCACTTTTTTGCTTGCGAGGATAATCTTTCTGTCCTTGGCGGGATATAATACAGATTTGGTTCTCGTCCGACTGGAAGCAGGTTCCCTCGTTACGCAGAGAATTCAGTACGATGAAGTCCAGATTCTTACGCTCCAGTTTCCCAAGTGCATTCTGTTGCTCATCGTTGGTCTCCAAGGCAAATCCTACCAAGCGCTGACCTTCCTGTTTCATCTGTCCCAGTGCGGCGGCGATGTCATGGGTGGGCTTCAGACGGATGATAAGGTCGTCGTGCTCCCTCTTGATTTTCTCCTCCGCGATGCTCTCTGGTCGGAAATCAGCTACTGCCGCACAGAGAATGGCCGCATCACATGATGTATAAATACTGGTAGCAGCCTGATACATCTCCTCACAACTCTCCACGTCAGTACGGTGGATGTCAGGGTGATGGGTGGTCAGGGCGACAGGACCTGTCACTAATTCTACCTCAGCACCTTGGCGGGCACACTCTTCCGCAAGTGCGAACCCCATCTTCCCACTGCTATAGTTGCCTATAAAGCGAACAGGGTCTATTTTCTCATAGGTGGGACCTGCGGTAATCATGATTCTCTTCCCAGTGAGTGGGACATCAGTTGATAACGCACGCTCTAAGAACTCGACGATCTTCTCGGGTTCTTCCATACGCCCTTTCCCTTCAAGTCCGGAGGCGAGGAAACCACTTTGTGGCTCGATGACCCTGTTGCCATACGACTGCAATATACGGAGATTCTCCTGGGTGGAGGGGTGTTGGTACATATCCAGATCCATGGCAGGAGCGATGAAAACAGGAGCCTTCATAGAGAGATAGGTGGTAATCAGCATATTGTCGGCAACACCATGAGCCATCTTCCCAAGGGTAGAGGCTGTGCATGGTGCAATGAGCATGGCATCTGCCCATAGTCCCAGTGCCACATGGGAATGCCATGTACCGTCACGTTGTGAGAAGAAATCACTGATAACGGGCTTCTGGGTTAGTGCTGATAAGGTGATGGGGGTTATAAACTCTTTCCCGGCAGGGGTGATAACCACTTGTACCTCTGCTCCAGCCTTTATCAATCCACGGATGACATAGCATGCCTTATAGGCAGCAATAGAGCCAGTGATTCCTAAAACGATTTTCTTGCCTTTGAGCATAGTCATGCGTTCATTTGGCTCTCACGAAGACGAATGCGTGTGAGAACCTGTTTTGTATTATATGTGAAATCGCCACCTAATATCCAACTATAATAACCTGGGTCAAAACGGAGGACTTGTGAGACAGGCTGTCCCTTGTATTTCCCGAAGTTGAAGACTTCCGTCATTACGGGTTTCCCATCTTTGCCAAGCACCGCTTTTCCTGAGTGGTCTTTCATTTCTCCCCAGACAATGCGACCGGCAAAGTCAATGTTGTTGTTTGCTTTCGAGAAATCAGCAAGATACTGCATGTCATTCTGAAGCACACGCTCTGGATCTTCCTGCTTCTCAGCCGTGTACATGTCCAGCTGACCTTGTAATACTCGGTAGGTAGCCTCCGTATCCTCATCAGCACGATGTGCCGTAAAGTCCTCTTCCATCTTCCTGCCACAGTAGAACTTGTAGGCAGCTGCGAGATTGCGGCGCTCCATCTTATGGTAGATGGTCTGCACGTCTATCAGACGGCATTTGGAGAAATCAAAGTCTATCCCTGCACGTAAGAACTCTTCTGCGAGAAGGGGCACATCGAAATGGTTGGAGTTATAGCCTGCGATGTCACTACCGCTAAAAACCTGGTTTAGTTGTTGGGCCATCTGCTTGAAGGTCGGCTTGTCCTTCACGTCCTCATTCTTAATACCTGTAAGCTCCTCCACCATTTCTGGTATAGGCTTCTCTGGATTGATGAGATGATTACCACGCTCTTCCTTTCCGTTTGGAAATACTTTTATATAAGATATTTGAATGACACGGTCCTTGACAAGGTCAAGGCCCGTGGTCTCCAAATCAAATATTACAAGTGGCTTCTGTAAATTCAGTTTCATTCGCAATCTTTTTAGTCGTTGATGAGCATAGGCATCATCAACATCAGGATGTCTTGGTTCTCTGGTTGTTCTGAAGGTAATACCAATCCGGCACGGCTGGGGTCAGCAAGCTGAATGATGACATCCTGGCAATCAAAGTTGCTCAGAATCTCAATGAAAGATGCGCCCTTAAAGCCAATACTCATCGGCTGGCCATTATAGTCACATGCCATACGTTCTGTCGCTGTCTTAGAAAAATCAAAATCCTCTGCGTCCA
Organism: uncultured Prevotellaceae bacterium; assembly: GCA_902776195.1. GTDB lineage: Bacteria > Bacteroidota > Bacteroidia > Bacteroidales > Bacteroidaceae > Prevotella. Next base: position 61,735 of record CACYPF010000001.1, on the reverse strand, counting down.
ACTGCAATGTTCCACCTTCAACATGGAAGCGGATCAAATTGCTGGAGTCGTTAGCAAATGGCTGCACACGACGGAGAGCCGCGAGGAGTCCCAGGCGGTCTATTGTCAGCACATTTGGATTGCCCTGTGGAATAACGGAGTTGTAATTGGGATAGCGACCTTCAATCAGACGACACGTGATCTGTCCATCACCATAACTAATCTGGGCATTACGCTCATCGAACCGTATCTCCACATCGCCACCGTCTTTCTGTAACAGGTTTTTCAGCAAAGAGGCAGGCTTCTTGGGAAGGATAAAGGCTGCTGGTTGCTCACTATGGATAGTGAAAATCTTGTTGCGTACTAATTTATGTCCGTCAGAGGCTACTATCGCAAGGCACTCTGGGGTGAGGTCAAAATAAATACCATTCATGACAGGGCGAAGCTCGTCCTGTGCGGTAGCGAATAATGAACGATTGATGTTCTCTGCCAGTAAGTCGCTTGACAGGCTAATGACGTTCGTGTTCTCACTGATGGCCTGAGCCTGTGGGTATTCATCCGCATTTTCAATGGGCAGTGAGAACATACCATTCTGGTAACTGATCTTGATAGTGCTCTCCTGTAAATTGACATCAAAAGTGATGGGCTGCTCGGAAAAACCCTTTACAGCTTCCAGTAAGTCGTGATTGCCAATTGCAAAACGGGCATTTCCGTCACACTCTGTAAGATCAACCTGTGTGTTCATCACATTCTCGCTGTCAGAAGCAGTCAGATGAAGCACATTTTCTTGAATGTCGAATAAGAAGTCTGATAAGATGGGCAAGGAATTCTTGCTGTTAATTACTCTTGATAGAGCATTGAGTTTGCTGCTAAGCGCAGTGCTTGATACGGTAAATCTCATGAGTTATTTCGTTTTTTTGTTTTAAGTCCTTTAAATTGACTACAAAAATACAAAATAACTTGTTCAAATGCAAAAATATTCGGTAAAATATTCTCAATTTAAAAGTATTTTTCGTAATTTCGCAATCTGAAACGTAAAATCAACAATTAATAACGAATAAATAATTATGGAATTAACAGGTAAGATTATTGCCGTACTTCCGGCAAACAGTGGCGTGTCATCACGCACAGGCAATCCATGGATGTCACAGGAATATGTGATAGAGGTTCCTGGGCAGTATCCTCGTAAGTGCGTTTTCCGAATTTTCGGTGAAGACCGTATCAAACAGTTTAATATCCAGAATGGTGAGGATTTAACTGTAAGTTTTGATATTGATGCTCATGAGTATAATGGACGTTGGTTCAATGAGATTCGTGCCTATAATGTAACACGTGGTGCCGCACCTGTTGTGGCTGCGCCACAGGCAACGCCATTCCCACCACAGCAGGATGCAAATCCTCAAGCTGCCGCTGCTCCATTCCCTACTTCTCAGGAGCCCGCAGGAGAGGGTAGTACGGATGACCTCCCCTTTTAGAATTATTTTTTAAGAGAAATAATATGGGCTGCGTCCTATTGGATGCAGCCCATATTTTATATTAAAAGGTAGAAGGAGTAGGGGATTACTCACCCTTCTCCATCTTAGCCTTCAACTCTGCGAGTACGTCAATGTCACCCAATGTGGTACTTGCAGCTACATTCTCAATCTTTGGAGTATCCTCCTTCTTGGCTGAACGTGTCTTCTTGGCAGCAGCCTTCTTCTCCTCACGCTGTGGATCCTCGAAGGTACGGCTATGGGACAAGATGATGCGCTTAGAGTCCTTGTTGAACTCAATGACCTTGAAGGGCAGTTCCTCATTGAGCTGTGCCTGAGAGCCATCCTCCTTAACGAGGTGCTTAGGAGTGGCAAAGCCCTCAACATCCTTGTCGAGTGATACAACGGCACCCTTTTCAAGCAATTCAATAATCTTTCCCTCGTGAATAGATCCAACGGTATACTTAGCCTCGAATACATCCCAAGGATTGTCTTCCAACTGCTTGTGACCGAGAGAGAGACGGCGGTTCTCCTTGTCAATGTCAAGAACAATAACGTCAATCTCTGCGCCAACCTGAGTAAACTCAGAAGGATGCTTAACTTTCTTAGTCCAAGAAAGGTCGCTGATGTGAATCAGACCGTCAACACCCTCTTCCAACTCTACGAATACTCCGAAGTTGGTGAAATTGCGAACCTTTGCGGTATGCTTGCTGCCGACAGGATATTTAACCTCGATAGCCTCCCATGGGTCTTCCTTCAGCTGCTTGATGCCGAGAGACATCTTACGCTCGTCACGGTCGAGGGTCAGGATAACAGCCTCTACATCGTCGCCTACCTTCAGGAACTCCTGAGCGGAACGAAGGTGCTGGCTCCATGACATCTCTGATACGTGAATCAGACCCTCTACACCAGGCTGAATCTCAACGAATGCACCATAGTCAGCTATAACGACAACCTTACCCTTCACATGGTCGCCAACCTTCAGGTCTGCATCCAAAGCGTCCCATGGGTGTGGAGTGAGCTGCTTCAGACCAAGAGCAATGCGCTTCTTCTCATCGTCGAAGTCAAGGATTACAACATTGATCTTCTGGTCGAGCTCTACTACCTTATGAGGATCGTCTACGCGACCCCAAGAGAGATCGGTGATGTGGATGAGTCCGTCAACACCGCCGAGGTCAACGAATACACCATAGGAAGTGATGTTCTTAACGGTACCCTCAAGAATCTGACCTTTCTCCAGTTTGCCGATGATTTCTTTCTTCTGTGCCTCCAACTCAGCCTCAATGAGAGCCTTGTGAGAAACAACAACATTGCGGAACTCCTGATTGATTTTTACAATCTTGAAGTCCATCGTGGTTCCTACGAACTGGTCGTAGTCGCGTATGGGGTGAACGTCAATCTGGCTACCTGGCAAGAATGCCTCAATGCCGAATACGTCAACAATCATACCGCCCTTCGTGCGGCACTTGATGTATCCCTGAACAATTTCCTCTTTATCAAGGGCTGCGTTAACACGATCCCAGCTCTTAGAGAGACGAGCTTTCTTGTGTGAGAGAACGAGTTGTCCCTTTTTGTCCTCTGCGTTCTCCACATACACCTCAACAGTGTCACCAACCTTCAGGTCGGGATTGTAACGGAACTCAGATGCGGGGATGATACCATCGCTCTTGTAGCCGATGTTTACGACTACCTCTTTCTTGTCGACACTGATTACAGTACCATCGACAACCTGATGCTCGCTGACTTTGTTCAGCGTCTCATCATACGCCTTGTCAAGCTCTTCCTTGCTGACGTTAGCTGCCATGCCATTCTCAAACTCCTCCCAATTGAAGTCGTTCAGTGGCTGGACGTTCTTTGTTAATTCTGACATAATTTAAAATTGTTTGTAAATTAATAAAGTTGGACTTTATGTGAACTGTCATTGCGGCATGATTCCGCAAATCGGCTGCAAAATTACAAAAACTTTCGGTCACCACAAAATGTTTTGACCGAAAGTTTTTGTAAATCGTTGATTTCCCGTGCAATATTAGTAGCTGCGGGCTATAATAACACGGTGTTTTGAGGGTTTTCCACTTACCATGTCTATACCTGATGTCTGCTCGTAAGCAAAAGGTACACAACGGATAGTAGCCTGAGTTTCTTCTTTGATCTTTGCTTCAGTCTCAGCAGTACCGTCCCAATGGCATAGGAAGAAACCACCGTCTTTTACACGTTCCTTGAATTCTTCGTAATTGTCGCACTCATATACGTGCTCGTCACGGAATTTACGTGCTTTTTCGAAAATGTTCTTCTGAATGTCTTCTAACAATTGCTCGACATACGAGGAGATACCCTCGAGTGGACGGGTCTCTTTCTCCAGAGTGTCACGGCGCATTACTTCTATGGTGCCATTCTCCAAGTCACGGGCTCCTAGTACAAGACGGACAGGAACACCCTTCAGTTCATAGTCAGCAAACTTGAAACCGGGACGCTTGTTGTCGGAATCGTCAAATTTCACGGTGATGCCTTTGGAACGTAGTTCCTCAATGATAGGTTGTACCTCCTTGTTGACAATCTCCATCTGTTCGGGTTTATTGGCAATCGGAATGATGACTACTTGGATTGGTGCCAACCGTGGAGGAAGTACCAGACCGTTATCATCGGAGTGGGTCATGATAAGCGCACCAATCAGTCGGGTTGATACACCCCATGAGGTGGCCCAAACATACTCAGGCTTGTTTTCCTTATTAAGATAGGTGACTTCAAAAGCTTTTGCGAAGTTCTGTCCTAAGAAGTGGGAGGTTCCACTTTGCAGAGCCTTACCATCCTGCATCATTGCTTCGATAGTATAGGTGTCAAGGGCACCCGCGAAACGTTCTGTTTCACTCTTTACGCCCTGAAGAACAGGAACAGCCATCCATTCTTCTGCAAATTTGGCATATACACCTAACATCTTCTGTGCTTCCTGCTCGGCTTCTTCCTTGGTGGCATGAGCGGTGTGACCCTCCTGCCACAAAAATTCTGAAGTACGAAGGAATGGACGGGTACGCATTTCCCATCGCATCACATTACACCACTGGTTGCACATCAACGGCAGGTCACGCCAAGAATGAATCCAGTTTTTATAAGTATTCCAGATAATTGTCTCCGAAGTTGGGCGGACAATCAGTTCTTCTTCTAATTTTGCGGTAGGATCAACCTCTACACCACTTTTATCCTCTTTGGCACGCAGACGATAGTGGGTCACGACAGCACACTCTTTGGCGAAACCCTCTACATGTTCTGCCTCACGACTGAGGAACGACTTCGGGATGAGCAGTGGGAAATAGGCGTTCTGAGCACCCGTTTCTTTGAACATCTTGTCTAACTGTTGCTGCATTTTCTCCCAGATTGCATAGCCGTAAGGCTTGATGACCATACATCCGCGTACAGCCGACTGCTCGGCAAGGTCAGCTTTTACTACCAAGTCGTTATACCACTGACTGTAATTGTCAGCCCTTTTAGTCATTTCTTTGAGTTCTTTTGCCATAAAAATCCTTCAATTTTCAAAATTTGGTGCAAAATTACGAAATAATTATGAAATATAAACACCAAGTTCAGAATTAATTTGTATCTTTGCCTCAAATTTTTCACCATTTAAATAAAATGTAATATGAAAATCAAGATTGTTTCTTTGTTACTTTGCGTAGGCATGCTCTTCGCTTGTAACAATACCCAGAAGGGTGCAGGTATTGGTGCCGGTGGCGGTGCCTTGTTAGGTGGTATTATCGGTGCCATTGCAGGAAACACCGCTGTGGGTGTTGCAATAGGCGGTGCCGTAGGTGCTGGCGCTGGTGCTATTATCGGTAAGAAGATGGATAAGGCAAAGCAACAGGCTCAACAGGTTCAAAATGCACAGGTGGAGACTGTTAAGGACACCAATGGTCTGGATGCTGTGAAAGTGACTTTCGACTCTGGTATTCTTTTCGCAACAGGTAAGGCGGATCTGAGTACCAGTGCAAAAAATTCTCTTGCTGAGTTTGCCCGTGTATTGAACTCCAATGCCGACTGTGATGTTGCTATCATTGGTCATACAGACAATACGGGTAGCGATGCTATCAACCAGCCTTTGTCTGTTAACCGTGCCAATAGCGTAAACAACTATCTCCGTTCATGTGGCGTTCAGGCTAAGCAGATTAAGAGTGTAGAGGGACAGGGTTCTACAAATCCTGTTGCTGACAATTCAACAGCCGCTGGTCGTCAGCAGAACCGTCGAGTAGAAGTTTATATGTATGCCAGCAAGGAGATGATCCAAAAGGCTGAGGCTGGTACACTTCAGTAATGAAGGCATTACTGCATAAGATTAAAAGATTTTTCATGTGGATAGTGGTGGCTTTTTTTGCCTCCACTATTCTTTCTGTAGTCGTATTACGTTGGGTTCCTGTCTGGTTTACGCCCTTGATGTTCATTCGTCTAGGTGAACAAGTATCAGAGGGTAAAGACCTGACGTTACATCACCATTGGGTACCCTTTGAGGAAATTTCTTCCTCTATGTCACTAGCTGTAATGGGAAGTGAGGATGCGCGTTTTTTAGACCATCATGGGTTTGACTATAAAGCGATAGAACATGCTGCTATCCGTAATCTCAAGCACCCAGAGAAACGGAAGTTAGGTGCCTCTACCATCTCTCAGCAGACGGCAAAGAATGTTTTTCTATGGCCTGGCCGCTCTTGGTTACGAAAAGGCTTTGAGGTTTATTTTACAGCACTGATAGAGCTGATGTGGTCGAAACAGCGTATTATGGAAGTCTATTTGAATTCCATAGAGATGGGGGATGGAATCTATGGTGTTGATGCTGTGGCAGAATGGCATTTTCATAAAACCGCCTCCCAGTTGACAAGTGCGGAGTGTGCGTTGATAGCCGCCACGTTGCCTAATCCTCTACGCTATAATTCCGCAAAACCGAGTGCTTATGTCTTAAAAAGACAAAAGCGTATCCTCCATGAGATGCGCTTTATAAAACCATTGCCGTAAGATTTCTTTTTCTTACATTCTCTTCTTTATTTCCTCAGCCATCTGCTCTTGCAATTCTTTGGCTTTTTGGGCAGCAACCTCAGCGAAGTCTTCTCCATTGCTGGCATAGATAATACCGCGGGAAGAATTAACGAGTAGTCCGCAGTCTTTTGTCATACCATATTGACATACCTCCTGTAAACTGCCTCCTTGTGCTCCGACACCAGGAACGAGCAGAAAGTGGGTGGGGGCTACCTTGCGGATATCCTCAAACATACGCCCCTGGGTGGCTCCAACAACATACATCATATTCTCATCGTTACCCCACTGCTGACTTTGTCTCAAAACTTTCTCAAACAAGCGAACACCATTGTTGTCCTCCGTCAACTGGAAGTCGTAGGATCCCTTGTTTGAAGTTAAAGCCAGCAAGATAACCCATTTATCATTATAGCCGAGGAAGGGTGTCACAGAGTCTTCCCCCATATAAGGTGCAACGGTCAGTGCGTCGACATCATACTCTTCGAAGAAAGTCTTGGCATACATTTTGGATGTATTGCCGATATCTCCACGTTTGGCATCAGCGATTATGAAATGGTTGGGATATTCTTCCTTCAGATAATCGATGGTTGCCTCGAAGGCGAGGATGCCGTCTACACCATAAGCCTCATAAAAGGCAAGATTGGGCTTGTAAGCGACACAATAAGGTGCTGTCGCGTCGATGATGAGGGCGTTAAACTCGCAAAGGGCACGGAAAACATAGTCTTCTCCGTCCTTAGCTTTTGCCTCGTTGATGATACACTGGGGGATTTTGTTCAGGTCAGTATCCAGACCTACGCAGAGAAACGACTGCTTCTCTTTTATTTGCTGTATTAACTCTTGTTTATTCATAATCTTATAGTTCTGATTCTTTCATGCGTTCGGCATTTTCGGCAACAGTCAGCGCATCAATCATGGGCTGGATGTCACCACTGAGGAAACCCTGCAGGTCGTGAGTGGTATAACCGATGCGGTGATCAGTCACACGTCCCTGTGGGAAGTTATAGGTGCGGATTTTCGCTGAGCGGTCACCAGTAGACACCAGTGTCTTTCGACGGGAAGCAATGTCGTCCATGTATTTCTGATGCTCCTTGTCATATATAAATGTGTACAGGCGCGAGAGGGCTCGCTCTTTGTTCTTTGGCTGATCGCGTGTCTCAGTGCATTCAATAAGGATCTCCTCCGTCTCACCCGTATTGGGATTCTTCCACATATAACGCAGGCGTACGCCAGATTCCACTTTGTTTACATTCTGACCACCTGCACCACTGCTTCGGAAGGTGTCCCATTTGATCTCTCCCTCGTTGATATGTACCTCAAATTTGTCAGCCTCAGGCAGTACGGCGACGGTGGCTGCAGAGGTGTGCATTCGCCCCTGTGTTTCCGTCGCAGGAACACGCTGTACGCGGTGTACGCCAGACTCGTATTTCAGCGTACCGTAAACATCTACGCCACTGACGGCAAAGTCGATTTCTTTATATCCCCCCACAGCACCTTCACTGACACTGGTAATAGCAAGTTGCCAACCCTTAGAGTCACAAAAACTTTTGTACATCTTAAACAAGTCGCCGGCAAAAAGACACGCTTCATCACCACCCGTTCCGGCACGAATCTCCATCTGTACATTCTTTGCATCCTCTGGGTCTTTAGGAATAAGGGCAATTTTTATTTCCTCCTCCAATTTGGGTTGTAGGGCTTCGTTCTCAGCAAGTTCCTCACGAGCCATCTCCTTCATCTCGGCATCATCCTCATTGGCAAGAATATCCTTAGTCTCCTTGATACTGTTCAGACAGGTGATGTAACGTTTGCGAGCATCCATGATGTCTCCCAAATCCTTATACTCTTTCGTGAGTTTCACGAACCGGCTCTGGTCAGCTATCACGCTTGGGTCAGTTATCAAGGTTGATACTTCTTCAAAACGAGCTTCAAGACCGTCGAGTTTTTGTAATATACTATTATTCTCCATATTTCAATAGATCCTTGTTATTTCCTCACTAATTCCCAGAAAGCGATGGCAGATGCGGCAGCCACGTTGAGCGAGTCCACACCATATGCCATTGGAATCCTCACCACGTAATCAGCTTCTGTAATGGTCTCTTGAGGTAGTCCGTCACCCTCAGTCCCCATGATGATAGCGAGTCGTTTCTCTTGTTTCAAAATGGGTGCATCGAGAGGAAGTGCATTGTCTGTCAGTGCCATTGCCATCGTTTTAAATCCCCAGTCATGCAGTTGGCTGATGTCGCCGTCAATCCATGTCCAAGGAATGAGGAAAACAGTCCCCATAGACACTCTGACTGCCCTTCTGTTCAGTGGATCACACGAATTAGTCGTCAACAAGACCGCATCAATGCCCAGTGCTGCTGCGGAGCGAAAAATAGCACCAATGTTAGTGGTGTCTACTACACCGTCTATTACAACAATTCGTCGTGCATCCTTGCAGATGGTCGAAACGCTTTTCAGAGTAGGGCGTCGCATGGCGCAGAGCACCCCTCTTGTGAGGGTATAGCCTGTCAAAGAGGCAAGGAGCTCACGACTGCCTGTATATACAGGTATTTCACCGCACCGTTTGATGATGTCTGCAGCGTCTCCCTCAATATGTCTTTGCTCACAGAGAAGTGCCAAGGGTTGATATCCCGCATCCAAAGCCACACGGATAACCTTTGGACTTTCTACGATGAAGATACCCTTCTCTGGTTCTATTCTGTTACGCAGTTGTGTTTCAGTTAGTGAACAGAACAACTCTACGCCAGGGTGGTTGAGTCCTGCAATCTCAATGATAGGCATCCTATTTCTGAGCATGAAGTGCGGCGAGACTTTCTTTGAGTGCTACAATCTTTTCCTCAGAGTCGCTCTGCTTTTTACGCTCCAAGGCAACAACAGTCTCTGGCGCATTAGCTACAAAGCGCTCGTTAGACAGTTTTTTCATGACACCAGCGAGGAAGCCCTCAAGGTGTTTCAGTTGTGCCTCCTGCTTCTCAATTTCAGCATCAATATCAATCATGTTGCCTAAGGGGACGGCAAACTCATCAGTTCCAACCATAAAGGCGGAAGCTGTAGCGTCTTTCTCACTGACTACTTGAATAGCACTTATATTTGCCATCTTCATGATAGTGGCAGTATATGTCTCGTAATGGTTGGCTGTGACAGCCTGCAACTCGAGTGCTTCTTTGGGAGCAATGTTTTTCTGGTTGCGAACCATGCGGACACCACTGACAATCAGCTTTACTTGCTCAATATCATCAACTGTTTTCTTCTCTGCAGCAGTGGGGGACTCCAATCTCAAACTCTCACGCATAATACTCTCACCAGCCTTGCGCTCATAGAGTGCCTGCCACAGTTCCTCAGTAATAAATGGCATGAATGGGTGCAACATTTTCAACAGGATGTCAAAGAAATGTAATGTTGCCTCATAGGTGGTCTTGTCGATAGGCTGTGCCACACCATTGATGTAAGCAGGTTTTACCATTTCCAGATACCAGCTTGAGAATTCATCCCAGAATAGTTTATATACAACCATCAGAGCCTCAGAGATACGGTATTTTGAGAAAAGGTCTTGCAACTCCTCATTAACGAGTTTAAGTTTCGCCTCAAACCATGTCACGGCAGTCTTACAAGCTTCGGTCTGTTGTATGTCTGCCACTTGCCATCCTTTAACAAGGCGGAAGGCATTCCATATCTTATTATTGAAGTTACGACCTTGCTCACACAGGCTCTCATCAAAGAGAATGTCATTACCGGCAGGGGCAGAAAGCATCATACCCATGCGGACTCCATCCGCTCCGAATTTCTCGATGAGTTCAATGGGGTCAGGAGAGTTTCCCAGTGATTTCGACATCTTACGTCCTAACTTGTCACGGACGATACCCGTAAAATATACATGTTTGAAAGGCATCTTACCTACATACTCATATCCTGCCATAATCATACGGGCTACCCAGAAGAAAATGATGTCTGGACCGGTTACAAGGTCAGAGGTGGGATAGTAATAGGCAAGTTCGTCGCTCTTAGGATTGTTGATGCCGTCAAATAGGGAGATAGGCCATAGCCATGAGGAGAACCATGTGTCCAGAGCATCCTCGTCTTGCTTTAAGTCAGCGTCTGTTACAGTGGAATCCTTGAGCTTGGCAAGTTCTAGTGCCTGCTCACGAGTCTCTGCTACCACGAAATCTCCGTTCTCATTATAATAATATGCAGGAATTCTGTGTCCCCACCAGAGTTGGCGGGAGATACACCAGTCTTGGATGTTCTCCAGCCAGTTCTTGTATGTCGTCTTGTATTTGGTGGGATAGAACTTGATGTCGTCGTTTAAAACAGGTGGTAGTGCAATGTCTGCAAAATGCTTCATCTTCAAGAACCACTGTAGAGAAAGACGTGGCTCGATAGCTGTGTCAGGATTACGCTCGGAGTAGCCTACCTTATTGGTATAGTCCTCAATTCGCTCCATCAACCCAGCGTTCTGCAGATCCTTGGCAATCAGCTTACGACAGTCAAAACGGTCCATACCCACATACAATGGTGACTGTTCTGAGATGGTGCCATCAGCATTGAAAATGTCAATGGTTTCCAAGTTATGGGTCTTGCCAAGCATGTAGTCATTGGTATCATGGGCTGGTGTTACCTTCAGGCATCCCGTTCCGAATTCGATATCCACGTAGCGGTCCTCAATCACTGGAATTACACGGTTTACAAGCGGAACGATAACCTTACGTCCCTTCAGCCACTGGTTCTTAGGGTCTTTGGGGTTGATGCACATTGCCGTATCGCCCATGATGGTTTCTGGGCGGGTAGTTGCAACAACAGCGTAATACCCTTTGGCGTCTTTATGGATAATATTGCCACCTTGCTCTAGTTCTTCTTGGTTGTCTAGCTTCTCAAGACCATCCACATAATATTTCAAGTGGAAGAGATGACTCTTTTCCTCGCGATAGATTACTTCCTCGGTAGATAGGGCGGTCAGTGCCTTAGGATCCCAGTTGACCATGCGTAAGCCACGATATATGAGTCCTTTGTTATAAAGGTCAACGAAAACCTTGATAACACTCTTTGAACGCTTCTCGTCCATGGTGAAAGCTGTGCGGTCCCAGTCGCAAGAAGCACCTAGGCGGCGCAACTGCTTCAGGATGATGCCACCATGCTCGTCAGTCCAGTCCCAGGCATGTTTGAGAAACTCCTCTCGGGTGAGATCGTGCTTCTTGATGCCCTGCTCAGCCAATTTCTTCACCACCTTTGCCTCAGTGGCGATGGACGCATGATCGGTACCGGGTACCCAGCAGGCATTCTTACCTTCCATGCGGGCACGGCGTACCAAGATATCTTGGATTGTATTATTCAGCATGTGTCCCATGTGTAACACTCCCGTAACATTTGGGGGGGGGATGACAATTGTATAAGGCTCGCGACCATCAGGCTTGCTGGCAAATAATTTGTTGTCCAGCCAATACTGATACCATTTCGATTCGACCTCTTTGGGGTCGTATTTACTTGCTAGTTCCATAAATATTTTAATAATGACGTGCAAAGGTAAACAAAAAAAACGAAACTGCCAAATAGCTCATGGAAATTTGGTAGTTTCGTTTTTATTTTGTACTTTTGCAAAGATTATGGAACAGATACATACGAGAGAAGAAAAAATAGCGGCGTTCGGGCGGATGCTTGATGTGTTGGATACTCTTCGGGAGAGGTGTCCTTGGGACAAGAAACAGACAAATGAGAGCTTGCGCCCCAATACGATAGAGGAGACTTATGAGTTGTGTGATGCTTTGATGAAAGGTGAGGCATCTGAGATTTGTAAGGAATTAGGGGATGTCTTATTGCATATAGGCTTCTATGCGAGAATCGGTGAGGAAAATCGCCAGTTTGATATAGCGGATGTTTGTAACCATTTGGTTGATAAGTTGATATTTCGTCATCCGCATGTTTATCATCCTTCTCAAATCGGAGCTTGTGACCCTAAGCCTTTACCCTACGGTGAGGATGCAGGAAAGAGTGATTTCTCAGAGGTCAAGGATGTTGAACAAGTGCTCGATAACTGGGAGCAGATTAAGCAAAAAGAGAAAGATGGTAACAAAAGTGTGCTAGGCGGTGTCCCGGCATCACTTCCCTCTGTTATCAAGGCATACCGTATACAAGACAAGGCTCGTCATGTGGGCTTTGACTGGGAGGACAAACAGGATGTCTGGTCAAAAGTACGTGAAGAATTGAATGAATTGGAGGTGGAGTTGAAACGTGAGGATAAGAAAAGGTCAGAGCAAGAATTGGGTGACTTCCTTTTTTCCGTGATCAATGCGGCACGTCTGTATCATCTGAATCCGGATAATGCTTTGGAGGAGACTAATCAGAAGTTTATCCGTCGGTTTAACTATATAGAGCAACACAGTATTAAGATTGGAAAACCTCTGACGGAAATGACTTTGGGGGAGATGGATGTTCTTTGGAATGAAGCTAAAAGTAAGGAATAATAAATAAAGAAAGGTCTATGAAGAAATTTTCAATTATTATGACGCTGGTATCTGCAGTGGTTTTCACAATTAGCAGTTGTGGAGGAAAGACACAGCAGGTTCCTTTCGACAATGGTGACTCTACGGATATGAATGCCACTCAGGATCCTACAATCTATGGTGTTTGTGGAGAAGGAACTGCGATGAATACATTGCAGGTTGTCACTGATTTAGGTGATACTATCCAGATGGATATTACCTATGCCCGTGAGAACAACCAGGTGTTCGGTGGCTTACAGGTTGGTGATCGTATGGCGGTAGTTCCTAATGCCAAAAAGACAGAGGCGCTGGTTGTTATCAATCAGGCGGCACTGTTGGGAAACTGGGTGATGCCCAATCCTTTGGATGGCAGTGATGAGGTCGGCTTCCGTATCAAAGAAGGTGGCATTGTTGAAGGTATAGAACAGAGTAGTTTGACTTACAAGACATGGCGACTTGTTCGTGGAAAACTTGAATTGGTTGATGTTCGTGAGGGGGGAGGCGAAGAAGAAGAGGTGACCCTCTATGACCTTGTAAGACTGACTCCTGATTCCCTGATATTGAAAGATAGTGAGGATATTTACGAGTATGGTCGCCAACAGTTGAAGAAGCCAGATTCAGATATCAAACTGGAGGAAGCTTCAGAGGACGACTATAAGATTTGATGAAGTCTTGGAGCCTTTTAAGATTCATATTTTAGGATGTGGAAGTGCCTTGCCCACACTCCACCATTATTCCTCATCGCAGGTGGTGGAACTAAGGGGGAAGCAGTTCATGGTAGATTGTGGAGAGGGAACGCAAATGCAGTTGCGGCGCTCCCGTATCCGCTTTACTAAACTTTCTGCTGTGTTTATCAGTCATCTCCATGGCGACCATTGTTTTGGACTTATTGGAATGATTAGTACATTCGGACTGCTTGGACGGACAGCCAAGTTGGATGTCTATGCTCCTGCAGCTTTGGAGTCGATGCTTGACGAACAGATGCGACTTTTCTGTCATGGACTTGATTATGAAGTGGTTTTCCACGTGGTTGATACTACTCAGCAGCAAGTCATATACGAGGACCGTAGCCTGACGGTGGAGTCAATCCCTTTGGCACATCGTGTGCCCTGTTGCGGTTTCTTGTTCAAGGAGAAACCTACGAAACCGCACATCAAACGTGACATGATGGATTTCTATGGTATTCCTATCAGCCAGATTGATAATATCAAGGGTGGGGCAGACTGGGTAACACCTGAGGGAGAAGTGATTCCTAATAACCGGCTGGTAACACCAGCGGAGCCGGTACGTAGTTATGCCTATTGTAGTGATACCCGATATGTTCCTACTTTGCATGAGCGTGTCAAAGGTGTGACAGCACTTTATCATGAGAGCACTTATGGAGAGGATAATATGCAGCATGCTGAGAAATACTACCATTCTACTGCTCGTCAGGCAGCGATGGTTGCTCGTGATGCCCAAGTGGGGAAATTGCTGTTAGGGCATTATTCCTCCCGTTATGAGGATGAGAATATATTACTCTTGGAGGCGAAAAAAGTGTTTGATAACAGCTTTTTGTGTGATGAACAGATGATTTTTGAGTTGTAAACACATTTTTTTACGTTAAAGTTTGGTAATTTCAATTATTATTATTACTTTTGCAATGTAATAGTGTAGAATATGACAAAACGATTACTTATCATATTACTTTTTGCAGCATGTCTCTTCATGCTCCCAGTGGCTACTCAGGCAGCATCGTCAGAGTATGTTGGTATTGAGCAGAACGATGAGAAGAGTGAGGCACAGATTAGCGTTTCTAAATCTACTGTCCATATTGTTAATGCGGAAGGACAGGTGATGGAAGTAATCTCGTTGACAGGTCGTCATGTGATGTCTGTACGTATTGAGAGTCCAGCACAAAGAATTGAATTAACAAACATACCTAAAGGTTGCTACATCATCAAAGTTGGAAAGGTTGTCAGAAAGATTGTTGTCTGATATCTCTTTTATTTCTGTTGGTGTCATTTCTCCTGATAGGATGTAAGAATGATTCCATTCAGAAAGGCGATATAAAAATGGAGGCGTTTTCAGGTTTGAAAACGCCTGCTTTTGAAATAACACCATCTGAAATCCAAAGTGTATTGAAGAAAATGGGGAAGGCGGGCAAAGACTCATTGTCACCTTCTGCTCGTACGGCCCTGTATTATCATGAAAATGGTCCGATGCTGTGGATAGGCAGGCAGGGCGTTTCTCCTATGGCAGATACATTGGTACAACAATTGACGCAGATAGAGAGAATCGGTTTTTCTGCAACCCAGTTCAAGATTAAAGAGATAGAGGAGTACTTACGGCGTTTCAAAACATTGGACTTTGACAAGGAACATTCAATTAATGACGTGATAGCTCATTTGGAGTATCATTTAACACGTGCGTATTTGACTTATGTAGTAGGACAGCGGTATGGTTTTGTTAATCCGAAGTCAGCAATGAACATGGTAGAGTCGAAACCCGATAGTCTTGGTAATATCAAGATATGCTATGTCAATCAGTATGATGTTCCTATATTACGTCCTACCTCGGCTTTCTATGAAAAAGTTTTTCGTAAGATTTCCAATGATAGCGTAGGTCCAATGATGCGTGAGGTGGAGCCACAGTCTCCGCTCTATCGCAGTCTGTTGCGTCAGTTGTCATACTCTTCAGGGGATATGCGGATGAAAATACTGGTCAATATGGAGCGTTGTCGTTGGCAGGAGAAGAATCCCATGCCCACTACAGGTAAGCGTATCGTGGTCAATATTCCAGCTTTTATGCTCTATGCCTATGGTCCGGATTCGATCATGTCGATGCGTATTGGATGTGGTACTACCAGTACGAGAACTCCCTTGTTAACCAGTGCGATAGAGTATATACAGGTCAATCCGGAGTGGAATATTCCACAGAGCATTGTTAATAATGATGTGCTCCGTCATGCAGGTGACAGTAGCTATTTCGCCCGTCACCGTTATTATATCGCAGAGCGTGCTACTGGAAAAAAAGTCGCT
Source organism: uncultured Prevotellaceae bacterium (assembly GCA_902776195.1). Taxonomy (GTDB): domain Bacteria; phylum Bacteroidota; class Bacteroidia; order Bacteroidales; family Bacteroidaceae; genus Prevotella. The sequence goes on along the minus strand of CACYPF010000001.1, from coordinate 45,781 downwards.
ATTGGCAGCGTGTCACGTGCTATGTTGGCTAGTGGTAAGTATCGCGTGTCGCAAAACGGTGGGCGTGGAAATTCTTTAGGTCGCATCGTGTTCCGATTTAAGAACAACTTCTCAGTTTATCTACACGACACATCCACGCCTGGCTTCTTCCAGAACAGTTGGCGCGGTGTCTCCCATGGCTGTGTCCGAGTGCAGCGACCCTTTGACCTCGCACATTTCCTTTTAGGGGATATTGATGACTGGACGCTTGACAAAATACGTATCTCGATGGACATAGCGCCACAGACCGAACAAGGCAGGGAGTATGTCCGCTCTCATGAGCCTGAGGAGAATGAGAATGGTCGTAAACTTCCTCGTAAGCTGATCAGCTATATGTCTGTGAAGCCTCACGTACCTATTTATATTATATATTATACCATTTATCCTGATGAGAATGGGTATATACAGATATATCCTGATGTGTACGGATATGATAAGTTAGTGTGGAACCACCTAAAGAAATACACCTGATGACTATTGACGAGAAGCAGTTGACTGCTATGCTTTCTGATCCAGCTACGCAGCGGAAAGGATTTGAGCTGGTCGTTCGGCAATATAGTGAGCAATTGTATTGGCAAGTACGTCGTATCGTCCTTACTCATGAGGATGCCAATGATGTTATGCAGAACGTGATGCTGAAAGCATGGACGAATATTGATACCTTCCGCAAAGACTCCAAAATTTCCACATGGCTCTATCGTATCGCTATCAATGAGAGTCTTGATTTCGTACGTCGTCAGAAGAATATTTCAAATATCAGTGCTGATGAAGCTGGTGGTGTTGCCAATACGTTGATGGCAGACCGTTATTTCGATGGTGACGAGACAGAAGCACATTTACAGGAAGCAATAGCCCAACTGCCCGAGGTGCAGCGTACGGTCTTCAACCTCCGTTACTACGATGAGATGAAATACAGTGAGATCAGTAAGATTCTCAGCACGTCAGAGGGAGCCTTGAAAGCATCCTACCATATAGCAGTGAAGAAAATATCAGAGTTTTTTAAGTTACTGGATTAAACTTTTACGACGTTAAAACGTCTATACAATAAAGCAATGGATATGAACGAAGAGAAATATTTAGAAGAGCGGCTGACGAAGCGTAATCCTTTCCAAGTTCCGGAAGGATACTTTGACAGTTTTGCTGAGCAGGTGATGACCCAGTTGCCGGAGCGTCAGCAGAAGGTACATCGTGTACAGCTCCGCCCTTGGATGTATGCTGCAGCCTGTTTGGCGATTGCTGTGTTCTGTGTAGGTGTTTACTTCTCACGTATCAGTACGGAAACACCTGAAACTTCACAAATGGCAGTCACCGAATCATATATGGATGCTGCCGCTGATTATGCGATGATAGATAATTCAGATATTTATGCCTGTCTGTCAGATAATTAAAGATTGATGCCTATGAAACGATATGTATTCCTATGTTTCACGTTAATGTTGTTCACCGTATGTCATGCACAGGGGAAGAAGTTCTCTCCCGAAAAGTTTGATGCGGAGATGACTGATTTCATTACGAAGGAGGCACTACTCACTGATGAGGAAGCAATCAAGTTCTTCCCTTTGTTGCGGGAGATGCATAAGAAACAGCGTTGTCTGTATAAGAAAATGCGTGATGGTGGGAAGGAAAAGCCTGCTACGGAGGAAGGATGTGCCGCTGCTATTCGTGAGCGTGACAAATTGGACATTGAACTTAAGCAGTTGGAGCAGAGCTACCATAAGAAGATGATGCAAGTGCTGCCCGCTTCTAAGGTGTATGATGCCATTAGGGCTGAGAGCCAGTTCCATCGCAGGATGATGAAAGGGTGGCAGAAGGGCAGACGCCATTAAGGTCACATTTCTCGCAATGCGGTTTTCTGGAGGTACACACATACCGTCCGTGAAGCAATAACCAATGATGTGCCCGTGGAATATCTTCCGCGGGTATATTTTTTATCAGTGTCTGCTCTACTTTATAGGGGGTGTCGTCTTTCCTGTTGACAAGTCCAAGACGGTGACTAACACGGAACACATGTGTATCCACTGCCATGGCAGACTTGCCGAAAGCGACACTCTGTATCACATTCGCTGTCTTTCTGCCTACACCAGGCAAGCCAAGCAGGAGGTTCATATCCTTGGGCACCTCTCCTTCATGTCTCTCCACCAGCATCCTTGCCATTTTCACCAGATGCTCTGCCTTTGAATTGGGATAGGAGACACTCTTCACGTATTCCAGCACATCCTCTACTTCTGCTTTCGCCATTGTTTTTGCATCAGGGAAATGACGAAACAGCTCTGGTGTCACTTGGTTGATGCGCTTGTCCGTACACTGGGCACTCAGTATCACAGCCACCAGCAACTGGAACACGCTACCGAACTCCAATTCTGTCTGAACCTCCGGCATCTGTTCACGGAAGTATCTGAGTATATAGTCATATCTTTCCTTGCGAGTCATATTGTACTTTTCAATTAAAATGATAGAGATAGTAAGAATTGGTTAATGAGCATAGATTTTGTAATCAAAAAACCGCTGGATTCACATCCAGCGGTCAATTCTCTCAATTTTTGTTCGAGTTGTCTGATTACTTAACGCTATCAGCAGCAACAGTATCAACTGCAACAGTGTCAGCGCTATCAACAACCTCTACTGAATCAGTGTCAACCTCAGCCTGCTGAGCCTTGTTACCACCACAAGAAGCGAAAGAAACAGCTACGATGGCTGCGAACATAAATACTAATTTTTTCATTTTTCTAAGCTTTTAAAATCTGTAAAACAATCATTTGTTTATTAAAACGCTGCAAAGGTAGGCATTTTTTTGATACGTTGTACTTTTTTTTGTGACTTTTTTTAGCCCTTTTTTGTAACTTTTTTGCAATCTATTGTAAATCAGCAATTTGTGAAGTGTTAAAAATATTATCTTTTTTGCACTTTATCGAATATTTGTTATAAACGAGTTGTTTTTAATGGAAAATGTGTACCTTTGTTGACGCAAACATGTTATCTTATATTATATATGATAGATACATCGGTTTTTCAAGGCAAGAAAGCAGCATACTATACATTGGGATGTAAGCTGAACTTTTCTGAAACATCTACTTTTGGCAAGATGCTTCAGGAGATGGGCGTGCTCACGGTTGCTAAGGGAGAGCAGGCAGATATTTGTCTGATTAATACCTGCTCTGTTACTGAGGTTGCAGACCATAAGTGTCGTCAGGCAATCCATCGTATGGTGCGCCAACATCCGAATGCTTTTGTCGTTGTGACAGGTTGCTATGCACAATTGAAACCAGACTTAGTGAGTAAGATAGAGGGTGTGGACCTTGTATTGGGGGCTAATGAAAAAGCGAATCTTATCCAGTTCTTGTCAGAAGCATTTGTCCGACGTGACAGTGTTACATTTTGTAAAACGGAGAAAACGAAGGATATCAAGAGTTTTGCTTCCTCGTGTTCACGTGGCAATCGCACTCGTTATTTCCTGAAGGTTCAAGATGGTTGTGACTATTTCTGTACCTATTGTACGATTCCCTATGCCCGTGGTTTCAGTAGAAATCCAAGTATATCTTCATTAGTGACTCAGGCAGAAGAGGCGGCATGCGAAGGTGGCAAGGAAATCGTGCTGACAGGTGTTAATATTGGCGACTTTGGTAAGACGACAGGTGAGAAGTTCGTTGATTTGGTGAGAGCGTTGGATGCTGTAGAGGGAATACAGCGTTATCGTATCAGTAGTTTGGAACCAGACTTACTCAGTGATGAGTTGATAGACTTTTGCGCTCATAGTCGTGCCTTCATGCCCCATTATCATATCCCCTTGCAGAGTGGCAGTGATACCATTTTGAAACTGATGCACCGCCATTATGACCGTCAGCTGTTTGCCGACAAGATTCATCGTATCAAAGCGATATGTCCTGATGCCTTTATCGGTGTCGACGTGATGGTGGGGTGTCGTGGCGAGACACCAGAATGCTTTGAAGAAACTTATGACTTCCTGAGTATGCTTGATGTGACACAGTTACATGTCTTCCCATATTCAGAGCGCCCTGGTACTTCTGCACTCTCCATCCCCTATGTCGTCAGTGACGCAGATAAAAGGGAGCGTAGCAAGCGGTTGCTAGCCCTGTCAGATGCAAAGACCCATGCATTTTATCAGCGTTATATGGGAACAGAAGCGGAAGTCCTGTTTGAGAAAGCACCTCGCGGTAAAGCCATGCATGGATTCACAAAAAATTATATTCGGGTGGAACTGTCCCCCTCAGAGTCTCGCCCAGAATATGACAATCAGCTGATGACAGTCTGTTTAGGTGACTTCAATCATAATCAAACAGCTTTAAAAGCAAAACTCAATGGATAAACTCGCAATTGTTATACTCAACTGGAATGGAGGGAAAATGCTACAACGGTATTTGCCTACAGTCCTGCAATATTCTCGCGGAGATGCATCAATATATGTTGCAGACAATGCATCAACGGACGATTCTCTTACATTGTTATCGGAATTTCCAGAATGTAATGTAATCCGACTGGCAAAGAATTGGGGGTTCGCTGAGGGGTATAACCAGGCGTTACGACATATTGACGCAACGTATTACCTGTTGCTCAACAGTGACATTGAAGTGACTCATCACTGGTTGACACCCCTTATTGAGTTTATGGATGTACATCCAGAAGTGGCGGCTTGCCAGCCCAAGCTACTATCTATTTTTAATAAGGATATGTTTGAATACGCTGGAGCGAGTGGGGGATTCTTAGACCGTTTCGGCTATCCCTTCTGTAGAGGGCGTATCTTCGATACCATAGAACAGGATAATGGGCAGTACGACTATGCTACTGAAATTCTATGGGCGACAGGTGCAGCCTTGATGATTCGCTCCAAAGACTATTGGGAGGCAGGAGGACTTGACAGTCGTTTTTTTGCCCATAACGAAGAGATAGACCTGTGTTGGAGGTTACGCATCCGTGGTCGTAAGATCTACTGTCTGCCAGAGAGTTATGTCTTTCATGTAGGAGGTGGAACACTTCCTAAGAGTAATCCGATGAAGACCTTTCTCAATTTCCGTAACAATCTTACGATGCTCTATAAGTGTCTTCCAGACTCAGAGCTCAGTTCTGTGATGCGTTGGCGTTGGTTCCTCGATTACCTTGCTGCATGGGAGATGCTTCTATTGAAACGAAATTGGGGGGATTTCTGTGCTGTTTATCGTGCCCGTCGTGCATTTAAGAGATGGAAGGACGACTTCAAGTCGGATCGTGTGAAGATTCAGCAATCGAGAGCCGTTGATGAAATTCCAGAGCAACGAAATTTCTCCATTCTTTGGCAATATTATGTCAAGGGACAAAAGAGGTTCTCTGAATTATAAAATGGAAAATGTTCAATAAATTTGGCATTTTGCTTTCAAATGATTAACTTTGCAAACCAGAAAAAATTAAACTGAACAAAATATGAAGAAACTATTATTGGGAGATGAGGCGATTGCTCAAGGTGCATTGGACGCAGGCTTGAGTGGTGTCTATGCCTATCCAGGTACTCCCTCCACAGAAATCACAGAGTATATTCAGATGTCGCCATTGGCAAAAGAGCGTGGCGTACATAGTCGCTGGTCAACCAATGAGAAGACGGCGATGGAGGCTGCGCTCGGAATGTCGTTTATGGGAAAACGTGCTTTGGTTTGTATGAAGCACGTTGGTCTGAACGTGTGTGCTGACCCGTTTGTGAATGCAGGTATGACAGGAACCAACGGAGGGCTTGTCGTATTGGTGGCTGACGACCCGTCGATGCACTCCTCACAAGACGAGCAGGACTCACGATTCTATGGTAAGTTTGCCATGATTCCCACATTGGAACCCAGTAGTCAACAGGAGGCTTACGACATGATTCAGGAGGCTTTTGAAATGTCAGAGCAGTTGCATCTGCCCATTCTGATGCGTGTCACCACTCGTATGGCACACTCCCGTGCAGTCGTTACGTGTAAGGACGAACCTCGTCAACAAAACGAGCTGAACTATGACGCACAGGCATCAAGCTGGGTATTGCTGCCAGCTTTTGCCCGTAAACGCAATGATATCGTGACAGCCCAGCAACCACTTTTGGAACAGATGTCAGTTGAGAGTAAATACAATGCTTATATCGACGCAGACAACCGTGAGTTGGGTGTGATAGCCAGTGGTATTGCCTATAACTACCTAATGGAGTGTTTCCCAGACGGATGTCCGTTCCCTGTCTTGAAAATCTCCCAGTATCCTATTCCGAAGAAATTGATTCGTAGGATGACAGACGATTGTGAATTTGTATTGATTGCTGAGGAAGGACAACCTTTTATTGAGGATCAAGTACGTGGTGTGATGCCGGGTAATGCCGTTATCAAAGGACGTCTGACAGGTGAACTGCCTCGTACGGGAGAGTTAAATCCAGACTTGGTAAAGAAAGCATTAGGAATGGGGATAGGTGAGAATTACGCTCCTTGTGAGGATGTGGCTCCCCGTCCACCTGCTCTCTGTCAGGGGTGTGGTCACCGTGACGTGTATACTGCTCTCAATCAAGTATTGCTCGACTATCCGAATGCCCGTGTGTTCGGTGATATTGGTTGCTATACTTTGGGATTTCTGCCTCCTTATAAGGCAATTCATTCCTGTGTGGACATGGGAGCTTCCATCACGATGGCAAAAGGTGCTTCGGATGCCGGACAGTGGCCTGCTGTCGCCATCATCGGTGACTCTACCTTCACACATTCCGGTATGACAGGTTTGTTGGATGCTATCAATGAGAATGCTGACATTACTGTGATTATAAGTGACAATTTGACGACAGCGATGACTGGTGGACAAGACTCTGCTGGTACGAATAAGTTTGAGGCGATTTGTCGAGGTTTGGGATTGAGTGATGACCACTTGAAGGTTGTTGTTCCATTACCTAAGAACATGGAGGAGATTACGAAGACCATCCGTGAGGAGATCAACTACCACGGGGTGAGTGTCATCATCCCTCGCCGTGAGTGTATGCAGACCTTACAGAGACATTTGAAACAAAAGAAACAGGAGGCTAAGAAATGAAGACAGATATTATATTATGTGGAGTAGGAGGACAGGGTATCCTCTCTATCGCAACGATTATCGGCGAGGCTGCCATGAACGAGAACCTCTATATTAAGCAAGCAGAGGTTCATGGTATGTCGCAGCGTGGTGGTGACGTACAGTCGAATCTCCGTATCTCCAGCAATCCCATTGCCAGTGACCTGATACCGAAGGGTGGAGCAGATGTGATTATCTCAATGGAGCCGATGGAGGCATTGCGCTACCTGCCATTCCTCTCGAAAGATGGATGGATTATCACGTCGAGTACTCCTTTCGTGAATATTCCCAACTATCCTGATATAGAGAAAATTAAGGAAGACCTGAATGGTCTTAAGAATGTCATCATGCTGGACATTGAGAAGGCTGCCAAGGACAATGGTGTTCCCCGTTCAGCGAATGTCATCCTGTTAGGTGCTGCCCAGAAAGCATTGGGTATCGAGTACGAGAAGTTGGAGGATGCTATCCGTCGTGTGTTTGGTCGTAAGGGAGAGGCTATCGTCGAATCGAATATCAAGGCACTTGCCATTGGTAAACAAGCACAGAAATGATGGAGACACCTATTAAGAGAGAGATTGTCGACAGACTCGTTGAGGAGTTGGGCATCAAGGATTTTGCCAAGGCTACTATCCGTGAGGTGAAGCAGGTGGCAGCAAAGGCTGAGAAGTCATCTGGAGTAGAGTTTATCAAGATGGAGATGGGTATTCCCGGACTTCCTGCCGTCCAGGTGGGGGTGGATGCCCAAATCAAGGCTTTACAGGACGGTATCGCCCATAGCTATCCGGACATCCAGGGCGCTCCTGTCCTGAAGCAGGAAGCATCCCGTTTCGTGAAAGCTTTCATCGGACTGGATGTGGCACCGGAATGTTGTGTGCCAGTCAGTGGCTCGATGCAAGGTACATTCGCATCGTTTCTCACTTGTTCTCAGGCTGACAAGCAAAAGGACACCGTCCTCTTTATTGACCCGGGCTTCCCTGTGCAGAAGATGCAACTGCAGGTGCAGGGTGTGAAGTATGAGACTTTCGATGTCTATGACTACCGTGGAGAGAAACTTGGTCCGAAACTGGAGAGTTATCTGAGCAAAGGGAATATCTGTGCCATTGTCTATTCGAACCCGAATAATCCTGCATGGATTTGCCTGAACGAGGAGGAACTGAAGACGATAGGAGAGCTTGCCACGAGATATGACACTATTGTGATGGAGGACCTTGCCTATTTCGCCATGGACTTCCGCAAGGACCTGAGCGTGCCTTTCCAGCCACCTTATCAGCCTTCTGTCGGACGCTATACGGATAATTATATCCTGCTAATCAGCGGTTCAAAAGCGTTCAGCTATGCTGGAGAGCGTATTGGTGTGACCTGTATCTCTGACAAGTTGTTCCATCGCCACTATCCTGACCTGGCGGCACGTTATGAGGGACTTCCCTTTGGACTTGTTTTCTCAACACGTATGCTCTATGCATTGTCTTCTGGTACGAGCCATTCCGCACAGTTTGCGTTGGCAGCCATGCTGAAGGCGGCAAGCGATGGCACGTATAACTTCCGCAAGGAGGTGAGTGTCTATGGTGAACGTGCCCGTAAGCTGAAGGATATCTTCTGCCGTTACGGTTTCCATATCGTCTACGACAAAGACCTTGACGAGCCTGTTGCCGACGGTTTTTATTTCACCATCGGCTATCAGGGAATGACGAGTGGTGAACTTGCCAAAGAGCTGATGTACTATGGGGTGAGTGCCATCTGTCTGATTACGACAGGCTCCCATCAGGAAGGATTACGTGTATGTACCTCGTTTATAGAGGATCACCAGTATACGTTGTTAGAGGAACGCATGAAAATCTGGAAAGCTAACCACGAGGCATAAAAATAAAAAAGAGGAACTTCCGCAGTTCCTCTTTTATTTTTATTGATCACTCATGTCAACGGGTTGGAATTTGAAATCCGTGTTGGTCAGGTACCTGACATCATATTTCCCTTTTGCCTTCACGGTGTATTCCTTGCGTAACTTGATGAATTTCTTCTCAGCCTCTTTGCGGGTCAGGGCAAACATCACCACACAGACACGGTTAGGCTGTTGCTTCGTAGTGGCAAGGTAGTCCTTGAGCTGGTAGGAATAATGTTGTCGACCCAGCAGGAACTTGGTCTTGGTGTCATACCATGCGCCTTCAATTTCCTGCACATCCGTCATATAGATGATAGAGTCTTGAAAAGATGCGGAGAAGCCGAACATGAACATCTTCGGCATTTTCATACGCTTAGCCTGCATCTCTGTGGGCATTGCTGCGGTAAGGAGCAGGGATAAAAGGATATACTTTAAAATCTTCATTGTCCTAAATATGCTTTTAACATTTTATTTTTTGTATTACTACGAAGTCGGCGGATTGCTTTCTCTTTAATCTGACGGACTCGTTCACGGGTTAGTCCGTATTTGGTACCAATCTCCTCCAATGTCATCTCAGGTTGGTTGATGCCAAAGAAAGCCTCAATTACCTTACGTTCCCTGTCATTGAGCATGAGAAGGGCATTGGCAATCTCAGCCCTTAGCGACTCTAATACTAATTGGCGGTCTGCCATGGGAGCATCGTCATTCACTAACACGTCCAAAAGACTATTGTCCTCGCCGTCTACGAAAGGAGCGTCGACAGAGACATGGTGACCACCCACATGAAGGGCATCGTCAATCTTTTCCTCTGGTAGATCAATTTTCTCGGCAAGTTCCTCCGTAGAAGGGCGACGCTCATGTTCTTGCTCAAAACGGTTAGCCTCCCGATTAATCTTATTGACGGCACCTACTTGATTGAGAGGCAGGCGGACGATACGGCTCTGTTCCGCTATTGCTTGCAGGATGCTCTGTCGAATCCACCATACGGCATAAGAGATAAACTTGAAACCACGTGTCTCATCAAATTTCTCCGCTGCCTTGATAAGCCCGAGGTTCCCTTCGTTAATCAAGTCGGAAAGCGACAGACCTTGGTTCTGATATTGCTTAGCTACAGAGACAACAAATCGGAGATTTGCCTTGGTCAGACGTTCCAATGCCTTGCGGTCACCTTTTCTGATCCGTTGGGCTAGTTCCACTTCCTCATCCGTCGAAAGAAGCTCCTCCTTTCCAATTTCCTGCAAATATTTATCAAGAGATTCGCTCTCTCGATTGGTGATGGATTTCGTGATTTTTAGTTGTCTCATTTAGTAGTTTTTATAAGCCGAATGCAAAAGTAAGGTATTTTTTCGGAAATACCAAAAGAATACCTTACTTTTTTATTAACAAAATGTCAAATATTACTCGTTCTGTAAGTAGACCACGAACCCGCCACGTTTACCTGTTGGGTAAAGTCCCTTGATGACAAGCATCTGGTCTTTGGCGTCTTTGACGGCATTCTGCAAGTCATCAAATGAGCGCATTGGCTGATCATTGACTACTTGGATGATAAAGCCTTTGGGGACACCTGCCTCTTTCATCTTACCGCCATTGACCTTCAAGACTTCAAGACCGTAGCTGATCTCAAGCTGTTTCTTTTGAGAGTCGGTAATTGGTCGTACGTCAATGCCGAGGATGTCCACATCAGCGTTCTTCACGACCTTCGTATTTCCCTGCTCGTTCTTTAGGGTCATGGTAACAGACTTCTCCTTCTTATTACGTAAGTATTTGACAGTAACCTTGTCACCAGGACGCTTCTGCGCCATGATACCCTGGAGTTCTCCGAATTTCTTCACTTTCTGTCCGTCGATGGCAGTGATGACATCACCCTTCTGCAGACCAGCGGCAGCGGCGGCACCGTCTTCAACGACCTCTGCGATATAGATACCCTCCATGGTGCCGAGGTCTATCTCGTTGCCTTTCTCCTTCTCAGCGTCGACATACATGCTGACATCCGAGCCTTTGATACCGATCATGGCACGTTGCACAGCACCATATTTCTTGATGTCCTCAACCACCTTATTCATGATAGCGGTAGGAATGGCAAAGCCATAACCGATGTTAGAACCCGTCTGGGAGTAGATCATGGCATTGATACCGATCAGTTCGCCACGGGTATTTACCAATGCACCACCGGAGTTACCTTGGTTGATGGCTGCGTCTGTCTGAATCATAGAGGCGACACCTTCACCCATCTGACGGGCCTTGGCACTGACGATACCGGCAGTCACCGTGTTGTTGAGACCGAGGGGGTTGCCTACGGCGAGAACCCATTCACCAATCTTTACATTGTCGGAGTTGGCGATGACAATGGCTGGTAAGTCTTTTGCGTCAATCTTAATCAGGGCGAGGTCGGTTGTCTTGTCAGCACCAATGATACGTGCAGAGTACTCCTTGCTGTTCTCATTAAGTGTAACAGTCAGTTCGTCAGCTCCATCTACCACATGATTATTGGTGACGATATATCCGTCAGCGGAGATAATCACACCACTACCGGCTGCGGCACGTTTAGGAGTTTGGACCTGACGTTTGCGAGTTCCGTTGTTACCCTGTCCGCGTCCGAAGAAGCCTCCAAACGGATCAGAGAAGAAATCCTCAAACGGGTCACTGTATTCTACAGTCTGTGTCTTTGAGTTGATGACTGATTTGATGTAGACTACAGAAGGCAGTGATTTCTCAGCTGCGTAAGTCAAATCTACGGGTTGTCCTGGTGCGGCGGCTGGGGCAGCCTGAGTCTTGTTGCATGATGCCGCAGAAAAAGCGATTACTACTAAGTAAACCGCAGGAAGTAAATTCTTTACAATCTTTTTCATTTGTCTATTCAGTTAAATGTTTAAATTCGATATTCATGAAATTGAGTGCAAATATAGACGCAAAAATCGGTAAACTGCCAAATTGTCGTATCTTTTTGTCGCAATTTAACAATTCAGTCATCTTGCTTAACGGCTGTTTGAAATTAACGCTTGAAAGTTGAAATACTGATAAAATTAACGGATTTAAGTCATGATAGTTTCATATACTTACATATCCGTTATTTCTCCCCTGATACTTTGGCGCATAAGTTCCCGTATTTGTTCTGGGTCTTGGTAGTGGGATTGTAAAAACATCAGTTTGGTGACAGCACTCTCTACGGTAGAGTCATAGCCGCTGACGACACCAGCCTCTTTCAGCTGATAGCCGGTATCATAGCGTCCCATCTCCACCGTGCCCTGCATGCACTGGCTGATGTTAATGACCACCTTCCCGTTTCTGGTTGCTTCCTTCAAAGCCTGCATGACCCATGGACGCTGAGGGGCATTGCCACTTCCAAAGGTACGCATGACAATACTTCTCAGGTTGGGGGTGGCGATGATATGGCGCACCAGGTCCTCACGGATACCGGGGAAGAGGGAGAAGATAATCACATTATTGTCGAGACGGAAATGAGGTTTCATCGGCTTGTCCCAGTCGGGCTTCAGCATCCTTTCCGAGTGATAGGTGATATTGACTCCGGCATCCACCAGATGAGGATAGTTAAACGACTCAAAGGCATTGAACTCCTCAGCACTTTGTTTGGTTGTGCGGTTGCCACGAAGCAGATGTCCGTTGAAATAGATTCCAACCTCCGGGACACGGGCATGTCCCAGCTCATCTTTCGCAGCGGCTATCTCAATGGAGGTGATCAGGTTCTCCTTGCCATCAGTCCGCAACTGCCCGATTGGCAGTTGCGAACCTGTAAAGATGACAGGCTTTGTCAGGTTCTCCAGCATATAGGACAATGCGGAGGCTGTGTAAGCCATGGTGTCTGTGCCATGCAGCACCACGAAACCGTCATATTCGCTATAATGGTCGGCGATGACATGACTGAGTTCCGTCCATCGTGCAGGAGTCATATCACTGGAGTCAATGGGCGGGTTGAACTGATGGGTGTCAATGTCTAAGTCAAACTCCTTCAGTTCCGGGACATTCACCAGCAGGTGCTCGAAGTCAAAAGGCTCCAGTGCACCCGTCCTGGGGTTGCGGTTCATTCCTATGGTCCCCCCCGTATAGATCAGTAATACTCTTCCCTGCATCATGACAATGGATTATAATGATATTTGCAGCATCACAAAGGAGTAGGGAGCCAGCTCGAGTGACATCTTCTTCTGCATCTTGACCGTCTCCGTCTTTGGAGCTATAGGCTGCTTCTCAAAGTTGTTCTCGTCGTCAGCATTACCTTTCAGAGTGGTCTTGACGGCGGTCTTCACACCCTTGAAACGGGAGAGATTGATATCTGCCGTCTTGGTGTCAGCGCTGGCATTGCAGATTTTCACGAATAACTGGCGAGTCTTGGTATTCAGCACGACAGACTGTTCCTGCAGGTTGGTGGCATCCTTGATCTTGACACAGTCACCATAGTAATAGTTTCCACTAGACTGTCCGAACATCTGCTGGACATAATAGCTGCATGTCAGGTAAGGACGCTCATTGTCGAAGTAGATCATGTCAGGATTCCAGTTAGTGGCATTCTTACGGGCGAAGAGGGGAGCGTAGGATGTCATGCAGACGATGTCGCCATTGCGCTCTACATGCAAGAGGTAGAGTGCCTCAGAGAGTGCATCGATGAGTTTCTTGTCCTTGGAGGCATATTCTCCCAGATAAATCTTAGTCTTGCGGTCACGGGGGTACTTGTCATACTGGCGACTCTCCTGGAAATACTTATAGGGTTCATAATAATGCTCATCGATAATCGGCATCTGTAATTCGTTGGCAAGTTTCCAGCCAGCCTCATAATCAGGGTTTTCAGGATGAGATCCGGGACCTGCTGTTCCCACGATGACGATTTCGGGGTGTGCCTTCGTCACTTTCTCATACATATATTTAAAGCGCTCGGCGAACTCCGGGGATATCTTCTCCTCATTGCCGATACCCAGGTATTTCAGGTTGAAGGGTTTCGGGTGACCTGCCTCAGCACGGACACGACCCCATTTGGTGTTCACGTCACCATTAGCCCATTCTATCAGGTCAAGGGCATCCTGTACCCATTCGTCCATTTCTGACATGGGACATACATCCTGAGCCTGGTGGGGCCACATGTTCCAACCGCCGTTAGCTCCCTGACAACTGACACCGCAGGGTAGGATAGGCACAGGCTCCATGTTCAGGTCCTCACAGAACTGGAAATACTCGAAGTAACCCAGACCCATGGACTGATGGTAACCCCATGTGTTCTTCAGCTGACGGCGTTGCTCCTTGGGACCGACTGTCGTCTTCCAACGGTAGGTGTTCCAGAACCCGTCACCGCCGCCATGAACCACGCAGCCACCGGGGAAGCGCATGAACTTGGGATGCAGGGCGGCAAGAGCCTCGGCGAGGTCTTTGCGGAGACCGTGTCCTTTATAGGTATCTTTTGGCATCAGTGAGATCATGTCGATATCAATGGCACCGTTCTGTAAGACGAGAATCTGCAGAGCAGCGTTTTTGACGGTCTCTGAGGCAGTTAGTGTTGCCTCATATTTCTTCCAAGTGTTGGCATCGGCAGTGATGGTCTCCTCCGCCAGCAGCTTCGGGTCTTTGCCCCATCCTTGTGGCTCAACCAGAGCGATACGTACTTGTTTCGCCTCTCCCTTGACATTACGGAGGAATACGGAGAAGTCGTATTTCGCACCAGCCTTGACAGAGATTCCGTCAAAACCTTGGTTTTGCAACCCGAATCCTTTCCATCCTTTATAATCATAGAACTCTTTGGTGCGTTCTATGTTCAGACGCATATAGGTTGGGTTATTGGGATGAATGGGGGCTTCCATGCGTACTTCGCTGTAACCTAATGAGTGTCCAGGACGGATTGTCTGCCATGCCGTACCGGCACCCCAGCCGTCACGCTCCGTCAGATTAAACTCGAAAGAGCCGTTCTGAATCAATTCGGCATACAGACCACCATCGGCGGCACTACTGATATCCTCGAAGAAGATACCAATCAGTTCGTCACTAATCGCCTTGCCACCATTTGGTGGTGTCATGGATTTTTGGGCATTGCCACCAGTCACTGCTGAAAGAAGAATAGCCCCTAGAATAAGTTTTTTGTTCATTTTAAATCTTTGAATTTAGTAATCATTTGGTAATAATGCCACAAAGGTACGTATTTTTTTCTGTTCGTTCGTTATCGTTTACGTTAATTTTTCTTCATTTTTATTACTAATATGTGGAAATGCCGATTTTATTTCCTATCTTTGCAAAAATTTTGCTAAAACAATTACTAAAACAATAAAAATAACTATGAAACAATTCAATGACAAAAACTTCGTCCTTGACAACGAAGTAGCACAGGACCTGTTCCACAACCATGCGGCTAAAATGCCTATTATCGACTACCACTGTCACCTCATTCCTGAGATGGTGGCTAACGATCACCGTTTCAAGAGCATCACAGAGCTTTGGCTGGGTGGCGACCATTACAAATGGCGTGCCATGCGTACCAATGGTGTCGATGAGAAATACTGCACCGGTAAGGACACCAGCGACTGGGAGAAATTCGAGAAATGGGCTGAGACGGTGCCTTACACACTTCGCAACCCGCTGTATCACTGGACGCATCTGGAGCTGAAGACTGCCTTCGGCATCGAGAAACTGCTCTCTCCTAAGACAGCACGTGAGATATTCGATGAGTGTAACGAGAAACTGAAACAGCCGGAGTTCTCCGCTCGTGGTCTGATGAAACACTATAACGTGGAGTGTGTCTGCACGACAGATGACCCTGTTGACGATCTCCATAACCACATCGAGTATGCCAAGCATAAGGCTGCCGACGATCCAATGATGATTCCTGCATGGCGTCCTGACAAGGCGATGAACATCGAGAAACCTGAGTTCTCCGCATACGTTCATCAGCTGGAGCAGGTCAGCGGTGTCACCATCACGAAGTTTGCTGACATGGTGGATGCCCTCAAAAAGCGTCACGACTTCTTCCAGGAGCAGGGTTGTAAGCTCTCCGACCATGGTATCGAGGAGTTCTATGACGAGGAGTATACGGACTCACAGATTGAGACCATCTTCGAGAAGGCAATGCGTGGACAGCAGCTCTCTAACATGGAGATCCGTCAGTACAAGAACTGCTTCCTGACAGTGATGGCAGAGATGGATGCTGATGCCGACTGGACCCAGCAGTTCCACTATGGTGCTATCCGTGACAACAACACGAAGATGTACAATGCCCTTGGTCCTGACACTGGTTTCGACTCTATCGGTGAGTTCAACACTGCCAAGGCGATGTCTAAGTTCCTCAATAAGCTGAATATGGAGGACAAGCTTACTCGTACGATATTATATACCCTGAATCCTTGTGCCAACGAGGTAATTGCTACCATGCTCGGTAACTTCCAGGGCGGTGAGCCTGGCAAGATTCAGTTTGGTTCTGGCTGGTGGTTCAACGACCAGAAAGATGGTATGGAGCGTCAGATGAACGCTCTCAGCGTACTGGGCTTGCTGAGTCGCTTCGTAGGTATGCTGACAGACTCTCGTTCATTCCTCAGCTATCCTCGTCATGAGTACTTCCGCCGCATCCTCTGTAACATCCTCGGTAACGATGTGGAGAAAGGCTTGCTGCCTGACGACCGTGAGTTGCTGGGTAAGATGGTGGAGGACATCTCCTACAATAACGCCCGTCGTTATTTCAAGTTCTATTAAGACATTTAGAAAGGCGATCTCAAACCAGATACCTGATCAGGTATCTGTTTTTTTTGTCATATAAAAAACATTTGGAAATTCTTGTTGTTTCTGGTTTTATTTTCTTAATTTTGCAAAATATACTATATAGCCATACAGAATGAGAAGAATTTTACTTACCCTGATGATCTGTCTTGTCAGTATGACATTGCTGGCAGGAGAAGTGAGTGAGCAAGAGGCTTTAGAGATAGCCAGGCAATTATTGCAAGGCAAGAGCTTCTAGCAGAAAACTCTGCGAAGAGCTCAGTCACCGTTCGGTAAGGGGGCTTTCTATGTATTCAATGCTGATAACAACGGTGGTTTTGTCGTCGTCAGTGCTGACGACCGTACCGTTCCTGTAATAGGCTATGCGGATGAGGGTTGTATGGATATGGACAACCTGCCATCCAATGTCCGGTGGTGGCTGGAAGGTATTGCCTCCGAGATCAAAGCCCTTGGGGATATTCAGGCAAAGACCGGCTTCCGCCATGTGTGTGGTGAAGTGGTAGAGCCTTTGCTGACCAGCAAGTGGGATCAGGATGCTCCTTATAATAATCAGTGTCCGAAGGATAGGTATGGCAATGAAACCTTTACTGGATGTGTGGCAACTGCAATGGCACAGGTGATGTGGCATCTCTACCCATTGTCTATCTCACCTTAGTCCTTCAGAATACTAAAACTTTTACCCGCAGTAAGGCTTCCGACAATTTCAATCTAGGAAATATTACCGGTATGCTGACCAACACATGGTCAACCTCCTTTAATATTGATTTTGAGTGGGTGCTCTGCCAGTATGGGGAGGTGCTACAGGTTCTGGAAACTAAGGAGAATGTCAAGATGACACCCGGCAGATGGTCTTTTGTGTCGTCATCCTTGAATTTGGGGAAAGACTTGGCTGACGGTGTTTATGAACTTAGAGGTCGTTATGCTCTGACTGGAGAAACACCTGTTGAGTCCTGTTCGGCGTTTGATGATATAGTGTTGCTCGAAATCAAAGGCAACCAGCTCACGATGATGAATGCGTCAGCCTATGCAGACGGCATAGCGGTAAATAGTGTAACAGTGACTGGTGACCGGAAAGAAGGTCGCCCCATGAGTGCCAAAATCAATTGGACCAATAATGGTAATCTCGAAGAGCAGACTTTCTTCGTATGGCTCAGCGACGTAGCCGAGGCTGAATACGATTTCTATAATACCGGTTATCTTAACAGAGGTCAGACCGGTGATGTGGAAGTGGTCTTCATACCCAAACAAACAGGTGAGATAACCTTGACCATTGCAACTGATCAGGAAGGTAAGAATATCGTGTATACGGAGAAGCTGACTATTGCTGAGTCGCCTACACACAACCTCAAGGTATCATTCGATCGTGGGAGAGCCTGTTGACCAGTTAATACCCGTTGTGCTGGCTGCAGGCGAGCAGACAACTATCAATGTC
This sequence comes from uncultured Prevotellaceae bacterium, assembly GCA_902776195.1. GTDB lineage: Bacteria > Bacteroidota > Bacteroidia > Bacteroidales > Bacteroidaceae > Prevotella. The sequence continues at coordinate 27,692 of CACYPF010000001.1, read as the reverse complement.
AGCTTCAGCGGACTCGTTCCCCACCAGTGGTATATGCTTGACTTGTACTACTATTCAAAGACAGACAATGGCTATATTGTATGGGGTGCTGATGACTATTGTGTTACTGGTGAGGCAACGGCTATCACTCCGCCCGCAGTCCTCCCTCCATGCTCCATCACCTACTATTCTGTTGATGGCAAACGACTGGATAAACCAGAGAAAGGCTTAAATATTATCAGGATGAGTGATGGTACGATAAGAAAGGTCGTTGTAAGATAAAAATAAAGTTAATTTATTTTGCTATTTACCCGCTAATGCTTACCTTTGTACGCTAATAATAAAAGGTAAAAACGCGTTAGCGGGCTTTAAAATGCCCTTAAACGCAAAATAACGATAAAAATGGATCAGACAATCGACAACGACAGAATTATTAAAATCAACATCGAGGAGGAGATGAAATCCTCGTACATCGACTACTCTATGTCGGTCATCGTAGCCCGTGCGCTTCCTGATGTTCGTGATGGCTTTAAGCCAGTACACCGCCGTATCCTGTACGGTATGATGAACATCAACAACGTATCGACCCAGCCGTATAAGAAATGTGCACGCGTAGTCGGTGAGGTGCTTGGTAAGTATCACCCACATGGCGACTCCTCCGTCTATGGAGCACTGGTGCGTATGGCACAGGACTGGAACCTGCGCTATACACTGGTTGACGGACAGGGTAACTTCGGTTCTGTAGATGGTGACTCTCCCGCAGCCATGCGTTATACGGAGTGCCGTCTCTCCAAAATGGGTGAGCATATCATGGATGACTTGGAGAAAGACACCGTTGATATGATGAACAACTTCGATGACTCTTTGCAGGAGCCGACGGTGATGCCAACGAAGATTCCTAACCTGTTGGTGAACGGTGGTAACGGTATTGCCGTGGGTATGGCCACCAATATGCCGACCCATAACCTCGGTGAGGTGATTGATGGTTGCTGCGCTTATATAGACAATCCAGACATCGATACCGATGGATTGATGAAATATATCCCGGGTCCTGACTTCCCCACGGGAGCCTATATCTATGGTTTGCAGGGTGTGAAGGATGCCTATGAGACCGGTCGTGGACGTATCGTGATGCGTGCCAAGGCTGAGATAGAGAGTGGCGAGACCCATGACAAGATTGTGGTGACCGAGATTCCATACGGTGTCAACAAGGCTGACTTGGTGAAGTATATCGCGGACCTTGCCAACGAGCATAAGATTGAGGGTGTTGCCAATGTCAATGATGAGTCGGGTCGTCAGGGTATGCGTATTGTAGTAGACTGCAAGCGTGACTGCAATGCTAATGTGCTGCTGAATAAGCTCTTTAAGATGACCGCTCTGCAAAGCTCGTTCTCTGTGAATAACATCGCACTGGTGAAGGGACGTCCCCGTCTGCTGAACCTCAAGGAATGTGTGAAATATTTCGTGGAGCATCGTCATGACGTAACCATTCGCCGTACGAAGTTCGACTTGAAGAAAGCACAGGAGCGTGCTCATATCTTGGAGGGCTTGATTATCGCTGTGAACAATATCGACGAGGTCGTACACATTATTAGAAATAGTAAGACCCCGAGTGATGCACAGCACAATTTGGAGGAGCGTTTCAATTTGGATGAGCTGCAGTCGAAGGCTATCGTAGATATGCGTCTGGCTCAGTTGACGGGTCTGCGTGTTGACCAGTTGCATCAGGAGTTCGATGACTTGCAGAAGCTGATTGCCGACTTGCAGGAGATCCTTGACAACCCAGAGCGTTGCAAGCAGGTGATGAAGGATGAGTTACAGGAAGTGAAAGAGAAGTATGGTGACGAGCGTCGTACGGAGATTATTCCTTTCGACCACGAGTTCAATGCCGAGGACTTCTATCCCGATGATCCTGTGGTGATTACCATTTCCCACATGGGCTATATCAAGCGCACCAAGCTCGATGAGTTCCATGAACAGGGCAGGGGAGGTGTCGGTGCCAAGGCTGCCCGCCATCGTGATAACGACTTTACAGAGTATATCTATCCTGCCACGATGCATAACACGCTGCTCTTCTTCACCCAGAAAGGACGCTGCTACTGGCAGAAGTGCTATGAGATTCCTGAGGGTGACAAGAACTCAAAGGGTCGTGCCATCCAGAATATGCTGAATATCGAGCCGGATGATGCCATCAATGCCGTATTGCGCATCAAGAACTTCAACGATACAGAGTTCTTGAACTCACACTATGTCGTGTTCGCCACGAAGAACGGTGTCATCAAGAAGACATGTCTGGAGGCTTACAGCCGTCCACGTACCAATGGTGTCATCGCCATCAATATCAATGAGGGCGACAAGGTGATAGGCGTTCGTCTGACCAATGGACATAATGAACTGCTGCTCGCCAACCGCAATGGACGTGCCGTGCGTTTCAACGAAGACCAGGTACGTACCATGGGACGTGTCTCTACTGGTGTTATCGGTATGCGTCTTGACGGTGGTGACGACGAGGTCATCGGTATGGTATGCGTCAACGACCCACAGACAGAGACCATCATGGTTGTCAGTGAGAATGGTTACGGAAAACGTTCGGAGATAGAGGACTATCGTAAGACCAATCGTGGTACGAAGGGTGTGAAGACCCTCGCCGTGACCGAGAAGACAGGTCGCTTGGTTGCTATCAAGGTGGTGACCGACGAAAACGACCTCATGATTATCAATAAGAGTGGTATTCTGATTCGTCTGAAAGTCGCTGATGTACGTGTGATGGGACGAGCTACACAGGGAGTCCGTCTGATCAACCTGACAAAGAAGAACGACACCATTGCCAGTGTCTGCAAGGTGACATCGAGTCAGGAAGAGGACGTAGAGGAGGCAGAGATTGTCGATGAGGAGCTTAATGAGGCTATCGATACCCCGACCAATGATAATGAATAAATCGTTTAACCAATATTAAAAGCTTATGAAAAAAGTAATGATGATGGCAATGGCACTCGTAGCAAGTGCTACCGCTTTTGCCGGTGACAGTGACGCTTTGAAGGCTATTAAAAAGACTAAGACCTATGCCGATGCGGCACAGCTTGTGAAAACCTCACAGCTCGCGAATGACGAGGAGCGTGCCGAGGCGTACAATAAACTGGTAGACCTCGCCATGGAAAAGGTAGGTAAGGAGACGGGTACTATCGCCCAGAACCAGGCTGCCGCACAGTTAGGTACAGGCAAGGAGGAAGCATATGATACCCTCGGACTTGGTGATGCCATCTGCAATGCCATTGCTGCCGCTATCGAGTGTAATAAGTATGACCAGCTTCCCAATGCAAAAGGTAAGATCAAACCACAGTATAACGAGAAGAATGCCCAGCGTATCTGGGCTGTACGTACTCATCTGGTAAATATCGGTCAGGAAGAGGCTCGTAAGAACAATAATGCCAATGTCTTGAAATACTGGGGTTCTTTCCTTGATTCAGACGCTGATCCTCTCTTTGCCGCTCAGGACCATGAGTCTGAGAAGGGATATATCGGACAGGTGGCTTTCTTCGCTGGACGTTATGCATTTGAGGCTAAGCAGATGGAGCGTGCCGACAAGTACTTCGATATCGCTATGAAGGATCCCGAGATGAAGAAAGATGCTCTGACCTTCAAATTGTATGCAGCAGCCAGCAACCTCAAGAGCAAGGAGGATTCTCTGAAGTATATCGATCAGTTGAAGACCCTTTATAACAATGATCCGGAGAATGACGTACTCCTCGACAAGCTGTTCACCATGTACGATGGTATGAAGGACAAGGCTGCACAGACAGCACTGCTCGACAACCACCTCGCAAAGTATCCTAACAGCTTCGCCGCTCTTGCCAACAAGGGTATGATGGCTATCGCTGACAATAATGCTGAAGAAGGTGCTAACTGGCTCCGCAAGGCTGCTGTTGCAAGTCCTGAGAATCCTGTTATCCAGACCTACCTGGGTACCTGTCTGAGTGTACAGGCTGGTCAGACTGATGATGCCGCCAAGCGTAAGGCTCTCTACCAGGAGGCTGTACAGGCTCTCGACAAGGCTAAACAGCTCGACCCCAACAAGCAGCAGGCTAACTGGGGATATAACCGCTATCAGGCATACTATGGACTCTATGGCGCTGATGACCCCAAGACCAAGGACGCTGAACTGGACACTAAATAAACAGAAATAATACTTGCAGATGAAGAAGCAAAAAACAATGGTGCTGCTTCTCCTTCTGCTCATGATAACACCGTGCCTGAGGGCTCAGAAGAAAGAGCTCAGTCAGGCACGGTCTTATATCAAGAGTGGGAAGGACTTTGACAAGGCGGAGAAACTGATGACCGACTTGTTGAAGAAAGATTCAGCCAACAAAACCAACAAGAAAATTTACCTGACTTGGTTTCAGGCTGTCACAGAACAATATAAGGCAGCCAATGAGAAACTGTATCTCAAACAGAAGTATGACACCACTGCTTTCTTCAATCTGACACGAAGGCTATATGCCATTGCAGAGACGCTGGACACTCTTGATGCACAACCTGATGGGAAAGGGAGGGTGAAGTTGCGCTATAGGGAGGATCATGCCCGACAGCTCAACTTGTTACGCCCTAACCTTTATTTCGGAGGGACTTATCACTTGCGGAAAGAGAATTATCAGACAGCTTTTGACTTCTTTGAGACGTATATCGACGCAGCAGAAAAGCCCTTGTTCAAGGGATATGATTATAACAAGACGGACAAACGCTTGCCCGAGGTAGCCTACTGGGCATCGTATGCAGGGTATAAGATGCAGGATGCACCAAAGACCTTGAAGTATTTCGATATGGCAGTGAAAGACACGTCAAAGGCAAGTTATGCCATGCAGTATGCTTGTGAGGCATATTGCTGGCAGCAGAATGAACAGGCGTATCTTGCCATGCTCAAAAGAGGCTTTGCAGCTTATCCTGACTTCCCTTATTTCTTCCCCCGACTGGTCGACTACTATAATGCGAGGGAGCATCCAGACTCTGCACTCTATTATGCGGATGCAGCACTGAAGAGTAATCCCAATAGTGAGCTCTTCCTGCTTGCCAAGTCTGTCGCTTTGCTGAATCTGGAACGTTACGACGAGTGTATACAGGTTAGTGAACGGTTGATAGCACAGAACGACTCTCTTGCAGAGCCCTATTTCAATATCGCCACAGCTAAACTGAATGAGGTCTTGGCTATCGACCGTCTCAACCAGCCTCGTGCCCATCGCCAGCAGATGCGGAAACTGTATATGGAGGCCCGTCCCTATATGGAAGCATACCGTAAACTGGCTCCAGACGAGAAACGGAAATGGGCACCCGCCCTTTACCGTATTTACCTCAACCTGAATATGGGTAAGCAATTTGAGGAGATAGATAAGATCATGCGCAAGCTCTAATGCTAAAAAATCGAAAATTAATACTATTGTCGTATTAGTTTTCGATTTTTTTCTTATCTTTGTAAGTCAATATGTGTAACTGAATCTAAAACAAATTATATTTTGAAGTATTATGGAAAATAACGAACTCATTGCTCAGTGTGAGGCACGGGCAAAAGAATGGCTCTCTCCAGCCTTTGATGAGGAGACACGTAAGGAAGTACAGGCTATGTTGGACAACCCCGACAAAACAGCCCTTGTGGACGCTTTCTATCAGAATCTGGAATTTGGTACGGGTGGACTCCGTGGTATCATGGGTGCCGGTACTAACCGCATGAACAAGTATATCGTGGGTATGGCTACTCAGGGCTTTGCCAACTATATCCTGAAGGCTTTCCCCGGCAAGCAGTGCTCTGTTGTCGTTGGTCATGACTGCCGTAACAACGGACGTATGTTCGCTGAGACCGTTGCCGACATCTTCTCTGCCAACGGTATCAAGGTTTATCTGTTCGAGAGCCTCCGTCCTACACCGGAGATCTCTTTCGCTATCCGTGAGTTGGGTGCCCAGGCTGGTGTGAACGTCACCGCTTCCCACAACCCTCGTGAGTACAACGGCTACAAGGCTTACTGGGATGATGGCGCACAGGTGCTGTCTCCACACGATACGGGTATCATCGACGAGGTGAACAAGGTGACTATCAACGACGTGAAGTTCGAGGGTAACAAGGAACTTATCGAGATTATCGGTGGTGAGATGGACTGGGACTATATCCAGGCAGTCCATGAGGCTATGATTGACCAGGAGGTCATCAACCGTCAGAAGGACCTCAATATCGTATACTCCGCTATGCACGGCACGGGTCGTCATATCGTTCCCATGGCACTGCGCTCTTGGGGCTTCCAGAACATCCATGTCGTTCCCGAGCAGATGGTAGTGGATGGTAACTTCCCCACCGTCGTTTCTCCTAACCCCGAGAATGCGGAGGCTATGACACTGGGTATGAAACTGGGTACCCGTCTGAATGCCGACCTCGTGATTGCCTCTGACCCCGATGCCGACCGTCTCGCTATCGTCGTCCGCAACCCGAAGGGCGAGTGGGAGATTATCAATGGTAACCAGACGGCAATGATGTTCTGCTGGTATATCATCACCAACCGTAAGAAGCTGGGTCTGATGAAGGGTAACGAGTTCCTCGTGAAGACCATCGTGACCTCTGAGGTTATCGCACAGATTGCCAAGAAGAACAATGTCGAGCTGTTCGACGAGTTCACTGGCTTCAAGTGGATTGCCTACCGTATCCGTGTCAACGAGGGTAAGAAGAAGTATATCGGCGGTGGTGAGGAGAGCTTCGGCTTCCTGCCATTCGACAAGGTACGTGACAAGGATGCTCCTGCCTCTATCTGTCTTATCTGTGAGATTGCCGCATGGGCTAAGGATCAGGGCAAGACACTCTACGACCTGCTGATGGACATCTACGCTGAGTATGGCTTCTCGAAGGAGACCACCATCAATGTGGTGAAGCCGGGTAAGAGTGGTGCCGACGAGATCAAGCAGATGATGGAGGACTTCCGTAAGAATCCTCCCACGGAACTGGGTGGCTCTAAGGTTTGTGTATGGAAGGACTTCCGTTCTCTGGAGCAGAAGAATGCCGATGGCACGACCTGTAAGATTGACATGCCTGCCACCTCTAACGTGCTGCAGTGGTTCTGCGAGGATGGCACGAAGATCAGTGTGCGTCCTTCCGGTACCGAGCCTAAGATTAAGTTCTACTGCGAGATCAAGGATCCTTCCTTCAAGTGTGCCGGCTGCTACGAGCGTTGCACCAATGCTGCTATGGAGAAGGTTGCCGCTATCAAGAAGAGTCTGAACCTCGACTAATAGTACAGGAATAACAAATAAAGGCACCCTCCCAATTCGGGAGGGTGCCTTTATTTGTTATCTATCACTTTTTATCAAATCATTTAAGATACTTGTTCAGGAAGGCAATGATGGTCTGTTCCGTCGACAGTTCGTAGAGCTGACGGTACTTGAACATATCGCGATGGATGGCTATTGGGTCGACAACCATTTGGATTATCTTGTTCTGCTGGAAGGCAGCCTCGTCAGGAGCTCCTCCCGTCCATGGGTCGTTCTTCGCATAGACGAAGAGGATGGGCTGTGTGTTCTCCGTATAGCACCACTTGCGGAAGTCTTTCATCAGCTGACCGCCATCCTGAGGGTAGAAATCCTGATAGGGGAACGTAAAGGTGAAGTCGTAGGTGACATCGAATGCCTGCTTGCTGGTGAGGTAGCTGCCGTCTGCCACGCTAAAGTCGCATGCAGCGATTCCCAGTTCCTTGTACGCCTGCACATAGTAGGGCATGGAGAAGTTCTTGCGGATATTTTTCAGCAAATCCCACAGTGATTCTTCCTTCGTGCTTTGAGAGGGATTATAGACGTAGTTGTAACTGTAGTCATCGCTGTGTTCACCGTTTTGCTGATAGTTGTTAATATTCTCGCGACTTTCCAGGTAATCACTTAGAGCTTCATTATCCATGGTGATGAACTGTTCATAGGCTGCAAAGTCTGCCGATGTAGCTTGACCGGAAGCCAGCAGTTCGGGATCGGGGACTAAATAGGACCACTGAAGGTAAGGTACATAGGAGAATTTGACAAAGAGAAAATCTAAGAAATTGTATAAGGCGAAAGCGGTCAAGTCCTTCTCCAGATTGCCAGTGCTGTGACTACTCTTACTCTCGTATTGCTGTATGATTTGCATATAATGCTTCGGTTCGGAAGCATAGAAGGCTTTGATGGATGCGTCGCGGACGGCTTTGTTGGTGCAGATATAATAAGGTATCTTCTGCAGCCGTTCAAAGCCTATTGCCTCAGTGCTGCCTGCCGGGTAGCCCGCTCCGCAGACGTTGTTCTGGTAGGTACCTGGCGTAATGTCAGCGGGTGAGTGTGTGCCGTCTTGATTGTCAGTGCCGGTGAGGAAAGGTGCGCAGAAAGGTACATAGGCATTAATGTCGTTCCATCCGTACAGGTCACTATAGTACGCCTGCAAGGCGGTGGTGATACCGTCCTTGCTGGTGCCGGTGCTGACCCATTTGCCTGTGAATAGTGGTTTCAGGGCACTGCACAGGGCATGGATATCATGAGCCTGCTGGTCGGCGTTAAAGTAGGTAAATCTCAGGCTTTCCTGATTCTCTGGCAGTGAATTTCCAAAGTAGCGGTGCTCAATATTCAGTTGGTTTCCATTGAGCTGTTCCCGCATGTCGGTATTGCGGATGCTTGAGATATCGCTCTCCATCTCGTATCCGTGGGTATAGACCACCATGTGGTTATCGAAACCCTTGAAGCGGAGGGCAGCCTGCTGCTGATACGTTCCGAGTGAGGGGTTATAGTGGTCGATGGGCTGTGTGAAAGAGAAAAAGTAGGCACTATCAGTGCGTGTGTCATTATATTTCAGTTCTATGTTGCTGATACCAGGGATGGCACTCAGTGCCTTGACTACCGGGTCATCCTGTATGTTATAACTCTGCTCCTGAGCTGTTAATTCTGTCAGACTGTAGTCCTTGGCGCAGCTGGAGAGCAGGACGCTCAGCAGGACTACTGTTCCCAGCAGATAATGTGTCTTATTCTGTTTCATAATTTTTCAGTTCTTCATTTTTTATTTTCCCGTTCTGACATACTCCAGTGCACGTTCCAACTGGGCATCTATTCCTTTTAGTGCAAACATCTCAGTGTCAAGTCCCACCTCAATGTCGGGTTCTACACCGATGCCTTCCAGAGCGTGCTTGTCCATATCGAAGATGGCAATGGCAGGCAGATAGACGTAGACGGGGGTCTTTCCCTTGACACCAATATGCCCGGTGTAGTTAGACTCGAAATCTGCGTTAGAGGTCAGCGAACACAGTCCGCCAAAGGTGCGGCGGCCTATCAGACGGGCATTCTCCATACGCTTGCTGCTCAGTGATGTCATCTCCGACATGCTCACCGAGTAACTGTTGGCAAGCACGGCAACGGGCACGTCATCCACCACCTCGTGGTCTTCCTCCATCGTGAACATGTTCATCGGTAACATGGGGGAGTAGTCGTAACGTCCCACGCCACGCTTCATGCGTGACCATCCATACTGCAGGTCACCCTTGGGCAGCAGACTTCCCAAGACGTATTTACCATCATTGGTCAAGCCTCCTGGGTTGCTTCGCACGTCGATGATGACGCCCTTCAGCGTACCTGCCTTATGCAGAGTCTGTATGCTGTTGAACCATGACTGCCACACTTCTTTCACACGGGCTGCCAGCGCTTGGGTGTGGGCGGTGGGGTTGGTGAATGTATTGGCAAAGTACTCGTCTCGCAGATAAGGGCTCAAGGCGAAACCGCTCAGATAGAGGTAGGCGATACCGTCTTGGGTGAGGAAATACTTCAAGTCGATGCCGGCGTTGTCGAATGCTGGGTCAATGGATTCCAGGTACGGGATGTCCAGATAGTCATAACGCACCGTCAACTCATTGTATAATGCTAATGTCTCATCCGTTATTCCTTTCTTGGAAATCTTCGTCATTTCCTCGATAAACGCTTTGAGTCCTTCTATCTCCATGGCGTCAGCCTCGGTGGCGTTGCTCTTCTGGCTCAGGGTTTGGTAGCGGTTTTTTGCCCACTGATAGCCTATACCCGGGGTCGTCATCATGTAGGTGAACTGACCTTTAATGGTAGTGTTCACCTCTTTCCACTCGCTGAACTGGCTGGCATATGTGGCAAGGTAGGGTTTGAAGCCATAGGCTTCGTCGATATAATCTCGTTCGGAGTAACGCAAGGTGCTGGGCAAGACAGTCACGTATTTGTTGGTCTGGTGGTTCTTGAACTGTATCGCCATGTGACCGTCGTGCAGGGGGGCTGCCATCTCCTTCATCAGTTTCTCGAGCACTGAGTCAGGGACGTTGACACCAGGCTCGTCAAGTGCCTCAAACTTTGGCAGCATCTTCGCATAGTGCTCGTCCCAGTCCAGTCCGCACTCCTTCTCATAGTCCCACAACGAATAAGTGGTGTTCATGGCTTTCCAGAACACACGGAACTTGCCGGCATAGCTTTTCTCGGCTTCACCGAACGCCAGATAGTCCTCTGCGGCGTAGCTCACCACCACGTCGGCATCCTTATGGCACGATGTCATGGTCAGCGTCAGGAGCATTGCTCCCAGTAAAAATATTTTGTTCTTCATCTTTAACTCTTCAATTTTTTAATTTTTCAACTCTTTAAAAACAATACCATATTCCTGCCTGTAAGGCGAGGGTTGAGTTGTAGCGTGGGTCTTTGAAACCCGTGTATTCCTTCTGCGTGCTTACCGTGCTGTAGTAGTAGCGCATCTCCACCTGGGCAGCCCAGTGTTTGGCAAAGCGATACTCCACACCGGCGCCACCGACGAAACCGAAGTCCAGACGCTGGTCGCGCTCGCTGTTGAAATCAACTTTCTCGCTGAACTGGTAGGTCCTGTCAGTGAAGTTGACATAGTCACTGCCTTCCCGGCTGCTGTTCAGCCAGTAACCGCCGTAGATACCTCCGTTGACGAATCCGCGCACCTTCTGTCCGCCGAAGCTGAACGATGCCATCACGGGCAACTGAAGGTAGTTGTTGACATACCGGTAGTCAGCAGATTTCTTCAACGGGCGAATGACCCGGTAGTTCTTCTGGATCCAGTCCAGTTCGGCACGAATGCCCAGCCAGTTGTTGATATCGTACTGTCCCATCACACCGAGGGTTACCCCCCAGCGGTCCTTGTACTGATAGTCAACCTGGTAATGTTTGTCGATGATGTAGTGATTCATGTCTGCACCAACGTTGGCACCGACGCGCCACTGGGCAAATGCCAGCGTGGGCAGTAGGAATGCCAAGAGAGTCAATAGTTTTTTCATCTTTTTTCCTTATCTTAGTAACTTAGTATTTATGACTTCATAATATTTTTTGTGAAAATTTATTGTTTTATGGTGCAAAGTTAATCATATTTTGCGAAATGTCATGCATGGTAGAAAAAAATGTGTATCTTTGTAGCGTGATAAAACAATTTTCGAGAAAATTCTATTCAAAAAGTGATGACTATGAACTGTAAACTATTAATGTTGGGAGTACTGCTCGTCCTTACGGCATGCGGTGGGAAGAAGGAGCAGAAGAGTGAAGATAACGGTGTCAATAAGCATACGGAGGAGTATATCCTTCAGCGCATAGACACCATCTATAAGACCGTAGGTAAGGCAACCGTTGACGCTGAGGGAAACCGGGTGGATTACATCGCAAGCGACTTCAATCGTGACAGTGCTTACTGTTCTCAACGCTACTATGCGCTGATGCAGCAGGCGTTGGAGGTGTGTGAGAAAACAGGTGAAGTCCTTTATGACTATGACCACTGGGTATGCGGACAGGATTTCTCTGAGGACTGGAGTTATAAAGTGAAGAAAATCTATCAGGTCACGGATTCCACGGCACTCGTCGACCTCACTATCCATAATTTCAATGACAAGGAAACGACCATCGCCCTTCGTTTTGAGCGTGATGACTGGTATATTGATGATTTCTGTCCTTCCGAGGATGGAGAGGATGACAAGGCTTATCTCCGCCGGGTGATTCAGCAGGGGGAGGAGGCTCAGGGAGCGGAACTGACATTCGATAATATGGCTGGCATCTATGATGATGAGAAGCAGGAGAGCCGCTTTTGTCTGATGAGCGACGGTACAGCAACATGGGGAATGATAGGAAGTCTGAATTTTACGGAATATACCTACAGGATCAGTGGCAACACGATCTGTCTGAAACCGAAAGATGTAGACTCAGAGGAGGATTGCTACAAATATGACCCCAAGACCCGCACGCTGAAGAACGAGCAAGGTTCCGTCTATTATCGGCAGGAAGAGTAGGGTGATGGAAGAAAACAAAGTAAACACTATCTTTGCAGAGGCATAAGAAATAAGTAAATATGAACTATACGGTGATTGGAACAGGTGCCATAGGAGGATACTATGGCGGACGATTGATGAAGGCCGGAAGGACAGTGCGATTCCTGCTGCGCTCCGACTATGAGTATGTGAGGGAGCATGGATTACAGATAGACTCCTGCGACGGCAGTTTCCATCTCGACGGGGTGGAAGCGTATAATGACACGAGACAGATGCCGAAGACAGATGTGGTGCTGGTATGCCTGAAGTCCATCAATAACGATAAATTGAGGGAGATGCTGCCTCCCATCCTGAAAGAGGATACCTTGGTGGTGCTCATCCAGAACGGTATCGGAGTGGAGGAGGACCTGCAAAAGGAGTTCCCGCAGTTGCAGATCGTGGCTGGTCTCGCCTTTATCTGTTCGAGCAAAGTGTCTCCCGGACGTGTGTCGCATCAGTGTTATGGTTCTATCAACCTTGGCAACTACTCCTGTAAGGATGAATTGTTTCATGAATTGCTTAAAGACTTCCAAGAGTCAGGTATCGAGGCTGCTGAGGTGCCTTATCTGGAGGCACGATGGAAGAAAGCCGTATGGAACATGCCTTTCAACGGCATGACTGTCGCCCTGAACACCTCCACCGACAAGTTGTTGATGAACCCCGCTACCCGCCAGTTGATCTACGACCAGATGATGGAGGTCGTTGGAGCTGCCAATGCTCTTGGTGTGACAGCGTTGACCAGTGAGTTCGCAGATAAGATGATGGCAATGACGGATGCGATGGTACCCTATAGTCCCTCTATGAAACTCGACTATGACAACCGTCGCCGCATGGAGATACCCTATCTCTATACCCGTCCTATTGCAGAGGCAAAAAAAGTCGGCTTCGACATGCCGAAACTTGCGATGCTCGAAGCCGAGCTGATTTTCCTTGAGTCTCTTTATTAAGTATAGCCGTTATGAAGAAAGAACTGAAAATCGTCATTGCTCTGATGTTGTGTGTGGCGTGGACGCTGCCTGCCAGTGCACAGACCACTGTAGAGAGTATCCGTAAGGAATATCAAGCCGTTCAGCAAGATATTGCCCTGATGATGCCTAATGAAGAAGGGGAAACACCGTCCCCTCCCGTATACTATGACCTGAATGTGTCGCAGAACTTGCCGGGCACAGGTCCGCATCACGAACATATCCGGATGTACTATAATGAGTTGGAAGCGGACGAAGATGAGGTTTACCCACCGCATTATCTGCGATTCACCACTGCGAAGTATAATTTTGCAGCCCGTGAGTTTTATGAGGAGTACCTGTACGACGCAAAGGGACAGGTGATGTTCATTTACGTCCTCACTCCCGATGTGGCAGATGATTTGTCGCCTTACGAGTTGCGGATGTGGTTTGATGGCAAGCGTCTGTTGCGTTTCTCTGCCAAGAAATACAAGGGGGAAGAATTGTTTAATGGCACGACCATTCCAGAGCCTTACCAAGGTGAGACAGACCGTTCCCGTCAGCGTGCCCTCCGTTTCCTTGATATGTTCAAGGGAATAGATAATAATACCTATCTGTAATATTTTGTTGCTGTATGGAAGATAACAAGAGACTGTTGTCGCTGGACGTGCTGCGTGGTATGACGGTGGCAGGAATGATTTTGGTGAACAATGGGAGTGGTGACTCGTTCGAGATGCTGGAGCACTCGGCATGGAACGGGTTGACACCCTGCGATTTGGTATTCCCTTTCTTCCTGTTCATCATGGGAATCTCCTGTTATCTGTCCCTCTCGAAATGCCAGTTTACACCTACCCGTCACATACTCTATAAAGTGGTGCGGCGTAGTGTGTTGCTTTTCTTGATAGGTCTGTTCATCAACTGGTTTTCCATGGCGATGTATGGCGACTGGCTTGATTGGGGACATCTGCGTTACTTTGCCGTGTTACAGCGCATCGCACTCTGTTATTTCTTTGTCTCCATGTTCGCCCTCTTTGTGAATCATCGTTACATCATCCCGACCATCCTGGTGCTGTTGGGTGTGTATGGTATTATTTTAATCGTGGGTGACGGATATGCAGAGGATGCCAGTGTGAATATTCTCGGGCGTACCGACCGGTTTCTTTTTGGTGACGACCATCTTTACCATTATACCCCTGTAGACCCGGAAGGACTGCTTGGCACCATCTCAGGCATTGCTCATGTGCTCGTCGGCTTCTATTGTGGTCAGCTCATCAAGACAGCAGCCACCATCGAGCATAAGATGATAGGACTGTTTGCTGTCGGGACCGTGTGTCTGATGGGAGGATATCTGTTGAGCTACGGACTTCCCTTGAACAAATGTGTATGGAGTCCCTCGTATATGCTCGTCACCTGTGGACTTGCTTCCTCTTTGCAGGCACTCATCATGTTACTGGTAGACGTGCGTTCGTGTAATCCGCTCTATTACAAGCCTTTCCAGATATTCGGAATGAACGCTCTTATCCTTTATGTGTGCAGTGAGTTGCTTGCCATCCTGTTTGGCAGTTGTGGTGTCTCTGCCATGATGTATGACGTCCTCCATGCTGTTATCACGTCGTTGAAATGGTGCTCTCTCGCTTACGCTCTATCGTTTGTGGCAATTATTTTCCTTATCGGCTACGTGCTATATCGTAAGCGTATATTCATAAAATTGTAGGTAGTCGTGATTGGATATCCCTTATGCTGGCGCAAGCCATCACCGGTCGGGATTGGATATCCCTTATGCTGGCGCAAGCCATCATACAAATAAACAAAAGAGGTCTGAAGATTGAAAGTAAACTTTCATCGTTCATACCTCTTTTATTTATTTGTGATCCGGTCGGGATTCGAACCCGAGACCCACAGCTTAGAAGGCTGTTGCTCTATCCAGCTGAGCTACCGGACCATCAAATCGGGTGCAAAGGTAAATAAAAATTGGGAGATAGCCAAATTTTATACTTTAAATCTTATGTAGGTGCGGTCATCAAAGGAGTCTTGTCCCATCATGAATGCCTTGCTGGCAAGGAACGTGTGGATGTTCAGCGGGTCGTTCTGCCGTTGCTCCGCCAACCGCTGCTCACTCTCCGCGAGGGTAGGACAGAGGAAGGGGTAGCCATCGGTGGCAAAGACAATCTCATGGGGTTGGAAGTCGAGGGTGATGACGGGGACGTGCTGTTCGGGAATGGGGAAACCGTCGATGACAGAGTAGGTGACGTTCTGCCGTTTCATGCTGTCGATGATGTCGGAGAGGATATAGTCACGCGCCGTGTCATGGGTGCGCAGTTCCTCAACGGTCATCCCCCCGGCTAATAACTGTTTTGCCTTTTCGGCACGTTTGGCGGCATAGACAGCCTCCTCGGGTTTGGGATTCTCAAAGAGCTGACCGTCCAACAGACACTGGCAGTCACCGACCATCCATATCTGTCGTTGCAAGCGGCTGTAGATGACGGCGGAGCAGGTGAGCCGCTCCTCCGGGTGTTCGGCAAACCGCTGCATCCGTGATTTCCTGTAATGCTTGCGGATATAGGCGGTGACACCACGCAGGAACTCATGACACGTCATCTGTTTAGGGGCATGGCGCAGGTAGCGGCATACCAGCCACATCGCCTGTTGCCCGTTACTGCGGAAGATGCTATGGCGATAGTCGGTCTTTGAGGTCGACCCATCGATGACGGCGATGAAGTCAGGGGTGATGAGGATTCCGTCCTCGCTTTTTCTTTGCGGGTTCTTCGCGACGAGGTTTTGCTCGATGATAGTCATGATGTCTGGTGTCTGAAGTCTGATGTCTGTAGTCTGCTGACCGCTGACTGTTGTCTGTTTCCTTATACCAGAAGAAATACTGTCGCTGGGCGAGTTTCTCTTTCTGGCTATGGGCACTCCATACCTTCTCCAGCGTATACGGGTCATACCCTGTATACCATGTCTCCGTGGAGACCGTCATGGGGGTAGGGGTGAAGTCCTGTACCTGTTCGAGGTGGAAGTTCAGTTGTTTGGTAATCTCCGCCAACTGTGCCATGTCCTGCTCCGTGCATCCCGGGTGGCTGGAGATGAAGTAGGGGATGATCTGCTGGTTGAGGTGTTCCTCCTTGTTGATACGGTCGAATATGCGCTTGAAGTCATAGAACAGTTGGAAGGACGGCTTGCGCATAAGCCACAGCACCCGGTCGCTGGTATGCTCGGGAGCCACCTTCAGTCTGCCGCTGACATGCCGTGTGATGAGTTCCCGGGCATAGTCCATGGCGGCACGGTTGGTCTGTTCATCCTTGCTGTGATGCAGGATGAGGTCGTAGCGCACCCCACTGCCAATGAAGCTCTTCTTGATGCCGGGCAGTGCGTCAACGGAGCGGTAGATGTCGAGCAGGGAACTGTGGTCGGTATTCAGGTTCGGACAAATCTGCGGATGGATACAGCTGGGTCGCTTGCATTTCTCGCACGCCTTGATGTTACGTCCTTTCATGCCGTACATATTGGCAGAGGGACCGCCGAGGTCGGAGAGATAACCTTTGAAGTCAGGCATCTTCATCACCTCCCTGACTTCCCGCAAGATACTCTCCTTGGAGCGGCAGGCAATGAACTTACCCTGATGGGCGGAGATGGTGCAGAAAGCACAGCCGCCGAAACAGCCACGGTGGATGTTCACGCTGTGCTTGATCATCTCGTAGGCGGGAATGCGTTTCCCCTTGTATTTAGGATGAGGCTGACGGGTATAGGGGAGGTCGAAAGAAGCGTCCAGCTCCTCTGTGGTCATCGGCGGATAGGGAGGGTTGACGATGACAAGTTGAGAGTTGAGAGTTGAGAGGGGTTGGATGAGTCGTTGGGCATGCATCATGTTCGACTGTTCCTCGATGTGTCGGAAGTTCTCTGCCTGCAGGCGTTTGTCCTTCAGACACTCCTCATGGCTATGCAGTACGATGTCCTCTTCCCTGATGCCACCGGGAATGTCCTGTTGGTTGGCAAGATACACAATCTGTGGGATGTCATGGAGAGCACTGACCGGTTGTCCCTCGTCCAAGCGTCGGGCAATCTCAAGAATCGTTTTCTCCCCCATGCCATAAGAGATAAGGTCGGCAGGAGCGTCACACAGGATACATGGGCGCAGTCTTTCCTGCCAGTAGTCGTAATGCGTCAGCCGGCGCAGGGAAGCCTCGATGCCTCCGAGTACGATAGGTACATCGGGATAGAGCTCACGTAAGATGCGGCTGTATACGATGGTCGGATATTCCGGGCGGGCATCATGTCTGCCGTCGGGACTATAAGCATCCTCCGAGCGCAGACGGCGGTTAGCCGTATATTTGTTGACCATCGAGTCCATACATCCCGGTGAGATACCGAAGAACAGACGGGGGCGACCCAGTTTCTTGAAGTCCCGATAGTCACCATGCCAGTCGGGCTGCGGCACGATGGCTACCTTATAGCCCGCCGCCTCCAGCACCCGTCCGATGACCGCGGCACCAAAGGAGGGATGGTCAACGTATGCGTCGCCGGAAAACAGAATGACATCGACCTCCGTCCATCCGCGGAGGTCAAGTTCCTTCTTCGTTGTCGGAAGAAAATCTGTTAGCTTATACTCCATCTCTCTCTCTCACCTCTTACCTCTCACCTCTTAATTAAACGGAGTCCCCTGGAAGGCACGAGTCGTCATACCGAGGTTGTTGTTGCCACGGTTCTTCCAGTTGATAAACAACAGGACGAGCTGTTGCAGACCGTATGCCTTCATGTTCTGGTGATAGATGACATCCAGGCAGAGGTCCAGCAGGTTCTTGTCCTTCCCTGCGTCAGACTCCAGCATGGAGCGGATGTTCAGTTTCAGTTTGTCGAGTACCTGCTCATCCACATAGCCGTTGGAGTCAATCAAGTCACGGAAGAGTTGATACTTCTCGATAGTCTCTAAGTGTTGGTCACTGATTTCCATGTTTCTTGTACCACTTGAATTTGTTAGAATCTTGTACATAATCAATAGGTTTTTAGTTATTATTTAAGTAAGAAATTTAATATTCCACGCATGATAGAGCCTTGCTTCTGCTCATCCATGATGCACTCGAAGGGGAATCCCATGGTGAACGAGCGGTAGTCCTTTCCCTTATAGGCGACGGCGGCATCCTGTCCGTCCGCATATTGCATGACGGTGAAGGCAGGAGCCGCAGGACGGAGAATGTCTGCCGAGGTGGCAGCGTAGTGCTCCTCGTTGAGCATATTATAATAAGGTATGACGGTTCCCAGTCCGTTCACCAGGTTATTCTCCGAACGGTATTGTCCGCCATAGGTACATTTGAGTATCTCACTGACAAAACGCTCCTCTTCCGTTCCCATGATGTCCGTACCGATATAGGCACCGCTCACCAGCAGAGCACCTCCACGACGGGTGTAGTCTGTGAGTGTCTTGCGCATGCTCTTTGTGAACGTCTTATAGTACACCAGACTATGTCCGTCGTTGCGTTCCAGTCCTAACACGAGGTCAACCAGCGGATAGTTCTTCAGTTTCACCTTGCCATCCTCGATCACCTTGTCGGACGCACTGACGATATTATACTCCTGAGCAGAGGCAATCGCCTTGGCATGGGTGGTGACATAGTTGAACTCGTTGCCGGCGACAAACGACAGACCAGCCCATCCAGCCGTCGTGCCATAAGTGATACCCGGGTCGTCGTTTATGTCAAACTCCTTTTCGTCACCAATGGTACGGATAGCAGGAGACGACAAGCGGTGGAAGTTGTTGACGATCATCACCGTCTTCTTCGCACCGGGATGATAATAGGCGGAGAGGGTCTCAGAGGGAAAACTTCGTCCGCCCTTGTTGACGGCAACCACTTTGAAGTGGTAGAGCATGTCAGGTTCCAGTTCCAGTTCATGACTCTTGCCCTTGACATAAGTGCCATTGTCGAAATCAGCACCACCCTGTGAGGTGTAGACGATATACCCTGTTGCCTCGGCAGACGGCTCTTGCAGGTCTGTCACCTCCTCCCAATGCAGTCGTGCCTTGTTCTTGGAAAGCTCGATATAGAAATTCTCGGGAGCCAAGGGTGCTACGACACATGAGCGGTTATGTTGCTCGTTGACATAACGGAGGATGGTTTTGTAGATGATACGTGCCAGGGTAAACTTGAAGTGAGGGTCATGTCCGTAGCGCATATCATTGAAGTTCTGATGCGACAATGTCTCCAGGATAGCACTTGGCACGGCAGGCAGTCTGGTCTCGGAATAGTTGCGGTCATAAAGCTCACGACGGTTCCAGCGTCCGTATTGGTATTGTAACCCTGTGCTGATATTTGTCAACAGCGCATCCGCAAAGTCACGGGAGGCAAGACGGGAGATCCCCGCGTTGAGTTTTCCTTCGTTGAAGTTGGAGGTGAAGATCGACAAGGTACCAATTATTCCATTCTCTTCTTTGGCGATACCTGCGTCACTATGTACGGCGAGCGACAACTCGATAGGAACACGCAGTCCAGTGGTGTCGGGAACGAAGGGAGAGCCGCCAGCCAGGTAGTTGGTCATGTTAGAGCGAACGTTGATGTCGTCGGCATAGTCGTCAGTACCCATTCTGCCGCTATAGACGGAGTAGGGCATACCAGCCCATTGTGCATAATAGCGGGCACCCTCTATGGCACGGGGCAGTCCGCTGACAGTCTCGCCGCGTCTGATATTACCCATACCACCACCGAAACGGACGGCATCCGTCGTCACCACACCACTCTGGTTGCTCTGGTTCGTCAGTGTCACACGGTTGAACTCACTATACCCCTTGTCAAACTCGAAGGTGCCGAGGTACACCCAGGTGCCGCCACCCATCCGCTGGTTGACATGGAAGACGGTGCGCTCACCCTTGTGCCATACCGTATATTCCGCATTGTCGATGCTGTTGTCCACGGTCTGGTAACTCACGTAGACGGCATAGCGTCCCGACTTGGGGAAGTCAGGCTGGTAACTTGCCAGTGAGTAACGGCTCTTGCTGTTGGTGGTTTTCACCATACGTGCCGTACCAGCCTCGAAAGGATTCTCGTTGTCGACGTATGCCGTGTCATGATAGGCGAAACCAGCCAGGGGGGCATCCTTCCATTTCCCATGGGAGGTCGCCTCGATATAGTTGCGTTTGCTGCCGTCGTTGTCCACGATGACCTCCTCTTTCTGCCAGGCACGCTCACGGGGAGTGAAGACGATGGCACCCGCATTCTCCAGCATGGGGATGAGGTAGGGGACTACGATGGTCTGTGTGAAGAGGTCTTCCGTCGTACCGAAGAGTTTCGGACGCTGCCATTTCCATATCCCGTTCTTCACGTCGTAATAGCGGCCGTGACTTGCCCACAGGGAGAGGTGTCTGCCCTGCAGTCCCTCCGTGATATCATGAGGAATATCCATGTTCTTGACCCATGGTTCCCCTTGGTAGTCGGTTCCCCACATACGGGTCTTGTCCTTGTGTTTCTTCAGGCGGTTGGGAATGAGTTCCTGTATCTCGTAATTGTGGGTCTTCACCTGTAGGAAATAGTCGTCATAAGGTGACGGCAGCACCTCCTTTATCTTCGTGTAGATATCCTCCACCACCTGTGGGGTAAAGCTCTGTTCCGCAAAGGCGTCATTCGCCTTGACGGTGAGTGTCTTGTTCTCATCGTCGATCTCCAAATCAGAGACATGGGCAGTTCTTGAGAACTGGGCTCCCTGTGGCTTGTAGTTCTTGAAGTAATTCTCCAGTTTGTCCTTGATGGCACCATTGTTCGAGTTTTGTGCCCAAGTCTGTCCACCGCAGAGTACTGCGGTCATCCATAAAACAAATATTGTTTTTCTCATCAGTTGTTTCCAATCGTGAAGTTCTCAGGTTTCTTGCCCTTGAACTTGCTGAAGTATAGTTTAATCTCTCGCATCTGTTGGTCGATGTCACCGTTGGGTATAATTGTTTTTGTACATTCGATATGTTTTCGCTCATAGTCGACACCATAGAGCAGGATAGGCATCCCCGCCTTCAGGGCGATATAATAAAAACCCTTCTTCCAGTCGGGATTAGGGGAACGGGTGCCCTCCGGTGTGATACAGAGATGGAAGGTCTTTGCCTGTCGTGCCGCCTCCGCCATATTATCGGTCATACTCGTCTTCTTCGACCGCCAAACAGGGATGCCGCCAAGCTTCCTGAAGATAGGACCGAGGGGCCAGAAGAACCACTCTTTCTTCATCAGAAAGTTACTCTCAATACCCTCCGCACCACTATAGAGCTGTCCGATCAGGAAGTCCCAGTTGCTGGTGTGGGGAGCCAGACAGATAATATACTTGTCGGGGTGAGCCTCCGTTACCTCGGTGGTCCACCCCATACGTTTGTAAAGTAGCCAATTACAAAATGATTTCCACATACTCCTACAAAAAATTAATAAGGTCAACAATCTCGCAGACCTCCTTGCTGAATTTCTCCTTGAGGTCTTTGAAATACACTTTCGCCGGCATTCCCGGCTCTTGGTGTGAGATACGGCTGATGTAGTTTTTCTGTAATTTAGCGATAGAGTGTAAGATGGTTTCCGTCTCAAAGCGATTAGGGGCGTTACCATACAACGATGCTGCTACGAAGTCTACAAAGAGTTCCTCACAGATTAGGTTGATTTGTTTCTTCAGATTTCGTCTGTTTGCCATAAATTGTCTCCTCCTATTATTACTTATTTTGTTTTGCACTCCAAAGATACGGAAAATATTTCTACTTACCAAGCTTTCATCACAAAAAAATATTAAAAAGGAGAAAATACCTCTTATTCTTTCTTATTTCTTTCAGAAAATGATTAATTTTGTCAGCCAATTGGAAAATAAACAATTTAATAATTAATAGATTCTATGGAAAAGAGTGCATTGCAGAAGGCAAGAGCAGCCTATCAGCCTAAATTGCCAAAGGCTCTTCAAGGCGCAGTGAAAATCAAGGAGGGTCAGCCGACCCAGAGTGTGGGTGATCAGGAGGAGATCAAGAAGTTGTTCCCCAACACTTACGGTATGCCTATCGTGGAGTTCGTTCCTGCCGATGAGGCTAATACCAAGAAGATGAACGTGGGTATCATCCTCTCTGGTGGTCAGGCTCCTGGTGGTCATAACGTGATCACGGGTCTGTTCGACCAGATTAAGAAACTGAACCCAGAGAACCGCCTGTTCGGTTTCATCCTGGGTCCTGGCGGTCTGGTAGACCATAACTACATGGAGCTGACCAAGGAGATTATCGACGAGTACCGTAACACAGGTGGTTTCGATATGATCGGCTCTGGTCGTACGAAGCTGGAGAAGGTAGACCAGTTTGAGAAGGGTCTGGAGATTATCCGTGAGCTCGACATCAAGGCTATCGTGATTATCGGTGGTGACGACTCTAACACCAATGCCTGCGTACTCGCTGAGTACTATGCCGCTAAGAACTATGGCGTACAGGTCATCGGTTGTCCTAAGACCATCGATGGTGACTTGAAGAATGCCCAGATTGAGACTTCTTTCGGTTTCGATACCGCTTGTAAGACCTACTCTGAGCTGATTGGTAATATCGAGCGTGACTGTAACTCTGCACGTAAGTACTGGCACTTCATCAAGGTGATGGGTCGCTCTGCCTCCCATATCGCTTTGGAGTGTGCTTTGCAGACTCAGCCGAACATCTGTCTCGTCAGCGAGGAGGTGGAGGCTAAGGAGCAGAGCCTGGACGATATCGTTACCTATATCGCCAATGCTGTTGCCACACGTGCCGCTGAGGGTAATAACTTCGGTACCATCATCATCCCTGAGGGACTCATCGAGTTCATCCCTGCTATCAAGAAACTGATTGCTCAGCTGAACGACGTGCTTGCCATGCCGGAGGCTAAGGATATCAGCCGTGACGAGCAGGTGGACTTCGCTAAGAGTCATCTCACAGAGGAGAACCTCGCTGTCTTCAACAGCCTGCCTGTTGGTGTGGCTCGTCAGCTCGCCCTTGACCGTGACCCGCACGGAAACGTACAGGTGTCACTGATCGAGACCGAGAAGCTGCTGTCTACCATGGTGGCTCAGAAGCTGGAGCGTATGAAAAAGGCTGGTAAGTACTCTGGTAAGTTCTCCGCCCTCCATCACTTCTTCGGTTATGAGGGACGCTGCGCCGCTCCTTCTAACTTCGACGCTGACTATTGCTATGCCCTCGGTACCTCCGCAGCCCAGCTGATAGCCAACGGCAAGACTGGTTACATGGCAATCGTGAAGAACACTACTGCTCCTGCTGACCAGTGGGTGGCTGGTGGTGTGCCCATCACCATGATGATGAACATGGAGCGTCGTAACGGTGAGATGAAACCTGTTATCCGTAAGGCTCTCGTGGAGCTGGACGGTGCTCCCTTCAAGACTTTTGCCGCTCATCGTGACCAGTGGGCTAAGGATACCTGCTACGTATATCCCGGTCCTATCCAGTATTGGGGACCCACAGAGGTCTGCGACCAGCCTACGAAGACACTGGCTCTTGAGAAGGCTTAATACAGTATATGCCGACAAAGCGTAAACCGCAACATAAGTCGACGACTAAGCGACGTATCACGAGTCCTGTCCGCCATAAGCGGCCAGGACTCTTCGTGCGTCTGCTCCAGCACATGCCCGGGTGGGCATGGTGGCTCGGCGGCGGTTTAGTAGTTGGTCTCTACGTCTTCTTCTTCTATTATATCTTTGTCGGACCCTTCGGTTTCCGTTGGCGTGCGCTCTATGGGGATGCCAGTTATCCGGAAGGGTACGAGATTCATGGTATCGACATCAGTCACCATCAGGGGAAGATTGACTGGGCGGAACTGAAGGACAACGGACAGATAGACAAGTATCCTGTGCGCTTTGTGTATATCAAGGCGACAGAGGGTGCCAGTATTATCGACGAGAATTTTCACGATAACTTCTATCAGGCGCGTGAATATGGCTTCACCCGTGGTGCCTACCATTTCTATAGCGTCCACTCTCCTGCGAAGGCGCAGGCGGAGTATTTCATCAAGAATGTGAGACTGGAGAATGGTGACCTGCCCCCTGTCCTCGACGTGGAGCATAAACCTAAAAACCAGACCGACGAGGAGTTCAAGGAGAGCGTGTTGCAGTGGCTTGAAATCGTAGAGAAACATTATCATATCAAGCCTATCATCTATACTTATTACAAGTTTAAGCTCAAATACTTAAACGACTCAGTATTTGACAGTTATCCGTATTGGATAGCACATTATTATGTGGAGCAGGTGGAGTACCAGGGACCTTGGAAGTTCTGGCAGCATACCGATAACGGGCGACTCGCCGGCATCAAGGGTACCGTCGACTTCAATATCTATAACGGCTCCTTCTACGACCTCCGCAAACTCACCATCGGTGCCCGTGAGCAGATAGGGGAGGAAGCCTATCAGGACGAATAGTGATTCCCTTCAAGCAACAGATGGGACAGACGGTGACCGCCTGGATGAAGACCGAGAGCGAAGTGTCATAAGGGACAGGGAATAGAAAAAACAGCAATAATAGTGGAAAAATCCGCAAGAATCACGGTTCGCAACATGAACCGTGATTCTTTTTTGGGGGGAAAGTGCTAAATTTGCCAGCAGAATACTTAAATCCTTAATTTCATATTTAAACTAAAACAAAAGAAACAATGAAACAGACAATTCGAAAGAGTCCTGCGAAGAAACTGCTGTCGAGCATCGCTGTCTCGTGTTCCATTACGGCTGCAGGTATGTTAGCCGGCTGTTCGAGCAGTGACAATTCGGCAAAGGAAGACATCCCAGTTGTGAATACCAGTGCAGACCTCGTGGTTTATGGTAAGATTTTCACTTCGGAAAGTGGAAAGATTGTTGAGGCGTTTGCCGTAAAAGATGGCAAGTATGTCTATGTAGGCGACAAGAAGGGAGCTGAGGTCTACGTTGAAGCAGGCAAGACCGAAGTGGTGGACTACACCGACAAGGGACTCGTGATGCCCGGCTGTGGCAACGGTCACTCCCATTACATGTTAGGCTATGCCCTCAAGAGTATCGGCACCTTGATCGGACTGCAAGATGACTCTGAGAAACTTCTTAAGGAAATCGTGCCCGCTGCGGTCAAGAAAGCAAGGGCAGAAGGTGCCACGTCTATCTTCGCTCAGGGGTGGCGCCTGCAGAGCCTCGAGGCAAACATGCCGACCCGTCTCGACTTGGATGCCATCTGTAGCGACATACCCATATACCTACTCGACGAGGAGTGCCACAAGGCACTTGCCAACACTATTCTGCTGAAAAAGGCAGGTATTATCAAAGAGGACGGAACGGCTGGCAGGACAACGCTGCGTGGCGGTGAGATAGTGACAGATGCTGACGGAATGCCTACTGGTTTGCTGAAAGAGCAGGCACAGACTTACCGTGCGCTCATTCCTCGACAACGATAACCTGTATACCCTTGGCAAGGCTACTGCCAACCTGGCTGAAATCGAGCAGTACATGCATTCTGTGGGATATACGATGTACTGTGAGGGTTGGGGTAACTATTTCGTCAACACCAATTACTATCAGGCAGCCCAGGAACTTGACAAGGCAGGCAAGCTGCACTTCGTGTTGGGTCTGCCCTACGAGATTGAGAGCTGGATGGACATGGACGAGGCTTTGGCAAGAGCCATTGATGCCAAAAAGTTTGAAACCACACGCGTCATACCGAGATGGATTAAACTGCTTTTCGACGGTGGTGTGGAGGCAGGTACTGGCATCGTGGACCCGCTCTATCCCGACGGTCACCAAGGCATTGCCAATTGGACGGAAGAGGAAGTGACGGAGCTGACACGCAAGGCTAATGCCAACGGTCTGGTAATCCACATACATGTGATGGGAAACAAGGGTGTCAGTCAGGTGGTCAACGCATTCGTCAACGGTGGGCAGGACGAGATGCGCAACACACTCGTTCACGTTCGCAACGTCAATACGGAGGATTATCTGCGAATGGCACAGCATAACATCTATGTCACTTCTGGTGTGACATGGCATCATTTCCCCGCAGGAGCGGTTGAATATATTCGGGAGCATGGCATGACCCCTGTCGGGTATGAGGACAAGGCTTATCCTTTCAAGTCGTACTTCGACTATGGTATTCCAGCAACCATCCACTCCGACTATCCTGCTCTGAGCGGCAGTCCCGACGACCCGTTCGGCATCATGGAGATAGCAGTGACTGGTGTACTCTGGTCGGAGAACGGCACACCCTTGTGGACTGAAGAACTCGTCAGCCGCGAGGAGGTCCTTACCGCCTTAACCATCAACTGCGCCAAGCAGATGTTCATCGAGGATGAGCGAGGAAGCATCAGCACCGGCAAGTATGCCGACTTCCTTCTCCTGAACCAGGACGTGCTGACCTGTCCGGTCAACCAGATTCATGCCACCAAGCCTGCTGCCACCTATTTCGAGGGAAAGAAAGTATTCTCGATGTAAGCTATGACTGAGGGAAGATAAGTCTTAAAGCAGAAAGAGGGTGTGTCAAAATAGGCACATCCTCTTTTTTTGCACAAAGCCCCGACTTTCTCAAGCCAGGGCTTTGTTATGTCGCAAAGTTTTTGTACCTTTACAACATCTATTCCAAAAGAAAGCTGGGGACTTGCTCTGGCAAGCGACTTCGTCGATGACTGAATGATCCATTTTCTAGTGAAATATTTTGTCCTATGAAATAAAAGAAGTACCTTTGCACAGTATTAATTAATATAACATGAAAAAAATTGTTTCCAAATATACAAAAGGAGCTCACCTATCCTTAGGAGAAGTGGATCATTGAGTCCCCAAATTTCCCGTAAACATTTTATATCATAACGATGAAATATTATAAGTTAATCATTGATGGCAATGACACACTCGGAGGGGTATTGTATGCTCCTTCAAGTGTACCATACCCTATTGCAAGAGATGGGCAAGAAGTAAAAAACTGGCAATCACTTGTGTTAGAATTGAGAGATGGCGTATATTGTCATTTTCATGCATGCACAGGAGGTGCTAATATTATTAGTGAAGAATTTAAAAAATTAATAGAATCTTTTACTGGCGATAATAATGAGATTGAGTATCTTCCTGTAAAGGTGATTAGCAAGGAATATGGAGATCGTATTTATTATATTTTACATTTTAGGAAGATTTTTGATGTCATTGACAAAGCAAAAACTATTTATGCAAAGGATACAGATGTTATTCTGAGGGTGCGATTAGACAATAATAAGACAAAAAATCTAATTATTTTTAACTCTCAGCCAGCAATTAATGATGTTATTGTATGCGAAGATTTGTATAAAGCCATTAAGAGAAATCATTATGATTTGGGAATAGAATTTATGTTAATGCGATAAGAAATCACCTGGACAGGTTTTTTGGAAAGCTGGGGACTCAATGATCCACTTCTAGTGAAAACATTTTATGTTATTAAATCACTACTGTCCGGTTAAATTTCACCAAAGCGAAAGTTGGCGGTCATCTTCCGGATTTTGATTAATAATTGGTTTGTCAAAAAGTTCATTCAGCGGAGT